>NZ_JBDTTP010000021.1:0-51006 GCF_039930565.1 Flavobacterium sp. | reverse complement strand
AGCAAAAGATTGCAACGGATAGCGGGAATAAGCTCCTGATAATTCTGTTACAAAAACTACTCTTATATATTATAGCAGAAATCGCTACTTATAAATTAGGTACAAAAAAAAACAAACCCGACAGGTTTTAAAATCTGTCGGGTCTTTATCATGTTGTATTGCAAACTTATTTCTTAACCGGGAACTTCCAATCAAATTCGTCCTTGTCATTAATGATGGCACCAATTTCAAATTTTACTACTTCATCAAATTCGGTTTGGAGAATGAACCAGTTGTCTTCATTAAAATAGTTTTCGAAAGTATCAAATGTTTCCTGATTGTATTTTGTGATTCCTTTTGTTGCCAGATCTTTTTTTACATCTGCAATCTTTCTTCCGATAAGTTTTACTCCTAAAACTTCTAAATCATTACTTGAAGCAACCGCATATCCTAATTTTAGGTCCTCTTCCTGATAAAAGGTTAATCTTATTTTTTGCGGATTGTAAACAAAAATTACATTATCATCTTCGTCATTATAATTTTTATCCGGTTTTCCTAAAACTGCCGTTACATCATTTTGCTTCATTCCGAAAAGCAATTTATCAATTCCTGATTTTAGATTTATTTTCATGAGAGTCCTTTTATATTTTAAGCTGCAAATTTCGTGAAGTTTTTCTCAAACTATGCTATATTTTGATTATTATTAATTCTGGTAATTCTTTTTATTGGCCTTACTGCTCATATAGAATGTAATTTTTCCACCATTGATAAGGTCAGCGTGTTTCAAGAAAGGTTTAGAAAGTTCTTTACCATTCAAAAGCACTTTGCTGACAAATACATTTTTATCAGATTGATTTACCGTTTCCACTTCGAAAGTTTTACCATTTTCTAAATTGAAAACAGCATTTTTAACTAAGGGACTTCCTAAAGCATATTCATCAGAACCCGGAGCAACAGGATAAAATCCTAAACTACTGAATATATACCATGCGCTCATTTGCCCGAAGTCATCATTTCCACCTAAACCATCGGCACCGTTTCGGTACATTTTTTTCAGGATCATTCTGATTTTATCCTGAGCTTTCCAAGGAGAATTTGTCCAATTGTATAAATAAACAACATGATGAGAAGGTTCGTTTCCATGAACATAATTGCCAATGATACCTTCTCTTGTAATATCCTCTGTATTTTCAAAATATCTATCAGGTAAGTGCATACTAAATAACGAATCTAATCTAAAATTGAATTTATCGTTTCCGCCCATCATTTTAATCATTTCTGTTGGATCCTGTGGTACATATAAACTGTAATTCGATGAATTTCCTTCAATAAAACCTTGTCCGTGTGTGTCAAGAGGATCAAATTCTTTTTTGAAGGTTCCGTCGTTTAATTTTGGACGCATAAAACCTGTTTTGGCATCATAAACGTTTTTATAGTTTTTCGATCTTTCGATGAATTCATTATAAATATCGGTTTTGCCTAATTTCTTTGCCGCCTGAGCAATTGCCCAATCGTCATAAGCATATTCTAAAGTTTTAGAAACTGACGAACCATTTTTATCTTCAGGAACATAACCCATTTTCATGTAATATTCCAAGCCATCATAATACGGAACTTTAGCCGTATTCACACAAGCCTGAAGTGCATTTTCAGGATCAAAATTTGTATTTCCTTTTACGATAGCATCTGCAACTACAGAAACGGAATGATAACCAATCATGCACCAATTTTCATTGGCATAATGCGACCAGATTGGCAGCATTTTATGAACACTTTGATCTGAATGCGCCAACATTGAACTGATCATATCTGAATTTCTAGTTGGCTGTACTATATTAAATAAAGGATGCAAAGCGCGATACGTATCCCATAACGAATAACTGGTGTAATTTTTAAAATTGTCCGCTTTGTGAACGTTCATATCCAATCCTTTATAATTACCATCAAGATCCATATATTCTGTCGGACCTAAGAAGGCGTGATACATGGCTGTATAGAAATTCACAAGATCTTCTTTTTGGATGGTTTCAATTTGAATTTTATTCAGTTCCTTATTCCAAACCTCCTGGCTTTGTTTTTTAACTTTTTCAAAATCCCAATCCGGAGTTTCTTTTTTCATATTCTCTAATGCTCCAGGAGAACTTACTGGTGAAAGCGCTATTTTGATTTTGATCTTCTCGCCTTCTTCGGTATTAAAATCAAAAAACAATTTTAGGTTTTGGCCAGCCATTTCAGGGAAATTTTTGGTTTGATCAAATCTTCCCCAAAAACCTCTATAAACGCTTTTTTCCTGCGTTGCCTGTCCGTAGCTTTTAATTGGTTTACTGAAAGACATTGCAAAATAAACCGTTCTGGTTCTTGCCCAGCCATTCGTTTGGCGGTATCCTGTAATTAAAGTATCATTTTCAACTCGAACGAATGTCCACACATTTTTTTTATCATAATTGTAAATTCCAGAAGTTAAATCGAGAATTATATGTGCATCATCCGATTTCGGAAAGGTATATTGGTGCATTCCGACGCGAGTTGTTGCAGTAAGTTCGGCTTTAATTTTATGATCTTCCAAGAGCACACTATAATAGGCAGGCTCTGATTTTTCTGTAGCATGAGAAAACACAGATCTATATCCTGATTCTGGTTTTGAAGCAACTCCGGGATTCAACTGTAATTTACCTGTAGTAGGCATAATTAAAAAATCACCCAAGTCAGAATGTCCTGTTCCGCTAAAGTGTGTGTGACTAAAACCTACGATTGTTTTGTCCTCATATTGATATCCTGCACAATATTTATAGACTTCTCCATTGTATTTTCCGTTTAGGCTATACGCAATGGTATCAGTTTCCGGACTTAACTGAACGCTGCCAAACGGAACTGTGGCACCGGGATACGTATGCCCCATTTTGGAGGTTCCTATCATTGGATCAACATACTGAATCAAATTTCGTTTTTCGGGAGTTTTCTTTTGTGCATTGATTTGATTTGTAAAACCAAATATCAACATAGATAAACCTAATAAAAAACCTTTATTATCTGTAATATTCATTGGGTATTTTTTTTTAATCATTTGAGATCAAAATGCTACTAAAAGATTTAATACAATTTCAGATTAGAAAATTACAACAAAATATGCTTTTAAAAAATTAGAAGAAGGGATTTTAAATATATCGAGTTATCAAAAAACACTGTAGAAAATTTTCACAGCTTTTTCATCAGATTTTCTTTTACTCCCCCAAACCATTCCTCTTTTAAGATACTCAAAACAATTGAATCACGACGTATTTGATTATTTGCGGTTGGCATGTTACTGCGCAAAACGCCTTCAACTTTACAGCCGATGCTTTTCATAGCAGCTATACTTCGTTCATTATTATTATCTGCACGGAATTCTACACGTTCCATTTCAAGTGTTTCAAAAGCAAATTCAAGCAATAGAAACTTACAATGTTTGTTAAGTCCCGTTCCTCTAAAAGCGGAACCATACCAGGTGTAGCCTAATTGCAAAGTTTTGTATTCGAGATTTATATCGTAAAAACGGGTTGAGCCCGCGTATTTTTGAGATTTTTTATCGAAAACTATAAATGGAAACTCTTTTTGATTCTCTCTTGCTTTTATAGCTAATTGAATATAATTAATGAGATTTTCTTTCCCGTCAGCACCAACCAAAGAATATTTCCAGGTTTCAGGCTCCTTGATGGAAATTTCTAATAAATTATCGACGTCAGTGATTTTTATAGGTCTAAGCAAAACCGTTTCATCTTCGAGTATTATATTTTGGGAAAAAGTCAAATTCATATGTTTATTCATAATAATGTAAGCAATACAAAGAAACAAAGTTCTTTAAACTTTGCACTCATAATTATTTAAATTTAAAGAACATTAAACAGAACTTAACTTATTAACATTCATAAATCTATTTTTATTTTCTTAATTTCGTTTTTGGTTTCTAACCATTTTACTGCCGTAACAACTACGGATTCAAATTAAAAAAACAACTCATGAAATCAAGCTCTTTTTTAGTGTTTCTGTTCGTCATTTTTACTGGATTTTCCTGCTATTCGCAAGATCAGACCAAAACAAACAAATCAAAAGAATTTAAGGTTGAATTTGAGCAATTCACATTAGATAATGGGCTCAATGTGATTTTTCATATTGACCGCTCTGACCCTGTTGTTGCAGTTGCATTGACTTGCCATGTAGGATCAGCAAGAGAAAAAGAGGGACGCACAGGATTTGCACATTTATTTGAACACCTGCTTTTTCTTGAATCTGAAAACTTAGGAAAGGGAGGACTTGATAAAATGAGCGCACAAATTGGTGGTTCAGGTGCTAATGGTTCTACAAGCAGAGATCGCACTAATTATTACCAAACAGTTCCAAAAGATGCTTTAGAGAAAATGATTTGGGCAGAAGCTGATAAATTAGGCTATTTCATCAATACAGTCACAGATCCTGTTCTTGCTAAAGAAAAACAAGTAGTTAAAAATGAAAAGAGAGAGAGTTATGACAATAGACCTTATGGTCATACCATGTCAGTAATCGATACTAATTTATATCCAACTTCGCATCCTTATAGTTGGGAAGTTATTGGTTCACTTGAAGATTTACAAAATGCTTCGCTCGACGATGTAAAAAACTTTTACAATCGCTGGTATGTACCGAATAATGTCACGTTAACGATTGCTGGTGATTTTGATAAGAATGAGGCAGAAAAATGGGTGAAAAAATATTTTGGCGAAATAAAGCGTGGTGCGGATATTCCTAACATGGAGAAAGAGCTTGTAACGCTCAAAGCCGCTAAAAAACTTCATTATGAAGATAACTTTGCGCTTTTACCGCAATTAACTCTCACATGGCCATCTGTTTATAGATTTCATCCTGACAGTTATGCCTTAGATGTTTTGGCAAATTATCTTTCAACAGGCAAAAAAGCTCCTTTGTACAGAACGCTTGTTGAAGACAAAAAGCTTACGGATGCTGTAAATATATCTCAATATGATTCTGAAATAGCTGGTCAGTACATGCTGGAAATTACAGCTTTTGAAAAAACAAACTTAAATGAGGTCGAAAATGGAATAAATGAAGGTTTTAAAATTTTTGAAGCCGAAGGAATTTCGCAACAGGATTTAAATAGAATTAAAGCCGGACAGGAAACCGCATTTTATACTGGTTTAGCAAGTGTATTGGGAAAAGGATTTCAATTGGCACAATATAAAATTTTTGCAGGAACACCGGATTATATTAATCAGGATATAAAAAATATCCTGGCTGTAACTCGTGAAGATGTTATGCGCGTTTATAACAAATACATAAAAGGGAAAAATTTTATAGCTACTTGTTTTGTACCAAAAGGTCAGGAAAATTTAGTGTTGGAAGGATCGGTTTTAGCAAATGTTGCTGAGGAAAAAATAATTGAAGGAAAAGAAGATTCGTTTGACGCAAGCATAGCGGCAAACTATAAAAAAACACCGTCAGCCTTTGACAGAAGTCTGGAACCTCCATATGGAAAAAGCCCTGAAGTAAATTTACCTTTGGTTTGGAAAAAGAAATTATCATCTGGCTTAAACGTTTCAGGGATTGAGAATCAGGAAGTACCTCTTGTTGAATTTCAATTGCAAATTAACGGCGGAATGCTTTTGGAAACAGCAAATAAAATTGGGGTTTCTAACCTTTTAGCTGAATTGATGACTAAGGGAACTCAGGACAAAACCCCAGAACAATTAGAGAACGCCATCAAAAATCTTGGAGCGGAAATTAATGCTTATGCAACTGATGAAGCTATTTTTATTACAGGAAATACCCTGGCAAAGAACTATGACAAAACCATACAGCTAGTTGAGGAAATAGTACTGAAACCACGTTGGGACACAAAAGAATTTGATTTAATCAAACAAAGTACTTTAAGTAAAATTCTACAGGAAAAGGCAAACCCAAAGAATATTGCGGAAAATGAATTCAGAAAATTACTTTATGGAAGTGAATCCATTCTGGCAAACAACCGAATTGGAACTGAAAATTCTGTTACCAGCATTACTATTGAAGATTTAAAAGAGTATTACACCAAAAATTTTGCTCCATCTGTTTCTGATTTTCAAATTGTTGGCGCTATTGCTGAAAACAATGTTACTACTTCTTTGGCTTCGCTAAATAAAAAATGGACATCTAAAAATGTTGTTTTTCCTAAAATTGAAACTGCTAAAAGTGAAATTAAATCAAAAATCTATTTTTATGATGTACCTAATGCAAAACAGTCTGTCATCAAGATAGGCTATCGTTCACTTCATGCTACCGATAAAGATTTTTATGCAGCCAAAATAATGAATTACCGTTTAGGCGGAGGTGGTTTTGCGTCGCAACTAACGCAACAATTAAGAGAAGGAAAAGGATATACGTATGGCATTAGATCTGCATTTGAGGGATCAAATAATAAAGGATCATTTACAATTGATAGTGGCGTACGATCTAATGTAACTTATGAATCGGTTAGTTTAATAAAAGAAATATTGGATCAATACGGCAAAAATTTCAATAAAACGGATCTGGATGTTACTAAAGACTATCTTATTAAAAGTAATGCAAGAGCATTTGAAACTTTATCTGCAAAATTGGATATGCTTTTTAATATCAGCAACTATAAATTCCCGAATGATTATAGTAAACAAAGAGAGAGCATTGTAAAAAATATGACTATTGAAGAAATCAAAAATCTTTCAGGAAAATATTTAAACTCAAATGAAATGATTTTTTTAATTGTTGGAGATGCCAAAACTCAACTGCAAAAATTAGGACAAATTGGTTTTGGAGAACCCAATCTTTTAAATCCATCAACTGAAACGGTAAAAAATTAGAATTTTTAAATAAAAAATGTCCCAATTATGTGGGACATTTTTATTTATATACTATTCACTCATTTCATCGTAGCGTTCCGGAATCTGAGGGTCATATAAAGGACATTTGAATTCTTCCATTACTTCAACCAGTTTATTCATGGTTTTTCCTTCGGTACCGTAACAGTCGACTTTGATGCTTTGTGGAGTTGAAATTACCTGAAATGCACCTTTTCCTGAATTGTTTTTCCAACTATTCTCATCTACTTTTTCCCATTGCGAAAAAACAGAATTAATTCGGTTTAGAATTACCTCAACAGGAAGAATCTCCAGACCTTCAACTTTCTGTTTTTCCAGCAGAGCTTCATAAACTTCATGATGGTTTAGGTAAACTTCTTCTAAATATCTCCAAAAAAGTAATTCGTACATAACAAAGTGGTGTTTTAGCCCCGATAGTAGTGAAAATCCTTTTGCTTTTTTCTTTAAAAAGCAAAAGATTGTAACGGATAGCGGGATCAGCTCCTGAAAAGCTAATTAGTCATATATTAATATTCGAAAGTACCGTATTCACTTGTAATAGTCAGTTTTTTTGAAGCTGAAGCTTCTACTCTACCTACAATTTGCGAATCGACATTGAATGATTTTGAAATCGCGATAATATCCTGAGCAATGTTTTCTGGAACATAAATTTCCATACGGTGGCCGCAATTGAAAACCTGATACATTTCTTTCCAGTCGGTTTTTGATTGTTCCTGAATTAACCTGAACAATGGCGGAACCGGGAATAAATTGTCTTTTATAATGTGTAAATTCTGAACGAAATGTAAAATTTTAGTCTGCGCTCCTCCGCTGCAATGCACCATTCCGTGAATTTCGTTTGGCGTGTAGGTGTCTAAAATTTTCTTGATGATGGGGGCGTAAGTTCTGGTTGGTGAAAGTACCAACTGACCAGCATTTATTGGACTGTCTTCCACTTCATCGGTTAGATTTACCTGACCAGAATAAATTAATTCTTCGGGAACAAGAGCATCAAAGCTTTCCGGATATTTTTTGGCTAAATATTTTCCGAAAACATCGTGACGTGCAGATGTTAGTCCGTTACTTCCCATTCCGCCATTGTAGCCTTTTTCGTAAGTTGCCTGACCAAAAGAAGCCAAACCAACAATCACGTCACCCGCTTTAATGTTTGCGTTATCCACAACATCGCTGCGTTTCATACGAGCTGTAACGGTAGAATCTACAATTATGGTACGAACAACATCACCAACATCGGCAGTTTCCCCACCTGTTGAATGAATGGTTACTCCAAAAGTTTTTAATTCATTGATTAATTCTTCAGTTCCGTTGATGATGGCTGAAATTACCTCGGCCGGAATTAGATTTTTATTTCTTCCAATAGTAGATGAAAGCAAGATATTATCGGTTGCCCCAACACATAATAAGTCATCAATATTCATGATTAAGGCATCCTGAGCAATTCCTTTCCAAACAGAAATATCTCCGGTTTCTTTCCAGTACATATACGCTAAAGACGATTTTGTACCGGCTCCGTCAGCATGCATAATTAAGCAATGTTCTTCATCCTGAGTTAAATAATCAGGAACAATTTTGCAGAAAGCTTGAGGAAATAAACCTTTATCAATATTTTTTATGGCGTTGTGTACGTCTTCTTTTGATGCCGAAACACCTCTTTGCGCGTACCTTTTGCTGGAATCTGAACTCATGAAAATTAGTTTGTGTTGAATGTGGTGCAAAGATAATCCCTTTTTTTAATTCTTTGATTGATTCGTATGCCTGTTTCATAAAAAAATCCAATAACATTCAAATTGCTATTGGATTTTCTTCAAAACAGTTTTTGGAAATCTGTATTTTATATATTTGTCATCGTAAATTGTTAAATGGACTTTTATAAATAAACGTATTATTGTAATCCTAAATTTACAAAAAATATTTTTAAAACCAAGAAATTTCCTGTATTTTTTTTGACTTTAAGAAATCATTTGTCTTGCTGAAATGTTTATTGCCAAACCAAAATCCTCTATTGGCACTTAATGGAGAAGGATGTCCTGATTTTAGAATATGATGTTTTGAAGCATCGATTAGTGCTGCTTTCTTTTGAGCGAAACCTCCCCAAAGCAAAAACACAACATTTTCCTTTTCAGCAGAAATTTGCTTTATGACTGCATCTGTAAATTTTTCCCAACCTTTTCCCTGATGGCTTCCAGCTTCGGATTGTCGAACTGTTAAGGTAGCATTTAAAAGAAAAACGCCCTGGTCTGCCCAACGCTCCAGATTACCTGTTTTTGGTAACGGTATATTTAAATCGGTTTCTATTTCCTTGAAAATATTCTGGAGCGATGGAGGAAACGGAATTCCGTCATTCACAGAAAAGCACAAACCATTAGCCTGATTGGGTCCATGGTAAGGATCCTGACCTATGATAACAACCTTCACCTGATCAAAATGAGAATGGTCAAAAGCTGCAAAAATCTGGCTTCCTTTTGGATAACAAACCTTGTTTGTATATTCCGATTTTACGAAATCTATTAATTCTTTGAAATATGGTTTTTCAAATTCTTCATTCAAAACGGGTTTCCAGGAATGATGCATTTTTACGTCCATGACTTTTTTTATGCGAATTTCAGGATTTTTTTACTGAAATCATATTTACAACGAATAAAATTAGTCCTAAACTTTACGGTATTCAATGCTAGTATTTTTTGTACTTTTGCCTTTACTTTCTTAAAGAAATTAAATGATCAGTATTACCGAAAAAACATTACAAGACTTACAATTCCCAACAGTGCTCGAAACCATTTCTTCTGGCTGTAACACCGATATAGGAAAAGAAAAAGCTTTACAAATAACACCATTTAGAGATAAGGAAACCTTGATGCAGGCTTTACTGCAGACATCAGAATATGTTTCGTCTTTTGAAAATAACAACGCCATTCCGAATCACGGATTTGACGCTATCACGCATGAAATTAAGTTTTTAGCAATCGAAGACAGTTTTCTGGAAGTAGGCAGTTTTAGAAAAATTGCTACACTTTCGTCAACTTCAAATTTTTTATTGAATTTCCTTAAAAAGTTTGATGACTATTATCCGAATTTAAATGCAAGAGCTTCAAGAGTTGAATATACGAAGGACATTGTTACGCTAATTGATGCTATTGTAGATAAATATGGAGAAATAAAAGACAATGCTTCTCCTGCCCTTTTGAGCATCAGACAAAATATGAATATTGTTCGCGGTAAAGTCAACCAAAGTTTTGGAGTTGCCCTTACACACAATAACAGCCTTGGCTATTTAGATGATATAAAGGAAAGCTTTGTACAAAACCGTAGAGTTCTAGCAGTTTTGGCCATGTACCGCCGTAAAGTGAAAGGCTCTATTTTGGGAAGTTCCAAAACCGGAAGCATCGCTTATATTGAACCTGAAGCTACTTTACAATATTCTCGTGAATTAGCTAATTTGGAGTACGAAGAGAAAGAGGAAATTACCCGAATTCTAAAACAATTATCAAATGCTATTCGACCTTTTTTACCTTTGTTAATCGAGTATCAGGAATTTCTAAGTGATATTGATGTCGTTGCCGGAAAAGCAAAATATGCCAATAGAATCAATGGAATTCTTCCAACAATTACAGAAGAAAGAACATTATTCTTCAGAGAAGCCTATCATCCCATTTTATATCTGAACAATAAGCAAAAGAATGAAATCACACATCCTCAAACCATTGAATTAAAACAGGACAACCGAATTATCGTAATTTCCGGACCCAATGCGGGAGGAAAAACCATTTCGCTTAAAACAGTTGGTTTACTACAACTAATGCTGCAATCAGGGATGTTGATTCCGGTTCATGAACGTAGTGAAACTTTTTTGTTTGACAGAATTCTAACGGATATTGGAGACAATCAATCTATCGAAAATCATTTAAGTACCTATAGCTATCGATTAAAAAACATGAATTATTTCCTTAAAAAGTGTAATAAGAAAACTATGTTTTTGATTGATGAATTCGGTACTGGTTCTGATCCGGAATTGGGGGGTGCTTTGGCAGAAATTTTCCTGGAAGAGTTTTACCATCGTGAAGCTTTCGGAATCATTACAACGCATTATTCGAATTTAAAAATTCTTGCCAATGAATTACCTTTTGCAACCAATGCGAATATGATGTTTGATGAAAAATCATTGGAACCGATGTACAAACTGGCATTAGGACAAGCCGGAAGTTCGTTTACTTTTGAGGTTGCTCTGAAAAATGGCATTCCGTTTGGATTAATAAATCGTGCCAAAAAGAAAATTGAAGTAGGTAAAGTACGTTTTGACAAGACCATTGCAACGCTTCAAAAAGAGCGTTCGAAACTAGAGAAAACTTCTATCAATCTTAAAGAAGAAGAAACCAGAGCACGTGAGGAAAGTAAAAAGATGGAAAACATCAATGTAAAAATCAAACAGAAACTGGAAAGCTATCAGGAATTATATGACAGCAATCAAAAAACGATTTATATTGGACAGAAAATTGAAGATATTGCTGAGAAATATTTTAACAATAAAAATAAAAAAGATCTTATTGGCGAATTTTTGAAAATTATCGAAATTGAAAATTCGAAGCGTAAAAAAGCAACTCCTAAAGAAGCCAAAGCAATAATCGAAAAGAAAAAAGAAGTTGTTGCAGAAGTTGCTGTACAAGTTGAAGAAATCAGAAAAGAGAAAAAAGAGAAGAAGCTTAAACCTGTT
Source organism: Flavobacterium sp. (assembly GCF_039930565.1). GTDB lineage: Bacteria > Bacteroidota > Bacteroidia > Flavobacteriales > Flavobacteriaceae > Flavobacterium. The sequence continues at coordinate 39,456 of NZ_JBDTTP010000021.1, read as the reverse complement.
ATCGAAAAACCGAAGCCCATTTTAAAAGTTGGAGATCGTGTGCGAATGCTGGATGGAAGATCTGTTGGAAGTATTGACGCTATTGAAAAAAATAAAGCAACAGTAAATTATGGAATTTTCACGTCCAAAGTAAGTTTAGATGAATTGGAATTTGTTGAGGCTGGGAAGAGTTAAGTCCAAAGGCATTTCGTGACCACAATCAAAGTCATTGCGAGGAACGAAGCAAACACATACCATAAGTAAAAAATCGTGATGGAATTACTAGATGTGATTGCTTCGTTCCTCGCAATGACAAAAAATAAAAATATGATGAAACCTGGATTCATTTACATCATCACCAATAAACACCAAACAGTAGTATATATTGGCGTGACCTCAAATCTACCACAAAGGATTTTGGAACACAAGGACAAAAAATATTCAAATTCATTTTCTACTCGTTATAATGTGAATGTATTAGTTTATTATGAACAATTTCAGTGGATTGGTGATGCAATAGCTAGAGAAAAACAAATTAAAGCAGGTTCAAGAGAAGCTAAAAATGATTTGATTCGTTCTTTAAATCCCACTTGGAAAGATTTATTTGAAGAAATTAAAGATATTATGATTGAATGATGGATTTTCTTTCGGTAGTAAGCGCAATCAAAGTCATTTCGAGGAACGAAGTAAACACACTAACACAGGCACACAAGTTGAGCAACTGAATGTGATTGCTTCGTTCCTCGCAATGACGAAAAAAGTAAAAATAATATAAAGTGGAATATTGGAGCGTGATGGCGCGCTTTCCTCGCAATGACAAAAGAAATGCTAAACCTACCTCCAAATAAAAAAATAATCCTCTTTGATGGCGTTTGCAATCTATGCAATTCTGCAGTCCGCTTTGTGATTGAACACGATACTAGAGATGTATTTCGATTTGTTGCTTTACAATCGGAATTGGGACAGGAAATTCTAAATCATATTGGCGTTAATCCAGAGAATATTGACAGTATTATTCTATACGAACCTGGAGTTGCTTATTATTATAAATCACAGGCAGCCATTCAAATTTCGAAATATCTTGGTGGATTTTGGCATTTAGGAACTATTTTTAGAATTGTTCCAACAGGATTAAGTAATCTGATTTATGATTATATTGCTAAAAACAGATACAAATGGTACGGTAAAAAAGAAAGCTGTATGATTCCAACTCCTGAATTGAAAGCGAAATTTTTGTAATGAAACCCAATGCCCTAGCCCTGATGGAAGGGAAAATCCTTTTTGTGCGTCTTTTCGGCGGACAAAAAGATTGGAATGACAGCAGGAAATAGCTCCTTAAAAAACTACACATAAAAAAAGCCTCAAATTACAATTTGAATTTGAGGCTTTTAGTTTTTCAAAAATTGAATTATTATCTAATCAATTTTCTGTATTTCAAACGTTTTGGAGTTAAATCACCACCTAACCGTTTCTTTTTATTTTCTTCATATTCAGAGAATCCTCCTTCGAAATAATATACTTCAGAATCTCCCTCGAAAGCCAGGATGTGCGTACAGATTCTGTCTAAGAACCATCTGTCGTGCGAGATTACTACAGCACAACCTGCGAAATTCTCTAGACCTTCCTCTAAGGCACGAAGTGTGTTTACGTCCAAATCATTCGTTGGCTCATCCAGTAACAATACGTTTCCTTCTTCTTTTAGAGTCATTGCTAAGTGCAAGCGGTTACGCTCTCCACCGGAAAGTGCAGAAACTTTCTTGTTTTGCTCTCCTCCACCAAAGTTAAAACGAGATAAATAAGCTCTGGAATTCACCTGTTTTCCGCCCATCATAATCAATTCCTGACCGTCTGCGAAGTTTTCCCAGATTGATTTATTTGGATCTATATTCGAATGCGATTGATCTACGTAAGCGATTTTTACCGTTTCTCCTACTGAAAATTCTCCGCTATCCGTTTCCTGTTCACCCATAATCATTCTGAAGATAGTAGATTTACCAGCACCATTTGGTCCGATAATTCCAACAATTCCAGCTTGTGGCAAAGTGAAGTTCAAGTTATCGTATAATAATTTATCTCCAAAAGCTTTGGCGACATTTTTAGCTTCGATAACATTGGTTCCTAAACGCGGACCATTTGGTATATAGATTTCCAGGTTTTCATCCAGTTGTTTTTGGTCTTCATTCAACAGTTTATCGTAGTTCTGTAAACGCGCTTTTTGTTTGGTTTGACGACCTTTCGCTCCCTGACGAACCCAGTCCAACTCACGCTCTAAGTTTTTACGACGCTTAGAAGCTACTTTTTCTTCCAATGCCATTCTGCTAGATTTTTGATCCAACCAGGAAGAATAATTCCCTTTCCAAGGAATACCTTCTCCTCTATCCAATTCCAAAATCCAACCCGCCACATTATCCAGGAAATATCTATCGTGCGTTACCGCAATTACAGTTCCAGCATATTGGGCCAAGTGCTGCTCTAACCAAAGAACACTCTCTGCATCCAAGTGGTTAGTAGGCTCATCCAAAAGCAATACGTCTGGCTGTTGCAACAACAAACGGCATAAAGCTACACGACGACGCTCTCCACCAGAAAGATTTTTGATAGGCGTATCTCCATCTGGCGTACGCAAAGCATCCATGGCGATCTCTAATTTGGTATCAATTTCCCAAGCACCAAGAGCATCAATTTTGTCTTGCAAAGCAGCTTGACGATCCATCAACTTGTCCATTTTATCCGGATCTGAATAGTTTTCTTCAAGACCAAATAAATCGTTGATACTATTATATTCTGCTAAAACAGCCATAGTTTCGGCTGCTCCTTCCTGAACAATTTCTAAAACAGTTTTAGAGTCATCCAAAATTGGTTCTTGTTCTAAATAACCTACAGTGTAGCCAGGTTGAAAAACAACATCACCCTGATAGTTTTTATCAACTCCTGCAATAATTTTTAAAAGTGAAGATTTACCTGAACCGTTTAGACCTAAAATACCAATTTTAGCTCCGTAAAAGAAACTCAAATAGATGTTTTTTAGTACTGGCTTATCTGCTCCCTGGTAGGTTTTACTCAATTTTTGCATTGAGAAAATTACTTTCTTATCGTCTGACATTTTATTATTATTTTTTTATTGCTGAATTTTAAAACTAGTTCTATTGAAATTAAATCCAAATTGTGATTTAATTTTGATTGTGCAAATATATTACAATAAAATAATAAATAAAGTTTAAATAATAAAGAATAAATAGGTTTTAATACTGAAATGAATTTACCCTTGAAATAATAGTTGATATGTGAATAATATAAGTTTATCCGTAAATTAAACAACTATAAAAGACAGAATGACCACCACATTTGCCAACGTGAAACTGATTTCACCTATAAATTAAAAAAATGAAAATAAAATTACTTTGTAAAATAATGTTACTCTCCATAATATTTCAAAATTCAAGTTATAGCCAAGCTCCAACATTAGGAACTGCTGCTGATTTTGTATTATTTACTTCTGTTGGATCAGTTACAAATACTGGTATTACTCATCTAACAGGAAATGTTGGGACTAACAGTGCTTCCAGCACAGGTTTTGGAAATGTAGATGGCGTGATGAACGATGGAAATGGAACAAGTGCTAAATGTGGTGCCGATTTATTAATTGCATACAATCAATTGAAAAGTGCCATTCCTAATTATTTCTTAGCGCCTTTATTAGGTAACGGACAAATTCTTATTCCTGGAATATATTCAATTACCGATGTGGCTGCATTAAATCTTGACTTAACCCTAGACGCTCAAGGTAATCCAGATGCTGTTTTTATATTTAAGATTGAAGCTGCTTTTGCAACTAATTCAAATTCTGAAATAAAATTAATTAACGGAGCCCAAGCTTGTAATGTGTTTTGGAAAATAGAAGGATTGACAAGTATGGCATCTGGAACGATTATGAAAGGAACTGTTATTGTGAACAACGCAGCAATCGTTATGAATACTGGAGTGTTATTAGAAGGAAGAGCACTTTCGACTTCTGGATCAATATCTGTTGATGGTATTACTTCTTCGACTCCTATTGGATGTAACAGTCCAATCCTTAATGGTCCTACAGCACCTGATTTAAAATCAACTGAATGTTATGCTATTTTCTCTTCAAATGGATCTGTTTCCAACGCAGGTATAACAAAAGTTACTGGTGATATTGGGACTAATGTAGGGTTAACAACTGGTTATGATGCAATTGATGTAAATGGATCGATACATCCTCAACCCGATACTTCTACAGCACAAGCGGCAGCTGATTTAACAGATGTTTATAATTATTTAAATGTTCTTCCTTATGATATTGAATTATTGTATCCAGCACAATTTGGAAATAATCTTGTCCTTACACCGCATACTTATTTATTAAATGCAGCAACGGTGTTAACCAATACAGTTTATTTAAATGCTCAAGGAAATGCCGATGCAGTTTTTGTAATTCAAATAACTGGTGCCCTTTCTACCAGCACTTATGCTAAAGTAATTTTGATTAATGGAACTCAAGCCAAAAATGTATATTGGAAAGTAGAAGGTGCTGTATTGATTAGCGACTATTCAGAATTTAAAGGAACTATTGTTGCCAATAATGACGCAGTTGATTTAACAACCGGAGTATCGCTTGAGGGCAGAGCATTTACAACAGCTGGTGGATTAAGTACTGCTGCTGTTTCAGTAATAATGCCATTAGGTTGTTCCACACTGGGTACACATACATTTCAAGAGGAACAAAAAGCTAATATTTATCCGAATCCTTTTAAGTCTTTCATCAATTTTGAAATTAGCAATAAATTTGAAATTAACAACACTCAAATTATAGTATATGATATATTTGGTAAAGAAGTGAAAAAAGTGGATGTTACAGAAAAAATTACAACTTTAGAACTAAGCAGTCTTACTTCAGGTATTTATTTATTTAAAATAATTAGTAATGGTAAAATCATCCAGTCAGGAAAACTGTTAGCACAATAATAACTAAAAAATATTTAAAAAAAAATCCACTACTGATGTAGTGGATTTTTTTTATAAACACTTTACGTCCTATTATACGCGTCCTTTCAAAGCATTAAAAACCCATGCATTGGCTAAAAAGCCAACTCCTGTTGCTGCAAATCCCCAGCCTGATATTTCACTATATCTAAAAGCGCCAAGACCTATAAGTAACAATCCCATAAGTATCATTATAAAAGTAGCCCATCCTAAAACGGTATTTTTATTCATTCCCATAATCGTTATTAATTTTAAGTGGTATTTTTTTGAAGTGTAAATATCGTGAATTTTCACGGCTTAATTAAAAATTTTATACAGCATTTCTTTTAACAAATCTGATTGCGCCAAGGCATTTGCGCCAACGCCTTTACTTTTAACATCTATATCTCGAAGAGTACCCACAATATGGCTGACTTTTTTCATGGGATAATTTTTGAGCGCCACATCATAATCTTTCATAAAAAAAGGATTAACCCCTAAAATTGGAGCAGCCGTTTTTGGGTTTTTATCTTTTAAACCATGATATTTTAAAATCTGAATGAAAAAAGAAAACACTAATCCCGTAGTCATTACAAGCGGATATTCTTTGGGATTATGAGCAAAATTTTCTGCAATTTTATATGCTTTTATCTGATTACGTTCGCCAATAGCTTTTCTAAGTTCAAAGACATTATAGTCTTTACTGAAACCAATATTTTCCTCAATATGCTGTGGTGTAATTACGGTTCCCTGAGGCAAAATAATCTGTAATTTCTCTAATTCATTGTTAATTTTGCTTAAATCAGTCCCTAAAAACTCTACTAACATTGCATTAGCTTTTGGATCAATTGTATATTTTTTTCCGGCGAGAACACGCTTAATCCAATCACCAACCTGATTTTCGTATAATTTTTTGCTTTCGTAAACAATTCCGTTTTGTGCTAATAATTTGGTTACTTTTTTACGCTTATCAAGTGTTTTATATTTATAACAAAAAACCAAAACTGTTGTTTCCATTGGATTATTAACGTACGATTCGATTTTGTCAATTGTTCGTGATAAATCCTGTGCTTCTTTTACAATAACAACCTGGCGATCTGCCATCATTGGATAACGTTTTGCCGTTGAAACGATATCTTCAACAGAAACATCCCGTCCGTATAAAACTGTCTGATTGAATCCTTTTTCTTCTTCCGAAAGGATATTCTGCTCAATATATTCCGATAATTTATCAATATAATAAGGCTCTTCACCCATTAAAAAATAAATTGGTTTTATATTTCCCGCTTTTATATCATTAACAATTTTTACAACTTCGTCCATTCAATATTATTGTTTAAAGGTTCAAGTTTCAAGTTCTCATTTCAATAACGTGAAACTTTAAACTTAAAACCTGAAACTATTTTATACTTTTGCTTTATGCAGCCATTAAATTTTCCAATCTATAATTTTCGATTCAAAAATAGCGAAAATAAAGTGTCTATTTTTGATGAAATCAGAAAAAAATTCATAATTCTAACACCGGAAGAATGGGTTCGCCAACATGTTGTTCATTATCTAATGAATGAAAAAAAATATCCAAAATCGCTCATAAACGTAGAAAAGGTTTTAACGATCAACGGATTACGAAAACGTTATGATGTTGTTGTTTTTAATCCTGATGGCTCTATACATATATTAGTAGAATGCAAAGCACCGGAAGTCAAAATATCCCAGGCAACTTTTGATCAGATTGCGCGTTATAACATGACAATGCAGGCACGGTTTTTGAAAGTTACAAACGGTCTTGACCATTTTTATTGTCAGATGGATTTTGAAAACGAAAAATATGACTTTTTACCATCTTTGCCGGATTACAAAGAAATTTATTAAATTATAAAAAGATTACTTTTGGATAAAATTGCAGTTGTCATTTTAAATTGGAATGGAATAAAATTATTAGAGCAATTTTTGCCATCAGTAATTCAGTTTTCTCAGGATGCTGCTATATATGTAGCAGATAATGCTTCAACAGACGATTCTGTAAATTTCGTTCAGCAGAATTTCCCAACAGTTAAAATCATTAAAAATACAGGTAACCATGGTTTTGCCAAAGGCTACAATATTGCTTTGCAAGAAGTGGATGCCGAAATTTATGCTCTGGTTAATTCGGACATCGAAGTAACGGAAAATTGGTTAAAACCGATTATTGAAACCTTTGATAAGGAAAAGAACACGGCTATCATTCAGCCCAAAATTCTTGATTTTAAAAACAAAGAATATTTTGAATATGCTGGTGCAGCGGGAGGATTTATTGATTCATATGGTTATCCATTTTGTCGTGGACGAATTTTTGACACAATTGAAAAAGATAATGGTCAATATGATGACAACCGTGAAATATTTTGGGCTTCAGGGGCTTGTTTTTTTATTCGGAAAGAAGTTTATCATGAATTAGGCGGTTTTGATGAAACATTTTTTGCACATCAGGAAGAAATCGATTTATGCTGGCGTGCGCAAAATGATGGTCATGTGATCAAATACAACTATCAATCGGCTGTATACCATGTTGGCGGTGCAACTTTAAATCAGGGAAACCCTAAGAAAACCTATCTAAACTTTAGAAATTCATTATTAATGCTCGTTAAAAACCTTCCAAAAAAAGGTTTATTTTTCGTCATTTTTTTCAGAATGATTTTAGATGGAATTGCTGCTGTGCGATTTTTAACACAAGGAAAATTCAAACATACATTGGCAATTTTACATGCTCACTTTTCATTTTATTGCCTTTCACTGTTTTACTTAAAGAAGAGGAAATATTTTCAAATGCAGCAATACTATACAGTAAAAAGTATCGTTTTCTTATATTATATAAGGAAATTGGCAGTTTTTAAAGAAATCTTTAACACTATTCAAAATATTAAAAACTAAATTTGTAATTAACATTAAATTTGACATTCATGAGAAAAATAGCAATTGCTTTAACAGTACTAATAGCTCTATCATCGTGTGTTTCTAAAAAGAAATATGCAGAATTAGAAGCTAAAAACAAAGAAACTCAGGACTTATTAAATTCCTGCACTGTAAAACTAAATACTTGCTTAGAAGAAAAAGCAGGATTGGCAGCTACTGCCGCAAGCTACAAAGAACACAATCAGGACTTAATAAGCACATCTAAAGACTTAACTGTTTTAACTACAAAAGGTGCTGAAAATCTTGAAAAATCTTTAGAAAGTTTAAAAGAAAAGGACCTTAAAATATCCAGACTTCAAGATGCTCTTACTAAAAAAGACAGTGTAACATTAGCATTAGTTACAAGTTTGAAAGGTGCTGTTGGAATCAACGATCCGGATATCGAAATCAATGTTGAAAAAGGAGTTGTATTTATTTCAATCGCAGATAAATTATTATTTAAAAGCGGAAGTTATGAAGTAACCGATAAAGCTAAATCTGTTTTAGCAAAAGTTGCAAAAGTAGTAAATGACAAACCTGATTTTGAGTGTATGGTTGAAGGTCATACTGATAATGTTCCTTATAAAAGCAACGGGATTTTGTTAGACAACTGGGATTTAAGTGTGAAGCGTTCTACCTCAATCGTTCGTGTTTTAACTAATGATTTAGGTGTTAATCCAGCAAAATTAATTGCAGCGGGTAGAAGTTCTTACATTCCGTTAGTTGCAAATGATACGCCTGAAAATAAAGGCAGAAACAGAAGAACAAGAATTGTTGTTATGCCAAAAATTGATCAGTTCTATGAAATGATTGAAAAAGAAATGAAAAAACAACAACAGTAATTTTCAAATTTTATATTCTATAAAACACAAAAAGCAGGTCAAATGACCTGCTTTTTTAGTATCCTTTCATCAATTTAAGGATAGCATTTTTTAATTAACTAACTAAATTTTAACTAACAATAAAGTTACTACTATTTTTTTGAATGATAATAACTTTAAGTTTTTTTTTACAAAATCCCTATATCTCCTTTTCCTTCTCTTATAATAACCGGCTCATGTTCTGATAAATCTATTATTGTTGAACCAATATTGTCACCGTATCCGCCATCTATAACCATATCTACAAGATTCTGCCATTTTTCAAAAATCAATTCTGGATCAGTTGTATATTCAATTACATCATCCTCGTCCCTTATAGAAGTTGACACTATTGGGTTTCCTAATTGCCTGACAATTTCTAATGCAATGTTATTATCCGGAACACGAATACCTACTGTGGTTTTCTTTTTAAATTCTTTAGGTAAATTGTTATTACCCGGTAAAATAAAGGTATAAGGCCCAGGTAATGCTCTTTTTAAAATTTTGAAAGTAGCAGTATCAATCTGCCTGACATAATCTGAGAGATTACTCAAATCATGACAAATAAAGGAGAAATTCGCTTTCTCCAGCTTAACTCCTTTAATTTTCGCAATTTTTTCCAAAGCACGAGAATTGGTAATGTCACAACCTAATCCGTAAACGGTGTCTGTTGGATAAATTACTAAACCACCATTCTGAAGTACTTTTACAACCTTTGCGATTGCAGCTTCACTTGGTTTGTCAGGATATATTTTTATAAATTCGGCCATTTTTTTATCTTTATGGGTTTCAGGTTTAAAATTGCATATCATTTAAACGCAAGGTTTTAATCTTGAAGCCTGAAATTTGAAACTTTTTTTAACCAATAACATCTAATTTAGCAAACCTAAGTAATAGTTTTTTAATCCCGCCAACTTCAAATTTGATTTCGGCTTTTTTATCAGCTCCAACTCCTTCAAGATTTACTATCTCCCCTTTTCCAAAACGTTCATGCATTACTATATTTCCAATAGTTAATTTATTGTCAAATAGATTAGGAGCTCCTGCATTTGGGTTCGTCCCTGCGACAGGTTTTAGTTTTCGAATATTTAAGTCCGGCTTGGGTTCATTATCTGTACTATATTTGGGCGGCGTTCCTCCAACAGGTTTTGCCAATCGTAATTTCGATTTATCGATATCTCCAAAGATATCACTGTCAATCATTGGTTTATAGCGATAATTACTTTCTGTTGGGGTTAGATATTCTAAATACTGTCCATCAATTTCTTCAATAAAACGAGAGGGATCACTATCCGTTAATTTTCCCCAACGGTAACGGGATTGTGCATATGTCAAATAGGCCTGATGTTCTGCACGCGTCAAAGCGACATAAAACAAACGGCGTTCTTCCTCCAATTCACTTCTGGTACTCATACTCATAGCACTCGGAAATAAATCTTCTTCCATTCCAACCACAAAAACCTGTGGAAATTCAAGCCCTTTTGCCAAGTGAATAGTCATTAATGCTACACGGTCTTCATCAGATGTGTCTTTATCCAAATCGGTTGCAAGTGCAACATCTTCCATAAATTCTGAAAGAGCTCCTCTTGCTCCGTCAATTTCTTTCTGACCCTCTGTAAAATCTTTAATACCATTTAAAAGTTCTTCTATATTCTGAATTTTGGCCATTCCTTCCGGCGTAGCATCTTTTTTTAATTCCTGAACGAGCCCTGTTTTTTTGGCAACATGATCTGTAATATAAAAAGCATCCTGATTTTCGTTAATAACCTGAAAACTCTGAATCATCGTTACAAAATCGTTCAATTTATTCTTTGTTCCGGTATTCAGTTTCAAATCGATTTTATCAATATTGACCATTACTTCCCAAATTGAACGTTTATAATGATTTGCTGCAATAGTCAGTTTTTCAACTGTTGTATCTCCAATTCCACGTGCTGGATAATTGATAACTCTAATCAGAGCCTCTTCATCTTTTGGATTAATCACCAAACGTAAATAGCATAAAACATCTTTTATTTCCTTGCGTTGATAAAATGAAAGCCCTCCATAAATTCTATATGGAATATCGCGTTTTCTCAATGCATCTTCCATTGCACGGGATTGTGCATTGGTACGATATAAAATTGCAAAAGCGCCGTTATGCAATTGATTCTGCATTTTTTGCTCGAAAATGGTACTGGCTACAAAACGGCCTTCTTCAGCATCAGTCAAACTTCTGTGTATTTTTATCTTCGGGCCAAAATCATTTGCTGTCCAGACAATTTTATCAAGTTTGGTTTTATTTTTATCAATAATGGTATTGGCCGCTTCTACAATATTTCGTGTTGAACGATAATTTTGCTCCAATCTAAACGTTTTTACTCCTTCATAATCCTTTTGAAAATTCAGAATATTATTGATATTCGCACCACGGAAAGCATAAATACTCTGCGCATCATCTCCAACCACACAAATATTCTGAAATTTATCTGACAAAGCCCTTACAATCAAGTACTGAGAGTGGTTTGTATCCTGATACTCATCAACGAGAATATATCGAAACCGATTCTGATATTTAGCCAAAACTTCTGGGAAACGAGTCAATAATTCATTGGTTTTTAATAATAAATCATCAAAATCCATTGCTCCGGCTTTAAAACAACGATCCACATATTGCTGGTATATTTCTCCTAATCTTGGCTTTTTAGCCATTGCATCTGCTTCCTGCAATTCAGGATTATTAAAATATGCCTTAACCGTAATCAAACTGTTTTTATAACTCGAAATCCTGCCTAAAACCTGTTTAGGCTTATAAATATCACGATCCAGCTGCATTTCTTTTATGATAGACGAAATCAGTCGTTGTGAATCCTGAGAATCATAAATGGTAAAGTTGGAAGGATATCCCAAATGCTCGGCTTCTGAACGAAGAATACGTGCAAAAACGGAGTGAAAGGTTCCCATCCACAGGTTTTTTGCCTCACTTGCTCCCACAATGGCCGAAATACGGGTTTTCATTTCGCGGGCAGCCTTATTTGTAAATGTCAGCGAAAGGATATTGAAAGCATCTACTCCCTGATGCATCAAATAGGCAATTCTAATTGTTAAAACACGAGTCTTTCCCGAACCTGCACCAGCAATAATAATCATCGGCCCATCTTTTTGTAAAACGGGTTCTCGTTGTGCTTCGTTGAGCTGGTCAATATATTTATGCATGAAATTGTTCTCCTTTTATGCAAAAATAAGAATTAAACTCTTAGAATCTTACTTCTATAAAAATCAAACTTGCCTGTAACGACAAAAAGATTAAAAAAAAACCACTTCACAATAAATGTAAAGCGGTTTTTCACTCTAAAAAAGTGGTTTTTGTTTTTTTTATTTTACAATAACTTTTATTGCTTTTTTTATTCCTGCTGATTCTATCGCAAGAATATATATACCTTTTGATATTGCATTTTTATTTATTGAAATAGTGTTTATTCCTAAATTTAATAATTGCTTTTTTGAAAATAAAATTTGCCCAAGTGTATTTGTCAGGACAATATTTGAATCCTGTACCTGCTGAGAATTGATTATTAAATTGATAGTCTCAACTGCAGGGTTGGGAGAAACAAAAGCTTCAAAGATAAGTTGTTCAAATTTGTTTGTAGCTAATGTTATCTGACTTGTACATGATTCTGCCGTAGGAGTTTCACCTGTTATTTCCATCCAGTCAACATCTGCAAAAGCAGAAGCAACAGTGGTTTCCAAACGTATTGTATTCACACCCTGAGTCAATGTTATATTGGCTGAAGCAGTAGTTGCAAAAGTAGTGGAATTTGCTGTTTTTGGAAACGATAAGGCAGGAATAACATCTGAACCGTTTACTTTTAGTTTTGCTGTAGTAGGGTTAGATGAACTACTATTTACATATCTAAAAACAATACTGTAAAGGCCGGCGGCAGGAACTTTTACTGTATAACTTACCCCTTTGCCAGCACTGTTCGAAAAATTAGTAACGAATCCATTATTTGCTCCTGAATTTGCAGATCTTGAGCCTTCAAATCCGCAATAACCAGATGTGAATGAATCTGCATCTTCGATTCTTAAAGTTTGAGTTCCTGTAACTGGCAGAGTAAAAAATGCATTTATTGTTACATCGCTATTCATTACAATTGTTGTCGTTGCTGTTGCAGCATTGTTACTCCATTTATCAAATACGTACCCTGTGGTCGGCGTCGCAGTAAGTGTTACTGTTTCACCCTCCGTATATGTTGCTTTATTTGGATTAATTGAAATTAGTCCACCATTTGTCGGATTTACAGCAGTTGACAGAACATAAGCCGCCGGAAGCGTACTTTTAAAATTTGCAGTAATAGTTTTGTCCGAATCCATAGTAAGAGAAGTTGTGGTTGCCGTAGCTCCATTACTCCATGATAAAAATTCATAATCAGCAGCAGGTGTAGCTGTTAATGTTACTATTGTTCCGGCATTATAAGTAGTATTATTTGGACTTATGGCTACATTTCCTCCAACTACAGGACTTACAGTAGTAGTTAAGACAAAATCTGTAGTTTGTACAGTACCCGTTTCTCTTGCTCCTAAATCAGGTGCCGTTCCGTTAAATGTAATTCCGGAAGCTGTCACTCCTGCATCAATAAAATCACTGTTCGAATTTAATGTTGCGAAATTACCTAAATTTGGACTTCCATCAGGATTTTTAATATTAACAGGAGGAATTAATGTTACAAAATCTGCTGCACTCGAAACAATAGCCGGAGTTCTTCCGTTGGTACTTTTTTTGCTGATCCACCATACATTTGATGAACCAATGTCTGTTCCTGAATTTTTATCACTGCTCCCTGAATTATAGGATACATTGTTTCTGAATTGATGATTACCACCAGTTCTGAAGCCAAAATTTGCTTCTGCATTATTAACAGACGTATTATTTGACATTTCAATTGAGCCTAAATTATTATTATCGGTAAAACCGTGCTTTCCATTTCCAAAAGCTACACAACGGCGTACAATATGATTTACAGGAATGCCTTCTCCTCCTAATTTGAAACCATTTTTATCTCCAGTTCCGGAAGTGCTGCTGGTTGATAATGTCCCATTATTGTAAGCGACGCAATTTTCGAACAAAATAATTCCAATTGGTCCTGTTTCTGTTTTAGTATATAAATCCCATCCATCATCAATATTATTATGAGAAATACATCCTCTGAAAACATTGCCTTCACCGCAAGTGAGTTTTGCAGCAAATCCGTCAGCATTTTCAGCTCCTATGTCTTTATTGTCAAAAGATTCACAATTCAAAATCAGATTATTAGATGGCCATTGACTGATTGTTGTAGCATTGACATCGTATCTGCTCAATTGAAGTCCGGTGTCCCTGTTTTTTTCAAAAACACAATTATCAATAGTGTTATTACTTCCTGAAAGTAACATTCCATTATCACCAGAATTCCTAATCGTTATTCCTTTCAGATACCAGTAGAAAGCATCCAGAATAATACCTCTGTTGGCCGGCAGTTCTGCCTGGGCTGAGAAATCAATAATAGGGGTTTCTCCTGAATAGGCTTCAATCCTTTTTAGATTTCCTGCAGTTCCGCTATTTGTTCTGGCTATTAAAATTGTCGAAGCAATGGGATAAACTCCACCGCGCATAAATATTGTTTGCCCTGAACCTACTGTATTAATCGCATTTAATAAGGTAGTAGGATTAGCAAGAGAACCATCATTACCAGAAACTCCTGATGGTGAAACGTAAATTTGTGAAAAAACACAAAGTGGAAATAATAGCAATGCAGTAAAAAAATAGATTATTTTTTTTTTCATTAAATGTGGTTTAAGTTGGTTAGATATAAATATTTTAGAATACTACATTCTAAATCTTACAAAGTTTAAGGACTAAGATAAATACTTAAAAATGTAATCGATTACACAAAAATATAATTTTATTCAAAATAAACAAATAAAATGTTAAAAAATTAAACAAAAATAAAATATATACATAAAAAAAATACTATCCGTAAATACCATATTCGCAATTACTGTAAAGACAGTACGTTAAATTTAAACAGGTATAATCGCAGATAAGCATAGAAAAATTAATTCAAATAACGATTGAAAAGTAATGATTAACCTGTTGGGTGTAATTATTAAAAAAGTCAGTTAGGGTATTTTTTGTGCAGTGAAGCGGAATAAAAAATGTATCGAGAACCGTTTTTAATGATAATTTTTCTATTCTCGATACCATTTTATATCGAAAATTACTCGAACTGACGAAAAAATCATCATCAAAAACTAATTATACCTAAAGAAAGGGTTAATGCTTATAAAAAATGAATCTGTATTATTTACAAAATACATCATAAGCAAACCGGATTAAAGTACCGATTACTACTATCAGGAAGAATATTCTAATAAAACCATTTCCTTTATTAATGACCAGCTTAGCACCAAGCCATCCGCCCAAAGCATTACTTACGGCCATTGGAACTGCAATTGACCAGATAATTTTTCCTTTTAAAACAAATAAACAAATCGAGCCAAAATTAGTGGCAAGATTTACCATTTTGGCATTGGCAGAAGCATGCAAAAAATCAAAACCCAATAGTACAATAAAAGCAACTACGAAAAAACTTCCGGTTCCGGGACCAATAAATCCGTCATAAAACCCAATAATTATACTGATTACGACAGCATATGAAATTTGTGTTTTAGCAGAATGGTCTTTAGCAACATGCTGACCAAAGTTTTTCTTTGCATACGTGTATAGTAACAATAAAGATAAAACTACAAGCAAAAGCGGCTTCATAAAATCATTACTCACCAGAGTTAATATTGTAGAACCCAAAAATGCCGAAGGAACTGCCAAACACATCATTATCAAAAGCAATTTCCATTCAATAACTACTTTTTTAAGATATTGAAAAGCAGCAAAAGCAGTCCCGCTGAAAGCAGGAATTTTTAAAGTTCCAACGACTGTTGATACTGGTAAATTTGGCAATAAAATTAATCCCATTGGAGTTTGTATCAATCCGCCACCACCCACAATTGCATCAATAAATCCTGCGGCAAAAGCCGCCAAACAAAGTAAAATTATTATATATGAATCCATTTTAAAGGTATGTTCCAAAAAGTTATAAACTTTCAACAAAAGTAAGTCTTACATTTAGTTTATTAAATAATTTTAAAGTGATTTCTCAGCAAAAAGTATATTTTTGCTGTAAATATTTTGAAAATGGATTTTACAAGAATTATAGAATTAGCCAGTTATACCTTACCTGCCATAGTTACCGGATTTGTGGCATATCGTTTTTTTGAACTGCATATCAAAAACAACGACAGAAAACGTGCTTTTTTACTCAACAGAGAATATCAGAAACAATCTTTGCCAATACGTTTACAGGCATACGAGCGCATGACTTTATTTTTGGAACGCATTAACCTTAACAAATTATTGATTCGAATTGCACCAATTTCTCAGCAAAAGCATGATTACGAAAACTTTATTATCGATCAGATCGAGCAGGAATTTGAGCACAATTTAACGCAGCAAATCTACATGTCTGACCAATGCTGGACAATCATTACAACATCCAAAAATTCTACTATACAAATTATTCGTAAAGCCGCGATGAGCGATCGTGTTGATAGTGCTGACAAATTGCGTGAAGTTATTTTGAACGATTTATTAGAAAAACAATCGCCAAGCAATGCGGCTTTGGGGTATATTAAGAACGAGGTTGCGGAGCTTTGGTAATATTTTATTTAAAATATGTTTTTTTTGATTCGTGCTGCGTCCAAGTATTGAATCCAAAAACTATTTTTAATATTCTATCTATTATCACTCATGATCTCCGACTTATTCTGAGCATATTCATAACCTTGCTCCCACCATACTTTCATCAGTTCCTTGTTAAAAATTAAGGCGTTGTTCGTTAATTTTGTTGGGGTGTAATATAAATTAAGTTTTACATTTTTATTGTTTGCTATCAATTTTCCTATAGCAATGTCGTGTTTTTCAACCTGATCGAGTGCAATCCGAAACAAATCAATCATCAATGAAAATGGGTTTTTTCCAATAACCATTTTTTCCATATTGACTTCCGTTTCTAAAATTATCACATCAATTTCTGTTGCTCCGCGGTTAATGGCTTCCTTAATTGGTACCAGACTAGAGAATCCACCATCGCCATATTCGTAATTATCTTTATTAACAAGACTCATAAACGGAACATAATTACTGGAGATCCAGGACCAGTCACAAAATTCATCGTAGGTACAATCCTTAACCGATTTATATTCCGCTTCATTTTTTGTAAAATTCGTTACCGTTATAACAACGTCTTTTTTCAGATTTTTCAATTGATTAAAATCCGACAAGGAAAAATTCTTTTTAATGTATTTCTGCAGGCCCTTACTTTCTCCAAATGTTCTTTTTCCTTTAAAAAACTGGCGTAAAACATTAAAGTGATTGATGGTTACGATATCAACACCATCTTTGACCTTCACCACAAAAGGGCAAATGTTAAATATTTTGGACATGTTTACATTGGTGTAAACCGAATGGATTTTTTGAATATTTCCGAGAGCCAAATGCGGTATAAGCAAACTACCTGTAGAAGTTCCTAAAAGTAAATCATATTCATATTTTTTAACTTGCAATAAATATTGTGCAACACCGCCGGCAAATGCGCCTTTACTACCGCCACCGGATATAACCAATGCTCTCATAAATAATATTAGGTTTTGTTTTTTTTAGAGAATAGATGCAAGAGCAAAGAACAAATACTATAACTCTAACCTACTCTTGAATCTTGTTTCTTGCTTCTTTACACTCTTTTTCCCTTTTACTCTTTCAATAAACGATCCAATTGGAATTGTTCATCGGGGTTCAAATTAGGCAAAATTCTATTAAATGACGTATGCATTTCAGGATTTTTTAATAATAATCGAATCGTATCTCTTCCAAATTTCGAAAATTGCCACATATGATGTGTTGTAGCTTGAACTAAATTACTCAAAACCTGATCGTTAATAATTTTAAAAGCAATTAGCTTTTCGAGTGCATTCTGTCGTGTAGAAGCTTCATATTTTGCAGAAGAAAAGGTAATCAATTCTGAAATTAATGCTTCATGATTATCACTGTAATTAGTTGTAGATAATGCTAATGAAAGCCATAAAGTACGCAGGTTATAATCATTGAAACCAATCCATTTTTTAGATTTATCAAGATATGACGAACGATTTTCAGGAAAATTATTCCACAAAAAATAAAGCGCTATTTCCTTTGTCTGATAGGATTTATCATCAAGTAAAGTTTCATAATTAATTCTGAAATCTTCAGGAATTGAAGACAAATTTTGAGCCACAGCCTGGCGAACCTTACTATTATTGGTTTTTAAAGCTGCTATTAAAAGTATTTTTTTAGCTTGATACTTTTCAGGTTCAATTTGATCTACAACTGATGCTTTTACGGATTGATAGCTGTCTGAATTTAAAATTTTTAAAAAATAATCCTGTTTTTCAGTTAATGGTGTTTTTTTCAGTTTATCAACTTCCAAACGCTCCTGAATTGTTTTATTTTTACTCAACAAAGCATTAGCGGTAGCTGTGTCAAAAGCAGTCGTTTCCAACCAGGTTTTCTGGAATTTTTTCAAATCAAAATCAGATACTTTTTTAATTTCCTCAAAGAAATTCTGTGTATTGACAGTTTGGTAGGAATATTTATTCAAATAACTTTTTATGGCTTTTTTAAATGCTCTGTCTCCAATCGATTCGTGTAAAACAAATAATGCCCAGGCACCTTTTTCGTAAAAAGTCAGGGAACTGGCCTTTGCATTCAAAACTGGAATCGAATCTGTTCTGGACGCAAATTTTAGTTGTTGCGCAGTATCATACAATTTTGAATAAAAATAATCATCCCCAAAAATTTCTCTTTCTGCCAATGCAGCATAATAAGTTGCAAAACCTTCCTGAAGCCAGTGATGCGTACTGCTCTCGGCGGTAATTAAATCTCCAAACCAATGATGAGCCAATTCATGGGCATCAACATTAGTATAATTCCGATCTTCAAAACCAATGGAATCAACCACATAACGGGTTGCAAAAAGTGTTGTTGTCGTATTTTCCATTCCCGCATACAGGAAATCACGTACTGGAATTTGCCTGTAGATTTTCCAGGGATACTTCACTCCTATTTCTTTTTCCAAAAAATCAAAAACACGTTTAGAATAACGATAGGTAGGTTCAAAACGATTTGTATCTTTAGGCTCCAAATAATATTCCAAAGGAATTTTAGATTTTGATTTGAATTCTTTTTTATCAAACTTTCCAATCGCAAGCATCAATAAATAAGAACTCATTGGGTTTTGCATTTTATATTGCCAAATAAATTGATTGTTGTTCTCCGTCTTTTCCTGTAAAATTCCGTTCGAAACAACCTCGTAATTCTTATCATAAGTAATTCCTAAATTAAAAACTACTTTTTCCTTCACATCATCAAAACTAGGAAACCAATTACTTGTGTATCTCCCCTGTCCCTGTGTCCAGATTTGCACTTCTGAATTCTCAATATCTACAAAATATAAAGCCTGTTTGGGTTTTACCTTATA
This sequence comes from Flavobacterium sp., assembly GCF_039930565.1. Classification (GTDB taxonomy): domain Bacteria; phylum Bacteroidota; class Bacteroidia; order Flavobacteriales; family Flavobacteriaceae; genus Flavobacterium. The sequence goes on along the minus strand of NZ_JBDTTP010000021.1, from coordinate 20,114 downwards.
TTCAAAAGTCAGCTGGTTTTTTCCTTTTTGAAAATGATAGCCGATTTGCAATTGTTTACCCGTATTAATAAAAACAACCTCCTTTTCATTGATTGCTACGTTTGTAAAGTCCATATTTTTGGCGTCAACCTTAATGGTATCAACAGGTTGTAGAACTTCAAACTGATATTCGACAGAACCGGAAACCAATTTTTCACTGGTATTAAATTTCAACTGACCAGAAACCGTTTTAAAATCAACAAATTGGGTTTGCTGGGCAAAAGCAAAACTGGTAATAAATAATAGGATGTATTTCATTTAAATAAATTTGAAGGCAAAAATCCAAAGTTACAAAGGTTTCATCAACAAATCGAATGAAATTTGTATGTTTACATTAGAAAATTATACGATCGTGTTAACACCTAAAAAAGCTTTATTTAACTGGAGCAGCGGAAAAGATTCTGCTCTGGCTTTATACAAAATCCTTCAAAATCCTGATTTCAAAATTGAGTGTTTACTGACCAGTGTCAACCAGCAATATCAGCGGATTTCTATGCATGGCGTCCGAGTAGAATTGTTAGAATGTCAGGCAAAAAGTATCGGTTTGCCATTAAAAGTCATCGAGATTCCGGAAATGCCAACTATGGAAGTTTACGAAAATGTAATGTCCGAAACCTTAAACGAATTAAAAAAGCAAGGTATTACCCATTCGGTTTTTGGAGACATTTTTTTAGAAGATTTGCGAAAATACCGGGAAGATAAATTATCCGAAATTGGCTTTGAAGCCGAATTCCCATTATGGAAAATTCCAACACACGATTTGATTCAGGAGTTTATAAGTTTAGGATTTAAAACGATTGTAGTTTGTGTAAACGAAAGCTTTCTCGACAAAAGTTTTGTTGGCCGGATTATAGATCAGGATTTCATCAATGATTTACCCGAAGATGTAGATGTTTGTGGAGAAAATGGTGAATTCCATACGTTTACTTTTGATGGGCCGATTTTTTCTGAAGCTGTTCATTTTAAAATTGGCGAAACCGTATATCGCAAATATGAAAAACCTAAAAATCAGAAGTCATCAGATATAGCTTGCAATAAAAACTCTTCTGATGCTTTTGATTACGGATTTTGGTATATTGACTTAATACCTAATTATTTTCACCATGACAACAAATAAGCAATTTCCTGAATTAAAAAAACTCCTGTTATTCTTAAACGAAATAGGGATTGACATAATCGAAAAAGAGCTTCAAACTTCTTTTTTGCCGGGATTAAGTTTAGGGCCTAATTGTCTTTATATTGATTTTGAAAAATTATTATATCCGGGCGATATTCTGCATGAAGCGGGACATTTGGCTGTAACTACTGCTGAAGAGAGAAAAATAGCAGGTACAGATGAAATGGCTAGCGACTGGCCTAGCCAAGGAGAAGAGATTGCTGCAATTCTCTGGTCTTTTGCAGCAGTAAGACACTTAGCATTGCCAGTCGAATTTGTATTTCATCCTAAGGGATACAAAAATGGATCGGAGTGGCTTATTTCAAATTTTAACAGCGGAAATTACATTGGTTTACCTTTTCTGGAATGGGCTGGACTTGCTTTAGGAAAAGAACGTGCAGAAAAAGAAGGTAAAGAAGCTTTTCCTAAAATGTTAAAATGGTTAAGAGACTGAAATTATCGATAAATTAGTAAATTCAATAAAGTTCCCGGTTTTTTTATACTAAAAAAAGATAAAAACGATGTTCAAAAGATTATTGATAAAACTGGACAAACTACGTCCACACAAATAAAGTCCATTTTTTTAATAAAATTGCCTATAGGTTTGCGAAACCCAGTTACCAGAACATAAATAGGCAAATTCATTAATAATTATGGTATAATTAGCTCTATAAATTAATTATCTAGGGATAGGATAAACTGAATAATTTCCTGAACATTCAAAATAAAGTCAGGTGTCGTATTCTGGATTGCATGGGTTGGCATAAATGGCATTTCGGCGGAAATAGGGTCCTGAACAACAATAATTCCGCCAAAACTTTGAATTGCTTTTAATCCTTCAGTTCCGTCAGAATTAGACCCTGACAATAAGACTCCTATTAACTGATCCTTATAAATTTCTGCCGCCGATTCGAATGAAACATCAATACTGGGTCTGCTGTAATTTATTTTTTCAGAAGTATCAAGTGATAGCTGGTTGCTTTTTTCAAACAATAAATGGTAATTTGATGGCGCCACGTAAATAAATCCAGGTAAAAATGATACTTTATCTTCCACGGACTTTACTTCTATATTGGATTTTAATTTAATGAGTTCCTCTAGCGTTTCCTCATCTGTACTTTTTCTATGAACAACGATTACAATGGCAAGCCTTTTTATTATAGGCAGTTCAGGTAACACCTGCATTAAAACATGTAAACTGCCAGCAGAACCTCCTATAATAATGACTTTACAATCTGCTGTTATTTTACTTTCCTCCATATTTTTTCTCTATCGAGTTGTTTATATTTATTTAACGATATCGAATATTTTATGGTTTCTTTGGTTCCTAATGCCAAAAAACCAAGAACAGACAAGCTTTCATCAAATAAATTAATGGCCCTTTTTTGCAAGTCATTGTCAAAATAAATCAAAACATTGCGACATAAAATAAAGTCAAACTCATTAAATGAAGTATCTGAAACTAAATTATGCTGCGAAAATACCATTTTCTGACCTAATTCTGCATCAAATTTAGCGCTGCCATAATTAGCGGTATAGTAACTTGAAAAATCTTCCTTTCCACCAGAATCCCTGTAATTTTCTGAATATTCTTTCATCATCCGCAAAGGGAAAATTCCTTTTTTTGCTGTTTCTAATACTTTTTCATTTATATCGGTAGCATAAATTAGGGATTTGTGCAACAGTCCGGCTTCTTTTAATAAAATCGCCATTGAATAGACTTCTTCGCCTGTAGAGCAGCCTGCATGCCATAACCTAATGAATGGTTTAGGTGCCAGTTGTGGTAATATTTGATTTCGTATTACAGCATAAACGGCAGGGTCCCGAAACATTTCTGTAACATTAACCGTAATTTCGTCAACCATATGTCTATAATATTCAGGATCATATCGGACCTTTGAAAGAAATTCATGAAAGTGATTAAATCCATCTAATTGATACACTCTGTTAACACGTCTCTTTAAAGAGGCTCTAGAATAACTTCCAAAGTCAAACCCGTAATATTCATATACGTCATTTATAAGGGTTTCTAACTCGATGTCTTCTATCATAATCTTTTCAAATTTTGCTTAATACTATAAGCAATTTATCCACATCTACAGGTTTTGAGATATAATCATCAGCGCCTGCATCCAAACATTTTTCTTTATCACCAGGCATCGCCTGAGCAGTTACAGCCACTATAAAAAGGGATTTTCTGGATGAAATCTTCTTAATTAGGGGAATTGCTTCGTAACCGTCCATTTCCGGCATCATCATATCTATTAACACAGCATCAATAATTTCGTCAGAACTCAATATTTTTAAAGCTTCCTCAGCACTTAAACAAGAGACACATTCAAATGATTTTGCACGTAAAGTATTAACCATGGCAAAAATATTTCTTGAATCATCATCAACAATTAAAAGCCTTTTTTTATTCATTTTAATATATTTTTAAACTTTATCATATAACCAAACACGCAACAATGAAAGCAGCTGATCAATATCTACTGGTTTCGTAATATAGTCGGAAGCACCTGCCTTTATACATTTTTCCCGATCTCCCGTCATTGCTTTTGCTGTAACGGCTATTAGTGGAAGTGATAAATTCTTAGGATTGCTTCTTATTTTTTCTGCTGTCTCATATCCATCCATATTCGGCATCATCATGTCTAAAAGGACAATATCCGTATTAGGGTTTTCCTCTAAAACTTTAATAGCTTCTTTACCGTCAAAAGCAGTTATTACATTCATTTTAAAAACTTCCAGAGCTTTGGTCAATGAATAGATATTACGTACATCATCATCAACAATCAAAACTGTCTTATCCAGTAAAATATTATTTAACAGATTGAGTTTTTTATAATTTTCTTTTTTGCCACCAGAACTTTTATCTTCCTCAACCAAATGCAGGAAAAGAGATACCTCATCGAGCATACGTTGGTAGGAATGTGCTGTTTTAACAATAATTGAATCAGCATATTTTTTAATTTTAACTTCTTCTTTTATCGATAAACTTTTCCCGGTAAATACGATTACGGGAAGATTTTCCAAGCCTGGACTTTTTTTAACATTATCTAAAATCTGATACGCTTGTTTATCCGGAATTCCCATATCTAAAATAACACAATCAACATCTGCTTTAGTTAATGCCGTAACTCCATCAGCAACATCACTTTTAATCTCAGAATTGATATTATATGTTTCTAAAAAATAAGACAATGCTTTAGCATGCTTAGGGTTATCTTCTATAATTAATACTTTTTGTGATTCTTTATTGATAATATGTTCAATCTTCATGAAAACCTCAGGGATCTTATCGAATGCTGCAGGTTTCTCGAGAAAATCTACTGCTCCTTTTAATAAACTTTCCTGTTTTAATTTATGCGACGACATAATATGAACCGGAATATGTTTGGTCTGCAAGTTGTTTTTTAATTCCTCCAAAACTTCCCAACCACTTTTTATTGGCAATTCGATATCAAGTAAAATCCCAACTGGTTTATAAAGCAATGCAAAATTCAAAGCATAATCACCCCGAACCGTTACAATCCCTTTATAACCATTTTTCCGACTATACGTTAATAAAGATTTTGCAAAACTTATATCATCTTCTACTATTAAAATTACTTTATCACCAGGTAAAACTGAACTTCTGTCATCTTCTATTTCCTGAGGAATTTTGGCACTGATATATTTCTTTTTTACGTCCTTTTCCTGTGTTTCTTCAAATTTTTCAATTTGTAGTGGTGGTGCTTTCTCAATAACCATTTTTTTCATTTCTGATCCAAAAACAGGCAGACAAAGGGTAAAGGTACTTCCTTCATTTTCCTGACTGTGGAGTATAATTTCTCCTTTAAGTAATTTTGCCAGTTCCCTGCTGATAGACAATCCTAAACCGGTTCCTCCATATTTACGTTTAGTAGATCCATCTGCCTGTTGGAAAGCTTCAAAAATTAATGGCTGTTTATCTAATGGTATGCCGATTCCGGTATCTTTTACGATAAAACAGATTATTTTGTCATCATCTGTATTGATTTTAATTTCCAGGCTTACAGAACCTTTCTCTGTAAATTTAATGGCATTTGAGATTAGGTTTTTTAGTATTTGTTCCAAACGCATTTTATCAGTCTTGATAACAATTGGCGCTTCCTTGGAAATAATCTCAAAATCAATATTTTTTTCTTTGGCTACTTGTGTAAATAAACCTGATATATTATCCGTTATTTCTTTGGTTGAAACGTCTAAAAATTCCAGTTCCATTTTTCCTGCTTCAATTTTAGACAAATCAAGGATTTCATCAATTAAGCCTAACAAACTGTTTCCTGAACTCATGATAACTTTTGCAAACTCTATTTCTTCATTATCCAAAGTTTCATTATTGTTTTCAGATAATAATCTGCTTAAGAGTAAAATAGAATTCAAAGGAGTTCTTAACTCGTGTGACATATTGGCCAAAAATTCTGATTTATAGCGCGTCGTCAATTCTAAGGCTTCTGATTTCTTTTGAATTTCAGTATTTTTTTCTTCAAGCAGCACACTTCTTTCAGATAATTCTTCATTGATTTGCTGAAGTTCTTCCTGCTGCACCCTTAATTCTTCTTCAGAAGCCTGAAGTTTTTCAGTTTGTGCTTCCAGCTCTGCATTAATTGATTCCAAATCTGTATGTTGGGCTTGTAATTCCTCTGATTGGGATTGCGTTTCTTCCAGCAATTCGAAAACCCTTGCACGGTTTTTTGTTGCCTTTAAGGAAATTCCAATATTATTTGAAATGATTTCAAAAAATTCTAACTCAAGTGGTGAAAATTCACTAATACTAGCAAGTTCAATTGCTCCTTCAGTTTTGGTGTCCAATAATGGAACTGCAACTATATGTGCAGGCTTTATTTCTCCTAAAGCGTAACTTACCTGAATATCTTCCGGAGACAATTCTTTTAATTCAAGTATTTTACCTGAAACAATAGACTGACCAATTAGACCTTCTCCTTTTTTTATACGTTCTTTCTTTTTATTCGGAATATAACTGTAACCCGCTTTGGCAAACAGTTCATCACCCTCTAAAACATATAAAACACCTGCATTGCTGTTGGTATAGCTGCATAAAAATTCAATAATATCCTGGCATAAATCATGCATTTCCTTATCTCCTAACATTACGTTATTCAACTTTGCAATTCCTGTCTGCAGCCATTCTTTTTGAGATAATAGTTCAAATGATTTTTTTAATGAAATACTCATACTATTCAAAGATTCTCCAACAATCCCCAATGCATCCGATTTAGTATCATCTACAAGGGTGTCAAAATTTCCATTTGAAATATTGATTGAGATGGCACTTATAGCTTCAATTCTTTCAGCAGTTTCCTTGTCTTTTTTAATTAATTCATTCTGCAGTAAAGTACGTTCATTGTAATCTTTCAAAATTCTGCCCATAAATATGATACTTATAATCAAGGAGATTATAAATGCGGCAATTATTAAAACAAAACTATAAGTCCCATATCTTTGTGAGTTATCACTCCGCTCATTTAAGAGCTGACGCTCAGTACTTTCTATACGCTTAAAATAACTTCGTAATTTATCCATCATCTTTTTACCTTCGTTAAGATCAAAAGTGACTATATTTTTATTTAACCGTTTTTTTACAACCTGATTGTTTATATATGTAAAGAAATTTCCTCTAAGTACCTTTAGTTCTTTTAAGTTTTTCTGCTGAACAGGATTGTCAATAGTCATATCTTCAATTTTTTCAAAAAAAGAATCAGAAACTTGTTCAGAATCATAGTATTGTTGCAGAAAATGATCATCACCGGTAATTAGAAATCCGCGCATAGCGGTTTGTGCATCTGTTATTACAGCAGCACCTTCATTAAGATTATAAATAACATCCTGGGTATGATTAACCCAATAGTTGCTGGTTAATAAACTTTTAATACTAAGAAATGAAGCCAGCGAACTAACTGTTAGTATCAATAACGAAAAAAACGAACTGATTAATAAATTCCTTTTAAAATTATTACTTTTCATATAAATTGTATTATTCTTCATATTGTAATGGCAATACCATTATAAAAATTGCCCCATCCCCTACCTGGCTTTTTGCAGTAATGAGTCCGTTGTGTTTTTCGATTATTTTTTTAGCGATTGCCAGGCCTATTCCTGTTCCCTCATAAGTCTGACGGTCGTTAAGACTCTGGAAAATAATAAAAATCCGATCAAGATATATTTCATCAAAACCAATTCCATTGTCTTTTACAGTAATTCGGCAATATTTACCATTTTTACAAACTTTACCATCAAAATCCTTCGTTTCTATAAGTTCTGAACTTACTTCGATATGAGGAATTCTGGTATCTGCAGAAAACTTGAGTGCGTTTCCGATAAGGTTTTGAAATACCTGTCTTAACTGACTCGGAATACTGTCAATTGTAGGTAACTCATTTGTTTTGATTACAGCGTTTTTTCGTTCTATCAAATAATCAAAGTCTGATAATACTTCCTGCAAAACAACATTTAAATCTGTTTTTTCAGGTAAAACTTTTGATGATAACCGGGAATAGGCCAACAAATCTGTAATTAGAGTTTGCATTCTTTCAGCAGATTTGATTGTTCTGTTTACATAATCAATCGCCTTTTCATCATTCACCAAATAAAGTTCCTTGATGATTTTGATAAAAATCTGAATTTTACGGATTGGTTCATTCAGATCATGCGAAACTACCCATGAAAACTGTTGTAATTCGTGGTTTCTGAATTCCAGCTCTTCATTTTTTGAAACGAGTTCTTTGGTTCTTTCAGCAATTTTGAGTTCGAGGTTATCCTGAGCATCTTTTCTGATTTTGATTTCCTTTGACAGCAAATCTTTCATTATTTTCAGTTCGTTTTGCTGATTGTAGATTTTGATGTATGTTTTTACTTTTAAAATAAGCAAATCCGTGTCGACAGGTTTTGTGATATAATCAATTCCTCCGGTTTCATATCCTTTAGAAATATATTTTTTATCAATATTGATTGCTGATAAAAAAATAACCGGAATATCTTTTGTTTTTGTGTTTCCTGATAAAATTTTCACCACTTCAAAGCCGTCCAGTCCTGGCATCTGAACATCCATGATAATAAGGGAATACTCTTTTTTCAACACTTTTTTTAATGCTTCCTCTCCGGAATCAGCACTATCAACTTCAATATCATGCAGTTCCAAAGTTTTTTTCAGGGCTATTATATTGGCCCGGATATCATCTACAATTAATATCATTCTGTTGGGGTAAAATATTATAAATTTAATAAAATAATAGTTTTTTATTAACTACTAAATTGATTTTGATTTTTTAGTTATCCTATTAAAGTAATGATTACTAAGATAAGCTATCAAATTTATAAAAAAATAAAGGAAACTGCATTTTTTATGTTATTAAATAAAAAAACTATTTTTTAAGTCACCTTTTTGCATATTTTGTATATTAAAAAATTTGATCAAACATTTTAAACCAATTCCAATTTAATAATTTCTATTGAGATATTCTTTATTTTTTTTCAGTTAAAGAAATGCATTTGATAATTATAATTTAGATAATTGACATCTGAAATTTAAACATCATGAAAAAAACAAAATCATTTCCCGAACAAAAACAAAACCTGCCCGGTAATGAATACAAAATGAATCCCGAGCCGGAAATAATACGTGAAAACTATACCGGCAGTGGAAAATTGCTGGGAAAAGTCGCTTTTATAACTGGTGGTGACAGCGGAATTGGCAGAAGTGTTGCCGTGCATTTTGCCCGTGAAGGTGCTGATGTTGCCATAGTGTATCTAAAAGAAAATAAAGATGCAGTTGATACTAAAGAAATGATTGAAAGAGAGGGGCAGCAATGTCTGTTAATAAGCGGAGATTTAAAGAATGCTGCATTTTGTAAAAATGCTGTAAAAAAATGCCATGCACATTTTAAAAAAATCAATATTGTGGTCAATAATGCAGCCATACAATTTCCTGAAAATGAATTGGAAAATATTACAAAAGCGCAGCTTAAAAAAACATTTGAAACCAATATCTATCCCTATTTTTATATTACAAAAGCAGCACTATCATATTTACAAAAAGGTGATACCATTATCAATACCAGTTCTGTAACTGCCTATCGCGGCAGTGAGCATTTGGTTGACTATGCCAGCACAAAAGGAGCAATTGTGAGCTTTACAAAATCCCTATCTGCTATGCTTGCTAAAAAACAAATACGGGTAAACGGAGTTGCACCTGGTCCTATCTGGACACCATTGATTGTTGCCAGCTTTGATAAACTTTCAGATTTTGGAAAAGATAATCCCATGGGTAGAGCCGGCCAGCCTTCTGAAGTTGCCCCAGCTTATGTTTTTCTGGCTTGTGAAGACAGCAGTTATATTACCGGGCAGTTTATTCATATAAATGGGGGTGAAATTGTTGGAGGCTAAACTAAAAAAATCACACTATGAATGGTATCGATATACTTGGACTTTTTGCAGGAGCATGCGTAACTATTTCTGTAATACCTCAAATTATTAAAGTTTTTAAAACAAAAAAAGTTAGACAGATTTCATTATTAACTTTTAGCATTCTGACTTTCGGAATTGCAATATGGGTTGTTTATGGAATACTTAAAAACGACTTGCCCATCATTATAACAAATAGTCTTTCGCTAGTCCTGAACTTAATAATGGTCTACTTTATTATTTACTATGAAAAAGAAAGTTAAACGAAAAAACAGCTTTATAAAAGCTGTTTTTTCGTAAAGAAAGAATATGTAATGCTCTGTTAGCTAACTCGTTTTAGAGTATTGAAACTAAATGCCAAATGGTATTTTCCTTTCAGTAAACGAGGTAAATGGCGCCCTGCCTGACCAACTCCATAAAGTACTTCTGAAATATTTAAATTTGAAATTCTTTTAAGATCATCGATTTGCTTATTTGCTAAAGCTATAATTGGCTGTATTGCTCTGATATAACCATAACTATGCAGTATGATTTCTGTTTCAAGTATGTTCTCTAAAATTCTCTTTTTTAATAGATTTCCAACTATTCCTTTTTGAGGTACATTTTTAAACTCTTCTAATTTTTCAGCAATTTTTAAGTTTAACGGCCCCACATATCTATAATTATCAGATGATTTAGCAAACATTTCCTTTAAATCAGAAAACAGATTTGAATCTTCAACATTTTGCAGGCTGGCAACATTACTGCTTATAATAGAAAACTTAACACGTTCAAAAGCTTTAAAAAACAAAACGCTGTTAATATTTGAAGTATTTCTTAAAATTCCTGAATGTTTCTCTTTTAAGTTTTTCTTCTCACCATTAATTCCAAAACTATGAGTTACATTCCCTTGTGTACAATATGCAAATACAACAGGTGAATTATCAGAAGATTCCATACTTAAAACCACATCATCATTAAATTCCATATCAAAATCTAAATAAGTCAATTGTTTTGTAAATGAAACTCCGCTAATAGTTCCGCTAGCTGATTTAGATTTTACCAGTAAACTGTACTGATCATTATCTAATTTTAAGGTTCCTTGCAAACTATCCTGAAGAGTTTCAAAAATAGTTTCTAATCCGCCTGTATTTAAGTATAGTTTTTTCATTATATAACTTTTAAAATTCTGTATAAAATTTAGATGGTAAAAAAAAGTTTTCTTTTCTTTTTCTTACATTACAAATTTCGCTATACTATGGATTTAAAATGTTATATAATTTTTTATATGCCTTTCATAATTAATACTTTACTTAATAAAATTATTAAAAAAAAACAGCTGCCCAATAAATTTGAACAACTGTTTTCCAGCAAAATAAAAAATCAAGTATGATCCTTTATCACTTAAATAATTTATGTATCTGCTATGTAAGCTTATTAATATCAGCATTTGTAGAATAATTCTCTTCAGGGATATCCTTAAAGAATTCAGCTGCTTCTAAATCAGCAGATGGTCCATATCCTAATAAATAAGTCCCTTTAACCTGGTTAGAAGTTTCAATAACATATAATATAGACATATCGTCAGGATTGCTCATTCCTTCATATCGGTGATGGGCGACAATAAAAATTTCAGCAGGTTTATATCCGTATTTAGTATCAACGTCTATCAGGCAATTATTTTGAAATAAAAAATTAGCACAATAACCATTCTTCTGATATTTGTCTATATAATCGGTCTCTTCTTTTGCATATTCTTTTTTCATAATGCTGTTTTTAATATTTATAAAATTCCTTTAGTAAATTTCCTTAATAAGACAGGTGTTGATTAACTCAATAGATATTTTTATTATCTCATTTAGTTTTAAAAAGAAATATTAATAATAAGTCTTGGTGATGGATAATTTGAATAAGAGAATTTGTTTTATGAATCAGTATAACAGAAATGAACGAGTAATTAACGCAATTAGTTAATGTTTTGATTTGAAATAAAAAATCCCTTGTATTCTTTTATTTGAAGAATACAAGGGACAATAAATTAATCTATTTTCTATTTATGATTTATATACAAAATTACGGTCTGTAGGAACAAACTTGGTCCAGTCAATTTCAAGAGCATGTTCGATAGATTTTACAATGTCTTTCATTAATACTGGTTTGGTAATAAAAAAATTTGCTCCTAAGTTTCGACATTTTTCAATAATTGTCGGCTCGTTTGAAGTCGAAAATATAACTACCGGGATATTACTTTTTGTTTCGGAGTTCCGAAGTTCTGAAAGTACATCAAATCCATTTTTACCCGGCATATTCAAATCCAAAAAAACAAGATTAGGTGTAGGTGGCGGATTGTAAATTGCTTTTAACAATTTATCTCCTCCATTATAAGTCATAAGCTCTATTTTTTTTGGTAATGATTCTACAGCATCCGTAAAAATGCTCAAATCGTCTTCATCATCATCAGTATAAAATATAGTGAAGTCAGTCATGTTAGTTTTTGAAAGTTAGAAGTATTCAGCGCCAAAGATAGTTAAAATAATGAATTTTATATGCATACATCGCTTCCTAAATATTTTTTCTGAAAATAGAAAAATGACAATGTTAAAACTGAATTATATAAAATATTTAAGCCAAAATAGTAAGAACTTTATAATTATAAAGAAACTTTAATAAAAAAATAAATAAATAAATATGGGAGATCATAAAGACCTTAGAAATGACTCGGCCACAGAAAAAATAAAAGATCTGGCTGAAGATATAAAAACATGTATGTTTTGTACTTACAAGAACGGCAGACTACAATCCCGTCCTATGTCTGTTCAGGAAATTGACGAAGATGGAAATCTTTGGTTTCTATCAGATAAAAACAGCAATAAAAACGATGAAATAAACATGAATTCAAAAGTAGAGGTATTTTTCGCTCAACCTCATGACAAGTTCCTGACATTACATGGAAATGCAACCATATTATATGACCGAAGAAAAATTAAGGATTTATGGAATCCTATCATCAAAGTATGGATGCCTGAAGGAGAAGATGATCCCAACTTAAGCATTATAAAAGTTACACCGGAAGACGGATATTACTGGAACAATAAAAATGGTAAAATGGCAGCCTTAGCAAAAATGACTGTTTCTTTACTTACAGGAAAAACCATGGATGACGGGATTGAAGGAAACCTGGAATTATAATTTTAAAATATCAAAAAAAAAGGCCAATTCTAAATAAAAAGAATTGGCCTTTTTTTATAACTTTTTAAATTCCAAAGCATTTAAAATCCCCTCTGTACCGGCAGTATTATTAAAATAAACAAAGGCCGTTTTGTCTTCAATTTTATTTTTTATCTGAATTAATTCTCCTTCAGAATAACCAGAATAAAAGAGTTTTTTATTACCATGAAACCTTATATAAAGCAAAGGGAATTCAGTAAAAAAAGTTTCCGGAAGTTTTGGATAACTGACACTGCAAAATGTAATATCATGCATAAGAAAAGCTTCCCACACTTCTTCATTCCACCAGCTTTCATGTCGAAACTCGATTACATTAGTAAAATTTGGATCTAAACTGCTAATGATTAGATTAAGCCTTTCTTTGCTGTAATCAAAACCTGGCGGCAACTGGAACAGAATACATGCTAACTTTTCTTTTAAAGCGCTTTTGCAAATGGCATAAAAATCTGAAATTAAATCACTGCAATTCTTAAACTTTTTGATATGTGTAATTTCTTTTGGCACTTTTACGGAAAACATAAAATGGTCAGGCGCTTTTTTATACCAGTTATCAAATATTTTTACTGTTGGAAATTTATAAAAGCTTCCATTAAATTCGTAGGTGTCAAAATATTGGCAATAATATTCAAACCACTTAGCAGCTGGCAGATCTTCGGGATAAAAAATCCCTTTCCAGTATCTGTTATTAAAACTAGAACAGCCAATTAAAACAGCATCTTTCATTGGTGCAGTATTTGACAATTGGTACAAAAAAAACTTCTGCGCTTTTTTGTTCCATTATATTTTTTTTCCAAAGGAAGATCACAGCGGAGACAAATTTTTTGGGCGTAGGCAAGCCAGTGCTTTTTTAATTCATTTTTTTTCTTCCAGTCCAAAAATTGAAAACTGTAAATAGTACTTTCATCGATAATTATATCAAGTTCACTATCCGGAATTTTACCTACTAACGATTCAGGGTGGATTTTTGTTCTGTACAAAACTTCGTTTTTAATAATGTTACCTACTCCAGAAAATATATTTTGGTCTAACAAGGCATCACAAATCATTTGTTTTGGATTTTTTTTAAGGCTTTCCATTGCTTTAGAAGGGCTCCAATTTTCATTCATTACATCCTCACTCCAATCATAATGGGAATTAATATCACCTTCCAAAAGTTTAACAGAGCACGTGTAAAAATTAACTTCCCCAGTTGCAAAAACCAGACTTAGTCTGGGAATCGCTTCTTTTCTTTCATTTATCAGATACGTACCAAACATCAGCAAATGAATTTTAACGGTAAAGCCATCTAAACAAATTAAAAAATGTTTTCCCCAGGTTTTAAAAGACATGATTTTTTTATCCCTTACTCTTTCAATATCAATACTGGTGTTTCCTGAAACATCAATTACCTTTTTACCGGCAAATTGCTGGACAGCTTCTTTTAAAATTACTATTGACGGACCTTCTGGCATTTCTTTAATTTTTAGATATACATTACAGAAAAAAAGAAGTGCTCTTATCAGCACTTCTTTTTTAATTTTTTATTTAATCTGCTTCTGCAGCTTCTACATTAATTGCATTTACAGCCACCTCGGTAAGTTTTTTATCAGCCCCTTTTTCTTCATCTAATGTCTCCTCTAATAAAGCAGCAGCTTCTTCAAACCCTAAAGTTTCAGCAAATTGTCTTAATGTTCCGTAAGTTGCAATCTCATAATGCTCAATTTTTTGGGCTGCAGAAATAATTCCTGCATCACGTACAACGCCAATTTCAGTTTCCTCAATAATTCCTTTTCCCTCCTCTATCAAGCCTTCCATAGCATCACATTTTTTTGCTGTGGCTTTCTTTCCTATCAATTCAAATACCTTTTCTAAACGAATTATCTGATCTTCCGTTTCGGTTAGATGACTATTAAGTGCTTCGATTAAATCGGCAGAAGTAGCATTCTTAGCCATTAATGGTATCGCTTTTGTCAGTGCCTTTTCTGCCCAATAAATATCTTTAAGACCATCTTCAAATAATTCCGTTAGTCCTGATGCAGCATTCGATTTTGCTTTAATTGTCCCTTTTTTAGGTTCTTGGCTCTGGTTGATTTCTTTTTTATTATCTGTACTTTTCATAATATGTAAATTTTTAGATTATCATATTTCAAAATTACTTCTGTAAATCAGCTACTTGATTATATTATTCAATTCTAAAGTTCTATTATAAGCACCTGAATATTATGAAAGTACATTCTAAAATCCTGTAAAATATTCTTTACATATGAGTCATAGATTTGTATGAATAGAAACAGCAAAAAAATTGTATTATGTCAACAGATCAAAAATATAAAAACAAAGAATCCGAAGTTTATTTCTCTCATAAATATCAAGGTGCATACTTAGATGTTGAAACAGCGATGCTAATTGATATCGCTATTAATAATCTTCTTAAAAAGGACAATATTTTAAGAAATGAAAATATTCCAAATGAAGAACAGGTAATAAACGAGCAGGACCATATTTTGAATAATCAGGAAGATGATGAATTCTACCAAAATGAAAATCCTGAAGAAGATAATAAGGAAGAAGGCATTCAAAATGACGAGAATTTAGATACAGATGATTTACAGCAAAGAAATGATTAAATATTATTTCATTTGCAAACAAATCTGACGATAAGAATCCCAACCATCTGTAAATTATAGAATTACATATAAAAATTCTATAACCGATTCCTTTTAATCATCAATAGATTTGTATTTATAACTATTTAAAAAACACTATCATGAATACTACAGAACGAAGAAGCGATCCTTTATATGACACACAAGATGCTGTAAACGAGAATCAACATACAGGAGAAAGAAATGATGTTGTAGATAAAGAATTCTATGACAATGATGAGATCAATCAAACCAATGAGGAAATTGCTGACCGCGGTTATACCATCAGAAACGGATACGATCCAAACAACCCTAATCCTGATCAGGAAACCATTACAAATGATGAGGATGATCTGGATGATTTGGATGACGACTTTCACAGTCCAAAAGATCTTGAACATGATGATGATGAAGATTTAGCGGTAAATGATGAATTCGACAATCCCTCAGATGATTTTAATGAAACTGAAGATGATGAAGATCTCGAAGATGATGATTTAGAAGAAGAAGATGACTTTGATGATTTAGAAATCGGAGAAGAGGAATCTGAAGAAAGCTATCCGGAAAACGATCCAAGAAGATTTTAATTTCTTTTAAAAATAATAAAAGCCGCAATTTGCGGCTTTTATTATTTTCTTAATCCCCTATTTTTTCTAATGTAGGTATATCATCCATTTTTTCGAGGCGTTCTGCCAAACCTTCTTTTGCTTCTTTCAATTCCTGGTTTACCTCAAGCAATTGTTTGTATAATTCTTCTTTTTCTGAAGTTGATTGTTCTATTTTACGCATGATTTCATAGATCTCGCCTTCTGCTTCCATAACTTTAAGCCTTTTATAATAAGTCAGGGTTTCTGTCATATGGGCCAATGCAATCATGGCAGTTAAAAACGGATGATTATTGGTGACATTAACATCTTTAATCTTTCCATGTTCCAATTCCACTTTTAAGGCAAAAGCAAATTCTTCCATATTAAATTCTTCGTACTTACTTTGCGGATTCAAATAGGCCTTAATAGCTTCTACATTGTTCATTGTCGAAAGATCAACTTCTGTATTTGTTTTTTCATTCAAATCCCTAAAAATAACGCTTGCAATTGCCCTTGCTTCTGCAGCTGTCGGTTCATTTTCAGGATTTTCAAAATCGCGTATCGACCAGTCCCAATTATCATGATGAACCGGTTTGATATATTTTTCACAAAAAACTGTCACATCCTCTTTTAAACTTATAAATTGATTATCCCTTTTAATATATATATCCTGATAGGTACCGCTTTTTGTTCCCATATGCTATTTTTTAAAAAATTAAACGACACATGTACCTAAATATATGTGTCGTTTGGTTCGTTTAATTTATATTTTTCTCTAAATATTTCTTCTTCCGCTAATAAGGGATAAGATAAATAATATTATGAAAATAAAGAATAATACTTTAGCAATACTTGCTGCTCCGGCGGCAATACCTCCGAAACCAAAAATTCCGGCTACTATAGCTAGAATGATAAAAATGACTGTCCAACGTAACATACTTTGTGATTTTAGTTAATTAATTGATTTTGTTTGCTATTCAAATATCCTTCTTTTATAAACAATGAATTAACTCTAAACATTATTTTTTTATCTCAATCAAATAGTATTTTTCTTAATATAGGTTAAGTTGCATCAATAGCTAATAAACTATTTTTGTATGAAACATTTGACCATGAAAAAATATGATTTTTTAATATTAGGTAAAAATCAGGCTATACTTGAAATTTTACTTCGGCTTGTAAATGCAAATGGAGATTGGTATGGTGTGGGATTTAATGATGAAAAACTGGCTCAGGATTACTTTTTAGAAAATAAACCTGATTTTGTTTTACTGAGTTCAGGAATTGAAGATTATATTGAAGAAGATTTCACCACTTTTTGCATAGAAAACCACCCGGATATCGAAGTTATTCAACATTTTGGTGGAGGAAGTGGCTTGCTTCAGTCTGAAATCTATGATCGGTTATATAAAAAGGGAAAGTTGTAAGATGGAAAAAAAATATTCCGTAGCTATTTATCCTTCGCAGGAAGTTATTGATTGTGTAAAAACAATGAAGGATTATCTAAAAAACAAGATTGATTGGTATAACAGCTGTAACTCTGTGGCGCATATTACTATCTGTGAGTTTACAATTGACGATTCTAAAATAAATGAATACAAACAAAAGCTTTTTAAAATTTGCGATACTTTTGAATCTTTTACCGTTCATTTAGATCATTTCGGCTCTTATGAAGGTGGCGCATTTTACATTGATCCGAATGAATATTCTAAAATGAAGCTGAAACCAATCATGAAAAAAACCCAGGATGCATTACACCTTTCAAATCTTAAAAAAAGCAATGATCCCCATATATCTGTCGGCAGAAAACTAACTCCTGAAAGTCTAAAAATAGCGTCTCAGCTTTTCACTACGATTGACATCCATTTTTTATGCAGTGAAATTGTTTTACGTGAATTAGATCATGTTAAAAAACAGTTTTTTGTAATTGATACTTTTTCGTTTGGCAATAATCCACAACCAGAGTTAGTTCAGGGGAGTTTGTTTTAATCATAAAGAGAAATTTTTTAAATCCTAATTTGATTTCGTATATTTGAATTTTACAATTTTTCAATATGAAATCACTAGATTCTTTTTATCAGGATATTACCGAAGGTTCCAACATCGAACCAGGATCATTATTGCCCAACGATATCAAAAAAGAAATAGGCCATTTTAATGTTTTCGACATTAAGGAACTGATGGAGCGAATGAAAGACAAACCCGCAATGCCTTATGACCGAAGAGCTTACTACAAAATAAGCCTCATAAAAGGTGAAAACCGGGCTGAATACGCTGATAAAATAATACAAATTGAAAAACAGGTTCTTTTATTTGCTACTCCAAAAATTCCATACAACTACGTTCCACAAGACACCGATCAATCCGGTCAATTTTGTGTTTTTACCAGCGAATTTTTATCCAAAAACAAAAGTGGTATTGATTTAGACGGACTTCCTATTTTTGCTTCTGACGGTTATCCTGTTTTCCAACTTTCTGATGATGAAGTCATTGAAGCCGAATTGATTTTCAATAAAATCCAAAAAGAAATCAACTCCGATTATCTTTATAAATATGATTTGATTCGGAATTATGTGGCAGAACTCATTCACTTCGGACAAAAATTACAGCCGGTTACAGCTTTATATTCCAAACACAATTCGGCAACAAGGGTTTCCTCTTTATTTGCTGAATTATTAGAAAGGCAATATCCGATAGAATCACCTCATCAGAAGCTGGAACTAAGAACTGCCAAAGATTTTGCTGAAAGATTATCAATTCATGTCAATCATCTCAATAAGGTTTTAAAAGAAAATACCGGAAAAACAACCACAGAATTAATCAGCAGCAGGGTAATCCATGAAGCAAAAATTCTTTTAAAGGAGACACATTGGAATATTTCTGAAATTGCGTATTCACTTGGTTTTGAAGAACTGGCACATTTTTCTAATTTCTTCAAAAAACAAACTTCCTTAACACCTTTAGCTTTTCGTACGAATTCATGATTTGAATTTCGTAAACATCTGTTTGATATTTACAATTCATAAAAACCACTTTGCTCCTACTTTTGTCTGAATCAATTTAAAACAAAATATAAAATGGCAGTTCATACAAAAATCGCTTTAGTAACAGGCGGCAGCAGGGGTTTAGGTAAAAACATGGCAATTGCAATTGCAAAAAAAGGAATAGATGTTATTATAACGTACAACAGCAAAAAAGAAGAAGCTGAGGCGGTGGTAAAAGAAATTCAGGATTTAGGACAAAAAGCAACGGCAGTTCAATTAAATGTAGCTGATTCTGGCAGTTTTGATGCTTTTTTCAAGAATGTTTCAGAAGTTTTAAAAAACAATTTTAAAACCGATAAATTTGATTTTCTGGTCAACAATGCCGGAATCGGAATTCATAATTCTTTTATGGAAACAACTGAAGCAGAATTTGATCAACTAACCAATATTCAATTCAAAGGCCCTTTTTTCCTGACCCAAAAAGCTTTGGATATAATGAATGACGGTGGCGGAATTGTTAATATATCTACAGGTCTTGCCCGGTTTTCATTTCCGGGATATGCAGCTTATGCTTCTATGAAAGGCGCCATTGAAACTTTAACAAAATATCAGGCGAAAGAATTGGGCGAAAGAAAAATAAGGGCCAATGTGGTTGCGCCGGGAGCGATAGAAACTGATTTTGGCGGAGGGGCTGTTCGTGACAATGAGCAGTTAAACAAAAATCTGGCAGCTGCAACAGCTTTAGGGCGAGTTGGTTTGCCGGATGATATTGGTGGAGTTGTTGCTTTTTTATGTACCGAAGATGCCCGCTGGGTTAACGCACAGCGTATTGAAGTTTCCGGTGGAATGAATTTATAATTTCAGGATTGTGATATTGACCCGACAGATTTTCAAAGTTTGTTGGGTTTTTTATTGGAAAATTTTTAAATTAGGTTTGCAGTATTTTTTTCAGGAGCTGTTCCTGCTATCCGCTTGTATCTTTTTCCGGCTAAAGAAGCCAGAAAAAGGATACCGCTTCTATCCTACCGTGTGGACACATCTAAGAATAATTGCCATCCTTCCATTATTGCTG
>NZ_JBDTTP010000020.1:0-53244 GCF_039930565.1 Flavobacterium sp. | reverse complement strand
TTTCATAGTTTCTTGTAAAATTACTAATTTTAAGGTTTCGAACACTTATGATTTGTAATCTGTGCCCACACAGTTTGTAACGTCAAACGAATAAAAAAAAATAAAAACCTGTAACCCCAAAACCACAAGTCTTTGCAACAAACTAAAATCATGAAACCAAAAACCATTTGCTTAATTGGCTTGTTCTTTTTTGTTCTAAGTTATATTATGTTTTCCAACAGTGCTGCTTTTGAGTATTTCAAAAAACCGGTTGATTTTGCACATTGGTTCAATTTAATTGGCGCATGTTTGTTGTTGTCATTCAATAATGTGTTTCCAAAAAACAGATTAAATTCGGTTGCTTCTGTTTTAACAGCTTTAGGAGTTGTTGCTCACATTGGTCTTTGCACGATCGATTTTATCATGTGGAGTTATGGAGATAATGAAGCTGCAAGATCCGCCTTGAGCGAACATTTAAGTAATACACCGTCCATTTTGTTTCCGTTTGTTGTTGTTGGACCTTCTTTGCTTTTTGTCGGATTGGCGGTACATGCAGTAAATTTTATCAAAACACATACTATAAGTGCTTTGATGGTAATAGTTGGTGCGCCGTTGGTAGGCTTTTCATTCTTTATATTAAAAAACGGGATTTTAATGTTGTTGAGTTGTCTGGTTTTTTCATTGGGATTGGTATTGCTTCTTCATAGAAAAGAAATAGAAAAGTAATGGTTTGAGATCAATATTTTTTTGCAGTATTCTCAATAGAAATCATATATGAGATTTTGATGTGTAAAATGATTTATTAACTTTATCTCATTGATATAAAATAATTTAAATTATATACAAATGGCATCAGAAATCATTTCAGCAATACCTGATCGTGAAATTATAACCACCAGAATAATAAACGAACCAAGAAATCTTGTTTATGCTGCCTGGTCTGATCCGGATCATTTGAAAAATTGGTGGGGACCAAAAGGATTCACAAATACCTTTACCGAATTTGATCTGAGACCCGGAGGGAAATGGAGTTTTATTATGCACGGACCTGAAAAAGGAAATTATCCTAACGAATGTGAATTTACAAGAATAGAAAAACCAAGTCTCATAGCCTGGAAACGAATTTCAAAACCGCTTTTTCAGGTTGTTGCTTCCTTTGATGAAGTGTCTGAGAATTCGACAAAAGTTGTTTTCAAAATGATTTTCGATACTGCCGAAGAATGTGAAAAATTAAAACCTTTTGTAGTTGATAAAAATGAAGAAAACTTTGATAAACTCGAAATGGAGTTGTCAAAAATGAAAAGAGAATCAAATTCGTAATGGATTAAAATATTTAAAGCGTATTTGTAAACATACCTGAACAATAAAAAGTATTTTTGACTCCTGAAATTCTGCAAACATATTATAATTGAATAAATATCTAAAATGCCTTCTTTCTCTCTTTCTGGTTTTTGCCCTGATTGCGAATGATGGTACTTTAGATTCTCAGGCAAAATCAGCAGATTATTACCAATCTTCCTATGTAATTCTTAGACGGGAATTAGATTTTAAGAATTCCCGGGTATATGTTTTAGGTCAATTTACTTCCCGCGTACAAACTACGTTTTCAATTCCTTTACTTTCACTGGGAATTTCAGTTATTTGTGGTTTTCAAATTCGGCTTATTTTAAAATTGCGAACACTTCTTTATCAACATATCAATTCATTTATAAGACAATCTGTTTTTGTAAATGAACTCCTTACTTCAAACAATTTATATAAAAGTTTATACAAAGCTTAGAAATTTCTTCTCTAAGTATTTATGCGCATCACGCATAAGATGATTCAATAATGTATAATCATTAATCATTTACAAATGTATAAACACAAAAACAAAACACGTTTGGAGAAATCCAGACGACCACTTCTTTGGATAAAAAGAAAACTGATTCTAATCATAACAGCCTTTATGCTCGGAATGTCAAACGGAATGAATATGGAAGACCGAACGATTAAAGGAAATCATTTTCAAACAGAACAACAGGATAAAAAGGATTGATTATTTTTTGCCAAATGACAAATCACGTAAAAATAACTTTGATTAACTTGCAGCATGAAAGCATTTATAGATTATACTTTGCAGTTTGGCAATTTGAACCAACAGCAAATTGACTTAATTACAAAAAAGGCAGTCGAACTCCAACTTCCAAAAGATGAATATTTTTCGGAAGCAGGAAAAGTTGCGCAGCAGGTCGGTTTTGTATTGGAAGGTATCATACGAGTTTGTTATTACAACAACAAAGGCGAAGAAATTACCAAATATTTCATCGAAGAAAATAATCTGGTCGTAGATTTAGAGAGTTTTGACAATGAAATTTCTTCCAATTCGTATGTGCAGGCGATTACCGATTGCAAACTTCTGGTTTTTTCTAAAAAAGACTGGACAGAACTTTTGGATATTATTATTCCGTGGCAGGCAATTGTAAGTAAAATTATTTCAAGAGCATTAAGACAAAAAGTAGAAAGAAGAAGTCCTTTGGTTTCTGAAGATGCAACAACGCGCTACTTGATGTTTTTGAAAATTTATCCCAATCTAGTCAATCGTATTCCGCTTTCCTATATCGCTTCGTATTTAGGTATGACACAATCTTCGTTGAGCAGAATTAGAAAAAACATTCGATAAATTGCTTTTTGCCAAATGGCAAATGATTTCATATTTAAACGAATCACCTTTGTATGATTAATTTAAAACAGTAAAAAATGAAATCAGTATTGATAACAGGAGCCAATAGAAGTATAGGTTTGGAAGTCGTAAAACAGCTTTCGAAAAAAGGATTGTTTGTTTATTTAGGAAGCCGTGATCTTGAGAAAGGTAAGGCAGTAGTAAAAGAATTAAACGAAAATGGTTTTGAAAATATTCAGGCTATTGAAATTGATGTTACAAATCCGAGTTCAATCTTAGCAGCAAAAAATATTGTTGAAAGCGAAAAGGGCAAATTAGATATTTTGATAAACAATGCGGGAATCCTCGGAACAAATCCACAACTTGCATCAAATACTTCTATTGAAGACATTCAAAAAGTATTTGATACGAATTTTTTTGGAGTAATAAGTGTTACGCAGGTGTTTTTGGAATTGCTTAAAAAATCTGAGAAACCAAGGATTAGTAATATTACTTCGGGACTTGGTTCGCTAACATTACACAGTGATCCAAGCTGGAAATATTATGATATTAAAACAGCAAGTTACGGAACATCAAAAGCAGCTTTGAACGCTTACACAATTGCATTGGCGTATGAGTTAAAAGAATTGCCTTTTAAAGTAAATGTGATTGATCCGGGTTATACAGCTACAGATTTTAATCACCATAACGGACCGGGAACAGTTGAAAGTGCAGGAAGTTTCATAGTGAAACATACTTTAACAGATGAAAACGGACCTACAGGAAAATTTTTCAGTAATGATATTGAAGATGAAACTGAAGAAAGTCCATGGTAAAAAAAATGATTGGATAAAGCAGATTTTCGAATTCATTTACGGTAATAAAATGCAAAACCCGAAACTAAATTGTTTCGGGTTTTGTTATTTAATCAATCCATTTATAATAGCGTGCGCCAATTAAATTAGGAATCTCTTTTTCAATTCTATCTAAAACCCATTCGTTTTTAGGAGTTCGAACGCTCTGTTTTTGTTCTTTTTTGTGAAGGCTTTCATAAGTTTCAAAATCAATTTCTGTGCTTTGTTCCAGATTTTTGAAAAGTTTGGTCTGGTTTAAAACAGATTGCCATTCCGGTTGAATTGTTCCTTCAAAAACTTTCGATTTAGAACCGCTTCCGTAAGCCAGGAATCCGAATTTAGTTCCGGAAACTTCTTGCTTTGTATCATAATAATGAGCCAAAGTCGATAATAATCCCATGAAAATGGAACCTGTATATAAGTTTCCTATTAAAGAAGAAGCCAATTCTGCAGGCTGTAATTTCTCTGTTACAAACTTTCTGTATTCATCAGATTTTCCAACTTCCTTGATTTTGTTCTGATAATCTGCCGGCTCGATAGTGTCGGAAATGATTTTATCAGCATGATCTAAAGCGTAGATTTCAGATAACATTCGTCGCCCCTGAAAAGAATAGGGAAGGTGCATGATGATGCTGTTCCAGGTATTGTATAAAGTTTCGGTCGTATTTTTTAATTTCTTGAATGAAAAGTAAGCAGAACGTGTACGATCCATATAACATTGATTGGAATACTGACCATCAAAAACCGGCTGGTCTTTATGGATTTCGATTTCGGCTTCTAAATTATCAAACCACGGATCATTGCTGCTGTTTTGTGTAATTGCTTCTTTTGAAATAGTTCTGTACGGTTTAAAAAAGTCAAAAACACCTTTTGTGCTCGTTGCCCAATTGTCATCAAAAGCAATAATTCTTGGATTTGAAGTTACCAGCATTGCCAAAGCTCCTGCGCCTTGTGTGTATTCTCCGGTTGAATTTAAATCGTATTTGGCAAAATCAGTCGTAACGACAATTGCTTTTTTGGATGGATGGAGTTTTACAAAATCAATACAGTTCTGCAAAGCATCAACTCCGCCGATACAGGCAAAAGTAAAATCGACAACATCGCATTCGGAAAGTGAATCTTCGCCAAATTTTTGCTCCATTAAACTGATTAAGAAAGAACTGATGGGTTTCGAACTATCGATACCGCTTTCAGTTCCAACATAAATGCGGCTAATTTCATTTAGGTTTATTTGATTCTCAATTATTAATTTGGTTAAGGCATTCGCTCCAAAAACAACAGCATCCTGATGAACGTCCGGCAAAGTCATTTTAATTAAACCGAGTCCTTTTTCTAATTTTTCCGGTTCGATATTTCTGGCGAGAGCCAAAGTTTTAATGGGTAAGTGTATGTTGGCTACATCAAAGGAGATAGCATCAATTCCTGTTTTCATTCTTGAAATTTTAAGCTGATAAAGGTAAAATTATGTTTGTGAGATGACAACTTTTTGATCTCATAATATTGGAGTATTAAGACACTTTTGACGATAATAAGTCAAAAGATTGCTTAAAATCATAATTTAGCAAACTTTTGTTATTTTTTTGCGGGTTGTATATTTTCTTAAATAAACCCCATAATTATACTTTTGAAAATTTTTATAATAAATTAATGTGTTATTTGTTTTTTTTATACGTAAAAGTACGTATACGTATTCTATTTTAAAATGATTATAAATAACAACGAAATGGTTGTAGTTGATGTCTAATTGCTTTATTTTTGTCTAATTTTTTAAAACAAACTACTTAAACACTTATGGCACAATCTGCACAGTTGAATGCTTCCATCTTAAAGAAAGTGGCAATGGCTCTTTCGGGAATATTCTTAATCACGTTTTTAGCGCTGCATGTTTCCTTAAATTTTATTTCTATTATTAGTGAAGACGTTTTTAACGAGGCTTCTCACTTTATGGGTTACAATCCGCTTATACAATATGTAATGCAACCCGTTTTGGCGATCGGAGTAATTTTCCATTTTATTATGGGATTTGTACTGACTATCCAAAACAGAGCTGCAAGGCCAATTCCGTATGCAAATTACAACGGAGCAGCAAATGCTTCCTGGAGTTCCAGAAATATGATTATTTCCGGATTGGTTATTTTAGCTTTCCTTGGATTGCATTTTTATGATTTTTGGTTCCCGGAAATTGATTATAAATATGTAGTAGGAGCTACGCCTGATGCTACAAGATATTATGGCGAGTTAGTTCATAAGTTCCATGATCCGATCCGTACAGGATTATACTGCATTTCTTTTGTGCTTTTAGGATTTCACCTTTGGCACGGATTCGGTTCATCTCTTCAATCTATGGGGATGCACAATAAATATTCGCGATTCTTAAGTAAAGTGGGTTATGGGTTTGCGGTTGTAGTACCTGCAGTTTTTGTAATTATCGCTTTAGTTCATCATTTCATCAATAATTAATATCAATTATAATGGCATTAGATTCAAAAATTCCACATGGCCCAATATCGGACAAATGGACAGATTATAAAGATCATATTAATTTAGTAAACCCTGCAAACAAACGTAATTTAGATATTATTATAGTGGGTACAGGTTTGGCTGGAGGTTCAGCTGCGGCAACTTTGGCTGAATTGGGTTATAACGTAAAAGCATTTTGTTTTCAGGATTCACCTCGTCGTGCGCACTCAATTGCGGCACAAGGTGGTATCAATGCAGCAAAAAATTATAAAGGGGATGGTGACTCGGTTTACAGATTGTTCTACGATACTGTAAAAGGAGGTGACTACCGTGCCCGTGAAGCAAACGTTCACCGTTTGGCTGAAGTTTCTGCTAATATTATTGACCAGTGTGTGGCTCAAGGGGTGCCATTGGCTCGTGAATACGGAGGACTATTAGATAACCGTTCTTTTGGAGGAACTTTAGTTTCCCGTACTTTTTATGCACAAGGACAAACCGGACAACAATTATTGTTAGGAGCTTATTCTGCAATGAACCGTCAGATTGGTCGTGGAAAAATAAAAATGTACAACCGTCACGAAATGCTCGATTTAGTAATCGTTGACGGAAAAGCGAGAGGTATTATCGCTCGTAACCTGATCACAGGAGAAATTGAAAGACATTCTGCTCACGCCGTAGTTATTGGTTCAGGAGGATACGGAAACGTATTTTTCCTGTCAACAAACGCGATGGGAAGTAACGCTACAGCAGCCTGGAAAATACATAAAAAAGGAGCATTTTTCGCCAATCCTTGTTACACACAAATTCACCCAACCTGTATTCCGGTTTCAGGAGATCACCAGTCAAAACTGACTTTGATGTCTGAATCGTTACGTAATGACGGTCGTATCTGGGTGCCTGCAAAATTGGAAGATGCAAAAGCAATCCGTGAAGGAAGTAAAAAAGCAACTGATTTATCTGAAGCGGAAAGAGATTATTTCCTTGAAAGAAGATATCCTGCTTTTGGTAACTTGGTACCTCGTGATGTTGCGTCGCGTGCTGCGAAAGAAAGATGTGATGCCGGTTTTGGAGTTAACAAAACAGGGGAAGCAGTTTACCTTGATTTTGCTGCCGCAATCGAACGTTACGGAAAAGAAGCAGCTTTTGTAAAAGGCTTAGATGCTAATGACAAAGCTTTAGTAACTAAATTAGGAGCTGAAATTGTAAAAAGTAAATACGGAAACTTGTTCCAAATGTATTACAAAATCGTTGATGAAGATCCATATACTTCGCCAATGATGATTTATCCTGCGGTTCACTACACAATGGGAGGAACCTGGGTTGATTATAATTTAATGACTACAATCCCTGGTTGTTTTTCAATTGGAGAATCTAATTTCTCTGATCACGGAGCCAACAGGCTTGGAGCTTCTGCTTTGATGCAAGGTTTGGCTGACGGATATTTCGTATTGCCTTACACTATCGGAGATTATTTGGCTCCGGATATTAAAATGGGAGAAATTTCTACAGATTTACCTGAGTTCGTAGCAGCAGAGAAAGAAGTGAAAGATCAAATCGACAGATTTATCAATAATAACGGAACACATTCTGTAGATTATTTCCATAAGAAATTAGGAAAAATTATGTGGGATAAAGTAGGTATGGCTCGTAATGAAAAAGGTTTGAATGAAGCTATCGTTGAAATTGCTGCTTTACGTGAAGAGTTTTACAGAGACGTAAAAGTTCCTGGAACTGCTAACGGATTCAACCAGGAATTGGAAAAAGCGACACGTGTTGCCGATTTCCTTGAGTTAGGAGAATTGTTTGCGAAAGATGCTTTACACCGTAACGAATCTTGTGGAGGTCACTTCCGTGAAGAATACCAAACTGAAGAAGGTGAAGCACTTCGTGATGATGAAAACTTTGCCTACGTAGCAGCCTGGGAATACAAAGGAAAACCAAGTGATGCCGTATTACACAAAGAGCCTCTGATTTACGAAAACATCAAATTAGTACAGCGTAGTTACAAATAGCAATTAGTCAAAAGACAAAAGCCTCAAAGTCAAATGACTTTCGACTTTCGACTTTATGACTTTCAAACTAAAAAAGTATGAAACTTACATTAAAAATATGGCGTCAGAAAAACGCCCAGGATAAAGGAGCAATTGTTGATTATCCAATTGACGGAATTGAACCGGATATGTCTTTCCTTGAAATGCTGGATGTTCTTAACGAACAATTAATCAACAAAGGAGAAGAGCCGGTAGCATTTGATCACGATTGCCGTGAAGGAATCTGCGGAATGTGTTCTTTATTTATCAATGGAGAAGCACACGGACCAGACAGAGGAGTTACTACCTGCCAGTTACACATGCGTATGTTTAAAGATGGTGATACGATTTTTATCGAGCCATTCAGAGCAAAAGCTTTCCCGGTAATTAAAGATTTAGTTGTTGACAGAAGTTCTTTCGACAGAATTCAACATGCTGGAGGATTTATCTCGGTAAATACTTCCGGAAATACAATTGATGCCAATACAATTCCGATTAATAAGGATGATGCAGATAAGTCATTTGATGCTGCTGCCTGTATTGGTTGTGGAGCTTGTGTAGCCACTTGTAAAAACTCATCGGCAATGTTGTTCGTTGGTGCAAAAGTATCTCAATATGCTTTGTTGCCACAAGGAAAAATTGAAGCTACAGAACGTGTATTAAACATGGTTCACCAAATGGATTTAGAAGGTTTTGGTAACTGTACCAATACCGGAGCTTGTGAAGTAGAATGTCCTAAAGGAATTTCTCTTGAAAATATCGCACGTATGAACCGTGAGTATTTGTCTGCAAGTTTAAAAGGATAACTAAAATAAAACTTAGTTTATAGAAAAACGCATTCATTAATTTGAATGCGTTTTTGTTTTTGGTCCGATATAATTCTAACAAAAGTCTCTGCTCTATTAAATCCAATTTCAGTTAACTATTGGATGTTTTAAATCTCATTCTCCACATTAAGACATTCTTTAAATATCAGTGCAATTATTTAATTTATAGCTAATCTTATTTGCAATAAAATATTTTATAATAGGAAAACATAAAACATTAACAGACATAAAAGCGCAGTCGACTTTAGTTGGATCTTGGCTCGTCTTCAACGGTTATTCAAGACAATTTAATTTCTTGGTTTTTTGGTTATTCTGTAAGGCTATATTGAACTCTGAAACTGTATAAATATACTTGTTCACTTTTGGTTATGATGATTTTAAGCAGTAATATTTATTTAGATGTCTCATTTTTTTTAATGAAGTTGATTGATTTTGACCAATAAACAATATTTCAATAGTACTCTTTTTTGAAGCTGCTTTTTTGTTAATAGCACATTCAAAAATATGTGCCGTTTAAGTTCTTTCTGCTGAACTTGTTTTTTTTAAACAACTTTTATCTGTCCAAAAAGCAATTCAGAAATCTAAAATACATAATCAATTTTGTTGGTTTAGAAATATTTTCATTAAAGCCACATTTTATTCAAATTAGCCTTTAGTACAAATATGATATGTATTTTAGATAAAACTAGTCTTCTTTTTTATCTTTATATAAATTTACAGAAATGAAAATAGCACTTATTCAATCCAATCTTTATTGGCAAGATATTTCTAAGAACAGAAATCAGTTGGGATCTAAAATATCTCAGATCAATTCAGAAGTTAACCTTATAATTCTTCCTGAAATGTTTTCTACGGGATTTACCATGAATGCTAAAGAAATGTCTGAAACCATGCAGGGCGAAACTGTTCTTTGGATGCAGGCTTTGGCTAAAAATAAAAATTGTGCAGTTGCGGGAAGCTTAATTATTTCGGAGAATAAAGAATATTATAATCGCTTTCTATTTGTTTTCCCTTCAGGAAAGATTCAGTTTTATGATAAAAAACATTTGTTTACCCTGGCAGGAGAAGATAAAGTGTATACAGCCGGGAAAAACAAACAAATTGTTGAATATTTAGGATGGAGAATCTGCCTGCAAATTTGTTATGACTTACGTTTTCCGGTATTTGCCCGAAATGTCGAAAATTATGACTTGCTTTTGTATGTTGCCAACTGGCCAACTGTGCGCATAAATGCCTGGAATATACTGCTTAAAGCCCGCGCTGTCGAAAACCTTAGTTATACAATTGGAGTAAACAGAATTGGTAATGATGCGAATAATCTTGAATATAATGGCTGCTCGCAAGTGATTGATTTTCTTGGGAATCCAATTTTGGAACCACAGGAAAATGAAGGCGTTTTTATAGTTGAATTAGATAAAAATGCAATGTTGAAAACCCGAAAAAGATTAAATTTCCTGAATGACAGGGATGTGTTTGAAATGCAAAATTAAAAAGCAGTTTTCTTTCTTTTTTGTTCGTCTTTAGTCTTCTTTTCATCTTCTTTCTTTTCAAGTTCCGGATTATACGGGATGCTCAAATCAAAAGTTTCTTCCCAGTCCCAATTGGCACGTACATCGACTACTTTTTGCGAATAATTGACTTCTTCTGCATATCGCTTTTCCAAATAACTTCCAGGGTCGTAGATTTTGTTTTTATTGTCGTCATAAATAACCCGTACAGTAAAAACATTTGGTTCCAAAAGATTGAATTCAATGTTGGTATTTCCTTCAGAATATTCACTGGCGATGACAACATCTCCTTTTTTATTCGTTAATTCTACTATAATAGGGAAACGTTTTACATTAAGTAAATTCAATTTGAGATTAGCATATTCCTCAAGTTCTTTTGTGCTTAACTTATATGAAAGAGTATCATTAGACTTTTCATAAAAGTCGGTCAATGCACCTGGAAAAAATGTAAAGTTATATTTTTCTGAAGGTTCTCTTTTAAAATCCACATATAATTTCTGTTCGAATTCATTATATTCGGTAGTAAAATCTACATCAACAGAATCTTTATTGATTAATTTTATTTTTGATTTGTCAAATTTTATTAATGGTGTAGTACTTTCTAAAGTAAAGCGGTCTCTAAAATGTAGTATTCCGTTTTGTAATGCGGTTACATTCAGCGTGTCTTTTTTCTGGTTTTTAATTTTAAGAGTAAACTTTTTATTATAGTTTTCCTTACTGATTTCCACAGATAAGGAATCTGCCTTTAATGGTTTGTACCAAATCTGTAAAGAATCTTTTTTTGGAAATTGCGTTACTATAGTTTCTAGAACTTCTGTATTGTTTTTAATGACAATTTTAGGTTTTGAATCCTTAAAATTTTGTTTTCCATCATAGGGAAGCAATAATCGGTTTCCGGATGCTAAAATAGGTTTGAAGACTTTCAACGGAAGTCTTTCCTTAAATAGCGCTACTTCAAATACAGTGTCATTTGGGATTGTAATAGGATGTTTTATAAATCCGATCTTATCATCGTGAGGATTGAATTTATTATTATTGCCTTTGTCTTTTAAAGCCACCAGCATATATTTTCCTGCTTTTAAATTTTCTAATCGAAATGAAGTCAGACTGTCCAGAGTATTGGTAATATATCGTGGGTTTTCTTTATAAATAACAGAATCCTTAAAAGTATCATTTACTTCATATAACATCACTGACACAAAATTATCAGCTGTTTTATTATAAGAATCCTTAATTCTGCCTTCAAGTGCAAGAGAATCGATGTAGGAACCGGTAGAAAAAATATATTTGAACTGGTTGTATGGATTTCCTTCATTGTTATCGGTAATACTTTGTCCGAAATTAAAGCTATAGGTTGTATTGGGCTGCAGAGTGTCAAGAATTTTGATGTTGATAAACTTACTTGCATTTGAAGGTGTAATAATAGGCTGATTTTTCATTGGAGGAGAAATAATCAACTGTTTGTTGGCATTTTTTAGTTTTACATATTCATCAAATGTCAATATGATTTCGTCTGCTTTAAAATTGGTACTGAAATTTTCCGGAGAACTCGATCTTAATACAGGAGCCAGCGTATCTTTTAAACCTCCGGTTATATTGCCTCGTTTGGCACAACTTATCATTAAAAATACCAGAAATAAAAAAATATATTTGAAGTTGTTTTTCAACATAACGATTCATGAATTTATTGCACAAAATAACAATTATATTTGCTTTAATTGAAATTTTTTATCGTTTAATTGGGTTTTATAATTGTTTCCTTTTTTTAATATAAATAAAAAAGAAAATCCGAACAAATTTACAGGCGTGATATAATTTCTTACATTTGAAGATAATTTAATTTTTCTGCGTTTTGAAAAAAAATGTCTTTCTGGTGTTACTAATTTTTTTGCTGGTTTCGTGCAGTAAAAAGAATGAACCCATAATTTCATTTTACTATTGGAAAACCATTTTCAAGTTATCTCCAACAGAGAAGGGTATGCTGCAAGATAATAATGTGAGGAAACTTTATATTCGTTATTTTGATGTTGGTCTTTCTCCTCAAACCCATGAAGCAATTCCCATTACACCAATTCGTTTTCAGGAAAAAGGGCAGGATTTTGATATTGTTCCTGTAATTTTTATACAGAATAAAGTTATGCTTAAATCCGGGATTAATCTGGAAGAGCTGGCTCAAAAAACCGTTCGCCTTGTTGAAGAAATTAATGCTAAAAATAAAATTTTCTGCCGGCAAATTCAGATTGACTGCGACTGGACGCTTGTGAGCAAAGACAATTATTTAAAATTTATTGAGTTATTTAAGAAAATTTCACATACAAAAATCTCCGCCACCATACGTTTACATCAGGTAAAATATTTTAAGAAAACCAAAATACCAAATGTTGATACAGGAGTTTTAATGTATTATAATATGGGAACAATTGCAGCAGATTCGCTAAATTCTGTTTATGACAGAAAGGTGGCAAAAAAATACCTGAAAAGCCTGAAAAAGTATCCGTTACATTTGGATTTTGCATTGCCAGTTTACTCCTGGGCGGTTCATATTCGAAATCAAAAAGTTATTGGTTTGCGATCTAAACTAAATGTTAGTGCGCTTAAAGAGGATAAAAATTTTGAACAAACAGGTGTTTTTTTTAAAGTCAGGCATTCTAATTATAAGAATGGTATATTTTATGAAGAGAATGATGTATTGAAAATAGAAGCTGTTTCTTCAGAAGATTTAAAAGAAATGGCGGATGACTTAAATGATAACAGCCCGCAAAAACCAAACGAAATTATTTTTTACGATTTAGATGAATTCAATATAAAAAACTATGAAAAAAATATTTTTAAAGAAGTTGTTTCTTATTTCTAGTGCTTCTTTCCTTTTTATTTATGGAATAATTTATGCCTGCGGAGGCGGTGATGAATGGGATTATTTTAGTTATAAATCCAATTTTACGCCAGAGACTTTCGTCGACGAATCTTATTCGCCTCTTTTTTTGTCGGGTGATATTTTTTACAAAATTGGTTTTGATACTCAGCATAATTCAAGATTCAATCAGGACATTAAATATGATTGGACTGAGTATCTGAAAACAAAAGCCGATACGGCAACAGTACGTTATTTTTTAATTGGAGATGTAACTGCACGATACTATTCAGATGAAAAAAAAGTGGCACAGAATCAAGTAGAAATCACACAGCTTCATACTTTTTTCAAAACAAAAAAAGCAAATCCCGCTTCCTTGAAATGGGGTAAAAAAATTAATTTAAAAGATGCTAAAACGAAGAGTTTTATTGAGTTTTTGTATTTGGCACAAAAGATAGAAACGGTTTCCATCAATACGGATTACTGGAGTTATGACCCTGTTGTGGCTAAAACTTTTGATGATTTGAAAATGATCCAGTCTATCGAAAATGTATACAATACTACAGTAGATCCATTCCTGAAAAACAGGTATTGGTTTTTAACCGTAAAGGCCTATTTTTATAGCAGCGATAAACAAAAAGCGATTGCGTTTTTTAATAAAACAGAAAAAAATGTCCCTAAAAACGGCTTGTATTACAGGGCTTTGGCGTATGTGGCAGGAATTCATTATAAAGAAAAAGAATATGCAGTCGCTAATTATTTGTATGCTTTAGTTTTTGATAAATTTCCTGAAATGCGTATTGTTACGGCCTATAGTTTTCATCCAAAAAATGAATCCGACTGGAATAAATCTTTAGCAATGGCTAAAAATAATCAAGAAAAAGCGGCGCTTTGGGCCATTCACGGATTTTACAAAGACGAAATTCAGGCGATTGAAAAAATTTATGACCTGAATCCAAAAAGCGAACATCTGGATTATTTGCTGACCCGGTTAATTAACAAACAGGAAGAAGGTATTGATGACTCTTTTAAATCTTCAGTAGATAATCAGCCTGCAAAAAATCAGACGGTAACAGAAAATAAATCTCAGAATAAAAATAAAGTTGATGCAAAAGCTTTTGATCTGGTGGCTAAAATAGCTTCTGCTCAAAATACCACTCAGCCGTATTTATGGGATATTGCTCTGGGCTATTTGCAAATTTTAAAAACGGATTATGCACAAGCCGACATCAATTTTAACAAGGCTGAAAAGACAATGCCCAAAACCGAACTTTCAGTTTATCAATTGCGTCTGTTGCGATTTGTAAACGATATGAGTAAAATTGACAAGCTTACTTCAAAAAACGAAAAAACAATTTTAGCTGATTTGAACTGGCTGTATCAGGAACTTCCAAAAACGTATAAAGGAGATGAATTCCGTTATCAAAACGCTTCAGCGTGGAGCAGGAATTATTTAGCGACTCTTTACAGGGAACAATCCGATCCTGTTATGGCAGAATTGTTTGGGAATTCAACAGATTATTATTGGGGAGATGGAAATTCTTTTTATGATAATGAAAAAAATTTATTGGGTATGAAAGCCTTTTTGAAAAAATCTGATAAATCTGAAATAGAGAAAATTGGTGCTGGAATTTATCAGTTGAAATTGCAGGAAATTAATTATTTCCAGGCCATTAAGGCGACTTTCAAAAATAAAATTCCGGAAGCCATAGCGTTTTTAAAAGAAACCGATTCGGTTCAGTATACAGCGTTTTTGGGAAATCCATTTAATGGAAATATCAAAGATTGCCATGATTGCGAACATGCCGCGTATCAAAAAAAGAAATATTCATTTCTGGATTTTTTGACGACAATAAAAACAATGCAGGATAAAGCAGCACAAAAGGAAGATATTTATACCAATAACTTACTGCTTGGAAATGCGTTTTACAATATTTCGCATTTTGGAAACGGCAGGGTTTTTTATGAAATGCATATTGTAGGGTACGGTTCAAGCCCATATTCCTTTAGAGATGCAATGGAGGAAATGATAACCAATTGCGATTTGCCGAAAATGTATTATCAAAAAGCATTTGAAGCCGCAGCCACAAAAGAGCAAAAGGCAAAATGTTTGTATTTAATGTCAAAATGTGAACGGAATCAATATTATAATGATAAGTACAAAACAACAAATAGTGTTTGGGAAGTTCAGGATGATAATATAAATTTTATGGCATGGAATGGTTTTAAAGCTTTGAAGAAAGACTATTCGGATACCCAATATTATCAGGAGGTACTTACTGAATGTGGTTATTTTAATACTTACAACAATCAATAATTTGAAAATAATAAATAAAATAAAGTATGGTTAATAAAATTGAGCATATCGGAATTGCAGTCAAAAATATTGACGACGCTAATGTTTTATTCGAAAAATTACTGGGAGTTCCTGCTTATAAATCAGAAACGGTAGAAAGCGAGGGAGTTGTAACTTCTTTTTTTCAGACAGGAATTAATAAAATTGAACTTTTAATGGCGACAAATCCAGATAGTCCAATTGCAAAATTTTTAGAAAAAAAAGGAGAGGGAATTCATCATATTGCTTTTGATGTTGAAGATATAATGGCAGAAATAGTCCGCTTAAAAAATGAAGGTTTTGTGTTAATCAATGAGCAGCCAAAAAAAGGTGCAGACAATAAATTGGTGGTTTTTTTGCATCCAAAAAACACAAATGGCGTTTTAGTAGAGCTTTGTCAGGAAATTAAATAAAAATATTTTTTTAAGTTATTAAATAATCCATTGAAAATCAATCCTGTTTTGAAAGGGAAAGGCTTCTTTTTAAATTAAATAAAAATCAAGCCTAAAAATATTTGCAGTGAATAAAAAATAGTAGTAATATTGCATCCTCAAACCGGTCCTATAGCTCAGCTGGTTAGAGCACCTGACTCATAATCAGGTGGTCCCTGGTTCGAGCCCAGGTGGGACCACAATCAAAGCTTCATAATTATTTATGAAGCTTTTTTTTATTTTAATATTGTTTATTAAGGAAAATTTATAAATTTGCATATGTATATATAAATGAACAGTATGTTGATTTTTTTATAAAACAAATATTAGGTTATAATAACTCTGAATTACAGATAATTACATTGGTATGAAGAAAATAATAAACAAGTTTTTAATAGTAGTTTTGTTTTTGTTTGGTGCGGTATTAAACTTACAGGCTGGTCCAGGAGAGCCGGGGGGAGGACCTCCTGACCCGAATGCTGTACCTATTGATGATAATTTAATAGTTCTTTTGGTTTTAGGTTTCTTATTCGGTATAAGAGTAATTTATAAAAGCAGATTAAAAACAAAAGCTTCAGTATAACTGAAGCTTTTGTTTTTAATCCTTGTCTCTCTATTTGTTTATTGAATAAAGCCTGGCAATATATTTTCCGACTACATCAAATTCGAGATTGATTTTTGTACCCAGTTGAAAATTTTTGAAATTTGTATTTTCATAAGTGTAAGGTATAATTGAAACACTAAATTCATTTGCTTTTGAATTAACAACCGTAAGACTTACTCCATTAACAGTTATTGAACCTTTTTCTATAGTGATATTGTTGAGGTTATGATCATATTCAAATGTATAATTCCAGCTCCCGTTTGCTTCTTCAATCTTAGTACAGGTTCCAGTTTGATCTACATGGCCTTGTACGATATGTCCGTCAAGTCGATCACCCAGTTTCATCCCTCTTTCAAGATTAATGATGTCGTTTATTTTCCAGCTTCCAATATTTGTTTTTAAAATGGTTTCGTCAATCGCTGTTACAGTATAAAAAGAATTTTTTATTGCAACAACAGTCAGACATATTCCATTGTGTGAAACGCTTTGGTCTATTTTTAATTCATTTGTAATAGAAGAATCGACAGTTATATGAAGATTATTTTGGTCTTTTTGTATTTCGTGAATCCTTCCAAGGGTTTCTATAATTCCTGTAAACATTGTTGTTTTATTTTACTAAATTTGCACATCAAAATTAGTAATAAATAACCTGAGGTCATGAATAAAAAAGCAGAAAATATAATTGTTGGAATTTCAATAGGAGATTTAAACGGTATTGGAAGCGAAGTTATACTTAAAACATTCGAAGATTCTCGTATGTTGGAATTATGTACGCCGGTTATTTTTGCAAATGCCAAGGTTCTTTCTTTTGTTAAAAAAAGCTTTACCTCAACAATTCAGTTTCATGGAATTGACAAATTAGATCAGATTGTAACTGGAAAAGTAAATGTTTATAATCTTTGGAAAGAAGGTGTTGATATTAACTTGGGTACAAACGATGAGAAAATAGGTGAATATGCGATAAAATCATTTGTAGCAGCAACCAAAGCCTTAAAAGAAGATTTAATTGATGTTTTGGTAACGGCTCCAATAAATAAATATAATATCCAGTCAGAAGAATTTAAATTTCCGGGGCATACAGATTATTTAAATCAGGAGTTGGAAGGAAATGCTCTCATGATGATGGTTCAGGACAATTTAAGAATTGGTTTACTAACAGATCATATTCCGTTAAATGAAGTTTCTTCCTATTTGACGGAAGAATTAATTACAAGAAAGATTGAAACAATCAGAAAATCTTTGATTCAGGATTTTAGTATTGTGAAACCAAAAATTGCTGTATTGAGTTTAAATCCTCATGCTGGAGATGGAGGAGTAATTGGAAAAGAAGACGATTTGATTTTAAAGCCCGTTCTGAAAAAGATATTTGAAAAAGGGACCATGGTGTTTGGACCATTTCCTGCTGATGGTTTTTTTGGAAGCGGTCAATATGAAAAATATGATGCAATTGTGGCAACCTATCACGATCAGGGATTGATTCCTTTTAAAACATTATCATTTGGAAATGGAGTAAATTACACTGCAGGTCTGAATAAAGTCAGAACGTCACCAGACCATGGTACAGCTTTCGATATTGCCGGAAAAGATATGGCAGATTGC
Organism: Flavobacterium sp.; assembly: GCF_039930565.1. Lineage (GTDB taxonomy): Bacteria > Bacteroidota > Bacteroidia > Flavobacteriales > Flavobacteriaceae > Flavobacterium. Next base: position 35,125 of record NZ_JBDTTP010000020.1, on the reverse strand, counting down.
AACTCATTTAAAGAGGCAGTTTATCTGGCTATTGATATTTATCGCTCGCGCTATCAATACGAGGAGATTAATGAAAAACCCCTTAAAATAAAAGAAAAACAGTTATAAACAAAAAAAGGTCAATAAGATTATTAGTTTTATAATAATTTTATATCTTTGCACCCCAATTCAGGTATCTGGTTTTAGAGATGAATTGGTCAAATTGATGTTGAGATGAGCAAAACAAGAGAATTTTTAATTCCTTTCGTGGGATTAAAGTTAGGAAAACACCATTTTGAGTATCAGATAAATAAAGAGTTCTTTGAGAACTTTGATTATGAAGAGTTTCAAAATTCGGATATCAAAGTAAATTTAGTTTTAGAAAAAGGAAGCAACCTGTTAGAGTTGAATTTCAAACACAAAGGAACAGTAAATGTGCCTTGTGATTTGACCAGTGAAGATTTTGATTTGCCCCTAAAAGGGAAAATGAAACTCATTGTTCGTTTTGGAGATGAATTCAATAATGATAATGAAGAATTGCTGATCCTGCCGCATGGAGAATTTGAATTAGATGTATCACAATATATTTATGAGATGATTGCACTTTCGGTTCCGCTAAAACGTGTTCATCCAGGAGTTAAAGATGGTAGTCTGCAAACAGAAGCCTTAATTAAGCTGAATGAACTGAAAGTTAAAGATCCGAGCGATAGCCAACAGGCGAAGCAAATTAAAGAAGAGAGTAAACAAGAAGAAGATATTGACCCGCGTTGGGACAAATTAAAAAAACTATTAACGGATAAATAATATAGTAAAATGGCACATCCTAAGAGAAAAATCTCGAAAACAAGAAGAGATAAGAGAAGAACACATTATAAAGCTACAGTAGCTCAAATCGCTACATGTCCTATTACTGGAGAAGCGCATTTATACCACAGAGCTTACTGGCATGAAGGTAAAATGTATTACAGAGGGCAAGTTGTTATCGATAAATCTGAAGCGGTTGCTTAATACATTTTTTTAAATGATATGAGAACTCTCACTATGTGAGAGTTTTTTTTGTTGGATATAACTTTTCGTTTTAAGGAAATTTACCACAATACGTTTAAATTATTTTTTGTAATTTTCAAGTCTTTTAAAATTTTTACAAATACGCTGTATTTGTAAATAAATAATAGAATATAATGAATACAATCACAGCCGCAATTACCGCTGTTGGAGCTTATGTTCCTGACTTCGTGCTTTCGAACAAAGTGTTAGAAACAATGGTCGATACGAATGATGAATGGATTACTACCCGTACCGGAATTAAAGAAAGAAGAATTCTTAAAGATGCTGATAAAGGAACATCGTTTCTTGCCATAAAAGCGGCTCAGGATTTAATAGCAAAAGCAAATATTGATCCCTTAGAGATCGATATGATAATAATGGCAACAGCTACAGCAGATATGCCAGTAGCAGCAACAGGAGTTTATGTTGCAACAGAAATTGGAGCAACAAATGCATTTGCCTATGACTTACAGGCAGCCTGTTCCAGTTTTTTATACGGAATGTCAACTGCAGCCGCATACATACAGTCAGGCAGATACAAAAAAGTATTGTTGATTGGTGCTGATAAAATGTCATCAATTGTAGATTATACTGACAGATCAACTTGTATCATTTTTGGTGATGGAGCGGGAGCCGTTTTGTTCGAACCAAATTATGAAGGTTTAGGTTTACAGGATGAATATTTAAGAAGCGATGGTGTAGGGCGCGATTTTCTAAAAATTCCTGCTGGAGGTTCTCTAATACCAACTACAGAAGAGACCGTTAAAAACAGGCAGCACAATATTATGCAGGACGGTAAAACCGTTTTTAAATATGCGGTAACCAATATGGCTGATGCAAGCGAATTAATTGTAAAAAGGAATAATCTGACTAATGAAGATGTCAACTGGTTAGTGCCTCATCAGGCAAACAAACGTATTATTGATGCAACTGCAAGCAGAATGAATCTTGATGATTCAAAAGTATTAATGAATATTGAAAAATATGGCAATACAACATCAGCTACATTGCCATTAGTAATAAACGACTTTGAGCATTTATTCAAAAAAGGAGATAATATTATTTTTGCCGCTTTTGGTGGAGGATTCACTTGGGGATCTATTTATCTGAAATGGGCTTACGATACAAAATAAATTAAAACTAAAAACGAATCATTATGGATTTAAAAGAAATTCAAAACCTAATCAAATTTGTAGCAAATTCGGGAGTTGCAGAAGTAAAGTTAGAAATGGATGATGTAAAAATCACCATCAGAACAACTTTAGAAGGAAATACTACTGAAACCACTTATGTACAGCAATTGCCTGCACAGGCACAACTTGCACAAGCAGTTACTCCACAAACTGCTCCAGCTGTTGTAAACGTAACCAGCGAAGCATCTGTTCCGGCAGAAGATTCAAAATATATTACTATAAAATCTCCAATTATTGGAACTTTTTATAGAAAACCATCTCCAGACAAACCAATGTTTACTGAAGTTGGAAGTGTTATTTCAAAAGGTGATGTTCTTTGTGTAATTGAAGCGATGAAATTATTCAACGAAATCGAATCAGAAGTTTCAGGAAAAATTGTAAAAATTCTTGTTGACGATATGTCTCCTGTAGAATTTGACCAGCCATTATTCCTGGTAGATCCATCTTAATTTTAGATCATTAGATTCTTATATTTTAGAACTTTCGGAAGTATCTAAAATCTAATTATCCAATAATCAAATTGTCTAATTATCTAATTTAAAGAAGATGTTTAAAAAAATATTAATTGCAAATAGAGGAGAAATTGCACTTCGTGTAATTCGTACATGTAAGGAAATGGGAATCAAAACTGTAGCAGTTTACTCTACAGCTGATGCAGAAAGTTTACATGTTAAATTTGCTGATGAAGCGGTTTGTATTGGTCCGCCTCCCAGTAACTTATCGTATTTGAAAATGTCAAATATAATTGCTGCTGCAGAAATTACAAATGCAGACGCAATACATCCGGGATACGGTTTTCTTTCTGAGAATGCTAAATTCTCTAAAATTTGTCAGGAACACGGAATCAAATTTATTGGTGCCGCCCCTGAAATGATTGATAAAATGGGAGATAAAGCTTCTGCTAAAGCTACAATGAAAGCTGCAGGGGTTCCATGTGTACCAGGTTCTGACGGATTATTAGAATCTTTTGAACAAACACAACAATTAGCCAAAGAATTTGGTTACCCGGTGATGCTTAAAGCTACTGCCGGTGGTGGTGGAAAAGGAATGCGTGCTGTGTGGAAAGAAGAAGAGCTTTTAAAAGCTTGGGAAAGTGCACGCCAGGAAGCTGCTGCGGCCTTTGGAAATGACGGTATGTATATGGAGAAACTTATTGAAGAACCACGTCATATTGAAATTCAGGTTGTGGGAGATTCATACGGAAAAGCATGTCACCTTTCTGAAAGAGATTGTTCCGTTCAACGTCGTCACCAAAAATTAACAGAAGAAACTCCTTCACCTTTCATGACAGATGAATTGCGTACTGCAATGGGAGAAGCTGCTGTAAAAGCTGCTGAATATATTAAATATGAAGGTGCAGGAACAGTAGAATTTTTGGTTGACAAACACAGGAATTTCTATTTCATGGAAATGAATACCCGTATTCAGGTAGAGCACCCAATTACAGAACAGGTTATTGATTATGATTTGATCCGCGAACAGATTATGGTAGCTGCCGGAATTCCAATTTCAGGAAAAAATTATTTGCCGGAACTACACGCTATAGAATGCCGTATTAATGCCGAAGATCCTTATAATGATTTTCGTCCTTCGCCAGGAAAAATTACTACGCTTCACATGCCAGGAGGACATGGAGTTCGTTTAGATACTCACGTTTATTCAGGGTATACAATCCCGCCAAATTACGATTCAATGATTGCCAAGTTAATTACTACAGCGCAATCTCGTGAAGAAGCAATCAGCAAAATGCGCAGGGCTTTGGATGAATTTGTCATTGAAGGTGTAAAAACTACAATACCTTTCCATAGACAATTAATGGATGATCCAAGATATATTGCAGGAGATTACACTACTGCATTTATGGACACTTTTAAGATGAAGCCAATAGAAGAATAAAGAACTAAAACCTCATTGAAAAATGAGGTTTTTTTATGCCTTGAAAGTTAACCTTAGATTTTAATCCGTAATGATTTTTTAACCATGAGCTACTGATTATTTAATCCAAATTTAAAATTGGAGCAGCTTAAAGAAGATACTTTTGCACATAAAAAAAATCATGAAATCTTGTTTTTTACTTGTTGTTGCTCTTTTTATAGGTTTTGTAATAATGTCTTTTAATCCTGCCGAAGAAGAATATATAGCTACAAATACTGCAATTAATCAGGGATTAAAAAATTTTAATGATAAATTATCGGTTTTAAAATCTGATGTGCATCTCTTTCAGAAGAATAAAATTTCAATAGGAGATTTACAATTATCATTCAAAGAAACCAGAAATTCCTATAAGGAAATAGAATTTTACATTGCTTATCATTATCCTGAATTTTCTAAAACACATCTTAATGCTGCACCATTATTTCATATAGAAGGTACAGGAACAGCCTCGAATACATTGCCTCCAGAAGGGTTACAGGTGCTGGATGAACTTATTTTCTCAGATGAAATTCGCGAACAGCAGGATAAAATTGTTGAAATCACGGATTTTCTCTACAACAGCTACACTGATTTTTATCTGAGTTCAATAAAGAATGGTATTTTGGAGGGAAATAATAAAACGTTACCGCTACGAATACAACTAATTAGGATTTATACAATGGGTGTTACAGGTTTTGATGCGCCCGGATCATTAAATGTTTTTGAAGAAGCTTCACATGCCTTAACGGGAATTGACAAGTACATTAAAAATGATGATTACTTTAAAAAATTTGATACTCAAAAAGCCGAAACCCTATTGTCCGGAAGTATAGTTTATCTTTCTAAAAACAAAAACTTTGAAACTTTTGACCGAATAGAGTTTTATAAAAAACACCTTCAGCCTTTATATGAAGAGCTGGGGAACTGGGATAAAAACCCGGATGACTTAAAACAAATTTCAGGATGGAACATTAATAACAAAAACTTTTTTAATGATGATTTCCTGGATCCTTATTTTTATACACTTTTAAAACCTTCTGAAGACAATGCTGAATTAAGATCTTTAGGGAAAGAGATTTTCTATGATCAAAGTTTAAGCAATAGTGCTAAAATGAGTTGCGCCTCCTGCCATTTACCCGAGAATGCTTTTACCGATTTAAAAACGAAATCATTAAGTAATGTAGAAGGCAAAACGGTTTTAAGAAATTCACCTTCCTTATACAATGCTGTTTTTGCTAAAAGGTTCTTCTATGATATGCGTGCTTATTATTTGGAACAGCAGGTAGAACATGTAATTTATAATGAACAGGAATTTAACACCAGTTATGAAAGTATCATCAAAAAGCTGAAAACAAATCCTGAATATAAAAAAGCTTTCAAAAAGGCCTTTAAAAATGGAGATGTTACCAAACAAAATTTCTCTAAAGCACTAAGTTCTTATGTCGCTTCCTTATATTCTTTCAATAGTGATTTTGACAAATTTATGAGAAACGAAAAAGAAATTTCTGAAGATGCCAAAAAAGGTTTTAATCTTTTTATGGGAAAAGCGGCCTGCGCAACCTGTCATTTTGCTCCACATTTTTCAGGATTAGTACCTCCGTTTTTTAATGAAAATGAATCTGAAGTTTTAGGAGTAACAAAGCATCCATTGCAAATAACTCCTGTTGAAATAGATGACGATAAAGGGAGAATAAACAGCAACGTGCAAAAAGAAAAATCATGGATTTATGAAAATTCTTTTAAAACAATGACAGTACGAAATGCAGCGCTTACCAAACCATATTTTCATAATGGCGCCTTTACAACTTTAGAAGAAGTCATCGCCTTTTATAACGAAGGCGGAGCTGAAGGAATGGGTTTAGAAATTAAGAACCAAACCTTATCACCCGATAAACTTAATCTTGATCAAAAGGAAATAAAACAGCTTGTTGCTTTTATTAATTCTTTGACAGATGTGAGTAAAGCGCAATATTAACCTAAGCTTAAGGGGTTAACATTAAGTTTAAGATTTGCTAATTTGCCAACATGTTTATTTAAATTAGGCTTAATACAAAGTCGGTAATAGAAAAATAACTTCGCATAGTATAACAAAACATACTATACCGTGAAAAAAAATTTACTTTCAATTGCAGCTCTTTTATTAATCACAAATTCAGCAATTCAGGCTCAGACTACAGTTTTTGATAAAGCTTCATCATGGAGCTATGATGACAAAGGTGCACAGTTAGCCGATCAATGGAAAAATCCAGGTTTTGATATTTCTGCATGGGCTTCAGGAAACGGACCATTAGGATATGGAGATCCTGTGACAACAACTATTACTAAGCCTTTAAATACGGCTTATTTTACTAAAGATTTTACTGTTAATTTATCCGATCTTACTGCCACTATGGAATTGGGAGTAATGAGAGATGACGGAATTATAGTTTTTTTGAATGGGGTAGAGGTAGTAAGAGATAATATGCCGGCAGGCGCTATTGACTATAATACACTTTCAAGTACAACAATTGACGCAGCGTTTGAAAGTATTTACAATGTTTTCTCTATTCCGAAAGCAAATTTTGTTCAGGGAGTTAACAGAATTTCGATTGAACTGCATAACAGAGGAGCAAGCAGTTCTGATTTAAGAATGGATGCTTATCTTAAAAACACAGTTCCACCAGTAGTTATACCCCCGGATACTTCTTGCAATGACGGAAATCATATCAGCTGTTTTACTTCTATTGTTCCTACAGCACAGACTCCAAAATTGATTATTCCAACACAGCATAAATATCAAATGATTCTTAAAGAAGGTGATAGTTATACTGACGGAGGAGGATTCGTTGGAGGTCAGAATGATTTTACCGGTTATGTAGCCAAAAAAACAAATGGTGTGTCCAGCAGTACAGATGGTTATCTTTCAGTAAATCATGAAACAAATCCTGGTGGCGTTACAATAGCAGAAATTAATTATGATGCTGCAACAAAACTTTGGGGACTAACAAAATCAAGAGCAGTAGATTTTTCAGGAACAAGTTTGGTGCAAACCATCAGAAACTGTTCTGGTGGAGTTACACCATGGGGAACCATAGTTACCGCAGAGGAATCTGTAACAGGTAATGATATAAATGGTGATGGTTACAAAGATTATGGCTGGTTAGTTGAAATTGATCCGGCAACTGCAGAGGTTAGTTCTAAAAATACCAATGGAACCAAAGGAAAGCTTTGGCAAATGGGAATCATGAATCACGAAAACGTAGTGATTAATGATGCTGGAACAATAGCTTATTATGGTGAAGACGGAGGAACTCATATGGTTTATAAATTTATGATGGATACTCCAAATGACCTTTCTTCAGGAAACCTGTATGTTTTAAAATTGGATCAGGGTATAACCAACGGTAATCCTGTAGGCACAACAGCAACTTGGATTCAGGTTCCTAATAAAACACAGGCGGATCAAAATAACACAACTTCTTTGGCGGAATCTTTAGGAGGTACTAAATTCAACGGAATAGAAGATGTAGAAATAAGCCCGTTAGACAGTAAAGTATACTTTACAGCAAAAGGATTAAACAAAGTATATCGTTTAAAAGATAATGGAACAACAGCTTCAGAAGTAGAAGTTTTTGTAGGTGGATTGTCAACAGTATATTCTTTTGATACGGCAGAAGGAGTTAAATCTGAAACATGGGGAGACGGAAATGATAACTTGACTTTTGATGAGTTAGGAAATCTTTGGGTGCTTCAGGATGGTGGAAAAAATTATATTTGGGTAGTAGCGCCAGATCATACTCAGGCAAATCCTAAAGTAAAGCTTTTTGCTTCTATGCCAGCTGGTTCAGAACCTACCGGACTTACTTTTACACCGGATCATAAATTTGGATTCTTTTCTATTCAGCATCCGGATTCAGGAATTTCAACAGATGTTGATGCTACAGGAAATACGATTAACTACAAAGGAAAATCAGCAACGATAGTTATAGCGCTTAAACAAAATTTAGGTATAAATGGTTCTTTAGGTACTATTGATATTCCAACACAAAATGATGTTATTGTATCGCCTAATCCTACTTCTGGAATTGTACAGATAAATTCAGAAAATCTTAGCAATCTTGAAGTTACTGCTTACAATATGTTAGGGCAGATTGTTTATAAAAAGAGCTTTTCAGAAACAAGTTCAATTATGGAAATAGATTTAGCATCACAGCTTCAATTTTCAAACATGCTGATTTTAAATATAGAAGCGGATGGTTTTCAAAAAACTGTAAAACTTCTAAAAAAATAATAAACGAATTTAAATTTTAGCAGCCGGAATTAAATTCCGGCTGCTTTTATATTTATGAAAAAATTACTTTTATTTGTTAGCATTGTTTTTTCAATCTGCAATGCAAAAGCACAGATCGACCCGGTTAAATATCCTACGTATACCAATATTGATGAGGCACTCCTTGTCAATAAACCCGTATATAGTATGAGTTTCAGGGCAAAAGGATTATACAATCTTCCTTCCGGTCTAATAAAAATGGATTCTCTTTTTTTTCTAAATGCAATGGGTAATCATTTAGAAAAAATGGATAAAGTACTATTTACTCTAAAGCAACTTGAAATCCTGAATCTAAACGAAAACGGTATTAAATTTATTCCGGATGAAATAGGGGAATTAAAAAAGCTGAAGACTTTTTCGATCAACCTCAATAGTTTAACCTCCATAAATTCAAATATTTCAAAACTTCAGAATTTGACAGTTGTCCATTTTGACTCTAATAATTTAAGTATTTTTCCACAAGCTTTGTTAAGTATACCTTCTCTGGAAGAGATCAACCTGCATAGCAATCAGATAAGTTATGTTTCAGATTCCTTATATAAAATAAAAAATTTAATGTATTTAAATCTTGCGTCTAATCAAATAAATGATTTAGGTAAAATGAGGCTGCCAAAAAAATTAAAGTATCTCGAATTACAAAAAAACAGTATTGTGCAAATTCCCGAAACAGTATTTGAATCGAAAAACATAGAATTTCTAAATGTAAGTGACAACGCCATAACTCATATTTCTTCGAAAATAAAGAATTTAAAAAATGTTGTAAGTATCAATTTAGCCAATAACAGACTAAAAGAGCTGCCTGAAAAAATGAGGGGTTTAAAAAATCTTAAAACATTAATCTTAGTTGGTAACCCAATGGATAAAGCAACGATAGATAAACTCAAAATCCTAATGCCCCAAACAACAATTTATTTTTAGAATCAACAGGCTCGTATTTCTAAAAAAAACCAATACAATTATATTTAAATGAAAGCTACATCTTCAATAGGTGTAGCTTTTTTTATGGCGATGTATTCAAATATACTGTACGGATTTTTAAACTACTAAAATTTTCCTTTTCAAATTATAAATACACACCGTTTTGTGTACTTTTTACACACGAGTTTAGAATAGTATACACTTTTTTACAATTTGATATTTTAATCATTTTTCGTACAATCCCTATAAAAACAATAGATCCGATGGTTTGGCATAGTAATCTTTGGTTACGGCATAATAATTTCATAACCTAAAGAGTAAAACAACTATTAATAATTAAATATATAAATTATGAAAAATTTATTTCTATCAGCCGCAATTGTTCTAGGAGGTTTGACATCATTCGCTGCAACAACTCCTATTTTCAATACTATTGTAAAAACAATTTCTGTCCAGGAGGAATACACTGAAATCAAGCTGGAAGAAGTTCCTGCTGCAATTACTGAAGCACTTAAAAAAGCATATCCGGATGCAGTACTTTCAAAAGCATATAAAAATGCTAAATCAGAGTATAAACTGGATGTTACTGTAGCAGATAAAGTAGGTTCTCTTTTTGCTAATGCAGACGGAACTTGGATTCAAAAATAATCAATAATGAATTCTCTCATATGAAAATTCAAATAAGCAATACTAAAATTAAGTTAACACTATTAAAATATAACTATCATGAAAAATTTATTCTTATCAGCCGCAATCGTTTTGGGAGGTTTAACATCATTTGCTTCCACTTCGCCAATAACAAATTCAATCGTAAAAACAATTTCCATTCAGGATGAATATACTGAAATCAAATTAGAAGAACTTCCGGCAGCAGTTACAGAAGCACTTAAAAAAGCATATCCTGATGCTGTACTTTCAAAAGCATATAAAAATGCTAAATCAGAGTACAAACTGGATGTTACTGTAGCAGATAAAGTAGGCTCTCTTTTTGCTAATGCAGACGGAACCTGGATTCAAAAATAATCCATTATTCACTTAAAATAATTATATAAATAAAAAACAAATATTATGAAAAATTTATTTCTATTATCCGCAATCGTTTTAGGAAGTTTAACTACCTTTGCTTCAGCCACTCCAAAAACAAATACTCCAGTTATAGAAATTTCTGTTCAGGAAGAATATACAGAAATTAAAGTAGAAGAATTGCCATCTGCAATTTCTGAAGCTCTTAAAAAGGCATATCCAGATGCGGTATTGACAAAAGCATACAAAAATGCTAAATCAGAATATAAATTAGATGTTACAGTAGGGGACAAAGTTGGTTCTCTTTTTGCTAACGCTGATGGTACCTGGATAAAAAAATAATGTTACCAATCTTTTAAAAGAATCGCTATGAAAAAGTTAATCTTATCAGCTGCTGTCATTCTGGGAAGTTTGGCAATGCAAGCAAAAAATACAGTTATTACAAATTCGACTATTCCAATACTTATAACACAGGAAGAATATAAAGAAGTTGATGCGGTTCCTGCTGCCATTAAAACAGCTTTGGACAATGCCTATCCTGGCGTTAAATTGGATAAAGCATATGTAAATGCTAAAAAAGAATATAAAATTGACATAGTTGTCAGAGATGTTAAGTCTACTGTTTATACTGATGCTCAAGGAAATTTTATCAAAAAATAATAAGTCAGATAGTAATTATTGTCTGAGAAGTTAATTATAGTTTACTACTGATCATTAAAAGTGTTATAAAATAATTTTAAATAACAAAAACAGTCCCATGAAAAAATTAATCTTATCTGCAGCAATTGTTTTAGGAAGTTTATCTGTAAATGCAACTGCAATTCCGATAATTGATTTAATGAGCCAATCGTTAATAATAGTTCAGGATGAATTCAGTGAAATAAAATCAGATGCTATTCCTGATGCTGTAAAATCAACGATTGAAAAATCTTTTCCGAATACAAAACTTGAAAAAGTCTATGTGAACGATAAGAAGGAATATAAAATTGAAATTTCTAGGGGTGATAATAAGTACACTGTTTTTACAGATGCATCAGGAAATATTATTAAAAAGTAACCTATAAAAACAAATATTATGAAAAAATTAATCTTATCAGGGGCAATAATCTTAGGAAGTTTGTCAACCTATGCATCAACAGTTAACAATGAAGCTGTAAAAATTGAAACAGCTATGCAGGATGATAGTTTTACCCTAATAGACAGTGCGGATCTTCCGGCTCCTATTATACAATCATTAGAGGATACTTTTCCTGGTTATGTTATTGTTGCTGCTTACATAAATGAGTATGGCGAATACCAAGTGGATATTACAGTAGAGGAGAGTACAGGTACTTTCTATCTAGATGTAGATGGTAACTTTCTAAAATTTTAATTAGGTAAATTAGATTTATGTTTTGGTGAAAAGAGATTACTTCGGTAGTCTCTTTTTTTTGCATAATTTTGTGAAAATGCTACTTTAAATAGTGGTATTTTAGCAAAAAAGTCCTTAAAACATGCCAAAGATATTATTAATTGAAGACGATATTTCATTCTGCAAATTGTTAGAAAAATTTCTGACAAAAAAAGCATATGATGTAACTATTGCTTTTTCAGCTAATGAAGCCAGATTATCCATCAAAAAAGGTTCTTTTGATCTGATTTTGACAGATCTTCGGCTGCCTGATTCTGACGGTATTGAATTAATGGCTGAGTTTAAGGTCTCCAATCCAGAAATTCCTGTTGTACTTATGACAGGCTACTCGGATGTAAATACGGCTGTAAAAGCTATAAAAAACGGAGCCTCTGATTATATTTCGAAACCTTTTAATCCGGATGAGGTTTTGTTGGTTATTACCAACACATTAAAAACTCCCGGAGTTAAAAAAGATATTTTACAAAAGAGAAATGTTCCTATTCAAAAAGTTTCTGATGAAAATGATTTTGTAAAAGGAATTTCTGTTGCCTCCAAAAAATTATTAGAACATATTAAATTGGTCAGTCCAACTGACATGTCGGTTTTAATTATTGGAGAAAGCGGTACAGGAAAAGAGATTATTGCTAAAAGTATCCATCGCCAAAGTCATCGAAAAAACAATAATTTTATAGCTGTTGATTGTGGTGCTATTCCTAAAGAATTGGCTGCCAGTGAATTTTTCGGACATTTAAAAGGGTCTTTTACAGGAGCAATCAGCGATAAGACTGGTTACTTTGAAGCAGCTAATGGCGGAACCGTATTTCTGGATGAGATTGGAAATCTTTCCTATGAAAATCAAATTCAGTTGTTAAGGGCGCTTCAGGAACGAAGAATAAAGCCTGTTGGAAGCAATAAGGAAATAGATGTTGATATCCGGATTATTACTGCTACTAACGAGGATTTACGTGAAGCGGTTAAAAATGGCGATTTCAGAGAGGATTTGTATCACAGGATAAATGAATTTTCGATCCAATCTCCTTCATTGACAGAACGAGGAGAAGATTTAATGGTTTTTGCTGATTATTTTTTAGAAAAAGCAAATCAGCAGTTAAATAAAGACATTGTAGGATTTTCTCCAGAAGTAGTAGCTGTGTTTCAAAAATACAATTGGCCGGGGAACTTACGTGAACTTCAGAACTGTATTAAGCGCGCTACACTTTTGTCACAGGGCGATTTTATTGAAAGTGATGTATTGCCAGTGGAATTTTTTCAGACACAAAAACAAAGCAATGAAAGCAGTTTCTCCTTGTCTGAAAATGAAAAAGAAGCTATTATTAATGCTTTATCAAGAACTCAAAATAATAAATCGGAAGCGGCAAAACTCCTTAAAATTACCAGAAAAACACTTTACAATAAAATCAAACAATATAATATTGATTAAAGGATTTCTTTTTTCAAAACTGTAAAAAGCATACCGGTTTTAGTTTCTAAAGATTCAAACAATGCTTTTAAATCAATGCTTTCTAAGTTTTCTTCTTCCATATTTTTCAGGATTTCAACTATTTCATCAGCCTGTATTTGCTTGAACATTGGCATGGCACGATGGGCAATAGAATTGATTTCACTGTAATTTTTAGCATTAATTGCTTCCCTTAAAAAAATCAGGTTTTCTTCCGTACTTGAAATAAAAGATTTCAGCACTTCTTTTAATGCTTTTTTATCATTTCCTAGAAACTCTTTTAAACCTTTCAATGTATAAATTTTAGAGGATTTTTTTATATGTATTTGCTCATTGGTAAAACTTGGTATTGAATTATTTTCTAAAACATGAAGAATAGTTTCGAGTAGCACTTTAGGAGAATACGGCTTCTTAATTACAGTTGTAAAACCAGCTCCGGTATAAACGGATATATCTAAATCGCTTCTTCCTGTTAAAGCAATAATAGGCTGGTTTTTATATAGGGAATCAGGTAAGTTTTTTAATTTTTTAACAAACAAAAATCCATCCATTTCAGGCATTTGAATATCCGTAATTATAAAATCGAAAGCAGTATTCTCAATAGCCTCTAATGCATCAATAGCATTGTTAAATGATAATACATGATGGTTTCCCTGCTTTAGGACCCCACTTGTCAAATTGAGTAAGTTGGTATCATCATCAATAACAATAAAAGTCAGATTGTTCAAAATCGTATTGAGTGGTTTTACACTCTTTTCAGCAGGCATACTGGTGTCAAATAACAAGGGAAGTGTAATTTCAAATTTACTTCCCTTACCAAAAGTGCTTTCCAGATTCAGTTTTCCTGCTAAAATGAATATTATTTTTTGACAAATAGAAAGGCCTAAACCCGTTCCGCCGTATTTTTTTTCGATGTTTTCATTGGCCTGGGCAAATTCTTCAAAAACTAATTTTTGATTTTCTTTCTCAATTCCTATTCCGGAATCTTCAATAGTTATGACAAAAAAATTATGTTCTTCCTCCAGATAAGCGCTGATTCTTATAAAACCCTGTTCTGTAAATTTATAGGCATTTCCGATAATGTTGCTCAAAATCTGTTTCAGACGAAACGGATCACCAACAATTTTTGCATTCAGTTTCTCATCAACATTAATGATTAGATCAATGTTTTTTTCTTTATAAACGGTCTGAATACTTTTGGCCACTTCATCTATAATTTCGGGTAATAAAAAAGGAACTTTTTCAATTGTGATTTTTCCTGCCTCAATTTGAGAAAAATCCAACAAATCCTGGACCAGCTGGGTAATGTATTCAGAAGAATTTTTAATGTTCCTGATAAAGTAAGATTGTTTGGTATTAATATCTGAATTATCCAAAAGTTCCGAATAGCCAACAATGGTACTCAAAGGTGTTTTTAAATCATGGCTTACTGTAGAAATAAGCTGTTCCCGGCTTTTAAGCAGATTTTTAGTTTTAAAATTGGCGATTTCCAGCTGTTTTTTATACAATTGTGATTTAGAATAATCGCTTACAATGATAATAGAGAAAACGATTGTAAGTAATAAACCGATTATAGCCGAGACAGTCACAATTTCATTTACTTTTTTTAGTGACTTTTCTTTTAGTGAATTGTTTTTTATCGAGTTGATAATGATTTCCCTTTCAATAATCCGAAGTACTTTTCGAAGTTGTTCCGAGATTGCAATTTCGTTTTTAAGGAGTTTGTTTTCTTCAAAATTCAGGGATTCTTTTTTCTTTTCTGCTTTTAATTTTACATTACTCAAAAGTTTTTTTGAGTTGGCTAAAATCGAATCAGAGGCTTGTTTGCTTAAAGTATTGGTACTGTCATCGGGAATATTCTGATTCAGGTAATCAACATATTGCTGAAGTACATTCCGCTGATAACTTCCCAAGTCATTCGGATTTTTGGTAAAATCCTGAATTTCCAGTTTTCGGAGCTTAAATTCCATTTTGGTAATTTCGTCTATAGCTGTGTTTACAGAAACCTCGTCTTCTGCTTTGTTTTTTATCGTTTTTAATTGCCTGATGTTTTCTGTTTTTTCCGACAATAAATAGGTAACACTATCCAATAGAGTTTTTTGATATTGTGTGGTAACAATTTGCTTTAGGGTATCAATTCTTGATTTTAAGGAGTCTGTTTCAATAAGATAACTTTTAAAATCTTTTTCAGAATTGGTCTGAATTGTTTTACGCGATAAACTTTCGGTTTTATACACATTAGAAAAAAGTTTGCTGACTCTTAATATTTTTGTTTTTTCAAGGGCAATTTTATTTTCTAACTGATTGTAAACCACATTTTCAGAATATAAAAACCATGCTACAGTAACTACAAGTCCCAGTAGTGCGACATAGCTAATAAGAACCTTAATGGGCATGTAGCTTTTTTTACTTTCCATAAATTGTTACCGGGTGTTGTTTTCACTGCAATTTATTGAATATTTCTGTTTTAAAAAGCCAAACTTTCTATAAAAAAAGCCACAGAATATTAATCTGTGGCCTAATATGATTTTTTAATTAAAGGGTCTCGCTGAGCCATTTAAAAAATTCGTTTTGCCAAACCTGAGCATTTTGTGGTTTTAAAACCCAGTGGTTTTCATCAGGGAAATAAAGCAACCGACTTTTGATGCCTCTTAGCTGAGCCGCCTGAAAAGCTTCCTGGCTTTGTCCAATCGGTACACGGAAATCTTTTCCGCCCTGAATAATTAAAATAGGTTTGTTCCAGTTTCCAACCAGAGTCGCCGGATTAAAAGTAGTATATGTTTTTTGTGCAACGGCATTGTCTTTTTCCCAATAAGCACCACCGAAATCCCAGTTGTTAAAGAAAACTTCCTCAGTAGTTCCAAACATGCTTTGCGTGTTGAAAACGCCATCATGGGCAATGAATGTTTTGAATCGGTTCTTGTGAATTCCTGCCAGATAAAATACGGAATATCCGCCGTAACTCGCTCCAACGCAGCCTAAACGGCTTTTGTCAACATAGCTTTCTTTTGAGACTTCGTCAATAGCAGAAAGATAATCATCCATAACCTGACCACCCCAGTCTTTGCTGATTTGTTCGTTCCATTCTACACCGTGACCTGGCATTCCACGACGATTGGGTGCAACAACAATATAACCTTTAGCTGCCATTAATGAGAAATTCCAACGGAAAGAATATGATTGTGATAAAGCAGCCTGTGGTCCTCCCTGACAAAACAATAGGGTTGGATATTTTTTTGAAGCATCAAAGTTGGGAGGTAAAATTACCCAAACCAGCATTTTTTTACCATCTGTGGTAGTGACATAACGCTTTTCTATTTTACCTAAAGCAAGTTTTTTGTACGTTTCTGTATTTACATTTGAAAGTTGTTTCCAGGTGTTTTTCTTCAGATTAAAACAAAAAATCTCAGCAGCATGGTTCATGTCGGTTCTTGTAACAATAACATCATCTCCGGAAAAACCTACTAAATCATTAACGTCAAAATCTCCTTTTGTCAATTGATGCACCTGAATTGCAATTTTGGTCAGTCCCGGAAAGTTGACAACAAAAAGTTGTTTGGTACCTTCAACCGGAGCGGCAAAATAAACGTTCCTTCCATCTTTGCTCCAGATGAAACTATCTACAGTTCCATCCCAATTTGCGGTTAGGTTGGTTTTGATTCCTTTAAACTCAACAATAATATCATTTTTGTCAGCCTCGTAACCATCACGTTTCATTTGTAACCATGATAAATTTCCTGTTGGAGAAAATTGCGGAGCCGTATCGTAACCCAGGTTGTCTTCGGTTCTGTTAATTGTTTTTTGAGTTGCTAAATTGTATTCGTAAATATTGGTATTGGTAGAAACAGCATATTCCGTTCCTGCTTTTTTCTTGCATACATACAAAATGCTTTTTCCGTCAGGTGACCAGATATAATCTTCGTCACCACCAAAAGGTTTCTGCGGACTGTCAAATGTTTCCCCTTTTAAAATATCAATTCCGGTTGCACCTTCTTTGTTTTCTTTATAAAAAACGTGATTGAATTTCCCTTCATTCCACGTGTCCCAATGGCGGTAATCCAAACCATTATATATCTGAACTTCAGATTTCTCTAACTTCGGATAAAAATCTTTTCCTAAAACCTTGTCTATTTTTACCTCTTCGTTATACACTAAAAATTTACCGTCAGGAGAAATGTTTTTGTCTTTCAGAACTTCCTTAGCATCTTTGATTTCAGTTGCATTTCCGCCATTCAAAGGAATAATGTAATATTTTGATTGTGATTTGTTTTCTTCTACAGAAGGTGTTGAGACTTTAAAAACCACATTTTTTTCATCTTTTGAAATTCCCAGCGGCGACACTCTTCCTAATTCCCATAACAATTCCTGTGACATTACATTTTGCCCGATAGCGTTTAAACTCATCATTATTAAGGTTGTAAATAATACTTTTTTCATAATTAAAATTCTAATTTCAAGAGTTTAAAAGTACAAAATATATTATAGTAAAAGGGACGTTTTGCAGAGGCTTATTGCTTAAATAAATTATAAATACATCGTATTGAGATTCTCTAAAAAACAGTATTTTTATAAAAAATTCAGAAATGGAATTGAGTTATTGGGAACTTAAAAACTGGTTTACAAATATTGACTACACGATTGTAGGAAGTGGAATTGTAGGTTTGCATACTGCATTACGCTTGCGCGAAAGATTTCCTGCTGCCAAAGTTCTGGTTTTGGAAAAAGGAATGCTGCCTCAGGGTGCCAGTACAAAAAATGCCGGTTTTGCCTGTTTCGGAAGCCTTTCGGAAATTATTGATGACCTGAAAACGCATTCTGAAGAAGATGTTGTGCAGCTTATTCAAAAGCGTTGGCAGGGTTTGCAGTTACTTCGAAAAAGAATTGGAGATACCGCTATGGATTTTAAGCCGCATGGCGGATACGAATTGTTTCTGAAGGAAGATGAAAGCGGCTTTAGTGACTGTATTTCTAAATTGCCTTTTATCAATGAAGTTTTAAAACCACTTTTTAAATCGGATGTTTTTACTAAAGAAGTAGATCGGTTTGGATTTCAAGACATACAGGAATATTTAATATCCAATCCGTTTGAGGCACAAATTGATACCGGAAATATGATGCAGGAATTGCTGAAACAAGCTGTTGCCGCCAATATTTTAATTTTAAATCAGCAGACCGTAACTTCTTATGATGATGGAGGAAACCATGTTGAAGTGGTGCTCAATGATTTTAGTTTTATTTCTAAAAAAATTCTTTTCGCAACCAATGGATTTGCCAATACCTTAACCAATGGAGCAGTTAAACCCGCCAGAGCTCAGGTTTTGATAACAGAACCTATCCCGGATTTAGATATTAAAGGCACATTTCATCTCGATCGCGGATATTATTATTTCAGAAACATTGGCGACAGGATTTTATTGGGAGGAGGCCGAAACCTGGATTTTGAAACCGAAACCACAACCGAATTTGGCCAGACTAA
Organism: Flavobacterium sp.; assembly: GCF_039930565.1. Taxonomy (GTDB): domain Bacteria; phylum Bacteroidota; class Bacteroidia; order Flavobacteriales; family Flavobacteriaceae; genus Flavobacterium. The sequence continues at coordinate 16,414 of NZ_JBDTTP010000020.1, read as the reverse complement.
AATTGTACAAAATAAATTGGAGGATTTACTTAAAAATGTAATTTTACCAAACCGGGATTTTCAAATAGCCCATCGATGGAGTGGCATAATGGGAGTAGGAAATAGTAAGAGCCCTGTTGTATCCCAATTGTCTGAAAATGTATTCTGCGGAGTCCGTTTAGGCGGAATGGGAGTGGCAATAGGAAGTTTAATAGGAACAGAATTAGCAGATTTAATATAATGGCAACCAAAAGACCCATACCAAAAAAAACAACCACAAACAAACCAAGATCAACTTCAAAGAAAACCAATCGTTCTTTGGGAGAAAAAGTAAAATGGTTTGTCATCAAATCACTTTTGTGGTTTTTCGGACTTTCCATAGGTTCCGTTATTTTTTTTAAATTTATTCCTGTTCCGTTTACACCGCTCATGGTGATTCGGGCAATTGAAAATAAACTGGACGGAAAAGAAGTGTACTTTGACCATGACTGGGAACCGATTGAGAATATTTCAATGAATCTGCAAAAAGCGGTAATTGCAAGTGAAGACGGAACTTTTTTAACCCATAACGGCTTCGATTTCAAGGCGCTTCAAAAAGCATATAAAAGCAACGAACGCGGTCGCAGAATCCGTGGTGGAAGTACTATTTCGCAGCAAACGGCAAAGAATGTTTTTTTGTGGCAGGGCAAAAGTTATTTCCGCAAAGGACTTGAAGCTTATTTTACTGTTTTAATTGAACTTATATGGGGTAAGGAACGCATAATGGAAGTATATCTGAACAGCATTGAAATGGGCGATGGCGTTTACGGAGCTTATGCCGCTACAGAGCATTGGTATCGTCGTGACGCATCAAGTCTTACACCAATTCAGGCGGCAGGAATTGCCGCTATTTTGCCAAATCCAAGAAAGTTTAAAGCGACAGGTTCTTCCAGTTATATCAACAGGCGCAAAGAAAGAATTATCCGAAACATGCGCGCTGTTGGAAAAATAAATTATAATGCGAAGTAAAAAAGCTTTTTTTCTGCTTTTCATACTGTCATCGGCCTTGGCTTTTGCTCAGGGAAAAAGTGCTGAAATAGGTTTTATTACCGACAATGATTTATATACTTCGTCTAAAAACGACATGTATTATACCAATGGACTGGAACTTTTCTATCGGTTTTTGTCAAAGAATAATAATCCAAAAATCAATAAAAAAATTACCGAATTCAGAATCGGACAATATATTTATAATCCCAGATTTATTAATAAAGAAGCTATTACTTTAAACGATCGTCCTTTTACCGGCTATCTTTTTGCACAGGCAGGACGCAGCTTTTTTTATCAAAGCGAATCGGTTTTAAAAACTGATTTTCAGTTGGGCTATATGGGACCAAATGCTTTTGGCAGGGAAACACAGGAAAGTTTTCATCGCATTATTGGCTATAAGGATGTTTATGGCTGGGAAAATCAGCTTCATAATGCTTTGTCGTTACAGGCGCATGTTTTATATTCAAAGAAATTATTTGTCAATACGAACAATGATTTTGTTGACCTTCATTTTCAGTCAGAAGCCAATCTGGGAACTATTTTCACAGGCGTTTCGACCGGATTTTTAGCCCGCATAGGGTTTAAAAAATTACTTCCTGTTTATGATTCAAATCTGTTTGATGCTTCCGTAAGTTCCGCAGTGCAGTATAATGTCAGGGAATTTTACTTTTATGCGGCTCCAGGTGTTAATTACCAATTTTATGACGCAACCATACAGGGAAGTATGTTTAATGACAACAGTCCGGTAACTTTTGATTTGGAGCCGTTGCGCTTTAATGCCGAAGCCGGTTTAAAGTATCGCCAGAATAACTTTAATATATCATACTCCTTTATGTACCGCGGAAGAGAATTAAAAGATCCTGTTCATGACACCAATACAGGTTATTTTTACGGTTCGATTCGTTTGTCCTGTTTGTTGAAATAGCTTCAGCTATGTTGAAAGCGTGTTTGTTATAATTTTAGGATTCAATAATTTAGCCTTACTTTGAAAATTGTGTTTCTAAGTTTTGTATTTTTATAGATGCAGAATAAAAAATCATTTTAACGTAAACAAAACAGCATGGGAAAATTTGTAATTACCAAGAGAAACAACGGAGAATTCCAATTTAATTTAAAAGCCGGCAACGGTCAGACTATTTTAAGTAGTGAAGGTTATTCCAGTAAATCAGGCGCTACAAACGGAATAGAATCTGTAAAAACCAATTCGCAGGATGATTCTAAATTTGAGAAAAAAGAATCCTCAAACGGAAAATTCTATTTTAGCTTAAAAGCTTCAAACGGACAAATCATTGGAAGCAGCGAAATGTACGAAAGCGCTTCCGGAAGAGATAATGGTATCGAATCGGTTAAAACAAATGCTCCGGATGCTGAAACTGATGATCAGGCTTAGGTTCTCATTTGTGATGTGAAATTATTAGCTCTCTTTTTAGGGAGCTTTTTTATTAGTAGTGTATAAAACAAAAACTCTAATCTAGCCCTGATGGAAGCTACATCCTTTTTAGCCGCCTTTTTTTCGGCTAAAAAGATATAGCGGACAGCGGAACAAGTGGTCTTGAAAACGAGAATTTTCTGCTCCTGATTTTTATAATATTGAGGTTTAACCTTTTGATAATATTCAGGAAGTTTAAAATCTTAACTTTAGGTAAAATTAAAACTATGGAAATTAACTGGGTAATAATAGGGATTTTGGCAGTGTGCGTGATTATATTTGTCGTATTTACTGTAAGAAAAAATCAAAAGGAGAAAAAGAAGCTGACCAATTTGTTAAATAACGATTTTAAGAAATCAGAAGAAGACGAGCCTGATTTTGACAATAGTGGAAGTGAGCGTTAAATTCATGAATTAAAAAAAAACCGTATTACAATAAAGTAATACGGTTTTTTTTGTGGAGAATACCGGATTAGCAACATATGCCAAAAAAGAATAGAATAAATATGCCTATATTCCATTAATGATGGTTTAGCTTTAAACTAATTTTTGAAATTTTCAATTCGCTTGGTATACAAATTAGTGCCAAAAATTATTGCACCCATTACAAATGGAACAAAATGAGAAATTTGCCAGAAAAGATCTATTCCGGTATTTAGTCCTTCATCTAGTGTTTCGAATATTCCTAAACCTATGAAGAATAAACAAACGACAAATAACAAAAATTGAATTTTATAATTTATTTTAAACATGGCTTTTAAGATTAATTAGGTAATATAAAAATTCTAATAGGTTCAGTTACAAGGTCTCCATTCAGATCTAATTTAATTAAATCTACTTCAACGTTTTTAATCGGTTTCTTCATTGGAGGTACTAATTTTTTACCACCACCTTTGCATGCTGCACCCCATTCAGCGCTTGCCCAAACAAATCCTACAACAGCGAATGCTGTAGCTGTGCCAAATGAACCGACTTCAATAGTAGCTAAGCCTACAAATGCTATTCCAACACCTATAGATGCAGATAAACAACTGCCAAATAATTTTCCGCTTTTACCAGTTATACTTCCTCCATTAAAAAATAAAGGGTCAAAATTATTCATTACTTTTAAAGCATCGATAAAATTATAAAATCGTTGTAATTTATTGTTAGTCATGGGTAGTGCTAAAATTGAATGTTCAAACTTAGATATGGAAATATTAAAATTATTAGTGCTTTCTAAATCATCCTTTAAAGCAGTTACAATCGCAAGTTCTTCAGTGCTAAATAGATTCAAATCATCTAAATATTGGATATTCTCTTCATATGTTTGATCTAATATGGGTGCTGTTCTATCATCAATTTCAATGCTTATTTGTTGACCAGCTAAAAAATCGTAATATTCTTCATATGGTAATTCAGGAGCAACAGGTTCTGGTGGTAATTCAGGAGCAACTGGTTCGATAGAATATTTGCTTGATATGCCAACTTTTTTAGATTTTATTTCAGCATCTTTTTCGCTTATGGCTTTTGTAACTGTAGCAATATCATTAGAACTTAATCTATGTAGAGTTTGAGTTTTGTTATTTACTGATTCTTCTTTAGTATCACAAGATGATATTAAAAATATAAATGCAATGAATGGTGTAAAAAATCTTGGCTTTAATAAATGTTCTCTCATTTAGTTTCGTATTTAAATAAAATTAATAATTTTAAGTTTGGAATGAAATTCCTCTCAAATATAAGAAAAATCTGTTAAGTTGTAAGATTAATTATTTTTTAAAAAGTAATTAAAAGTGATACCATTTTCTCTATCTACTTTAGTTATATTTTGATTCCAATTTTCTAATACCTCTGAAATCATTAAGTTTTTCTTGCTTTCAGATTTGACAGAGTTTAATAAATTTTCAAAATATTCTAAAGGGTGTTTTGCTGTACTAAATTTGTTGTACCCGCAGAAAAAACAAAAGCACCTATATTGCTATAAGTGCTTAGTAATAATATGTGGAGAATACCGGATTCGAACCGGTCACCTCTTGCCTGCCAGGCAAGCACTCTAGCCAAATGAGCTAATCCCCCAATTCGACAGCAAATAAAGTCAATTAATTTTCAAAAAGCAAATTTCAAATCGCTTAGACCTAAAAATAGTGCTCAAAATTGTAACTTTACGATTAAATTTATTTTTATGGGTTCACAAAACAAAACCGGTTCATTACAAACTACTATACATAATGCTGTTGCTACTGTGCAGTTTGGTCATCCTGCCAGCAATTCTTTTCCTCGTGACTTACTCAATCGCCTGACTGCGGAAATTAATTTTCTGAGTACTAATTCAGATGTTTCGATAATTATTTTGCAGAGCGAAGGGGAGAAGGTTTTTTGCTCCGGCGCCTCGTTTGATGAACTTCTGGAAGTACAAAATGAAGAACAGGGAACCGAATTTTTTTCGGGTTTTGCTCATCTTATCAATGCCATGCGCAACTGTTCGAAGCTTATAATTGCCAGGGTGCAGGGCAAAGCCGTTGGTGGTGGTGTAGGAATTATTGCTGCCTGCGATTATGTTTTAGCCACTCCCGAAAGTGCTGTTAAACTCTCTGAACTGGCCATTGGTATTGGTCCGTTTGTCATTGAACCTGCCGTTTCCCGTAAAATTGGCAAGTCAGCAATGACTCAAATGACGCTTGAAGCACACGAATGGAAATCAGCCGACTGGGCTTTGCAAAACAAACTTTTTTCGGCTGTTCATACAGCTAATGAACTCGATAATGCTGTTGAAGCTTTTGCCCAAAAACTCAGTTCCTACAATCCGGAAGCACTTACCGAAATGAAAAAAATCATCTGGGAAGGAACAGAACTTTGGGAATCCTTATTAATAGACCGTGCTGCCATAACAGGAAAATTAGTGCTTTCCGATTTTACCAAAAACGCTTTACTGCAATTTAAGAAATAGTATTTTCAGGAGCTGTTTCCTGCTGTACGCTGTATCTTTTCCTCGCTAAAGAAGCGAGAAAAAGGATGTCGCTTCCATCAGGGCTAGAAGCTTAAAACAAGACCTTTTTGTAATTAAAGACTATTTCTCGCTTCTATTTCCTAAATTTGCAAAAAAAAATAATCGATGAGTAATATCAGAATTACAAAACAATTTAGTTTCGAAACCGGGCACGCTTTGTATGGTTACGACGGAAAATGCAAGAACGTTCACGGACACAGCTACAAATTATCAGTAACGGTTATTGGCTCGCCAATTACGGACCGGTCAAATGTAAAATTCGGAATGGTAATCGATTTTTCAGACCTAAAGAAAATTGTAAAAGAAGAAATCGTCGATCAGTTTGATCATGCTACTGTTTTCAATCAGACTACGCCTCATATCGAATTGGCAAATGAATTAAAAAACCGTGGACACCATGTAATTTTAGTCGATTATCAGCCAACAAGTGAAAATATGGTAGTTGATTTCGCTGACCGAATCGTGGCAAGATTGCCTTCCAGAATTAAATTATTCTCCCTAAAACTTCAGGAAACCGAATCGTCTTTTGCAGAATGGTTTGCAAGTGACAACTAATTAATCTAAAAGTCAAAAGTCAAAAGTCAAAAGTCAAAAGTCAAAAGTCAAAAGTCTAGCGATATAAAATCTAAGAAATCTAAGATCTAACAATCTAAAAACCAAATGAAAAAAGTATATTTCGCTTCTGATCAGCATTTTGGCGCTCCTACTACGGAATTGAGTTTGCCTCGTGAAAAGAAATTTGTGGCCTGGCTTGATGAGGTGAAACGCGATGCAGAAGCCATTTTTTTATTAGGCGATTTATTTGATTTTTGGTTCGAATATAAAACCGTTGTGCCAAAAGGTTTTGTTCGTGTTTTAGGTAAACTAGCAGAAATTCGCGACAGTGGAATCCCAATTTACTTTTTCGTTGGCAACCATGATTTGTGGATGCACGATTATTTTGAAACCGAATTGAATATTCCCGTTTATCATGATAACAAGGAATTTATCTTTAACGGTAAAAAATTCCTAATTGGACACGGTGACGGAAAAGGTCCCGGTGATAAAGGGTATAAAAGAATGAAAAAGGTCTTTACCAATCCGTTTTCAAAATGGCTTTTCCGTTGGTTGCATCCGGATGTTGGTGTAAGTTTAGCACAATATTTATCCGTAAAAAACAAACTGATTTCCGGTGATGATGATGTAAAATTTCTCGGAGAAGAAAATGAGTGGCTGGTTTTGTATGCCAAGCGCAAACTCGAAACCAAACATTACAACTACTTTATTTTTGGTCACCGCCATTTACCGATGATTATTCCTGTAGGAGAAGATTCTAAATATGTAAATTTAGGTGATTGGATCGGTTATTTTACTTACGGTGTTTTTGATGGCGAAACATTCGAACTTAAAAAATTCGAAAACTAATTTTTACCTGCACCATAGACATATTCATCAAGGTCAATTCGGAACAAAGTCCCTTCAACTAAATCTTTTATTGATTTTATTTCTTTCATGGAAACTGCTAAATCTACTTGTTGACAAGGTGTTTTAAGTAAAAATTTATGGCAGTTATTTTTTAACTGACAGGATTCGCAGCAAGTGTTTTCTATAATACTGTCTTCTATCAATTGATAAAAAAAACTTAATTCAGACAGCGTTAAGTACAAGCCTGTTTCCTTAAATATGAGTTGTACTTTGTCAAGGATGGTTTGGTTTTCTTTTTTCCAGTAAAAAGCCATCCCAAAATTATTATGGTATATCTGTTCAACTTCTCTCATTGCAAATTGTTTATCAAAACAAATATAAATATTATTTATATCAATTCTAAATAAAAAATTCATAAAAGTGTTATAAAAAATTAAATTATTTAAGTGATTATAAATTCATTTAAAGAAAGCAAAACTTACATTATTTATATGGTAAATGTGATTACTCCATATTTTGATGATCTTCCATATCTTTTTGAAGATCCAGATTTCTAAATGTTGGGGATTGTATTCCAAAACCCAAAACCGTTAATAAAGTCATGCTTCCCCCAAAAACAACAGAAACTACGGTTCCCATTAATTTCGCTGTTAAACCGCTTTCAAAAGCACCTAATTCGTTCGAAGATCCTACGAACATCGAATTCACTGCAGCAACTCGCCCGCGCATATGATCAGGAGTTTTAAGCTGTAAAATGGTTTGGCGAATTACTACTGAAATTCCGTCTGCTAATCCGCTTAGAAACAAAGCAAAAACAGAAACCCAGAAAATAGTTGAGACCCCAAATAAAATGATACTCAAACCAAAAACGAAAATAGCGCCTAACAGTTTCATTCCTGCTTTTTCGTATAAAGGGACGTAAGCAGAAATCATCATCGTAATAAAGGCGCCCACAGCGGGTGCTGCCCTTAATATTCCAAAACCTTCAGGACCTACTTTTAAGATATCCTGTGCGAAAATTGGTAGTAAAGCCACTGCTCCTCCAAAAAGAACGGCTACCATATCTAGGGAAAGCACCCCTAAAATAGTTTTGTTGTTGAATACAAACTTTAATCCTTCTTTTAAACTTTCCATAACGGGTTCACCAATTTTAGGATTCAGAATAGGTTTTTTACTGATTTGTGATAAGGCAAGCAAAGCAAAAACCGAACAGGCAAACACCGAACACATCGACCAGTGGACGCCAATAAAAGTAATGGAGAATCCTGCAACAGCCGGGCCTAAAACCGAACCAATCTGCCAAACTGAACTGCTCCAGGTTGCTGCATTTGGATACGCTTTTTTAGGCACAATCAAAGACAATAATGAAAAAATTGTTGGCCCCAGAAAAGCACGAACCAATCCGCCTAAAAAGACTAAAAAATAAATTGAATAAAGAATGGCATCTGTAGACCATCCAGTAACGACTTTTGGCCAGGTTAATAAAAACAGTCCAAAACTAACTACGGAGAATCCAAGAATACATTTTACCAATAATCCTTTTTTTTCACGCTGATCAACCATGTGACCTGCAAATAACGCCATTGAAACAGCAGGAATTACTTCCATTAGTCCGATCAATCCTAATGAAAGTGGATTTTTAGTTAAGCTGTACACTTCCCATTCAATCACTATAAACTGCATTGACCAGGCAAAAACCATGGCAAAACGCAATAATAAAAATATATTAAATTCCCTGAAACGTAAAGCCTGATAGGGATCGCGTTTGTCTGTATTATTCTTCATTTGTTCTGATATCTTTTAACATAAGCTGTGTAGCAACTTTATCATTCCATTCGTTTTCACAAATTGTATACGCCAGCTGAAAAGCATTATGGTTTTTTGTGAGATTTATTTTTTTTCCCAGTCCAAAACCTATTGCGGCTAATCCTTCCGAATTATTTTGTTTCACAAAAAGCCTTAAATGTTCCTCATCTGCTCCCAAAGTTTTGGCATAACCCGTATCAGTCACATCCGAAGACATAAAAACGGGTGTCATATTCTGTGGGCCATAAGGTTCGAATTGTTTTAAAATCCGAATTAGTTTTGGCGTAATATCTGCGAAATCAATTTCCGCATCAATCTCAATTTCCGGAGTACGCATTTCTGGCAGAATGGTCTCCTCAACCTGTTTTTCAAAAGCGTCTTTGAAACTCACATAATTTTCTGCTTTTAAAGTCATTCCGGCTGCATACATGTGACCTCCAAATTGTTCCAGATGTTCGGCACAGGCATCTAAAGCATTGTAAACATCAAATCCTTTTACAGAACGTGCAGATGCTGCATATTTATCGCCGCTTTTGGTAAAAACCAATGTCGGGCGATAATAGGTTTCTATTAGACGAGAAGCCACAATTCCGATAACGCCTTTGTGCCAGTCTTCCTGAAAAACAACGGTCGAAAACCGTTCTTCTTCCTGATTTTCTATAATCTGCTGAAATGCTTCTTTGGTAATTCTTTTGTCCAAATCTTTCCGGTCTGAGTTGTATTGTTCAATTTCAGAAGCAAACTGCTGCGCCTGTTCAAAATCAAATTCGGTTAGCAATTCCACTGCATGATTACCGTGTTTGATTCTTCCGGCAGCGTTGATACGTGGGGAAATGATAAAAACAACATCAGTAATATCTAACACTTTCTTTTTGATTTGATGTACCAAAGCTTTAATTCCCGGTCTCGGATCACTATTAATAACCTGCAATCCAAAATAAGCCAAAACCCTGTTTTCACCCGTAATCGGAACGATATCGGCAGCAATAGCTGTGGCGACCAAGTCCAGATACGGAACCAAATCTTCAATGGTTTCGTTTCGATTTTGACCCAATGCCTGGATCAATTTAAAACCAACGCCGCATCCGCATAACTCATCATAAGGGTAGGAGCAGTCTTCTCTTTTTGGATCTAAAATCGCAACCGCGTCGGGAAGAATATTTCCCGGTCTGTGGTGATCACAAATGATAAAATCGATGTTTTTTTCTTTTGCGTAGGCGATATGATCGATGGATTTGATTCCACAGTCTAAAGCAATAATCAATGAAAATCCGTTATCATCTGCAAAGTCAATCCCTTTAAACGAAATTCCGTAACCTTCATCATAACGATCTGGAATGTAAGTCGCAATATTGGGATAATGTGTTTTTAAATAAGATGAAACCAAAGAAACAGCCGTTGTTCCATCGACATCATAATCACCAAAAACCAAAATGTTTTCCTGATTTTCGATAGCTGATTCAATTCGGGCAACTGCTTTGTCCATGTCTTTCATCAGGAACGGATCATGAAGATGTTCTAATGAAGGTCGAAAAAATTTCCTGGCCTCTTCGAAAGTTTCAATTCCGCGTTGAATCAAAAGTGTTGCCACAAAATCTTCTACATTCAACGCTTGTGCCAAATGTTTAATTTTGTCTTCAGAAGGTTTTGGTTTGATTGTCCAGCGCATTTTGATTTGTGATTGTTGAATGTTGATTAACGATTTTTGATTAATTAAGATGATTTTAAATCTGAAATCAAAAATCTGAAATAATTTATTTCAATTCCAGTGCATTTCCTTCAAACTGAATTCCGTCCCAGCCTAAATTGATGAAATTTCTAATGTTTTGATGATTGGTTCCATTTGGATCTGCTAAAACTTCTTCAAAATAGAAAGCGCCAAAACAGGCTAAAGTTTCCTCTTTGCTTAAGTTTTGCAATTTAGCAAAAGAAAATAGTTTGCAGGAACCTGAATTTTCTCCGGCTGCATTGTGCTGTGTTCCGTTTTGGAAAGCAGTTGGAGTAAAATTGTAGTTTTCCTCTATTACTGCAATCGTTTCAGGAAATGTTATTTGGGTTGGAGTTTGTTTTACTTTTTCTAAAAAGGCTTGTATGCTCATGATTTGTTTTTTGTCTGTTTAATTTTCTTGCGACAGATTATAATGATTTAAAAAGATTTTTCTATGCGCTTTTTTTTAACCACAAATTACACAAATTTCCACTAATTAAATTTGCGATAATTTGCGTAATTTGTGGTAAACCTTTTTTCTGATATATAACAATCTGTGAGATCTGTGGCAAATTTATTTTTAATCTTCTTCATCATCCTTCGAAAATTTACTTTTCTTAGGTTCTTTAATTATTGTTTTTCCGGCAACCACAACGACAATTTCGCCGCGTGGAGCTGTTTTTTCAAAATGCGTTAATACTTCTTTTGCTGTGCCGCGAACATTTTCTTCGTGCAGTTTTGATAGTTCCCGGCAAACACAAATCTGACGGTCTTCACCAAAATAAGTAATAAATTCGGCTAAAGTCTTCAATAGTTTATGTGGGGAAACATATAAAATCATCGTTCTGGTTTCTTCGGCTAAAGCCAAGAATCGGGTTTGACGTCCTTTTTTCTCCGGAAGGAAACCTTCAAAAATAAAGCGGTCATTGGGTAATCCGCTGTTGACCAAGGCCGGAACAAAAGCAGTTGCGCCAGGTAAACATTCTACTTCAATTTTATTTTCGACACAGGCGCGTGTCAATAAAAAACCCGGATCTGAGATTGCCGGAGTACCTGCATCTGAAATTAAAGCAATGTTTTCACCAGCTTTAATTCTTGCAATTATGTTTTCGGTTGTTTTGTGTTCGTTGTGCATATGATGGCTGTGCATGTGCGTGCCAATTTCAAAATGCTTCAGCAATTTGCCACTCGTTCTGGTGTCTTCGGCTAAAATTAAATCGACTTCTTTCAAAATGCGAATGGCACGAAAAGTCATGTCTTCAAGATTGCCAATTGGCGTTGGAACGATATATAATTTAGACATATTTGTTTATTAGTGAAAGGTAAAAGTGAAAAGACTAAGAGAATTTCTTCTCTACGATTTCCAGAAAACGCCCTGCATAATCGTCTTTTCCTTCCCAGTTGTTGTAATCGGGTTTTACCATTGTTTCAATGAATTCCTGTGCTTCAGTATAATTGTCAAAAGTCAGCAATTGGTTTAAAACACGGCTATAATCCTCGGTGTTATTTCCAAATAGATTTTTGGTAAAAGCTATTCGGTCATTAAGGTCAATGTGAAAACCTTTGGCTAGTTTTTCGTTTAGCGGAACTGTTTTAGGTTTTGCAGGTTCTGCAATTACGGTTTCAATAACTTCTTTTTTATCTTTAAAGTCATTGTTTGCTAGTGTTGGAGCAGCAGCAACATTTTCGTAACTATCAACTTTTACAAATTGTGCATCGGCATAATTGACGCCCAGAATATCTTCAAACGAAATGTGAACAGCATCTGATTTTACAGGAGTTTCAATTTTTGTTTCTTCTTTTTTCGGCTCTTCTTTTTCTAATTCAAAGGCAGGTTTAAAATCAGGAATTGGTTTTAAATCGCTGATTGTTCTAAAAGAGAGTTCTTCGGCAGTTTCTGTTTCTTCTTTGATTTCTAAAACGGGTTCTTCCTCTATTTCAGCAATAATTGGTTCTTGTGCTTCAGGTTCAGGAAGAATTTCCGCAACTGGCTCAGGAATTATTATCTCAGGAGTTTCTTCAACAATTTCTGCAGTTGGGTCTTCGATAATTTCAGGCTCATAAGATTCTTCTAGCCTAATAACTTCTTCCGCCTTTGGAGTTTCAATTTGAATTTCTGCAGGAAGCACTTCCTGTTTGTCAAAAATAGTTTCCAGTTCTGAAGTAATTTCAGTTTGACCTATTGTTGGTTTCACAGTATCAAAATTCTCCTCAACAAATTTCAAAACCGCTAATTTCTCATATAATTTCTGTGTTTCCAAATACAATTGATTGATATCGGATTTATTTTTAATCTTTAAAATTCGATGTGCAATGCTGATTAAATCGGCTTCCAATTTTTTTTTCATAACTACTGAAATTATAGTGAATAGGGTGTTTTTAGTATATTTTGTATTTGAATGTCTTTATTCCTGAAGCAAAAATACGCAGAGCATTTTATTTCTGTTAATAAGTGTTTGCGAATCTTCAATTTAATAAAAATTTTCTACTTTTGAAAAACGTAAATGATCAAAATTCTACGTCAGTTTATTACCAGTACAAAGTAATAAAAACTATTCATTTTTAAAGGCAGAAAAATACAAAATGTTTCTCGAAAATACAGTAAATCACAAAGAACAATTTGGTTGGATTGAAGTTATTTGTGGATCAATGTTTTCGGGTAAAACCGAGGAGTTGATCCGCCGATTAAAACGTGCCCAGTTCGCCAAACAAAAAGTCGAAATCTTCAAACCCGCTATTGATACCCGCTATCATGACGAAATGGTGGTATCGCATGATGCCAACGAAATTCGTTCAACTCCTGTTCCGGCTGCTGCCAATATTGCTATTTTAGCACAAGGCTGCGACGTTATCGGAATTGATGAAGCGCAGTTTTTTGATGATGAAATTATTACAGTCTGTAATGATTTGGCCAATCAGGGAATCCGGGTAATCGTAGCCGGACTGGATATGGATTTTAAAGGAAATCCTTTTGGACCGATGCCCGGACTTATGGCAACTGCGGAATATGTAACTAAAGTACATGCCGTTTGTACCAGAACAGGAAATCTTGCCAATTACAGTTTCCGTAAAACAGATAATGATAAACTGGTAATGTTGGGTGAAACAGAAGAATATGAACCACTCAGTCGTGCAGCATATTACAATGCCATGAAAAAGAATCAGGAGAAGTAAATTTCTTTTCTCTAAATAAACAACTATAAAATGCAGGAAAAAAAAGGAAAGAATAATAAATTATCTATTGCAATAGTAAGCGTTCTTTTACTTGTGGTATTATTGTGGACTATGGTTCAGTATGACTTTTTTTCTGAAAAATCTGTGCCTGTAAATACAGAAATTTCAGAGTTGGTTGTTCAATATAATAAAAATTGCCCCTTGACAATTCAGGAAGGAATTCGTCTGGACAGTGTTTCTCTACCTAAAGAAAAAGTTGTTCAGTACAATTTAACATTGGTAAAAGTCGAGAAAACAACCGCCGAGATTCAAACTATAAAAGAAAATATTGAAGCAAGTCTTGTTAGTACAGCCAAAGCAAATCCGGGTCTAAAAACATTTAGGGAGCAAAATTATACTTTGATTTATGATTATAGTGATAAGAAAAAAGCACATTTATTTGACGTTACAATAACTTCTGATCAATATAAATAATTTAAAATTCTGATATAAAATAAGAACCCGACAAACTTCAAAATTTGTCGGGTTCTTATTTTTATGAAAATCTGAATTATATTTTCTTCCTCATTCTCGCAACCGGAATATCCAGTTGTTCGCGGTATTTGGCAATTGTTCTTCGCGCAATCGGATATCCTTTTTCTTTTAGGATTTCAGCCAGCTGATCGTCCGGCAAAGGTTTCTTTTTGTCTTCGTCTTCAATCGTATTTTTAAGGATTTTCTTGATTTCCAAAGTTGAAACATCTTCTCCCTGGTCGTTTTTCATCGCTTCAGAGAAAAACTCCTTGATTAGTTTTGTTCCGTATGGCGTCTCCACATATTTACTGTTGGCTACACGCGAAATCGTCGAAATATCTAAACCAACCATATCTGCAATGTCTTTTAGGATCATCGGTTTTAGTTTAGTTTCGTCACCGTCTAAGAAAAATTCTTCCTGATAGTGCATAATCGCATTCATGGTTACAAATAATGTCTCCTGACGTTGTCTGATCGCATCGATAAACCACTTGGCCGAATCCAGTTTTTGTTTGATAAACTGAACGGCATCTTTTTGGGCACTAGATTTATCACGGGAATCTTTATACGTCTGCATCATTTCCTGATAATCTTTAGAGACGTGCAGGGAAGGGGCATTTCTTCCGTTTAGGGTCAGTTCTAATTCTCCATCTGTAATCCTGATGGCAAAATCAGGAACTACATTTTCGGTCACTTTATTGTTTCCGGTGTAGGATCCGCCTGGTTTTGGGTTCAGTCTTTCGATTTCGTGAATCGCTTTTTTAAGCTGTTCGTTCGAAACACTGTATTTCTGCAATAATTTATCGTAATGTTTTTTCGTAAAAGCATCAAACTGATTTTCGATGATATCAATCGCCAGATCAACATATTCGCTTGGCGTTTTATGTTTTAACTGCAATAATAAACATTCCTGCAAATCGCGTGCTCCAACTCCCGAAGGTTCCAGTTCGTGAATCACATGCAGCATTCTATCGACCATTTTCTCATCGGTGTAAATTCCCTGGGTAAAGGCCATATCATCCACAATGTCCGAAATACTTCTGCGTATATAACCCATGTCATCAATACTTCCCACAAGGAATTCCGCGATTTCACGCTCTTCATCATTCAGGATAAAAGTATTCAGCTGATTGATTAGATCCTGATGGAAACTGATTGGCGAAGCAAAAGGAGTTTCGCGCTCTTCGTCTTCACTGTAATTATTGGCTTGTGTTTTATAATCCGGAGTATCGTCGTCGCTTAAATATTCGTCAATGTTAATATCGTCTGCTTCGATTCTGTCTGATTCGGCATCATCATAATCGTCATAGTCTTCATTGGCAAATTCATCGGCTTCGAATTCTTCTTCCTGTCCAGCCTCTAAAGCCGGATTTTCGTTCATTTCTTCTAACAAACGCTGCTCAAAAGCTTGCGTAGGCAATTGAATTAACTTCATCAGCTGAATTTGCTGTGGAGATAATTTTTGGGATAATTTTAAATTTAAAAATTGCTTTAGCATAATAAGGCACTAATTTTTTAGCCACTAAGACGCAAAGGCGCAAAGTTTTTGTTTTTTTATTTGCCTAAAAGGCGCTAACTTTATTATTGTTTAATACAATTTGTTTGTATTAATGAATCTTTTGATACCACTTTTAATCAAAGGAACGTTGAAATTAATTAAGAAACCTAAATCTTTATTTGAAAGTTTCAAATGACTTATAATTTGTGCATGCCAAACTGGATTTATCTGATCTACTGCTTTAATTTCTATGATTATAGAGTCTTCAATTAGTAAATCTAAACGCAATCCTTCAGTAAATTCAATTTCATCATAAACAATTGGGATTTCAACCTGACGTTTTACATCTAAACCAGTTTTAGCTATTTCATGCGCTAAACAAACTTCGTAAACTCTTTCTAATAATCCTGGGCCAAGTTGTTTATGAACTTTGAATGCAGAATTTACAATAATTTTTCCAATTTCTTCTGTTCTTTCTGAGAGCATATTTTTTATGGGTTTGCCACGAAGGCACAAACGCTCAAAGTTTTTTTAAAGATTTTTTTAAAAATACTACATGATGACCCATTTTGTGTCTTCGTGGTATTATTTATTTAAATCTAATTATAAAACTTCGTGACTTTCTGTCTTTGTGACAACTTCGCCAGCAAAGGCAAACAAAAAAACTTCGTGTCTTTGTGCCTTCGTGGCAATATTTTTTTTTAAAATTCAGCACTTCCTGGAGTTCTTGGGAAAGGAATTACGTCTCTAATATTTGTCATTCCGGTTACAAACAATACCAAACGCTCAAATCCAAGTCCGAAACCGGAGTGAACCGCAGAACCAAAACGGCGCGTATCTAAATACCACCATAATTCTTCTTCGTCGATTCCGATAACTTTCATTT
>NZ_JBDTTP010000019.1:0-56762 GCF_039930565.1 Flavobacterium sp. | reverse complement strand
GGGCGGCCGCGACGTCCATAGCGCGATGTCGTCCAAGGGCAAATGGCTGGGCAATAATGACTATGGTAGAATTACTTGAAGTATTACCCAAGAATCATCCTGGACACTCTCAGGTTTTAGCACAATTGCAAAAACACATTGCCGGATTAGTACAATATCAGGATGGAACCGGTTTTTGGCATCAATTGCTAGATAGAAATGATTCGTATTTAGAAACTTCAGCGACTGCGATTTATACGTATTCAATTGCTCGTGCCATTAATCGCGGATATGTGGATAAAATGACATATGCCCCTTGTGTTTTATTGGCCTGGAATGCAGTAGCTTCTAAGGTAAATCAGAAAGGTCAGGTAGAAGGGACTTGTGTTGGAACAGGAATGGGTTTTGATCCTGCATTTTATTATTATCGTCCTGTAAATGTATTTGCGGCTCACGGCTATGGCCCTGTTTTATTAGCCGGAGCCGAAGTGATTTTGTTATTAAAAGAGAATCAGTTTGAAAGTAACGATAGTTCGATACAATTGAAAGTACCTGGTAAAAACAATCAGCTAAAATGAAAACAAGAAATCTTTTAAGCATATTATTGGTATGTTTTACGGCAACAGTTTTTAGTCAGATTGGAACACGATTTCCATCAGAAAAAAAGATAATAAAAGATCCTGTTACAGGTGTTGATTTAATCTTTTTAACCACTAAATCAGCAGGAGATTCCAAAACCTATCCTACGCATCCGCAATGGACATCAGATGGGAAATGGCTTATTTTTAGAACCAAAAGAGCCAATGGAGAAGCAGTAGCGGTTAATGAAA
Source organism: Flavobacterium sp. (assembly GCF_039930565.1). Lineage (GTDB taxonomy): Bacteria > Bacteroidota > Bacteroidia > Flavobacteriales > Flavobacteriaceae > Flavobacterium. The sequence goes on along the minus strand of NZ_JBDTTP010000019.1, from coordinate 55,953 downwards.
AATCAGGTATAATGGTTCAGGTTACCGAAGGCGGTTATACCGGAACTTTATGCATGGCTCAAAAATCAATGAAACTGTATTTTATGCGCAAAGCAGACGGCGATAAAATGCAGATCATGGAAGTCAATCTCGAAGCTGTTTTTAAAGATAGTCAGGCTGGAAAAATGAAGCAGGTTTCTGCTTACGAGAGAATTTGTGGTATCACGAATCCTGAAATGGGTGCCTCTGGCGATATGGCATTAGATGCTGATGAAGAAAAGGTTTACTTTAGAATTGGAAAAGAAGAAGCAGGAAGACATCTGGATCCGAATATCAAAATTGAAAAAAGTTTTGGACCAAGAAACATGGGCGCAGGTCCGGGCGGAATCAGCAGTATCAATTTAAAAACCGGTGAATTTAAACATGTTGTTTCTGTACCTTTTCAGGTGGGACATATTCAGTCAAACATCTGGAATCCGGGTGAATTGGTTTTCTGTTGGGAAACAGGAGGGAAGTCTCCTCAAAGAACATGGACAGTTATGTCAAATGGAACTGGTTTAAGACCTTTATATCCTGAATCTGATTTTGAATGGGTGACTCATGAAGCTGTTATTTCTAAAGATGAAGTAGCCATCGCAATTATGGGACATCGAAAAATCGATATTCAGAAAGATGTATCTGTAGAAACGGCTCTAAACGACGACTTTAGAAATCCTGTAAATCCGGGACAGGAAAGCAATTGGGGAACAACAGGAACACGCGAAAAGCCAACAGGTTTGGGAATAGTAAATCTTAGAACCCGCGAAATGATTATTGCCGGACAAACCAAAAGTGGCAGCGGATTATGGCATGTACATGGTTCTGCTGACGGAAGATGGGCAGTTGGAGACGACTTTTCAAGAAGTTTGTATTTAATAGACAGAAGCACCAACGAAATGATGATGCTTACCACCGGGCATAAAGAAACTGCAGCCGATCATATTCATCCTACATTTAACAGAGACGGTACCAAAATCCAAATCCAGTCCGCTATGCTGTCTGAGGACAATCGCACGATGAATATTTGCATTGTAAATGTACCTAAAGAATGGCTGAAACGAAAAGTCAAATAATTAATTTATAACAATATTCTTTATAAAAATAATCCAAATAATAACAAAAAAATAAAATATTTTAAAATAAATGATACTAAACAGTTGTGATTTAGTTTATAATCGAATTCAAGTTATAACTATTTCACTTTATTCTGATTAGAATTAGGTTTCAACTCATCAGGGCTGTCTTTAGTAAAGGTTTTAAATTGTTCTTTTGAAGGATTCAGAAAAACATCTTGCAATACTTCAAAACTCAAACTCTCTTTTGGCTTAAAAGTATCTGAATTCATGTATTGTTGAAGCGAGACGAATAATTGTTTTGCAGCAGGTTTATTTTCTAAATGAGGCCCTAAATCGGCACTGCTTACTATAATTTTTCCATTACCTACTTTAGCTTCAATTATTAATGCCAGTCTGCGATTCATAAACCAGGTATCAATTGGCTGAACCAACGGACGGAAATCTGCAGGAAAATCTTCCAAATTCATGACCTGTGACCTATTTTGAATTTCCCACCACTGCAAATCACTGTGAAAACTGGTTGGAAAATCAGCAAAAGCAGGACTTTTATCCTGAATTAGCATTCCGGTAACATGAGGCGGACGCATTTTAAACCAGGAGGTATTCCAAAAAACAGGAAGAAAATGCATTTCTACCTCTTTTCCTTTGACAACCTTACCTGAGGCATTCAAGAATACTTTTCCTCCATTTTGCAATATTTCTTTGGCTTTATCATCTAATACGGTAGTGTAATAAATAGAATTTACAATTTCAATTCTGGTGTCAGGATATACCCAAAAATCCCAATCGTTTACAAAAGGAGTATTATTGACTTTTACTTCCAAATTTAGTTTAGATGCCGTCTTAATTTCGTTCAATGGAAAAGTCAGGCTTCCAACATAAATACCATTTCCATTTCCGAAAGTTTTAGCATCGAAATTTCCGGCAGAAAGACTACTTCCTTTTTCGTCTTTGATAGTCCAGCTTATCACAGCATTTTTTAAAGGTGATTTCCCCGAGTGAAAAAGCACTATTTCGGCTTTGAAAGCTTCACCATTCGTGTAAACAAACTTTGGAATTTTTGCTAACGGAACTGTTTCATTACAAAAACGTTTATATTCTTGAGAAGTTACATATCCTTTTTCCTGAAAAAAAGCATCCAAAACGCCTACTAAAGCTGTTCCCTGACCCGGAAAATCCTGTAAACCTAACGATTGGAAACCTGCAAATCCGGGAGTCCTTAACATTTTTTCAATCTCGTTCTTATAACATAATACCTGTAGCTTTCCTGAAGCATTCAGGAAGTCTTTTGCCTGATCTGCCATTTTATGATCTTCAAGGTCCTGACGAAACATTTCGAAATTTTTGGCTCTGTAAACACCTTTGTATTTCTCAATTTCTTCAAAATTAGGAAAAACACAATACTGACCGATTTCGTGTGCCACAAATGGAACTTTAAAGGCCGCAATCCCAGTACTAAAATCCGTTTCGGTTTCAGGTAATTTATTCCAATTCAAGCCTCTTACACCGCCACGTGACTGGTATTCGGCATTAGGAACTACAGGCCAGCTTCCGCCAACCGACATTCCTGTATAAACTCTTCTGTTATCTTTTGCTTTCCAAAAATCGACAAAGTCATTCAGATATTTTACCTGATTTCCTGCAGGTTCATTTCCGGCAGACAACATAGTGAAAGAAGCATAATTACCATATTCTTTTGCCATTCGTGTGGTTTCGTCATATAAAAACTGATCAACAGGCTGACCCAATCCAATTTTAGGTCCATGATTAGGCCAGCTAGGTCCTTCGGGCTGTAAATAGAGTCCAATTTTATCCGCAGCAATAAAAGCGGCTTCTGGAGGACACCACGAATGAAAACGGACATGATTTAATCCATACGATTTAATGGTTTTAAAGATTTTTTCCCAAGCCTCAACCCTAGTAGCAGGATAACCTGTTAATGGAAACTCGCAATTATGAACCGTTCCACGAAGAAAAACCGGAACATCATTGATTAAAAATTTGTTTTCTTTAATTTTAAATTCACGCATCCCAAACTGAACTTTTTTCTCAGAATTAATTCCTTTACCATTTAGTTTTAGATTCAGATGATATAAAGAAGGGTCAAACTCGTCCCAGGTCAGCATTTCTTTTCCAAAAGACAGTTCAATTTCAATCGTTTTGGAATTCGTATCAGGGATATTTATTTTAGTAACAATCTGTTGAGTCTGGTCTGATTTTACAGTGTTAAAACTTTTTGCTGATAAGGATAGCTTTCCATTAAACTCATTTGACGTACTATTCTGAATCGTGATTTTCACACGTGCTTTTCTGTTTTTTATATCAGGATAAATCTGTACATCATCAATATAAACAGGCGAAAATGATTCCAAAGCAATTTTACCAATAATGCCATTCCAATTTCCCTGTGTGTGATCAGTAATGCTATGGGAATCAGGTCCTACATTTATTTTAGTAATTTGATTATCAATTCGAATTGAAATACGGTGTTTTCCAGGTAAAAGTAATGTACTTAAATCGTATACATGAGGAGCTACTAATGAGTTTTGCAACCCTACTTCTTTATCGTTTATCCAAACTCTGGTTTCTATGTGAGCCCTTTCCAAATGAAGGAGAATTCGTTTGCCTTTCCAATTCGCAGGAACATTAACTTCTTTTTGATACCAGGCGGCTCCTACATAATGTTTTGCAGGAGTAAGCCAAAACGGAATATGAATATTCCCAGGTTGGCGGTATTTCTCTAATCGTGGAATAAAATAGAAAGAGCTGTCATATATCGAACCAGTCCATTTTGTTTTTAAAGTTATATCGTCTCCTTTCAGGAATTCAGCCATTGAACCCGGAAGTTTTATAACATCCGAAAGTTTTTTGTTGTACCATTTTTCAGTTATCCCCTTATCATTTCGGTCAATTTCAAAATGCCAGGTACCTTCGAGATTAATCTCGTCATCATTTTTAAAACTGCTTAAAGTCAATAAAACAGTCATTAATAGACATATATAGCTGTATTTTTTCATCATAATCAAGGTTTAGTAAAAAGTAAAAATAACCGAACAGGCTAGAATTGTTATCCTGTTGCATCCTGTCTATTTATTTGATTCTTATAACCGATAGTACAGGATACAAAAAAAAACAGAATAGTATAAATTTGATTGATTAAAAATTAAAATCGTAAAAATAAATCGAAATAATTATTCTATTTTTAAATATTTATGAAAGTTTGTACTCGTAATCATCCTTCAGATAGATATAAGTATTTCATTTGGAAAACTACAATAAAAAATGAATGCTCTTTATTCCAGAACTTCTTTGTTTGATCAAAATGGAAATATAGTTAGCGCTGATGGTGCTATATTATTAAAGAAAAAGACATATTTAAATAATTACATTAAATAAAATTCAATATCAAAATTCAATAACAATGAAAAAAATCTTAACTCTGGCAATTTGCATTTTTGGGATTTCCCAGTTTACCTATTCACAAAAATACAGTAATGATACTTTTCCTGACGGAAGTGCCATTATACCCTGGTTTAAAGATTATACCAAACTTCAATTGAAAGATTTAGGGAAACAATACATTATTACCGATTTTGGTGTTGGTAAAGACAGTACCAAAATTCAGACTGTTGCCATTCAGAAAGTGATTGATAAGGCAGCTAAAAATGGCGGTGGAGTAATTGTAATTCCAAAAGGTGTTTTCCTTAGTGGTGCTTTGTTTTTTAAACCTAAAACAAGCTTGTATGTTTCTGAAGGAGGAACTTTAAAAGGTTCTGATAATATTGCCAATTATCCGATTATGCCTTCACGAATGGAAGGTCAGAACCTGGATTATTTTCCTGCTTTGGTGAATGCTTATGGTGTAGATAATTTTTCTATTTCAGGAAAAGGGACCATCAACGGAAATGGCTATAAATACTATGAGGCTTTCTGGGCAAGACGTAAAATAAATCCAAAATGTACCAATCTTGAAGTTTCAAGACCAAGATTAGTTTTTGTATGGAATTCCAATAACGTTCAATTTCAGGATGTAAAACTGATTAATTCAGGTTTTTGGACAAATCATTTTTATAAATGCAATAATGTAAAACTACTCGATTTATACATTTTTTCGCCACATTTAGAAGTTAAAGCCCCAAGTACAGATGCAATTGATCTTGATATTTGTTCCAATGTTTTGGTAAAAGGATGTTTTTTGTCTGTAAATGATGATGCGATTGCATTAAAAGGAGGAAAAGGACCTTTTGCAGATCAGGATAAAAATAACGGTCCCAACTCTAATATTATCATCGAGGATTGCAGATTTGGATTCTGCCATTCAGCATTAACAAACGGAAGTGAATCAATCCACAATCGAAATGTGATTATGCGTAATTGTCAAATTGACGGAGCAACAAGAATGCTTTGGCTAAAAATGAGACCAGATACACCTCAAAGATATGAGTACATCAGGGTTGAAGATATAATAGGACAGGCAAAAAACTGTTTGGTTGTTTTGGCGTGGAAACAATTTTTTGATTTAAAAGGCCGTCCTGATGTTCCATTATCTTATGGTGATCATGTGACTTTAAAAAATATTGATATGAAATCGGATACGTTTTTTAATGTAGAAAAAGATCCAAATGTTCGTCTATCTAATTTTATTTTCGAAAACCTGAATATTGAAGCCACAAAAACAGCTGTCGATAAAAGCATTGTAGAAGGAATTACCTTAAAAAATGTGCTTATAAACAAGCAGTTAGTTGAGTGATTTTTATAAATTTTAAAGATGCAGGAGTTCAAAGTTGTAACGTAATTGGTTGTAAACTTTGGACTTTTGTTTTTTAGAAGAACTTAATATAATTTAAAAATGAATAAAAAGATATTTTTCGGTCTCATTTTGATACTTAATTTTTTAGGGATCAATTCGTATAGTCAGAATAAAAATCCAGTTGATTTTTCAATTGCAGATTCAAATCAATTGACCTCAATTTATATTGATAAAAATACAGATGCCTTAATTGTTTGGGCTGTAAATGAATTGGCTGATGATGTAAAAGAGATAACCGGAAAACGACCGGAAATAATTCAATCTGATAAAGTATCAAAAAGAGGAATTTATATAGGAGAACTTTCTTCCAGTTTTTTTAAAACCAAAGCAAATCAAAAAGAATTATCCAATCAATGGGAGAAATTTTCCATTAAAAAAGAAAAAGAAAACCTTTTAGTTGTTGGGAGTGATGTAAGAGGAACTGTCTTTGCTGTTTTTGAAATTACTGAGCGTTTAGGAATTTCTCCATGGAAATGGTGGGCAGATGTCAATGCTGTCAAAAAAGAAAAATTAGTATTCAATATTCCCCAAAAAGGAATAGTTTCTTCGCCATCAGTTCAATACCGAGGAATCTTTTTAAACGATGAAGATTGGGGATTGGAACCCTGGGCCGAAAAATCCTTTGAACCCGAAGTTGGCAATATGGGACCTAAAACGTATGAAAAGATTTTTCAGTTGTTATTACGATTAAAAGCCAATACTATCTGGCCAGCAATGCATCCTTCTACGAAAGGTTTTTTTACCATTAATGGAAATAAAGAAATGGCTCAAAAATACCATATGATCATCGGTTCTTCTCATGCAGAGCCAATGCTTCGCAATAACGTTGATGAATGGAAACCTAAAATTCATGGGGATTATAATTATTTTACCAATAAAACCCAAGTCGATAAATACTGGCAGGATAGATTAGACGAAATAAAATTGGCTAATAACGAAACTGTCATAACACTTGGAATGCGAGGTGTTCACGACAGCAAAATTGAAGGCGCCAAAGATTTGAAAGAGTCAATAGAAATGGTTGAAAAAATCATTGTCAAGCAGCGTGAAATGCTTTCGAAGACTTTTAAAAAACCTTTAAAAGAGATTCCGCAAGCCTTTGTCCCTTACAAAGAAGTTTTGGAATTGTATGATAAAGGACTTAAAGTTCCCAATGATATAACCCTTGTCTGGCCTGATGATAATTACGGTTATATCCGTCGTTTGAGTACTGAAGAAGAACAAAAAAGGGCAGGGGGAAGCGGTGTTTATTATCACATCAGTTATTGGGGAAGACCTCACGATTATCTTTGGCTAAGCACAACACAACCGGGATTAATTTGGTATGAAATGACTAAAGCTTATGAAAACGGTGCCCAAAAAATGTGGATTGTAAATGTAGGAGATATAAAACCTGCGGAATATGATACCGAGTTTTTTCTGGATCTGGCATGGAATATCAACAGTGCAAAATCTGACGGAATCAATAAGCATTTGAAAGATTGGATTACGAGAGAGTTTTCTCCTCAAATTGCAGATTATTTAGCTCCTGTATTTGAAGAACATTACCGATTGGCATTTCTTAGAAAGCCGGAATACATGGGATGGAGTCAGACAGAACCTACTATACCAATAAAGATTTCTGATTTTACGGAAGAAGAATGTCTGGAAAGAATAAAAGCCTACGATAACTTGATTAACGAGGTAGATATGTGGAGTTCAGCTGTTGCTGCAGATACCGGCCCTGCTGTTCCTGATGGAAGAGAAGATGCTTATTTTCAGTTGGTAACTTACCCAATTGAAGGAGCGGCTTACATGAACCATAAATTTTTGTATTGGAATTTAGCTGCCATGACAACGGATTTGAAAGAAAAGGAAAATTATTTGAATTTATCGGCGAAAGCTTATGAGAAGATCAAAGAACTGACCGATTTTTATAATACAAAAATGAGCAATGGAAAATGGAATCACATGATGTCAATGAAACCAAGGAATTTACCGGTTTTTGATTCAATAAAAGAAAACCCAATGGTGAAAGAGGAAGAAATTAAAAAACCTTCTAATACTATCACCATTCAGGCCAAAGATTTTATTACAAAAAAAGAAACTAAAAATTATGAATGGAAAACGATTAATGGCTTAGGTTTCAGTAACAATGCAATTACGTTATTTCCGTTTTATCACAGCTATTTTAAAGCAGAAAAGCCTGTTGTTTCATATGAATTTGAAATGGAAAAAATTGGTGATTACGAAATAGAAATTCATTTGCTCCCAACTCACAGCAATAATTTTGACAATGAAATTGAAGTGCGAATTGACGGAAACGTAACAAAGTCATTTTTGATTAACACGAAAGACAGGGATAAAACCTGGAAAGAAAATGTTTTAAGAAACAGTGCCATTGTAAAACTTCCAGTTTATATTACAAATAGAGGAAAACATACCATCAATATTGCAGTAAACCAAACAGGAATTGTACTTGATTATATAACTGTAAATTCAAAAATATAAGTAGAATTAAATTCTAATATGGACTATAAGATTGAACTTTACAATATCAAAAAAACTCAGGAAAAGAATAATGTTTTTTAGGGCCATAGCTAAAAAAATGAAAATTGACCTTCAAACCAATTTAATAAAGTACGTAAAAAAGCAAATTATAATGAGTTTAAGAAGTTTAAGAGATCTGACTATATTTATTTTAAAAAAATAAACAGCTTATAAATTTTGTAATTGCCTGATAATTAGACATAAAATACAAGAATAAAATAATACTAACTCAATTGTAAAAAACTGTGATAATTTTAACACAAAACTTACGTTAACTATACAGCAAACTTTTATTTTTGCTACTTAATTTAACATATATAAGCATGAAAGATCTATTAGTAAAAATCAACGCCGAACTTGACACATTCAAAACTGAATCTGAATCATTATCTGAAAAAGGTGTTAAAGCAGCAGGAGCAAGAGCCCGTAAATCATCTTTGGAAATTGAAAAACTTTTAAAAGAATTCAGAAAAGTTTCTATCGAAGAATCAAAAAAATAATATTGGCATTCAAAAGATAAAACCTCGTTTAATTATTTAAAACGAGGTTTTTTTATGGATTTTTTATTTCGGAATTTCAATATATTCCTTCAATCCGCAATCTTTTATATTTTTGAGACTTTCCGCTACTGCAAGCGCATTAAAAGCAGCTCCTTCTAAGCCGGTATGCGTATGATCTTTGGGGAAAAATGGTTTTACTTTTTCTTTTCCCAAAGCTTCGTATTTCAAGGCAACAATTTCATTCAGATCAATATAAAAAGCATCTTGATTTTCAGCAGCTGTTTTAGACCATTTTCCATACGAATCACTTCTGCGTTCTACTTTATCATTTGGCCATTCGTTTCTGGGTGTCTGGCTTAAAACAATCGGAACAGCTCCTTTTTCTTTGCTTTCTTTAATGAATTTTTCCACATACCAGCCAAAAGTATGAACCGTTTCAGTTAAACTGTCCCGAACGACTTGTTGTGTTTCATCACCGTTTCCTTTTAATGAACCTCTGAATTTTTCTTTGTCAACCGCTCCGGCATCGTTATGACCAAACTGAATCATTACAAAATCCCCCGGTTTCAATTGATTTTTAACTTCATCCCATAATCCCTCTTTTGTATAAGTGCGGGTACTTCTTCCACCACGTGCTTTATTGATGACTTCAATTCTGGTGGTATCGCAATATTGAGGAAATGCAACTCCCCAGCCAACAGCATCCGGATTATTGCCGTTGTTTGCCATAGTAGAATCTCCAATTAAAAATACTCTTTTCTTTGCTGGTAGTATTATTTTCGGATTCTCTAAAATGTATTTTTTTAAAGAATTTTTACTCAATTTTAATTCATTGATTATTAGTGAAGCTGCTAATACTGCCCCTTTTGCAGAGGTGTGTGTATGATCTTTTTTATAGAAATAAGTTCTGGTTACTTTTTGCTCACCTAACTTTTCCATTTCAATAGCCATCTTATCATTCAAATTGATAAAAGTTACTTTTTCCTTTTCTGCAATTTGTTTAGCCCACAATCCATAAGACGTATCATTACGAGGCACTTTTCCCTCTTTCCAGTCATTTCTTGGAATAGGGGAACAAATAATCGGAATAGCGCCTTTTGATTTGGCTTCACGAACTACTTTCTGAATGTACCATCCGTACGTATGTACCGTTTCGTGTTTTTTGGTCAGGATATTATCAATTTCTTCAGTTTCATTTCCGATTCCTTTGATAGTACCGCGCGCACGAAGGCTGTCGTTTACTGCTCCGTTATCATTATGCCCAAACTGAATCAGTACATAATCACCTTTTTTGAGTTTATTCAAAACAGCAATCCACAAACCTTTATCCTGAAAAGTTCTGCTGCTGGTTCCGCCCAAAGCATGATTCTCGATACTGACTTTTGTAGTATCCAAAAACTGCCCAATATAATCTCCCCAGCCCCAAAGACCTCCGGATCCGTCGCCTCTGCCATTTTTTACTGTTGAATCTCCCACGGTGTAAACAGTAGGCTTTTTGTTTTGTTTTGGAGTAAAATTGAAAAATAATAAACCTAAAAACAGTATTGTAATTATTTTAATCGATTTCATACGAATTGTAAATTGTGAATTGTAAATTGTGAATTGTGAATTGTGTAATTCCGTCCAGCTTGTCATTCTGAGGAACGAAGAATCTTCGTAAGTAACTCTACAAAGATTGACAATCGTTACGGACAATTTTAGCTAAGATTCTTCGTTCCTCAGAATACAAAGCTATAAGTACATATTGTAGACAAAGAGCAAAACATGAAACCTGAAACAAAGAAAACCTGAAACAAATTTTTTACTTTCTAAAATCAAACCATAAATTCATTTTAATTCCATCATCTCCACTTTTGATACGGATGTTTGTTGGCTGGCTTTCAGGACCCTGGTGTTCCAAAGGTTTGAAGTCTCTCATCGCCGGAATCTCATACATAAACGAAATATCTCCTTCAGGAAATGTAGGCTGAGGATAACTTCCTGCGAAACCATTTTTAGGCAAATCAGGTGTAAATAATCTCAAAAATAAATTATCAGATTCGCTGAAAACTTTAAACGATGATGCGCCTGCTTTTAAATTGGCTCCTAATAAGTTGGCATGATAGCCTTTAAACTCCGGATATACCAGATTTTCAAAACTTTCGCCTGTTATGGTGGTGTTGTAGTGTTTCTCCCAAATACCGTAAGTAGTTCCTTTGATTCTGTTTTTCCAAACATGATAAGGACCTCTTCCAAACCATTTGATACCCGTAACTCCTTTTTCAGGAAAACTGAAGGTGATACCGAAAGCACTTACTTTATCTTCAAAAAAAGCACCGTCGAATCCTTCACCGCCAGAAGCATTTTTTAAGGCAATCAATTCCATTTTAAATCTTCCGTCCGCTTCCATAATCCATTTAATGGAGGATAAACCTCCGGAATAATTCACGGTACAAATAGCTTTATCACCTTCCTGTAGAATCTGAATGTCTTTTAATTTGGCTTTCATTCCAATCGGACGAGGACCATTTGTTAACGGAATAGTGGATGTTCCGTTTTTAACAGAAGAAATTTCTCCTGTCAAAGCATCCAAAGTTACCATTACATCACTTCCTTTTAAAGTAATTTCATTGCCATTTTTTGTTGCTGAAGCTTTTGCTTTTGTATTTTGAACCGCTAAGAATTTTTCAGCATAATATTTTGCTTTATGAATTGGCCATGTCCAGGTATATATTTCTTTATTAAACTGATCATAAGCCGAAATGGATAAAATATCGCCTTCGACAAAATTATTAGGGACAACAAATTGTATTTTGCGTGTTTCTCCCGGATCAATACTCGGAATCTCAATTTTTCCTGAACTAATTGCTGCTGAAGTTCCATTTGTATAGAGCACATCTTTATCAGACTGTAATACTTTGAATTCCATTTTACAGGAATTCAGATTGCTGAAAAGATAATCATTGGTAATCAAAAACGATCCGTCAAAAGTAGGAGTGACCTGTTTCGGCTGAAACTGAATGGGTGCCCAAACTTCTTTTACGGTATAATAACTCCCTTCTTTTTCACGGTGTGGTCCTAAAATTCCATCAGCCGCCAATGAACCTTTTGAGTCGAATTTAGTATCTCCTGTCCAATCAGAACGGAAGACAGCTTCGTCTAACATCGCCCACATAAATCCTCCTGCAAAAAGCGGACTTTGTTTATAACGTGTCCAGAAATCTTCCAAAGCGGCTCCGTGTCCGTTGTCGTAAGTTCCGTGCATAAATTCGGTTGGAAAAAAGACATTTTCACCATTATTAAAACGATGCATCCCGGTTAAATACGTTGGATAATGATGCGTATCCCAGCCATTAAAATCGGCCCAGGGGTGAATTACGATTCTTTTTTGGGGATCATTATCTTCAAAAACTTTATCAACGTTGTAATTCCATCCTCCTTCGTTACCATTATCCCAAATAATTACCGATGGGTGATTGACATCACGAACCACCATTTCAGTCACTAATTTTGTTCCGGTTTCAGTATCGTAAGAATTTTGCCAGCCTGCTAATTCATTCAGAACAAAAAGCCCAAGTGAATCACAAACTTCTAAAAAGTGTTCGTCAGGAGGATAGTGTCCACGAACGGCATTCATATTCATATCTTTCAATAATTTCACATCCAAATCACTGATTCTCTTGCTGGTGCTTCGACCGCCTTCCGGCCAGAAGGAATGTCGGTTAATCCCTTTCATGATGATTTTGGTACCATTTACATAAATTCCGTCTTGCTTTTTAAACTCTAAAGTTCTAAACCCAATCCGTTTGTTGTATTTATGAATGATGTTTCCATTTTGCTTCAATACCAGTTCCAAATCATATAAATTAGGAGTTTCCGGATTCCATGGCTTGATGTTTTTCCACTGAGCTGCAATTGATTCCTTTGTGCTTTTTGCTTTTATTGGGAAAGTAAAAGTTTGAAGATTTTCTCCCTTTAAAGTTTTAAGTGTCGCTTCTAAAGTGGTATTTTTCGAAATATTTTTAAGATTCAGATCAACCGTAATTGAGCCATCCATTTTTGGATTTACGGCAATATGCTGAATATGAGTTTTAGGGGAAACCTCTAACCAGACCGGACGATAAATTCCGCCAAACAGCCACCAGTCGGCTCTTCTTTCGGCTGCATTTACCGATTTATTGGCTGAATGTTTCCAAACATGTACTTCTAAAGTATTTTTAGATCCAAATTTTAATAATGACGAAATATCATATTTAAATTCATAAAAACCACCCTGATGAATAGGTCCGGCCAGTTTTCCGTTGATTTTTACTTCGGTATCCGTCATCGCACCGCCAAAAGCAATCAGGACCTCTTTATCTTTATAATCAGCAGGAGCTTCAAATTCGTATTTATACAAACCTTCTTCTTTGCTCGGCTCTTTTTGGTTTAGTTCTTTGTACCATCTTCCATACGTATATTCACCAAAACCTTCTAATTCCCATTGCGAAGGAACATTTATTTTAGACCATTTTTGACTGTTATTGCCTCCGCTACAATAAAAATCCCATTGTACAGGATGTTCAAAGTCTTTTCCGGAAAGGTAAACTTTATCAGTTTGCTGAGCTGTACTATTTTGATAAGAAAATAACGCAACGGCAGCAATAGCAAAGTTTTGGATGGTGTTTTTTAGTAACATAAAAAGTTATTTCTATAATGACTAGTTGCCATCTGGTTTAGTAATTTCGAAACGATCACTCATTGGAAGTGTCCAGTTCGAAAAGGAATTTGGTTTAGTTGGATTATAACTTGGAACTTCTTTTTGAATTTGCTTTTTTAACGGAATATCCAATTCACGAATTCCTTTAACAACACAGAGTGCTATTTCGTTCGCCCCAAAACTATTAAAATGAGTGTTATCTTCCAAAGCCTTTATCTGTCCCGGAAAAGTATTGGCAGGATATTGAACGAAAGCTGTTCTGGAAGTTTCATCTCCCCAGGTTTCGTATAATTCGGTTGTCATTTTAGTAACGTCAATAAGCGCTACATTTTTTTTTTGTGCCACAGCACGCATAGCAGCAGGAAAATCGCCATGTGTTTCTTTTAAAGTGCCATTTACATTGAAAGCACGGCGTTGTGTAGGTGTCACCAGAACCGCAATTGCACCTTTGTTTCTGGCAGCTTGTACAAATTCAGCTAAGAGTGTAGAGTAGGAACCCCACGCACCATTTTCTTCTCCTTTAATTTTTTCGTCATTATGAGCAAATTCAACAAAAAGATAATCTCCTTTTTTAAGGAGCGAAAGTATCTTTTTTAAACGATTTCCACCTTTGAAAGAACTCAATGCTGAACCGGAAACCGCATAATTGGCAACAACAACGGTATCATCAAAATAGTTCGTGATAAATTGTCCCCAGGATGCCCAAGGCTCAACATCCTGATCGGTAACGGTTGAATCTCCGGCTAAATAAACAACTGTTAAATTGTCTTTTGGAGTGATTTTTATGCTTTGAATAGTAATATCGCCTAAAAATTCCAATGTAAGTTTGTCATCCCAGTTAAAAATATCTTTTTCCCTGTCTTTTAGTGAAACATTTAGATTGGCATCAATTTTTGGAGTTCTGACATTCACGTTAAAAATTTTAGTAACAGGTTTTCCTTTTTTGATGGAAAGCTGATCCAGCATTAATCTTCGTGATTCAGCCTTTATCGTAACATTTGTTGATTTATCTGCACTTCCCATAACCACTTCAATCTGATAATTTCCTTCGGGAAGTTTTACCGAAAAGTAAATTGGTTTAGACGCAGAAAATGTATGCGAGTTGATTTTTACATTAGAATCCGAATTAATATCAAAACCATAACCTGTAGCATCGTTATAGATTAAAGCGGTATTTATAAGAACCCCTTTTTTGTTTTTTGATTGAGTTCCAAAATTAAATAACTGATTTTCAATGTCTTTGTTTTTAGCGATTTCAATTAAAGAATTAGTATCCACAGCATATAAATTAATCTGCATCGTAAAACAAAAAACAATCAAGAAGGATGTTTTAATTTTTATCAAGGTTTTTTATTTTAAAAATTATAAATTCAAAACTAACAGTTACTCTTTTATATAGTATCCTGTACTATGATGTTAAAAAAATGAAAGAATGTAAATTATGATATTGCAAAAATCAGGTAGGTGCAGGATGCTATACCGTAAAAAAACAAAGAAATTGCGTTTAAATTGTCAAAACAAATAAGTATTTATTGATTATACCTGCTTCCAGACAACTGAAACATATGAAAACCAAAAACCATACTATTCAAACTTTTATTGGCTTACTATTATTATGTCCTGCCTTGATTTTTGGACAGGAAAAACAAGCTGTGCGTAAAATTCATTATGCTCCGAAAGGCAATAGTTTTGTTTTAAAAAATGGTACCCGAAAATTCAACAGAGCTTTGTATGGTTCCAATACAGGGTTTAGGGTTGAAACCGGAGATTTGCCTGAATTTGCTATGTACATGCCGGGAATGGGAGGAAATTTTAAGTTAGGTTTGGTGAATGGAAAAGACAACAAATGGATTACCGAAGCATCAAAAATCAATACAAAATATGTGCTGGGAACGATGCATTATGAAATAGAAGATGCGATTTTAGGGAACGGAAAGTTGATTATTGATGTTGTTGCCCTAAAAGAAAAAGAAGGTTTTATTATAAAAGTATATGGAAAAAATGTATCAAAAAATGTGAATATAGTTTGGGCATTTGGTGGTGCAACCGGTAAAAAATTCAGTCGTGACGGTGATATTGGTGCAGATCCTGAATCCGTTTTTTATTTACAGCCTGAATATTGTACCAATAATAAGTACACATTAAAAAAACTGTCTTTTGTATTGGAATATGGCTCAGAAACCAATAAACAGAAAACAGGAAACAATAAAAGCCTGGTTGGTTATTTTCCGGAATCACAAACGAAGTTAGCGAATGCCGGGCAACAAAAAACACCTTTAGAATTGTACAATTCTAATTCGGAATCCTTGCCTGTAATTACAGGAAAAAACACTTCCGTTTCAAAAAAAGAAATATACTGGCTGTTCGCAACCGAAGATCCAAAATCAGCTGTTTCGCAAAAAGGAATAGCGCAATTATATAAAAAATCAGTTCAGGAAACACATCTTTTAGCTAACAGGGTTAAAGTAATCACTCCTGATCCCTATATCAATACTTTGGGTTCCGCCCTTTCCATTGCTGCTGACGGAATTTGGGAAAGTCCGGCGTATCTTCACGGAGCAATTGCCTGGAGAATGCATCTGAATGCGTGGCGTGGTGCTTATACTGCAGATCCTTTGGGATGGCATGATCGTGCCAAAACTCATTTTACAAGCTACAGTAATTCGCAGGTTATCGCTCCTGAAAATGGTCCTGTTGTTTTTGATACTGTTCGAAATTTCGCCCGTCAAAAAGAAGAAATTGGAACATCCATGTTTAGCAGTGGTTACATCAGCCGTAAGCCAGACAATAATACGATAGCCCATCATTATGATATGAATCTGGTTTTTTTCGATCAGATGCTGCGTCATTTTAAATGGACTGGTGATACTCAATTTATGAATGAAATGTGGCCTACTATTCAAAGACATCTTAACTGGGAAAAAAGAAATTTTGACCCGGACAATGACGGACTTTATGATGCGTATGCGACAATCTGGGCAAGTGATGCTTTGCAATACAGCGGTGGCGGTGTGATTCATTCTTCGGCGTATAATTACTATGCGAATAAAACGGTTGCTGAAATTGCAAAAAAAATCCAGCAGGATGAAAAACCTTTTTCAAAGGAAGCAGATAAAATTTTAAAAGCTTCTAATAACCAGCTTTGGATTCCGAATAAGGGAATTTTCGCTGAATATAAAGATGCTCTTGGAAACAGATTATTACACGATGTTCCGGGAATCTGGAGTATTTATCACACAATAGATTCTGAATTATCAAATCCTTTTGAGAGTTATCAGATGCTTTCTTATGTTAATAATCAGATTCCACATATTCCTATCTCGGCAGAAGGATTAGATAAAAAAGACCTTTATATGATTAGTACAACCAATTGGCAGCCTTATACTTGGTCAATCAATAATGTAGCTTTGGCAGAACAATTGCACACCTCATTGGCTTTCTGGCAAGGTGGACAAACGGAAAAAGCCTATACCATGTGGGAAAGTGCTTTGATAGAAAGTATGTATTTGGGTGCTTCGCCGGGAGGATTTGAGCAGTTAATGTATCAGGATGCGATTCGTGGAGAATTGTATCGTGACTTTGCAGACCCAATCGGAATGGCTTCAAGAACATTAGTAGAAGGACTTTTCGGAATCCAGCCTGATGCTTTGGCAGAAATTTTAACGATTCAGCCTGGGTTTCCATCAAAATGGAATAGTGCTTCGTTAGATATTCCAGATGTAGCAATTGATTTTAAAAGAGAAAATAAAACAGATTCTTACCTTATAAAAAATCAGTTTACTGTCAAAATGAACCTGAAATTGATTGTAAATGCACCGTTCGAAAAAGTTCAGCATATCACGGTTAACGAAAAATCGGTCGTATGGAAAAATATTCCGGAAAGTATCGGAAATCCAAAAATTGCAATTGAAGTTCCTTATGCTGCTGTTTTTGATGTGAAAATTAACTGGCAGGGAGATGTTTTAGAAGAAGTACAGTCAAGTTTACCTTTAACAGCCGGAGAATCTCTTTCCATAACAACATCGAAGGCAGAAATAATTTCGATTTATGATCCGCAATCTATTCTGAGTGAAATTTCAAAAACAAATAAATCATATGAGGCAATTGTTTACGGCAATAAGTCCAAAACGTTTTTTGTTCAGTTTAAACAAGGGGATTTAATTTGGTGGAAACCCATTGAATTGGATTTAAAACCTAAAATCGAATCTGAAATCATTCAATCAAAAAATAATAACATAGAAATTTCGCTAAAGAATAATTCGGAAACCAAGATTGAAGGAACTGTAGTTTTTGATGCTTCCGCAAAAGAAAATCAGCAAAAGATTGTTTTAGATGCCAATCAAAAAGAAACCGTTATAATTCCTTATCAGAAATTAGTCCCGGGAACTAACAATTTTTCGATTCATACAAATTCTAATATAAAAGAGATAACTTTTACGAACTGGGACATTCCGTTTAATGCTTCGAAAAAAACAGAAACGGTTTCGCTTTCTTCTTTTTTTAATTCGAAAGTAACGGATGTTTTCAATCAAAAGTATTTGTCTCCAAGACCGCAAACAGTAACTTTACAGCTTCCAACAAACGGAATAGGAAATTGGTGTTACCCTAATGTATCGGCAAATATTGACGATTCAGGATTACGTGAAAAAGCAAAATCAAACGGAGAAATTTCAACTCCATATGGTTTCTCTTTTAAAACCCCTTCAGATGAAAATCAGAAAAACATCATTTTTACATCACAATGGGATAATTTTCCAAAAAGCGTTAGTATTCCTTTAAGCGGAAAAGCTTCGCACATTTACTTTATGGTAGCTGGAACTACAAATCCGATGCAAAGTCGCATCGTAAATGGTGAAATTCAGGTCAATTATACCGATGGAACGTCGGAGATTTTGCAATTGAAAAATCCGGAAAACTGGTGGACAATCGAGCAGGATTATTTTGTGGACGGATTGGCGTTTACCACGGATGCTCCAAAACCTCCAAGAGTATATTTAAAATCGGGTGAAATTTCGAGAACATTTAAGGATTTCAAAAGTATAAAAGGCTTTTCAAATTATGGTGTTGATGGCGGTGCTGCAACCATTCTGGATTTGCCTTTGGATAAAAATAAAACATTAAAAAGTATGTCACTTAAAACCATTGCCAATGATGTTGTTATTGGTTTGATGAGTGCTACTTTAATTAAATAATATTTTGAATTAGAAAATGTGTCAATTAGAATAATTAGATAATTTTCGAAAACTTGAAATCTGAAACAAAGAAAACCTGAAACTATCAAAAAATATAAATTAAATATCAGATGAAAAAATATCAATTAATTATTGCATTTGTGTTTTCGATTTCGCTATCGGCACAACAAAAAATAGACAGGAAATCATTGGTAACAAGGCATAATGTTCAGATTACTGCAATAGATACTTTAGCTTCTTTAACGGTTGGTAATGGTACTTTTGCTTTTACCGTTGATGTTACGGGATTACAAAGTTTTCCTGAAAAATATCAAAAAGGGATACCGCTTGGAACACAATCGGAATGGGGTTGGGACAGTTATAAAAATACCGAAAATTATAAGTTTTCTGAAACTTTAAGAGAGGTAGATCAGTATGGTCGTAAGATTTCGTATTCAACACAAATTAAAGAACCTGCACGAAAAAAAGAAGCAGTCGAATGGTTTCGTCAGAACCCGCATTTATTGCAATTGGGAAATATAGGTTTTGAAATCACTAAAAAAGATGGCGGTTTGGTAAAGTCAGAAGATATTGAAGCTATTAATCAAAAGCTGAATTTATGGACAGGAAAAATTGAGAGCTATTTTGAGGTGGAAGGCACTCCTGTGAAAGTGATAACAGCTTGCGATCAGACAAAAGATGCTTTAGGCTTTAAAGTAGAATCGGATTTAATTCAACAAGGGCGTTTGAAAATTCGTATTCGAATCCCTTTTCCAACAGGATTATGGGGTGATATGGGGACGAAATGGGAAGAAAAACAGGATGTAACTATTTCTGCTGTTGCTATTGAGGGGACTGACATGGGGAAAAAATGGGGAGGAAAACAAGATTATAAAAGCAATCTGAAAATCAAAAATAAATCAGAAGCTACAATTACACACGTAATGGATAGTATTTCGTATGATATTAATTTGAAATGGAAAGGCACTGCATCGATTAAAGAAAAAGCAAAACATTATTTTGTTGTAGAACCTTCAAAAAGCAATACAATAGAATTGAGTTGTTCGTTCGTTCAAACACATAAAAACAGATCTGTAATTCCTTCTTTTGAAGCGATTGAAAAAAGCAGTATCGCTGGTTGGGAAACCTTTTGGAAAAGTGGCGCCGCTGTTGATTTTTCTGGAAGTACAGACAAACGGGCGTATGAATTGGAACGAAGAGTAATTCTTTCGCAATACCTGACCAAATTGCAATGTACCGGAAAAGTTCCGCCACAGGAAACGGGTTTAACCTATAACAGTTGGTACGGAAAACCGCATCTTGAAATGCATTGGTGGCACGGGGTACATTTTGCACTTTGGGACAGACCGGAATTGTTGGAGAAAAGCCTTCCGTGGTATCATAAAGTTTTCGAAAAGGCGAAAGATATTGCCAAAAGACAAGGTTTTGAAGGTGCAAGATGGCAAAAAATGACTGATCTGGATGGTAATGAAAGTCCGTCATCGGTAGGATCTTTCCTGATTTGGCAGCAGCCGCATTTTATTACTTATGCTGATTTGATTTATCAGGCAAAACCAACAGCAGCTACTTTAAATTTATATAGCGAGCGTGTTTTTGCTACGGCTGATTTCATGGCTTCATTTGCCAATTATGAAAGTAAAAACGATCGTTATGTTTTAGGGCCAGGTGTAATTCCTGCACAGGAACGTTTCAAAGCAATGGAAACTTTTAATCCAACCTATGAATTGGCGTATTGGAACTGGGCTTTGAAGACAGCGATAAACTGGAAGAAAAAACTAAACCAAAAAGTACCTGAAAAATGGGAGGATGTTTTAAAAAAACTATCGCCTTTGCCAATTGCGAAAGATGTTTATCTGGCAACAGAAAGTGCAACAGATTCATACACAAATCCCGAATTTAAAACCGATCATCCATCGGTTTTAGGAACTTTTGGAATGCTTGCTGAAACATCTCTTTTGGATAAAAAAATTATGAAAAATACTTTTGATCTGGTTTGGGATACCTGGTCATGGGACAAAACATGGGGATGGGATTTTCCAATGACGGCTATGTCTGCAGCTCGTTTGCAAATGCCTGAAAAAGCAATTGATGCCCTTTTTATGAATGTGGTAACCAATACCTATTTAAAAAACGGACATAATTATCAATCTGAAAGACTTACGCTTTATCTTCCGGGAAATGGAGGATTATTGACAGCCGTTGCGATGATGTGTGGAGGTTGGGAGGGAAATACAATTGAAAATCCCGGTTTTCCTAAAGACGGAACTTGGAAAGTGAAAAGTGAAGGGTTTAAGAAGATGTTTTAGTAAAGAGTTTAGTAAAGAGTAAAGAGCAAAGAATTATTTAAGCTATCGTAACCAAAACCTCTAATATGAATGTAATTATTAAAAATAGAATTTTATTACTATTACTTTTTTTGTCAAGTTCAATCTTATTGGGACAAAGACAAATGGAAAATCTGGACCGTGGTGTAATTGCGATTAAAAATAACGGTCAGTTTTTCATAAGCTGGCGTGTTTTAGGAACTGATGCTGATGATCTGGCTTTTAATTTATATCGAAAGAGCGGTACTAAAAAGGCAGTAAAATTAAACGAGAAACCGATTACAGGCGCAACTAATTTTCAGGATGCAAAAGCAAATGTTCAGGAAGAAAATACCTGGTTTGTAAAAACGGTTTTAAAAGGAAAAGAATTGGAAGCGAATGGTAGTTTTACTATTCCGTCTTTAAGTGCTGATAAAGATTATTTATCAATAATTATAAAGCCTATTGAAGGTTATATTCCGAATGATCTTTCCACTGGCGATTTAGATGGAGATGGCAAGTATGATTTAGTAGTTCATATGACTGGAAAAGGGCATGATAATTCGCATACAGGAATTACGGATCCGCCGATATTTCAGGCGTATACATTAGACGGAAAATTTTTATGGCAGATTAATTTAGGAAAAAACATTCGCGAAGGAGCACATTACACTCAGTTTATGGTATATGATTTGGATGGTGATGGAATTGCAGAATTAGTATGTAAAACTGCTGACGGAACAACCGACAGTCAGGGTAATGTAGTGGGAGATGCATCAAAAGACTGGGTAGAGAGAGATCCTAATTCGGGGACTTTTGGTAAAATTTTGAATGGCCCTGAATATCTTTCTGTTTTTAATGGAAAGACAGGAAAACTCGTTACCACAGTAGATTATATTGCAGAAAGAGGTGATCTTGCAGGCTGGGGCGGACATGGCGGAAGCGGAGGAAATGATACAAAAGGAAACAGAATTGATCGATTCACGGCTTGTATTGCGTACTTAGACGGGATTCATCCAAGTGTGGTCATGTGCCGTGGCTATTACGGAAGAACGGTTTTAGCTGCCTGGGATTTTAAAAATAACAAACTGACTTCAAGATGGGTTTTTGATAGTAAAGATGCTGAGAATCCGTATTCAGGAATGGGAAATCACGGACTTACTGTTGCTGATGTAGATAATGATGGAAAAGAAGAAATCATTTATGGATCGATGTGCGTTGATGACAACGGAAAAGGTTTATACACAACAGGTTTCAGACACGGAGATGCCTTGCATGTTTCTGATCTGGATCCGGATGTTCCAGGTTTGGAAGCTTTTGGAATTCATGAAATAGAAAACAAAACCACAGGTCCGGGAGTAACGCTGTTTTCTGCAGCTGACGGAAAAGTTTTGTTTACTGATTCTCTTAATGAAGATGTTGGCAGAGGAGTAGCAGACAATATTGATCCGGATAGGAGAGGAGCACAATGCTGGTGGTCCGGTTCTCCTTTTTTGTATGATATGAAAGGGAATAAAATAGGGGATGCCCCAAAATCAATCAACTTTTTGATTTATTGGGATGGTGATACTTCAAGAGAAATTCTGAATTCGAATTATATTGACAAATATGGTAAAGGGAGATTATTTACGGCAACTGGAGCAGTTTCCAATAATGGAACGAAATCAACTCCGGCACTTTCTGCAGATATTTTAGGAGACTGGAGGGAAGAATTAATTTTAAGAAGCGAAGACAATAAAGAATTACGAATTTATTCTACTACAATTCCAACTGATGTTAAACAATATACTTTGATGCATGATCCTCAATATCGTTTGAGTATTGCCTGGCAAAATGTGGGTTACAATCAGCCGCCTCATACCGGTTTTTATTTTGGAAGCGGGATGGCGCCGGCACCAAAACCTAATATTGTATTAGTTCCTTTAAAAAAGCAAAAAAGAAAGCCCTGATATATTGACCAGGGCTTTCTTTTATTTAAAAAAATATGAGCTGTTAGATTAAAAGTTCACGCAGATTAAAAAAAGCTCTAAGCCGATTTTGTTTTATAAAAAAACTTAGAACTTTTGTGCGTTCTTTTAAATAGAATTTCTGTCAATAAAATTAAACGGAACTTTTACTTCTCCTTTTTCCTTGTTTAAAATCATTCTGGCAGCAACTTCTCCCATTATAGTAAAATCAGTAGACATAACGGTTATTCCAAGTAACTCTTTTAAAGGAGTATCATTGTATGATATTACTCCAATATCCTGACCTAAAACATATTCTTCATCCCTTATTTGCTTTACCAGATTAACCAGATCAGATTCTTCAATAGTAATAAATAAGTCTCCTTTTTTCAGGATCATATCATCGTAAACTTCACTAAGTATTTCAAAATTAATTTCATGTTCAACACAAAATTTTCTAAAACCATGCAAAATTCTTCTGGGATATGGATAAACAGCCTTGTCAGGATATACTAAAATGAGTCTTTTATATCTGGTTATCTTAGAAAGACCTTCTTTTAAGGCATTGTAAATGTCATTTTCAAAATCCTGATATATCTTGATAACCTCACTTCCTAATCCAATCTTAATATTATCCATAATGACCAACTTGTTCTGTGGTATTTTTTGAATAGCTTTTGCAACTTCATCTGTAAAACTCAAATGTTTCAGTTCCTCAGTTTTAAAATGAGTAGTAATGACATAATAGTCATAAGCACCTTCAAATTTATCCAACAGATTTAAAAACAATGTCTCATCGCAATGATAAATATGCAGATCTACATGGGCATTTGCGCCTAATGTATTAATAAATGAGCTGTAGGTTTTCATTTTATAGGCACTCAGTTTATTAAACAAAAACAGAATATTAACTTTGGATTCTAGTTTTGTTCTGGTAATGTAATAACCTTTCCCTCTAATGGATGAAATGATTTTTCGCTCCTTTAATATGTTATACGCTTTTTCAACAGTATCTCTTGACATATAAAATTCCTCACTGAAGCTATTTATAGATGGAATTTTTTGATTTATCTTCAGGTTACCATTAGCAATGTTCTGCAAAATTGAATCAACAATCTGCTTGTACTTAGGAACTCTTGAATCTTCGTCTATTTTAATAAGTTTAATCATTTTTTTGGCTTGTAATTACACCGAAGTTTTCGGAAATAAATTGAGTTTGTATTTAAATAAAAAAGCTTGAGAATTATGATAATAGCAATTTCTTACAAATTAATTCAATTAAATAAGGGTTATATTATCTTTTTGTTGAATTATTTAATTAAGTTTAAATAAGTCTGTAATAATTACGAAATCGATTGCTAAAATAGAAATTTTAAATTTATATTTCGACAATACAAGTATTCTTCTTGATATTAACCTTCTGTTTTAACATAATTACAAAATCTACAAGGATAGTACAGGATAGTTTTGTTTTTTACATTCTCTTATTTTACAAAGCAGATTAAAATCTAATTAACCTAAACCAATTTTTTTTAAATGGAATCATTACTCGGAATTATATTTCACTCCATTGGAGGTTTTTCTTCAGGTAGTTTTTATATGCCTTTCAAAAAAGTTAAAGATTGGGCCTGGGAGAGTTACTGGTTAGTTGGAGGTTTTTTCTCCTGGTTAATTGTTCCTCCAATTGCAGCTTATTTAACGATTCCAAATTTTACTGAAATTATTGCTGCTGCATCACCAGATGTAAAAGTATTAGCCTACACAATGGGTTTAATTTGGGGAATAGGAGGGCTTACTTATGGTCTTGGTGTTCGTTATTTAGGAATGTCATTAGGAAATTCAATTGTATTAGGGTTTTGTTCCGCTTTTGGAGCTTTAGTTCCTCCAATTTATTATAATTTTTATCATACAGAAGGTAAGGTATCTTTTACTGATATGCTTTCAAACACAGGAGGCCGTCTCGTACTGCTTGGTGTATTGGTATGCCTGATTGGTATTGCTATTTCCGGGAAAGCAGGAATGCTTAAAGAAAAAGATTTTGCCACTGGCCACGAAGACAAAGACAGGGAATTTAGTTTGGTAAAAGGTTTAATTATTGCCATAATATCCGGTATCCTTAGCTCATTTTTTAATTTCGGAATTGAAGCAGCAAAGCCAATGGCTGATGTTGCGAATGAAGCATGGAAAGCACTGAATCCAAATCAGGGAGAATTCTTGTACCAAAATAATGTAAGCTACATTGTGATACTTTGGGGTGGACTAACAACTAACTTTATATGGTGTATGTATCTTAATTTCAAAAACAAAACTTTTGGAAATTACACCGATACTAAAACACCAATTTCAAAAAACATCCTTTTTTCGGCCATTGCAGGTACGATGTGGTTCTTACAGTTTTTCTTTTACGGAATGGGCGAAAGCAAATTAGGAAACGGAGCAAGTTCCTGGATTCTGCACATGTCAACTATTATTCTTACGGCCAATTTCTGGGGCTTTTATCTAAAGGAATGGAAAGGAGTTTCCAAGAAAACATTCAATACTTTTTTATTGGGAATCGTGCTAATCATGTTATCCATAGTTTTAGTTGGAATTGGTAACTCTTTATAATAATCAAAACATAATATATCATAAATGTCAAATATAAACACAAATAATATGACTTTTCAGCATGTAAGCTATCTTTGGGATGATGCTAAAGCTGCAGCACTGGCAGGAGATGAAGTAGCTCTTTTTATCTACCGATCTAATTTATTGGGAGCTGATTTAAGACTTACCAATTATGGAGGGGGAAATACTTCCGTAAAAATCACGGATAAAGATCCATTGACAGGTGCAAGCTCTGAAGTAATGTGGATTAAAGGTTCTGGCGGAGATATCGGAACATTAACAAAATCTGGTTGTGCAGCCCTGTATTTGGACAGATTACGTAATCTTGAGAATGTTTACAAAGGTATTGAGTTTGAAGATGAAATGGTAGAATTGTTCAACCACTGTATTTTTGATTTAGCTTCGAAAGCACCTTCTATTGATACACCATTACACGGTTTTTTACCTTTCAAACATATTGATCACCTTCACCCTGATGCGGCTATTGCTATCGCTGCTGCAAAAGACGGAGAAAAAATTACAGAAGAGTTATTCAATGGTGAAATTGGCTGGGTAGGATGGCAACGTCCTGGTTTTGACCTGGGTCTTCAATTAAGAAGCTGTCTGGAAGAAGCAGAGAAAAAAGGTAAAAGATTACGCGGAATCATGTTAGGATCTCATGGTTTATTTACCTGGGGAGATACTGCTTATGAAAGTTATATCAATACACTGGAAGTAATTGAAAAATGTGCTGACTATCTAGAAAGTAATTACGGAAAAAAACGTCCTGTTTTTGGAGGTACAAAAATAGACAGCCTTCCGGAAGCAGATCGTAAATTAAAAGCGGCAAAAATAGCTCCGATTTTAAGAGGTTTTTGTTCGTCTGAGCGTAAAATGATTGGTCATTACACTGATGATGTGAGAGTTTTGGAATTCATCAATTCAAATGATTTATCAAAATTAGCTCCTTTAGGAACTTCTTGTCCGGATCACTTTTTACGTACTAAGATAAGTCCATTGGTTTTAGAATTAGATTCAAACGAAGATTTATCAGATGTAAATGCAATAAAATCAAAATTGACTCCTGCTTTTGAAGGGTACAGAACAATGTACAAAGAGTATTATAATACATGTAAAAAATCTAATTCGCCAGCAATGCGTGATCCAAATCCGGTTGTGATTTTATATCCTGGGGTTGGTATGTTTACGTTTGCAAAAGATAAAACAATGGCTCGTCTGGCATCAGAATATTATGTAAATGCAGTAAATGTAATGAAAGGGGCAGAAGCTGTTTCTGAATATACTTCATTGCCACATCAGGAAGCTTTTGATATCGAATATTGGTTATTGGAAGAAGCTAAATTACAGCGTATGCCAAAACCAAAAGCGCTTTCAGGAAGAGTGGCTATAATTACCGGTTCTGCAGGTGGAATTGGTAAAGCTATAGCTAAAAAATTTGCGGAAGAAGGGGCTTGTGTAGTGATCAACGATATCAATGAAGAGCGTTTGGAAGGAGCAAAAGCAGAATTTATCAAATCATTTGGAAAAGATGCTGTTTCGAGCACATTACTAAACGTTACGGATGAAGTTAATACTGAAAAGGCTTTAGATGCTGCTTGTTTAGCATTTGGGGGTGCTGATATAATTGTGAATAATGCCGGAATCAGTATTTCAAAATCAATTGCAGAACACACTCTCGAAGAATGGGACAGGTTATATGACATTTTGGTAAAAGGACAGTTTATTGTTTCCAAGGCCGGAATTGAAGTAATGCGCAAACAAGGTTTTGGAGGAGATATCGTAAACATCGTTTCTAAAAATGCTGTTGTAGCGGGTCCTAATAATCCTGGATACGGATCTGCAAAAGCCGCTCAGGCACATTTAACACGTTTAATGGCTGCCGAATTAGGGAACGATAAAATTCGTGTAAATACTGTTAATCCTGATGCTGTTATCTCAGATTCTAATATCTGGTCTGGCGGATGGGCTGAAGGCCGTGCAAAAGCTTACGGAATTACCGTTGAAGAATTGCCAGCCTATTATGCGAAACGTACTTTGTTAAATGAGATTATATTGCCTGATGATATCGCCAACGCCTGTTTTGCATTCGTAGGAGGACTGTTGAACAAATCGACAGGAAATGCCCTGAATGTAGATGGGGGTGTATCAATGGGCTTTTACCGATAAGTTGTTAGTTTTTTAAGTTTATAACAAAGTGGTTTTTGTTTTCTAACGTTCGATTCTTTCGGACGTTAGATTTTTATAACAACAATTGTTTTGCAGATAAATTTATTTAAAAATAAACACAAATACATAATAGTAGTATAACTAAGGGACAATTCTGGAAATAGTCATATATTGTAAACCCTATTTAAAATAAATAAGTATGTTAATTCAATCCAATACTATAGCATCTCATAATGATGATTTATTAAAAAAGCATCAGAATAAATTAGTTTTTACAGCTTCTGAAATTGCCGAAACAGAAGCAATTATTCAGAAACTAATCGATTTTCAAATTGCTATTCCATCCTGGGCATTGGGAACAGGAGGAACGAGATTTGGACGTTTCCCAGGCGGCGGGGAACCTCGTTCTATTGAAGAAAAAATTGAAGATGTAGGTTTGCTTCATGCTTTAAACAATGCATCCGGAGCAATTTCCTTACACATTCCATGGGATATTCCAACAGATTATAATGCTATCAAAACTTTAGCCGGACAGCACGGATTAAAATTTGATGCCATGAACTCGAATACTTTTCAGGATCAGGCAAATGCAGAGCAGACTTATAAATTTGGTTCTTTGCAAAATGTAAACAAAGCAGTTCGTAAGCAAGCTATTGCTCACAATATTGAAGTAATCCAGCACGGAATAGAGTTAGGATCAGAATCATTAACTGTTTGGCTGGCCGATGGGTCTTCTTTCCCCGGACAATTAAACTTTAGAAAAGCATACCAGAATACTTTAGAAAGTTTAGAGGAAATCTACGAGGCATTGCCATCCAACTGGAAATTATTTTTAGAATATAAATGTGCAGAGCCAAATTTCTATTCAACTACCGTTGCAGATTGGGGACAGTCATACTCGTATGTGAAGAAATTAGGGGATAAAGCACAGACATTGGTTGATTTAGGCCACCATTTGCCAAACGCCAACATCGAGCAAATCGTTTCTTTATTATTGATGGAAAATAAATTGGGAGGTTTCCACTTTAATGATTCAAAATACGGAGATGACGATTTAACAGCAGGAGCGTTGAAACCTTACCAATTATTCCTGATTTTCAATGAATTGGTTGAAGGAATGGACGCCCGCGGAATGAATCATGCTAAAGATTTAGGATGGATGATCGATGCTTCTCATAACATTAAAGATCCATTGGAAGATTTATTACAATCTGTTGAAGCGATTATGATTGCTTATGCTCAGGCACTTTCAGTAGATAGAAAAGCTTTGGAAATTGCTCAGCAGGAAAATGATGTTGCCAAAGCTCAGGAAATTTTACAAAATGCTTTCCGTACAGATGTTCGTGCCTTGGTTGCTGAGGCACGTTTGCGTTCTGGGGCAGCATTAAATCCCGTAGAATTATATCGTAGTCTGGCTGTAAGAAATAATTTGATTTCAGAAAGAGGTTTAAAAACGATAGCTACAGGCTTGTAAAAAATATCTAAATGAATGTAGTTGCAATTTTTGATATTGGTAAAACAAACAAAAAGGTATTTTTATTTGATGAAAATTATAAAATTGTTTGGGAAAAATCAGTAAATCTTGATGAAACAGTTGATGAAGATGGTTTTCCATGCGAAAATATTGAAGTACTTAAAAACTGGATACTCGATCGATTATCAGAAATAAAAGAACTGAACGATTATGTACTGAAAGCTATTAATTTTAGTACTTATGGAGCGAGTTTTGTTTATGTAGATGATAAAGGCAATTCTTTGACGCCATTATACAATTATTTAAAAGAGTACCCGGAAGCACTTAAAAATGATTTTTATAAAAAATATAAAGGAGAAGAAGTTTTTGCAGTAAAAACAGCTTCTCCTGTTTTAGGAAACCTTAATTCCGGAATGCAAATTTACAGGCTAAAGGAGCAAAAACCGGAAATATTTGAGAACATTAAATATTGTCTGCATCTGCCTCAATATCTAAGTTTCCTTTTAACCGGCGAAGCCTATACCGATATTACAAGCATTGGATGCCATACCAATCTTTGGAATTTTAAAAAGATGAAGTATCATAAATGGCTAAAAAATGAAGGAATAAAAGACAAACTTCCACCAATTCATCCCGGAAGAGATGTTATTAAAAAAGAAAATGATTTGGCAGTTGGGATTGGGTTGCATGATAGTTCGTCCGCAATTATTCCATACACAATAAATTTTACGGAACCTTTTGTTTTATTGTCAACAGGAACATGGAGTATTTCACTGAATCCTTTTAATAATAAACCTTTGACGTTTAAAGAACTTCAACACGATTGTTTGTGTTACATGCAATACACCGAAAAACCGGTAAAGGCAGCTCGTTTGTTTTCAGGTAACGAACATGAAGTACAAACCAAAAGACTCGCAGAACATTTTAATGTACCCTTTGATGCTTTTAAAGAGGTTTACTTTGATAAAAAAATAGTATCCACTTTAAGAGCTTTAAATTTTGCCATTATTTATCCAAAGAAATACGATTTTGATATTCTTAAAGAATGTCAATTTCAAAAAAGAGACCTTTCTGTTTTCAAAACTTACGAAATCGGGTATCATCAATTGATGCTGGATCTCGTTGAACAACAGGTTTTTTCAACTAACTTAGTGATTCATAACAGCCCGGTAAAGAAAATTTTTGTCGATGGAGGTTTTAGTAAAAACTCCATTTTTATGAATTTACTGGCTGAGGCTTTTCCTGATGTAGAAGTTTATGCCGCTTCGATGGCACAGGCTAGTGCATTAGGTGCAGCGCTTGCCATTCATCAAAACTGGAATCCTAAACCGATACAGAATGATTTAATTGATTTGAAATTTTATAAACACTGATATATTGCCACAGATTAAGCTTAGTTTGTTATTTCGAGGAACGAGAAATCTTCGTAAGTAAATCCGCAAACATAATCTTCAATCTCTGCAGAGCTACTAGCGAAGATCCTTCCTCAGTCAGGATGACAAAAATGAGGATAAAATTTGCTTGAAATAAAATAATAGTCACAGATTAAAAGATTAGAAAGATTAAAATAAAATCTGCTGAATCTGCAAAATCTGCATGAAAATAATAATACAGTAATATGAAAATCGGACTTTTTATACCGTGCTATGTTGACCAATTTTATCCAAAAGTAGCTATTGCAACCTATGAACTTTTGCAGAAATTAGGATGTGAAGTTCATTTCCCGATGGGTCAAACCTGTTGCGGTCAGCCAATGGCGAATAGCGGATATCAACATTTAACCAAAGGTTGCGATGCTAATTTTATAGCGAATTTTTCAGAGTTTGATTATATCGTTTGTCCGTCAGGAAGCTGTGTTTTACATGTAAAAGAACATTTACATGATGAAACACAGGAAGATTTGGCTGCAGAAATGCGAAAAAAAGTTTTTGAACTAACAGAATTCATTACTGATATCCTTAAAGTAGAAACTATCGAAGGAAATTTTCCTTATAAAGTAGGAATGCACGTAAGCTGCCACGGACAACGCGGACTGAAGCTTTCGCAGATGACCGAATTAAATGCTCCTTTCTTTTCAAAACCTGAACAATTATTAAGCAATATAAAAGGTTTGGATTTGATTACATTAAACAGAAAAGACGAATGTTGTGGTTTTGGAGGTACTTTCTGTGTAACCGAAGAAGCTGTTTCCGTCAAAATGGGTCAGGACCGAATTAAAGATCATCAAAAACATCATGTGGATTATATAACGGGTGGTGACATGTCATGCCTAATGCATTTAGAAGGTATTCTGAAAAGACAAAAAAGCAATATAAAGACAATTCATATTGCTGAAATCTTAAATTCATCTTTATGAAAAAAGATAACTTAGACCACAGTCAGGCCGCAGCCATTTTTAACAAAGACGTTGAACGTGTAAATTGGCATGATGAAACGCTTTGGTTTGTTCGTGAAAAGCGTGACAAAGCGGCAAATCTGATTCCGGATTGGGAACTACTCAGGGAAACTGCTTCACAAATTAAAAACAATGTACTTTCCAATATTCATGACTATTTAGTAGAATTTGAAGCTAATGCTCAAAAAAACGGAATAATTGTGCATTGGGCTGCGGATGCCAAAGAGCATAATGAAATAGTGCATTCTATCATGACAAAACATGAGGTGAAGCAAATGGTAAAATCCAAATCAATGCTTACTGAAGAATGTCATTTGAATGATTATTTAGCCCAAAAAGGTATTGAAGTAATCGATTCAGATTTGGGTGAATTTATTGTACAGCTTCGTAAAGAGCCACCAAGTCATATCGTTTTACCGGCGATTCACCTTAAAAAAGAAGATGTAAGTGAAACTTTTCATGAGCATTTGGGCACAGAGAAAGGAAATTTTGATCCTCAATATTTAACCGAATCTGCTCGTCAGACCTTAAGAAATACTTTCTTAACACGTAAAGTTGCTTTAACAGGAGTTAATTTTGCCATTGCAGAAACCGGTGAATTTGTAGTCTGTACTAATGAAGGAAATGCAGACATGGGAGCTCATTTAGCAGATGTTCACATTGCCTGTATGGGATTCGAAAAACTGATTCCGCAGCGTAAACATTTAGGCGTTTTCTTAAGATTATTGGCCAGAAGTGCTACGGGACAGCCGATTACTACTTTTTCAAGCCATTTTAAAAAGCCAAGAGAAGGTACGGAAATGCATATCGTTATTGTTGATAATGGCAGAAGCACGCAATTGGGAAGAGAAGATTTCAGAAACTCTTTAAAATGCATTCGCTGTGGTGCTTGTATGAACACCTGCCCAGTTTATAGACGAAGCGGTGGCCACAGTTATCATAATGCGGTTGCAGGGCCAATTGGTGCGATTTTAGCTCCAAATTTAGATATGAGCAAAAATGCAGATTTGCCTTTTGCCAGTACACTTTGTGGTTCCTGTACGAATGTATGTCCTGTTAAGATTGATATTCACGATCAGTTATATAAATGGCGTCAGGTATTAGTAAAAGAAGGTCACACGTCAACGGCAAAGACCATTGCAATGAAAACGATGGCAACCGTTTTGGCAAATCCAACGATATTCAATTTAGCCGGAAAATCCGGGAGATTTGTAATGAAGAATATTCCTTCAATGGTGAATAACAAGATGAATAAATGGTATGATCAGCGGGAAATGCCAGCTGTTCCAGAAGAATCATTTAGAGAATGGTATAAGAAAAATTCAAGAGAATCTAAAGCTAAAGATAATGAGCAGTAAGTCTGAAATTTTATACAAAATAAAACAAAACCAGCCAGATGCAGTTAGTGCCCTGCCTGACTTGGATGTTTTAAATTCTGATAATCCAAATGTTTTGGAAACGTATAAAAAGATTTTGAAAAACATTGGGGGAGATAGCGTTGAAGTTGTTGATTATGCTGAAATTAAAGATTATCTAAGAAAAAATTATGCCCGTGATAAAAGAATAATCACAACTATTCCGGAACTTTCTGAACCAGAGGCTTTACATTGGAAGAATGATGACCCACACACGCTTCAAAATGTTGAATTAGCGATTATTAAAGCTCATTTTGGTGTTGCCGAAAATAGCGCTCTTTGGGTTACAGACGATTTATTAGTACAACGTGTCATACCTTTTATTGCACAGTATTTAGCTATTATTGTCAATAAAAGTGATATTTTAGCCACCATGCATGAGGCTTACGAAACGATTGGAAATCAGGAATATGGTTTCGGAACTTTTATTGCAGGGCCTTCAAAAACTGCGGATATCGAACAATCATTGGTTTTGGGAGCGCATGGAGCCAGAGGATTAATTGTATTTTTACTGCAATAATTAAATATATATAAAGATTGAAAACTGATTTTACGCTACAAGGAAAAGTAATAGTTGTTACCGGTGCAACCGGAGTTATAGGAAAAGCATTTGTTAATGGCATTGCTGCTGCAGGAGGAACAGTTTGTGTTTTAGGCAGAAATGAAAAAATTGCTAATGAAAGAGCAGAATTAATTATTAAAAAAGGAGGGAAAGCAATGGCTTTGATTGCTGACGTAACCATTGAAAATGATTTGATAAAAGCACGTGATCTGGTTGT
This sequence comes from Flavobacterium sp., assembly GCF_039930565.1. Lineage (GTDB taxonomy): Bacteria > Bacteroidota > Bacteroidia > Flavobacteriales > Flavobacteriaceae > Flavobacterium. Next base: position 22,065 of record NZ_JBDTTP010000019.1, on the reverse strand, counting down.
TTCAAAATATGGAAAAATTGATGGATTGGTAAATGCAGCAGGTGGAAATATTCCGGATGCCGTAATTGAGTCTGATCAGGATATTTTTAAATTAAATATGGACGCTTTACAAAAAGTAATGAATTTAAATTTATTTGGAACGCTGTTGCCAACTCAGATATTTGGAGAAGTAATTAAAAATAATGAGTTTGGAGGAAGTATAGTAAATATTTCTTCTGTAGCAACAGAACAGGCAATAACAAAAGTTTTGGGATACAGCCTCGCCAAGTCAGCAATTGATTCTTATACAAAATGGTTTTCAGTTGAACTGGCAAAACGATATGGCGATAAAATCAGGATGAATTCTATAGCTCCGGGATTTTTCTTAACGGAACAAAATAGAAAATTACTGACCAATCCTGATGGCAGTCTAACAGAAAGAGGTAATTTAATAATTCAAAATACACCCTACAAACGTTTTGGAAATCCTGAAGAATTATCTGGTGCATTAGTTTGGTTATTAAGTGATGCCTCAAAATTTGCCACAGGTTCAAAAATAACCTTAGATGGTGGATTTACTATTTATGGCGGGGTGTAGTAATTTTTAATTTTAAAATATATTAAGCGATCTTTATGATCGCTTTTTTTTATATAGTTATTTTATAACATTGTCATATCATGATATAACCAAACATGGTAATTTGTGTTTTAATTTTGAATGTAAACGAAATAATAAAACACTATGATACACCAAATCGATACATCAGATAATGTTGCAGCTTTTAGAGCATTGGCGGAAGTAACAAAAGAAGATTTTCAAAATGTAGTAGTTCCTGCTGTTGAAAAGCTAGTAAATCAAATTAATGAAATTAACTTTTTATTGGTTTTAGATACAGATATTGAGAATTTTACTGCCGGAGCATGGCTTGAAGATGCGATGTTGGGACTTAAAAATTTAGGAAAATGGAACAGGGCTGCTATAGTTACAGACTCTGAAAACATAATTACTTTTACTAATGGTTTTAGTTACCTTATTCCCGGAGAATTCAAAGGTTTTAAAAAACTTGATTTTAATAAGGCATTGAATTGGGTTGAAGGAAATATTTAAGCAAATTTAATATCCGTCTAATTCATTTTTAAATTTAATTTAAATCCTAAGTTATGAGATCAATATGGACAGGTTCAATCAGTTTTGGATTAATCAACATTCCCATAAAAATATTTTCTGCTGTTCAGGAAAGCAGTCTTGATATGGATATGCTTGATGAAAAAGATCATGCGCATATCAAATTTAAAAGGGTGAACGAAAATACAGGTAAGGAAGTTACATTTGCCAATATTGTAAAAGGCTATAAAGTTGATGATAAATACGTTATTGTTGATGATAAGGATTTTGAAGCTGCAGATGCCATTAAAACAAAAACTATAGATATTCAGAGTTTTGCTTACGAAAAAGAAATTGAAAGTATTTATTATGAACAACCCTATTATCTTGAACCAGATAAAGGAGCTATGAATGCATACGGACTGCTTCGCGATGCTTTAGAAGCTACCGGTAAAGTAGGGGTAACCAGTTTTGTTCTAAGAAATAAGGAAAGTCTTGCCATCTTAAAGCCTTATAAAAATGTCATCCTTTTGAACAGAATTCGATTCGAACAGGAGATTCGGGATACAGAAGAACTTAAAGTTCCGGCAATTTCCAAAAAGAAAACCAAGGAAATGGACATGGCAAACAAATTAATTGAGCAGCTTACAGAGAAGTTTGATATAAGCAGTTATAAAGATGAATATACTGCTAAGCTCCTAAAAATAATTAAGAATAAGGCAAAAGGTAAAAAACCGGCAAAAACTCCTAAACTTGAAGTAGTTCACAAACAAAGTGACGATTTATTAAATATGCTGAAAGCCAGTTTAGAAAAGAAAAAATCTTCTTAGTTCGGTGCTAAATGACAGTTGATTTTTCTTATTTTAGATAATAAATTAAATAATGTTGAAATATGAAAACGACTTTTGAAGGAGGAATTAATATTGCAATCAAGATTCCTAAATCTAAATATGAAAAAACTGTTGAATTTTATAAAAATACACTATCACTCGAGGTTACCGAAAAACCAATTCACAATCCGACAGTTTCAAGAACACATCTTGTAAAATTTGGTTTAAACAATCTTTGGCTAGATTGTGTTGATAACTATAGCCATTCAGAAACCTGGCTGGAAATTAATACAGAAAATGTAGAAGAAGCTACGCAATATTTAAAATCACAAAATGTAAACACCTGTGATGAGCTGGAAGAAATTCCGGAAAATATGCATTGGATTACAGATCCTGCAGGAACTGTTATGATCGTGAAAAGAAAAGAGTAATTCAATTAACGTTATCCATTTTGCAATTATTATATTTTTCCCTTTTCCTCAAACTTTTTCATGATTTTTTTAATATTTGCTCCTTTTTCTAATACTGGTGCCCATAAATCTCCTTTATTCTCGAAACGATTAAGTACATTTTTAATCGTAAATTGTGATGGTTTTAATTTGTTATTTACTTCACTCCATTCTAATGGTGTAGAAACTTGTGCTCCTGGAACGGGCCTTACAGAATAAGGTGCTGCAAGTGTTTGACCTCTTCTGTTTTGTAAATAATCGATATAAATTTTATTATTTCTTTTCTTAATACTTCTTTCTAAAGATGTTGTTTCCGGAAGACGTGCCTGAATTTCCCGGGCAATTAATTCGGCTAAAATTTTTATAGAGTCATAATCGTATTTGGCGCCAAGCGGAATATAAACATGTAATCCTGAAGCACCGGATGTTTTACAATAACATTCTGTTTCCAGTTCGTCCATTACTTCTTTTACAGTTAATGCGGTTTGAACCACTTCTTCAAATTTATCTTTTTTTGAAGGATCAATATCAATTACCATCCAATCCGGGTTCTCAATATGTTTAATTGTAGAATTCCATGGATTAATTTCAATGCAGCCTAAATTTGCCATATAAAGCAATGTTGCCTTATCATTACAAATTAAATAGTCTAAATATTCGTCATTCGATTCTGAATATATCTTTTGTGTTTTTAGCCATGAAGGTATCTTATCCACATCAACATCTTTGTGATAAAAACCTGGAGAATTTATTCCATTAGGAAAACGGTTCATCGATTGTGGACGATCTTTGAGGTAGGGAAGGATGAAATCTGCAACTTCATTATAATATTGCACAACTTCACCTTTTATTATACCGTTTTCAGGAAAATATATTTTATTCTGATTTGTAAGATGTAAGGTGTTTTTGCCTACTTTCATATCAAAATTTTCTTCTGACTTATCCAATTTGATTTCTTCAGTAGTAGTCATAACTTCTTTATTTTTATTTTTTGAGGGTAGAAAAACTTCAGTTGCTTTTTTATCCATTCGCAGGCCTAAGTAAACCGGATGCCTAAGTCGTAAATCTTCCGTCCATTCAGTAAATTTAACCTGGCACACTAATTTTGGCTTAAGCCACTGGATGGTATCTCTGATTATTATCTTTGTATTAACTGGAGATTCACTCACAAAATAAGGCTGAAATTTTGTATATAGCTCCTTCAGGTCCTCTTGGCTAAAACCAGTTCCGCATTTGCCAATATACTGCAGTCTTTTTCCATAATATTGACCCAGCAATAGTGCCCCAAAATACTTACGTGAATTTTTAGGTGTGGTAATACCTATGATGATAGCTTCTTCCTGTTGTGCTATTTTTATTTTAAGCCATTCATCACTTCTTCTGCCTACAGTATAGGTACTATCAGCCTTTTTTGCGATAATTCCTTCGCTTTTGTTTTTAATCGCTAATTGATATTGTTTCAAACCATCACCAATTGTATGGTCAGAATAAAAAACATTAGAAAATAAGTATTTGTCCAGTAGTATTTTCAAAAGTTCTTTTCTTTCTGATAAAGGCAAACCTGTAGTTGAAAAACCATCTAGGTTTAAGATATCAAAAACATAATATTTTAAATTTCCATTCCCGGTTTTTATATAATTCTGAAGAAGTTGAAAATTGGCATTTCCTGAATTATTTTCTACAACAACCTCACCATCTAAAATTGCCGGATGCTTTATTTTCTTTAACTCTTTTTGTATAGATTCAAAGTTTTTATCAAAAGAAAGTTCATTTCTGCTAAATAAATGCACTTCATCAGAATTAATAACACTAACAGCTCTGTAACCATCATATTTATTCTCAAAAATCCAATCCGGATCATCAAAAGGATGCTCAATAAGAGTGGCCAACATGGGTTTTAAAAATGAAGTGGTCTCATTTTTACTGGATTTTAATTTGGATTTTTTTTTTGCGGTTTTGGCTTCTTCAATAGTTTCCGAAGTTTCAATTAAAGTGTCATTTTCCTTAGTTTTATTTTCTGATTTTTTTTCTTCGAATGATTCTAATGTTTTATTCGTAATGACCGACTTGTTTTTTTTCAAAATATCTTCATTTGAAGCATATTTATCATTTTTTTTAATCAACAGCCAGGCATTTTCCTGCTTACCCTTTAATTTAACCAAAGAAAACTCTCCCTTAAGTTTTTTCCCTTTTAAGATAAAACTCAAACGTCCCTTATTTAAGTCGGATTGTAATGTGCTTCCCGCAGTATCAGTGTTTTCTCCAGCAGCACTATATGTTCCGTTATCCCAAACGATAACATTTCCGGCGCCATAATTTCCTTCCGGAATAGAACCCTCAAAATCTTTGTAATCATAAGGATGATCTTCTACCATCATCGCGAGACGTTTTACCTCTGCATCAAGAGATGGACCTTTTGGTATAGCCCAGCTTTTTAAAACACCATCTAGTTCCAGTCTAAAATCGTAATGTAAGTGAGAAGCAGCGTGTTTTTGAACCACAAATATGAGGTTCTTTTCTGATTTGCCAATCTTGCCTTTAGGTTCTTCAGTTTGTTTAAAATTACGCTTTTGATTGTATTTTGAAAGTGACATAAACAAAGTATTTATGATCCATGTACAGATAGTTTATTAAGAATAAAATGATGTACTTCCAATATTTTAATTGTTTTATCAACATGGTAGTTGTAAAACAGGATTAAAATTCGGAAGTACAAAATTTAGTTTAGGCATTTCCAGGCTGGAAATCTGATTGAAAATTAGAATCTTCTGTCATTTTAGAATATTTTGATGCTCCAACTTTTTTATAGATAGCAGATGCTAATAATGGTAAGGCAATGCTTCCAATTAAGGCAGCCGTTTTTGTATGACCTGCTTTTTTTAATATAGCTCCTGCAATCAAAGTCCCAACTCCTGCAACAATCAATTGTTTGGCTGAAATACCAGAAACTTTTTGTTCTATTTCTTCAGGAATAATTCCGTGAAGTAAAGGATTTATGAAATTTAAATTTTCCATGGTTTCAATTTTTAATTTAATTTGAATTTTATACTATTTAGTGTATCTAAATTTATTTTTTATCTTCTTCAGATTCTTTTTTCTTGTCTTTAGAAATGCGGTTTGGACTATCATCTATAAATTCTTCTACAGTCTGAGCACTTTTATTTTCAGAATTCATTTTTGATTTATGAAGATTTTCTACCATTTCTTTTTCCGGACAATTTTCGTTATCCGGATCATAATTCTTTTCGGCCATAATTATAATTCTTAGAAATTAATACAGTCAAAGTTAACAGTATACCGTGCTTTCTTTTTATACAATTAAACTCTGTACTTATATAATTCTCAGTGTAAACAAATTCACTGAAAATTATATAACCGTTTTTATTTATTTTATAAAACAAATCCACTTTATAATATTGAAATTTGTATTATAAAATATTATAATTATTAGTATTTTAAGAAATATCGATATAATTGTAATGAAATACTGTTAATTATGGATAAAAAAGGACCAATAATCATAATAGAAAATAATCAGGGAGACAACAAAATATTTAAGGAAATTTTTTTAGAATTAGGGTTTTCCAATCAAATCCTTTATTTTAATTCCGGCGATGATGTTTATAATCATGTAAAGGAAAATAACATTAAACCTTTTATTATCTTTTTAGATATCGTTCAGTTAAATATGAATACAGAGAAACCAAGTAAGGTAAGTTACAAAAGTTTAGATAAGATATTTAATTGTCCTTGTTTGTTTTTTACCACTTTTTTTGAACAATGCTTTGTCATAGACGCCTATTCAGAGCCTATACAGAGTTATTTTGTAAAGCCTTATAACTATAATAAATTTAAAAATATTATCAATACTATTATAGAATATTGGCAGCAAACAAAATCAATAAAAACATACAATCAAAAACAGGATTCAGAAAAAGAATTCGAAAAGTAAATCATTTCAACTTCAACTATAAAAACTTCGTAAATATTAAATTACGAAGTTTTTTGCAATATGATAAAACGTTGAATTATAAAACATTATAATTAATACTATAAAGTTATTAATCCATTTTTTCTTCACTTTCTATTTTTTTAATTTCTACTTTTTCTTTTTTGATAGCTTGCCTTAACAAACCAAATAAGCTCATATAAACATTTGCTGTAAAAACCAAAGAAAAACCGGCTATTAAAAAGCCTCGCCAGTCAGTTAGTAAAAGCTTATAATCACAAAGGATAATAAAAAAAATAGTAATGTAATGGCTAAAACAATATTCACACGTGAATAGATAAAATAGTTTTCTTGTTAGTAAGGTCTTTGCACTTGCAGAACATTTGACACACCATTCCCTGGGCTCCTTAAATATTTCTTCATGTGTGACTGTCCAGCTGATGCAAGCAATTGGTATTGCTAAAATGAAGAGCCATACAATTTGTGTATTGATAGTCATAATACAAATTTAGTCATGGTTATTTTTTTAATAAATGTTAGGATTGCATAATTATTAATAATGATATCGAATATATTTTATAATTATAAATAAAAAACTAAATTCAATAAAATAATCATCAATTTAATATTACTCAATTAGAAATTAAATTACTAACAGATAAATGATTAGTATTACATAATTTATTTTTCCTTTTATATAATTTATTTTAAGTATTTATGAGCGTATACCTATTACTGATTATTTAGTAAGAGAATAATAACTGCTTTTTTTTACAACCTCTGTAATTTTTTCATCAAGCTGACTGCAGGAAGTAAAAAGATGATCCAGTAACTCCCCACTTTCCGGTGAATTAAGATCCATTTCTTTTACAAGATTTAATATTCCCAACATATTGGCGAGTGGTGCCCTTATAATATGTGAATGTGCAAAAGCTATTTCTTGTAACTTAGAGTTCTGACTTTCAATTGCCTGTATGTAATTTAGGCTCTCCGTAATATCATTAGCCAGTACAAGTTCATATTTTAACTTATCAATATAAATTATGTTACTTACAATTTCTACATAAATTATAGAACCATCTTTTTTTTTATGCCGGTAAATTCCATTTGAAAATAAGGTTTTATGTTTTCGGACCAAGTCTACGGCTTCTTCCAATTTTATAACATCTTCCGGAGGTCTAATATCCTTTATTGTCATATTCATAAATTCGTCTCTGCTAAAACCATATTTTCGTATTGCTGCATCATTGACCCTTAAAAATTTTAGAAATTCTAAATCATAAATCCACATCGGAAGTGGATTCATTTGAAAAAGGGTATGATATTGCCTTTGTAAAACTTTGTGTTTAATATAGTGATTATTTTTTTCAAGCATATACACAATGCTTTTAAACAATAGGAGAGAGTTTAATTCACTTTTTGATAAGTGTTCAAATGCATTGTTTTTTTGATAGGTTATTTTTGTAGAAATATCATGAATTGTAAGTGAATCAGAAATGAGAATTACAGGAATTTTAATTATTCCATCCATCATAATATTTAAATCTAAATTTTCTGTAACTAAGATTATTATATTAAACTTTAAGGAACGTAATTTCTCTTCGCTAATTTCTAAATTTTCAATTATAGTAATAGTGGGAGAAACAATCCTGTCATGGAGGAGTTGGGCAATTTCTTCAATCTCATGAATTTTATCTCCAACTATAAGTATATGATGTTCAAAAGATTGTTTTGACATAGCTATATTTTTAAAATTCAATGTTAAAAAAAATGTTTTCTAAGTCGAAAAGTAATGTAACTAAAATAAAATAATATTTATTGAATTAAAATAATTTTGAAATATATTTATAGTTTCAGTGCATTTAATTAAAAATCGAAATTCTATAGAATTGGCATTATAGTATTGAATAAAATACTTGTTTAAAATTTAAAATGATTTCACCTCAATCATTGCTTTTGTGAATTCAGTTGACTGTAATTCTTTTATTTTTTCAATTGACTGATTGATTTTTAAAACTTTAAACCTTGCCTTATAAATTATTCTTTGTATAATATAAGTGTGGCTTTATAACCTGTACCTACATTCCATTGACTTGACTCTATTACGGCTCCATTGTCATCATAAACCTCAAATTCTGCGGTGTTAGGTGATGCAAAACCCTCATTCAAAGCTTCAAAATCAATTTTATTAATGCCTTTTATTAGATTTATTTTAAATCCCTGAAATTCGCTATCCAAAATAACTTCCGGTTTAATAACCTTATCATTCAAATAGACTTTTATCTTATCACCATCTATAGAAGCAGCATCACGATAACGAATAGTAGAGATAAATGTTTTAGTCCTGAAGCCTCCTAAATATTGGTTTCTCCTATGAAAAACACCCTGAGTATTCGACTCTTTTTTATATATTTTAGTATCGTTAAAAAGTTCCTTAGGATCTATAATTAAAGTATCAGGTTTTTCAAGAACATCAAAGGGATCAGATTTAGTATTACTTTCTTTAGGAGGAACACCGTCATTGATTTTCTGATTTTTAGTAGGAATCGATCTATACTCTAATTCCTGTTGGGCATAGCTGTGTGTATAAAAACCAATCATAATCATTAAACAAAATATACTTTTCATAATTATAAAAACAGATAAATTATTAAACACATACTATTAAAGTACATAACATTTAGTTAAGGCTGTTTATTGTGCATAAAATATTTAATAGTAAGAAAGGAGAAACATGACGAGAAAAAATCAAATATTAATGATAAAAAATCCCATTTCTTAAATTAAAAAATAGGATTGATGGATGCTTTTTTCTAATTTTCAGCTTCTGTCATTATTGACGTCATTCTGTTCATCATCGTTTGTAATATTATTATCTGTTTTTTTTTTCATTTTTAATAATGTCATCTGATTGAAAATTTTTGTCTTTTTCAAAATCATTTGCCGGATGTTTGAGATCTTCAATAAATTCTTCCTGATATTGGTAAGGATCCTCGTCTTTAGCGTAATTATCAGTATCTACAACAGTATTTTGTTCTATATAATCCGGATCGCTTTCTCCAAATTCTGTTTTTTGTTCTTTATTAAGTTCCTGCTTAAATATGTCATCTGCCTGAATGTTACTTCCATCAACAAGAGTGTTTTGATCAATAAAATCGGGATCAGTTTGTCCATATTCGTGGTTGTTTTGCTTTTCCATGACTTTTTATTTTAAAGTTGTATTTAACAAATTTATCATACAACACGTTTAAAACTATTACAGAAAAATAAATTATAGTTGTATAATTAATAGTTGAAATAAATAAACTGAATGAATTACTTTAATTTACTCGCTTTTAATATAGTAACTACTTTCTCAAAACGGCCATGGTGACTTATAGAGACATCATGAAGTTTATCCGGCAGCATTTGTAAATAGGGGATACCATATTCATCTTTTTTAATGTTTTTGTTTTCGATTTCAACAGCATTATTTAAATCACCCGGCGTATTAGTGGCAATGGTATGTATGTAATCGTTATCCAGATATGATTTGGTGTAATATCGATTTTCGTTACAATTTACTTGTCCGTGAATAGAATTGTTATTCAGAAAGCTAATATTGCTACAAACCAGATTTTTAGGAATATAGGCTCTGATTTTGGTCTCCCTGTTATAGATTTTATAGACAGCTTCCTTCATACTCCAAAGCAGCCAAACCATTATTTCAGGATCTGAATGGTGGTTTATAAGCAATTGCTCCTGATTTGTAAACAGCTTTTCTAAAAAACCTTTGCGCTGCCAATTGCTCTCGTGACGTGTTTGCCATAAGTCTACCACGTCATTACCGATCATTTTGCTGCGAGTTTGGTTTCGATAATTTCTACAGCGGTTTTAACGTCGAGCATTCTTTCCATATCTGTATTGTCAATTACAACATCAAAATTTTCTTCAATATCTAAAACAATATCGACAAGATTGGCTGAATTAATACCGAGGTCGTTAATAAAATCGGTATTTTCTGTTAGGTTATCATAAGCGTCAGTATTAGCCGTGTAGGGTTTTATAATAACTTTTAATTTTTCGATTAGTTCTTCTTTATTCATTTTAATTTTTATATTTTTTAATGATTATACAGGCATTTACATCACCAAAACCAAAACTGGCTTTTGCAATAATATTAATATCTTTCTGAATTGTTTTTAAAGGTATTTTTGACACATCAATAAGTGCCGTAATTTCGGGATGAACGTCTTCACAATTAGTATTTCCAAATACAAAACCTTCGTGAAGCTGTAATACCGAAGCAACACTTTCGATACTTCCGGCGGCACTGAGGCAATGTCCCGTCATGCTTTTTAGGGAATTAATAAATGGAAAATCTTTTCCGTTCCTGTTTAAGGCTTTTGTCCAGTTTTCGATTTCGAGACTGTCTTTTGTAGTAGCCGTAAGGTGACCGTTTATTGCATCAATAGCTGACGAGGTAATACCTGAATTGCGAATTGCATCTGTAATACATCTTTGTACCGCAATGCTGTTGGGTGCAGTCATACTTCCATTACCTCTTTGCCCGCCAGAGTTTACATTTCCGCCTAGAATTTCAGCATAAATAGTGGCACCGCGTTCTAAAGCGGTATCAAGATCTTCCAGAACCAAAGCTCCTGCACCGCTTCCGGGTACAAAACCTGCGGCTGTGGCGCTCATGGGCCTTGAACCCTGTCCCGGATTGTTGTTGTATCTGGAACTGCAAACGCGCAAGGCATCAAATCCTCCCCAAATGTAAGGCCCACTGTCTCCGGTACTTCCGGCCAAAATACGTTTTGCCTGTCCTGATTTTATTCGGTCGTATGCCATAATAAGAGCTTCGGTACCTGTGGAACAGGCAGATGAATTTGTAGTGACCTGATTTCCGAGTCCAAGTTTACCACCAAGATAGGCGCTTATACCGCTGTTCATGGTTTGTGCTACGACCGTACTCCCTAATTTTCTGGTTTGCAGTTCGTCAATTTTATAAATGCTTTCGCGGAATTTATCTATTCCAGATGTTCCGGAACCAAAAATAGCGCCACTGTGCCAATCCGGTTCTTTGTTAATTTCGATAGGCAATCCGGCATTTTTCCAGGCTTCAATACCCGCCATCACGCCGTATAAAATTCCCGTGCTATTGAATCCACGCAGTTCCAGATCTGTAAAATACTGTGATTTGAGCTCGGCTGTAATTTCTGGTTTACCGGCTATCTGACATGAAAACTGAAGTTCCTGCAATTGTTTATCATGTCTTATACCTGATAATCCGTTTTTTATCGCATTAGTAAACGCAGGAATTCCAACCCCGTTTGGAGCAGTTACCCCAAGACCTGTTATTACAACGCGCTTGTTCATAATTTTGCTGTTATCATTCCTGCTAATATGCCCTTACATACTTCTTGTCCAGCTTCGTTTTTCATTACTACATTACATTTTAATTTTCCAAACCTGAAAAATAATTTTTGAGAGTTTACTGTTACTTTTTCATTTGGATACACTGGTTTTAAAAACTGCATATCTGCAGATGTAAATGCCACAACAGATTCGTTTGTAAATTTGTCATCCAATAAATAAATTCCCAGGCACACCATACCAATTTGCGCCATAGTTTCAGTTAAAATCACACCCGGAGTTACAGGATTGCCTTTAAAATGGCCTTTGTAAAAATCAAGGTCTTTTTTGAAAGTATAAGTACCACTAATACCTTCTTCATTAACATGCAGTAATTCATCTACAAATAAAAAGGGTTGGGTATAGGGTAACTTTCCTATGATATCGTTGATATTCATTGTTTGTTTATTTGTTTGTTTTTGTTTTCGTGATTACCATTACCATTGCAACAAAACTCTTTGTGCCGAAAATCCGGGACCAAAGCTCAGCATAAGTCCTTTCTCTCCGGATTTTGGCTGATTGTCCATAATTCGTTCTAAAACATAAAGTACAGTGGCACTAGACATGTTTCCATACAGTTTGAGTACTTCTTTGGTATCATTAATATTTTTACCCAAACCTGCAAAAAGCGCTTCAACTGTATTGACAATTTTTTTACCTCCAGGATGAAATATCATGTAATCAATGTCTGCAATTTCAAGATTATTTTGTTTGAGGAAAGGGTGAATAATATTGCCAAAATTTGAAGCAATTGTATCCGGAACTTCAATATCTAATACCATCTGCAAGCCGCCATTAGTAAGTTTGAAACCCATCATGTGTTCGGCATCAAAAAAATGATACATTTCCTCATGAACTATTTCCGGCCCATTATCGCCTTTGTGGGATGATAACAGGCAACACGCTGCTCCATCTCCAAAAATGGCAGCGCTAACAATATTTGGCATTGAAAAATCATCCAGCTGAAATGTTGCAGTAGGTGATTCAACCGCAATTACTGCGGCTCTTTTTCCAGGATTGGCTTTTAGAAAATTTTTGGCATAAATTATTCCCGAAATTCCCGCAGCACAGCCCATTTCTGTAACTGGCAAACGTACAACATCCTGCCTGAGTTTCATTTTATTGATCAGGTATGCATCTAAAGAAGGAATCATAATACCGGTACAGCTTACTGTAATAATATAATCGATACTTTGTGGATCCCAGTTTGCTTTTTTAAGTGCTTTTTGTAATACCTGTTCGCCTAAAATTATCATTTCACGACTGTAAATATCATTTTTTTCTTCAAAAGAAGAAGCTTTAAAAACCTCAAGGGGTTCCATAATTGAATACCGCTTGTCAACTGCTGCTCCTTCAAATATTTTTTTTACCTTTTTTATAAAGCGTTCTTCCTGACCATCGAGCCAAATATCCAAAAGTGGTAGTATTTCTTCTGTAGTACGTGAATATTTTGGTAGCTGCTTGGCTACTGTAATTATTTTAACACTCATATTTTTGTAATTATCCATTGGTAGCGAAAAGCCCATTTCCAATTTATGGTATAGTTTTTTAAATTTATTATTTTAGAGAACTTCTCCAGTTCTTCTTTTTTAAAACCTCTTAAAATTGAGACAAGCCCATCTTCGCGGGACATCTTACTTAAATTAAATATTTTGCAGATCAGTCTAAAAAGTTGGTAAGCCAGCGTACTACGATGCAAATCGTTAACCACAATTCCTAAACTTGCGTTATTATTAAAGGTAGTAATTATATTTAATATTTGCTCGTTTGTAAAATGGTGCAGTGTCAAGGTACATAAAACAATATCATATTCAAGCTGAGCAAATTCATCATTAAAAATGTCCAGGCACAAATACTCAATATTTTGATATTCGTTTGATAATGTCCTGGCGTAATTAACGGTAAATAAGTTAGCATCTATGCCAATAAGTTTGAATTTAAGATTGTTCTTTAATCCATAATCTGCCAGCATACGCAGCATATCGCCGTTTCCGCATCCTACATCAGCAATTATCAGAGTTTGTGAGGTATTGACTTTTTTTATTATTGTCTTTATTCCGTTTAATGTTACTTTATTACCCCCAAGTAATTGGTTTATGCGTGCAATTTGATCAAGCGCAGTCCGTAATTCCCTTCCCTGAAGTGAAAAGTCGTCCATTATTTCTGCTTCCTGTGTTCTGTATTTTGTATTTATTGACATTTAGTTAACAGCTATAGGTTTTCCGTGCGTTTGTTTAATTACTTTCGATAATAATGTTGGCATTGTTGCTACTATTAAAACAAACACGTTAGTAATTGTTTTGTTAATTAAAATTTTTGCCAATATTCTTCCCATTAAAAGTCTCTTTCCAAAATGTTTTTTCCATTGTCTGGTGTAGGCTTCTTCTAATGAGTTACGCAACCCAATTTTACCCGATTGATATTCTAATACTAATTCTGATGCTATTTTGGCACTGTGTATCGCCATTGACATTCCGTTTCCACACATCGGATGAATAAGGCCTGCAGCATCTCCAATCATCAAAATGTGCTTTTCTACAGGTTTTTTTTTATCAAAAGATATTTGGCTGATGGTAAGTGGTTTTTCGAATAAAAGGCGCCCGTTTTCAAATACCGATTCAAGCTGTTTGTTTTTGTAGAGCACATTTTTTTGATACTCTTCTATATTCTTATATTTTTTGAAAGTTGTGTAATCAGCTAGATAACAAATGTTTACAATATTGTTTTCAACTTTTGAAACGCCACAATAACCACCATTAAAATTATGAAGCGCTACCACATCGTCTGGAATGTCAACTAAATAATGCGCTTTGACTGCTAACCAGGGTGATTTATTATGAATAAAACCGCGGGACAAAAACTGATCAATATTAGAGCGTTTTCCAAATGCCCCTAAAACCAGTTTTGATATTATCAATTGATCTGATGTAGTTACTGAAAATTCATCATTTTCAAAAGAAACGGCAGTCACGGTTTCTTTTACTACAGAACAGCCGTTTGATATAACTTTTTGGTATAAAATATCATCCAGTGTATATCGGCTAATGCCAAAACCTCCCAAAGGAAGTTTTGTTCTGGCAATGCGGCCATTCTGTGTGGTAAATTCAAACGAAGAAATCTGTTGTGGATTAAATTTTCCGATATCAATATCTAGCCAATTGAGGTAAGGTAAAATTTCGTTGGATATATATTCTCCACATACTTTATGACGTGGAAATTCGGATTTTTCGATTAACGTCACTTTTAATCCTTTTTTTGACAGATGTATCGCTCCTGTCAAACCCGCAAGACCGCCACCAATAATTACTACATCCGGATTTGTTTTCATATACACAATTTACCAAAAAAATCTTATATAAACTAGCGCTATCGTATTATAAAATTGTATTTTATTTTTAGATTTAAATAATTTTAAGTTGATATTTATCTGATAATGTGCAAGATAAATATTGTAATTTTTGATTTAAATTCTGTAAAATGTCCTTGTCAGGTTAGTTTAATTTTCAAAAATTAATTTTAAATAGAAATATTATGTTATTTGACAACGAAAAAACAGAAGGTGCAACCGCGAAGGCAATTGAAGAACAAACAGCAAAATTACCATCAGATTTATTTTTGTATGCCTCTTTGGCTGCTATGGGAACCTCATTAACGCTTAAATGCATGGGGAAATCTCATAATGCATTATTTGTAGGGCAATGGGCGGCTCCATTTTTATTGCTGGGAATTTATAACAAGCTTGTCAAGCTTGAAGGTCATGATGCTAAGGATAAAAATGAAAATCATTATTAGTATGGAAAATCAAGGAAAAAGTTCAGAAGAACAGAACTTAAGCAGCGATTCCGGATTTGATTCAAGAAATCAATACAGCGGATCGGGTAATTTTAGTCCGGACGAAAAGGAAGGACCTTACAAGGAAGAAGAAGAAGGAGAATTATCTGACGGTGGAAATACTATAGAAACAGATTTCCCAAATGAATTAGAACAAGATGATTCAGGTCATTCTAAATCGGATATAGATCCTAAATTTCAGGGTAAATAAAAAATTCATTTAATATAAAGCTGCCATTTGTTTTGGCAGCTTATATATTAAATTAAAGGATTTGATATATCAAACTCAATTTTAAATTATTTTGAACTTTATAATTAAAAATATTATAGCTATAGTTTAAAATAATTCTAGTTGATTATTTGGATTTGAAGGTTTGTTATTGGGTGGTTTAGAATCTCCAAAAATTGTTTTTCCACCATATTTGTAGGACTCACCACGCTCTCTTTGAACCAAGGAATCGAAATTAGAATTAGGCGTAAAACTTTCCTCAGCTTTTCTTGAGATCTCTGATAATTTTTGAATAGCTTGTATTTTATCACTATTTCCGATTTTAGCACGGTTGATTGCTCTTTGTAAAGTATCAATTGTCTCATCATAAATTTTTACCGGAACAGGAAATGGATGGCCGTCTTTTCCTCCGTGAGCAAATGAAAACCTCGCAGGATCCTCAAATCGGGTAGGAGTACCGTAAATTATTTCGCTAACTAATGCTAATGACTGCAAAGCCCTTGGCCCCATCCCTTTTAAAAGCAAAAGTTCTTCAAAATCTTCCGGCCTATTTTCATGAGTTGTCCATAGCATTGCACCGAGTCTTTTCATATTAACATCTTCCATTCTGACATCATGATGTGCAGGCATAGAAAGATATTGCATTTCCCTCATGATTTTTATCGGAGATTCTTTTGATAATTCTAAGATCCCTTGTCTGGATTTTGTTGCGCCTTGAGCGGTAAGATTTAAAATAGTGCCCTGATTTTCACCATATATAAAAGTATGAGGCTCATTTACAAAAGACTTCAAATCAGGAGAATGCCAATGATATCTTCTTGCTGTTTTTGAGTTTGGATTCATACCCTGCTGTATAACAGTCCATTGTCCTTTATTGTCAACGATAAAATTGTGTTGGTATAATTGAAACCCATCCTGAATGGCTGTATTATCAACTTTGGCGGTAAGTCTGCTGCAATTTGAAAGATTTATACCGTCAAGACCTGTTTTTTCACCAACAATTAGAAGTTCCTGGGGTGTTAGCATTGAATGTTTACCTTTTCCGCCACAGATATATATGCCTAATTCTTTTGAATGTGGATTAACTGATTTTTTTAATGCTCCAAGCACAGAAGTTGTAATTCCGGATGAGTGCCAGTCCATCCCCATTACTGCACCAAAACTTTGAAACCAAAAAGGATTACTGAGTTTGCTTATCACCTCAGAAGTAGAAAACTCCATTGCAATAGTTTCAACAATTGCCAAACCGAGTTTAGACATGCGCTCTGAAAGCCATAATGGAACATGTCCATAGTGCAAGGGAAGATCTGCTGTACCTGAACGTTTCATTTTTTGGATTTAGATGTAATACAAAAATAAGTAAAATGATACCATAGTGTTCTCTAATTAAACTAAAAACGTCCCAAATATATTTGAGACGCTTGATTCACTTATTTTTTTCTACATTATTTAGTTTATCATCAAACTCAGGCTCTTCGCCTTTAAATTTTTGAGTATCAGAATCATAATTTTCATCATTAGTTAAAACTTCATCATGATCCTTGTATTGATGCTTTCTTGTATCACTTCTTTTATCATTACCTGTCTTATTAATATTTCGCGGATTTTGATTATTTGTTTTCATATCTGTTTTATTTAAGTTTTACTTAAAATTACTCAAATACGGACACTTGTATTTTATAAAATTATATATAAAAGTTATAAAATATCATTAATCAATTTAATTGAAAAAATCTGCTTAATCAAAAATAAATTTTCCAACTGGGAATTGTGTAACATCCTTTTAAAATTAAGTACTTCTTTCTCTTTACTCATTCGTATCTTTAAAAATAGTATTTTAAACTATTTATAATTAAAAAAAAATAAATTATGGCAGAAATTAAAATTGAGAAAAAAAAACCTATATGGCCATGGATTGTAGCTGTGCTGATAATAGGAGCACTTATATACTACATCTTTGTAAATGATCAAGCTACCACTGAAAACAACGTAGAAATCGAAAACACGACAAGTGCACAATAATATTTTAAAAATTATGGAAAATAAAGACAAAAACTTATATAGACTGGATGAACTATCTGATTATAAAATTGCTTCCAATTATTCTGATGTAAGAGGATGGAAGATAGTTGATTCTGAAAACCATACAATCGGCAAAATTGATAATCTTTGGGTCAATAAAGATATGCAACGCGTAGTCTACCTGGATGTGAAACTGGATAAAGGATTACTAGATGACCGAAATGAATTGCATGATAAAATAGC
Source organism: Flavobacterium sp. (assembly GCF_039930565.1). Lineage (GTDB taxonomy): Bacteria > Bacteroidota > Bacteroidia > Flavobacteriales > Flavobacteriaceae > Flavobacterium. The sequence continues at coordinate 4,031 of NZ_JBDTTP010000019.1, read as the reverse complement.
GAATGACAACGGAAAAGAATTTATCTATAAAGAAGGTGACAGCCATATTATCATACCAATTGGATCTGTAAACATAAATAAAGACACCAAAATTGTTATGGCTAACAGTATCGGATATGATACATTTAGAAATACAAGCAGGTACAACACACAGCATAATTTTGACAGGGAGTATGAAAGAAAGGTAATGAAGTCTTATTATCCTGAAAATGATCCTGGTTCTGGTCATGATAGTAATGATGACGAATTTTATAAACGCAGGGAATTTGACAACCACTAATATTACTGATAACATATTTACATCAGAAATAACATTTATAAAATAAAATTAGAAAGATCAAACGTTAATATGTTTGATCTTTTTTTTTATCAAAATGATTAAAAAAAAACATAAAAAAAAGGCATATCGTTAAACATGTCTTAATAGTAGTGACCTCGACTTGACAAATTTGTATAAATTTTATGAATGATTTAAAGAAACTGGCTTATTTTTAAGTGAATTTGCAACATAACTATTTAGTTTTTCCTTAGGAGCGGTTTGTATGTATCGTAGGGGTTAAATGTTAAAGAACGTTAAGTATATTGTTTTTTAGTTTTTTAAGACACGTTTTTAAAACTAAAAATAGGGCTTGTTTTGTTTCTTATTTTCTAATTCGGATAAACAATTAAAGCTTGCTCTTCATTTTTGTGTACGGTTTGCATACTGGCTGATATAGGCTATTAATTTTTGTGCATTAGTTTGATAATTCATTAAAACAATTCAATGTAAAAAAGGGCTTTATTTCACAGCATCATTTACAGACTGGCTATCTACAAACTGTTCAAAACTGATAATCTTACTGTCTTTCAATTTCCAAATATGAGCTACTCTGGCGGTGAATGATTTACCTGTAATTTTATAAGTTCCCGTGTAAGTTCCGTAAGCAACCACTTTATCATTGCTGGCAACGTAATCTTCGGGAGTAAATTTGTAATCAATCCATTCACTTCCTAATCGGCTAAAGACATTTTGAGTTACATTTTCTAAACCAATGTAAGTTCCTGCATACGGAAAACCTTTAGCTTCTGTCCACGAAATATCTTCGACAACATATTTAGCCAAATTTCGACCATTTTCTTCCGAAGTTTTTCCTTCGTAAGTGCTTTTAATTATTTCAAGATTTGTCATCGTCTTTTTATTTAAAGAACAGCCTGAAAATACAAAGAGTACTGTCAGGCTGTAAATGATTGATTTTACCATTTCATTTCTCCAGTATTCACTTTTGCACCAATCATTAAGGCAGTTTCAAAAGTAAGTGTTGGATATTTTGTTTTCAAAGCCGTAATTAAAGCTTCTGATGTTTTATTGGTTTTCAAAGCTTCTTCGTAGAATTGAATGTAACTTTTGGTGTGATTTACGGCAGCGATATCAAATGGAGAATTGGAATTAGCATGAGCCGGAATTACAATTTCAGGTTTCAATGCCGAGATTTTATCTAAAACGGCAATCCAGTTTTTACGGGCTTCAGTAGTTTGAGCATCCGCCATCCAAAGATGGAAACTAGTTCCAAAAACATTAATTCCGCCTACAACTGCTTTGATAGAAGGAATCCATACAAAAGTTTTATTTGGAAATTCTTCCAAACCAACGATTTCTAATTTCTGACCTTCCAGTTCAATGCTGTTTCCTTTTAAAACCTGAGGTAAAACAACATTTGATGTAATAGCTTTACCTAATCGTTCGCCCCAAACGTCTAATTTTTTTTGTGCTGTAGCCTTAATTGCTTCTACAGAAGCAGGTGATGCATAAGCAACTACATCCGGGAAATATTTTTTAAATACTTCCAATCCAAAATAGTAATCAGGGTCTGCGTGAGAAACAAAAATGGTGGTTAATTTTTTACCGCTTGCTTTAATCTCCTGCGCTACTTTTTCGGCATCTGCCAAAGTAAATTGCGCGTCAATTAAAACTGCATCTGTTTTTCCCGATACAATTACCGATGCTACGCCAAAACTGTTTTCTGATGCATTGTAAACCTGAAGTTTTAAATCTTTACTTTGAATTGTTTTAAAACTTTGTGCTTGTGATTCCATATTAAATAAAATTAAAATTGTTATAAATACTCTCGAGATAGTGTGTTTCATTTCTTGCGTTGGTTTTAAATTAACACTGCAAAGATGAAACGAAACACGATCTTAAAACATTAAACTAGTTTAATAAATAAAGGAAAATCTTATTTTTTGACAGCAATTTTCTTTCGAATATTACTCAGAAAAACATTGGTAATGCCCAAATAAGCAGCTATTTGTATGTTAGAAAGCCGTTGAACAAGCTGTGGGTATTTTTCTATAAATTCGATATAACGGGATTCTGCTGTTTTGCTAAGGTTATCTATCATTCTTCGTTGAAGGGCAACGTGCGTTTTTTGTGTCATTACCCGAAACAGCTTTTCAATTTTAGGCAAATTAGCGTAGGCAAACTCTTTATCTTTTTTAGAAATTACAAGCACTTCGCTGTCTTCGAGCGCTTCTATGAAAAGTTGTGAAGGGGTTTCAGTAGTAAAACTATCAATATCAGTAATCCACCAATTTTCAATAGCAAAATAGAGTATTTGTTCAAAACCATTTTTATCAATATGATAAACCCGAAAAAGCCCTTTGGTAACAAAACCTTCAAATTTGCAAATCTCGCCTTCTCTGAGTAAAAAGTTTTTTTTTGGGATTAACTTTTGCTCAAATAAATGGCAAAACTCTTCTGTTTCATTTTCTGCAAGAGAAATATGTTTAGCGATATTTTGTTTTAAAAGGGCTTTCATATTACAGTATGTAAAAGTGCTACTAAAGTATTTCTTTACTGTAGCTAAGGTACATAAAAAGTTAAATAAGCTATTGAGTTTGACAAAGGATAATCATATTTTAAATCATTTTGTAAATTGACGGGCTAACTTTTAAATTGCTTAAATTCTTATATTTGATTCTGACAGATGCGACAGAACCATATACAATCCTACCTTTTAGGAGCTCTTCCCGCTATACGTTCCAATCTTTTGTGCTGAACCCCGGCACAAAAGGATTTCACTGCTATCGGGACTAATAGGACAAGGTCATCATTGTTGTTTTTTACTGTGATTCTAAAAAGGAAATGAAAACGAAAAACGAGTTAACTCATTTATTAATATAGGGTTAAATTAAAGAAAAGGCGCCAATTGAAGACAATTGGCGCCTTTTGGCTTTTGGTGACCTCGACTGGACAAATTTCTATAAATTTTATGGATGATTTAAAGAAATTGGCGTATTATATGTAATGTCTGTCTTTCATTGACTTTGTATTTTTGGTTTAGATGTCCTGTTGGGGATTGATGCAAAAAATATAAAACACAATTTATTTATGATATTAAACTAGTAAACAATTCTACAATTATTGCGGAGGATTTGGAAAATTGTTATGCTTAAGGTAGATTTGTCTTTCTACGGCCCTATGAATTACGGTCTGTGATTTAATAGATGTGCTAACGAAAAATGTAGATGAAGTTAAGGGTGTAAAATGCATCCTTATTTGTTTTAAATCTGATGTTTAAAGTGAAAGGCAATTTTAAAAATTCGCCTTAACTTTTTGTATGAAAAAGGTATGAAGTCCAAAAGTACAGTTCCAGTTTCACATACTATAAAAATAATACAATAAAATTTTTATGAGAATAACATTTTTTTTATCCGTTCTTTTTTTATTATTTTCATGCAAGGAAAATGATAGAAAAAATGATTTAGAATTTAGAAAAGAAAATCCAATCACTGCAAAAAAACATTCAGAAGATTTTGATCCATTTTTTAAAATATTTGCAGAAGACAGTATTTATCAAAAAGAAAGGACAAAATTTCCGTTAAAATGTATAACTCCCGATGAGGATGACATGATGGGCGAAAAAATGAAAACGAAATTGATCAATATTTCAAATTTTGGATATATAGATTTCAGTCAGGATTCTTTGGCTATGAAAAGAGAGACTGACAAATTTACTATTGAAAAGAAAGAAAAAAACGGGTATATGATTTAC
>NZ_JBDTTP010000018.1:0-57495 GCF_039930565.1 Flavobacterium sp. | reverse complement strand
CAGAACCAACTGTAATTACAGGAACAACGATTGTGAGTAATGTATCTTGCAATGGGGGCAGCAACGGAACTATTGATTTAACACCAACAGGTGGAACAGGAAGTTATACTTATAATTGGAGTGACGGAATTACTACTGAAGATAGAACAACAGGACTTGCTGCAGGAACATATTCATGCACCATTACTGATTCTAATGGATGTACAGGAACTGTAAGTGGAATTACCATTACAGAACCAACTGTAATTACAGGAACAACGATTGTGAGTAATGTATCTTGCAATGGAGGCAGCAACGGAACTATTGATTTAACTGCATCAGGTGGAACACCGGGTTATACCTATAATTGGGGTGGCGGCATCACAACCGAAGACCGAACAGGATTAGCAGCAGGAACTTATTCTGTTATTATCACTGATGCTAATGGATGTACTGCCAATGTATCGGCAACCATTGCACAACCAACGTTAATTGACGCTACGGTTTCAGTAGCATCTGGCGTAATTACTGCCAATCAATCTGGAGCTACGTATCAATGGTATCAATGTCCTAATATACTTTTGGTAGGCGAAAATAATCAAAGTTTTACGCCAACTCATTCGGGTGATTACAAAGTTGTGGTTACAATTGGAACTTGTTCTCAAACGTCAACTTGCATTACGATAAGTACTTTAGGAACTCAAAATCTACAATCTAAAATCGAAATTGCAATTTATCCAAACCCATTCAGTGATGCATTTTTTATTGACAGTAAAGAGAATGGTGTTGCATTGGTATTTGATGTTTTAGGAAAAACAATCCAATCTCAAAAGATAACATCGGGAACTACAAAATTGGATTTAAGCAATGCTCCAAATGGAGTGTATTTGTTGAAAGTAATTAATGATAACAATCAATCCAAAACAATCAAATTGATTAAGAAATAATCAATTCTTTGAAAATTTACAAATCCTGTTTTACCTCGGTAGAACAGGATTTTTTATTAATGGTTTAGTATTCCATTAGTCTTTTCAAACTGTCTATATGTCTTAATTGGCTATTCAATCATTTTATTTTTTATTTAATTTTGTAAAGACTAATCGAAAGTGTAATTCAGGGTTTCCCCTTATAGTAGTTACATTTTAATTGGTAGAAATTTGCAATTAAATTTATAAGTAGCCGTCTAAATTTTAGTTTTATCCAAATTTTTAATTTTTTAAAATGAAAATTATCAAATCGAATTTTCGCAACTTATTTTAGAAAAAGCCAAGAATAATAAGGATTTTAGATTGTTGAGGAGAAATTTACATTATACTTTTCTAGAACAATTAGAAAAAGTAATTACTACAGATAATTTAAAAATAGAGTTTTGGTTAACGATATATAATGCGTTCATAACTCATATGACTAAGGAATCTAATAATGGTGAAATTGATTATGAGAAAAAAAGAATAAAAGTAGCTCAAAATCTTTTATCGCTCATCGATATGAAATTTGGAATTTTAAGAATACCTAAATGTTCTATCTCTCTTTTAAATATAAATTTATTTAAAGAACCAATAATAAAAAAATGATGATTGCTAAACCAGATCTAACCTTGAGCGAAGTGCTATACAAATAGAGTAAGATTTCAAAATAATTACCAATTCTGGTGTTTTTTATTTTCTTTGGAATTTAATAAAGTTAACTTTGTCAAAAGAAAAAAAGTCTTTATAATCCAAGCAAGAAACAATTCCAAAAAAAATAAAATTTATATGAAAAAGACCTTTAGCATTATATTATTTTCGTTTCTATTTATTTCTTGTCAACAAACGATAACGCCTGCAGATATTGCAAAATTGAACGGTTATTGGGAAATTGAAAAAGTAGTTTTTGATAAGGGCGCTGACAAGGTTTACGGGATGAATGAGAATTTCGATTTTTTTAAAATCAATGGTACCAGAGGCACGAGAACTAAAGTTATGGCGCAGCTGGATGGTACATTTTTAACAACAGATACTTTTGAAAATGTTTCGGTTCGGTTTACAGACAAAGGGACTTTTCTGGATTATAAAACTGATTATGCAAAATGGAGTGAGGAACTGATTTCGATTTCGGATGAAAAATTCGTGGTGAAAAATGAACAGAATAAAGAATATTATTATAAAAAGGCGAGGCCTGTAAATTTATTAGGAGATGGCAAAGAGACTAAATAATCAGAGTACGATTGGTGCAGTTTTGCAACAGATTATCCAGGTGAACAAACTGCAGCCAGGCATGGATCAGATTGATGTAAAAGAAGCCTGGAAACAATTGATGGGAAATGGTGTGAATACGTATACTAAAAATGTAGTTTTAAAAGGAAGCACGCTATATGTAGAATTGGGATCGGCGGTTTTAAGAGAAGAATTAAGTCATGGAAAATCTAAGATTGTTAAGATGATTAACGAGGAATTAGGACGTGAAGTGGTGAAGGAAGTTGTTTTGCGATGATTTAGTTTGCTGTCACAGTCTCGGATTCAGTATAAAAAAAGTCCCATTTCAATTTGAAATGGGACTTTTTTTATACTAAGTAAGTTACTGAAAACGGTGACTAAAACTGCTCTCTTCCAGCAAAGTGAAATGCACTTTCGATCGCTGCATTTTCGTCGCTGTCAGACCCGTGAACTGCATTTTCTCCGATAGACGTTGCATATGCTTTACGAATTGTTCCTTCAGCAGCTTCAGCCGGATTGGTAGCTCCAATTAAAGTTCTGAAATCTTCTACTGCGTTATCTTTTTCTAAAATAGCAGCAACAATTGGTCCGCGTGACATAAATTCAACTAATTCTCCGTAGAAAGGTCTTGCTGCGTGTACAGCATAAAAAGCCTGTGCATCAGCTACAGTTAGTTGTGTTAATTTTAATGAAACGATTTTGAAACCTCCGTTAGTAATCATTGCTAAGATGTTCCCGATGTGTCCGTTTGCTACAGCATCCGGCTTAATCATTGTAAAAGTTCTATTTGTTGCCATTTTCTTGCGAATTTTAAATTTTTGTGCAAAAATAGACTTTTTTATGAATTGATTTTAATAAATTCACAATTAAAACTCTTGAAAATGATTTTAAAGGACTAAACCTTAAAAATGAGTTTGTTTTTGTAAAATATCCACAAAATAAACGTCCAGATACCAACATAAACTAAAGCTCCAGCGAAAGAAGCTGCCTTTGGATCGCTAAAAAATGGTGCAATTCCGAAGCTATACAGGTAATCTAAAAGATTAATGTTTTGTTCCGGATTGTGTGGGTTTTTAAACTGAATCATCACTAATGCCTGCGGAATAATCTGTGAACTAAAGAATACAATCATTGGATTTACTCCCCAAATTAAAAAGAGTTTAAAGGATTTTTTATAATCAGCAATATCAATTACATAATATAATATTGATAAGAAAGTAGTCGCTAATCCTGTAGTGTACAAAACGTAACTGCTTGTCCAAAGTGATTTATTAATTGGGAAAATTAAATTCCATGATATGCCTGCAATGATAAATGCTGGACCAAGTATAGCCATTTTTGTTGCTTTTTTTGTTTTCCCGATGTCTTTTAATAATATTTGTCCAATCAATAAGCCGATTATTCCGTTTACGATAGATGGAATAGTACTTAAAATTCCTTCCGGATCCCAGGTTACGGTTCCGCTATACATGTGTCCTTTAAGCAAAATGCTGTCAAGCCATGACGCTAAATTGGTTCCTTTTTCAAGATTGGCATCTCCAATTCCCGGAACAGGAATCAATGTCATTAAAGCCCAATATCCTAATAACAAAACAATTCCTGTAATGATCTGGGTTTTTTGAGAAGTTTTTAAATATAAAAGCGAAACTACAAAATATACAATAGCAATTCGCTGTAAAACTCCCGGAAGCCTTACATCCTGATAGGCTTCGATGCCACTGTATGCTAAAAAAATATAGATAAAAAGAATTGAAAGAGCCAGAATGTTTTTGACTTTCGGGCTAAAGCTTCCCATCAAGGCATATCCAACAGCTATGGTAATGAGAAGTCTTCCTATCAGAAGCAGAATTCCATCTAGACCAAAAAACTGAATTTTTCCAAAAAAGTTGAAGAAAATCCCTAAACAAAGCATTCGCAACGAGCGAATTAGAATCTTATTTAATGTGGTGCTGTCATAAAATTTCTCAGGCATTGCTAATGGAACAGCAACTCCCATGATGAAAACGAAGAAAGGAAAAACCAAATCGGTTGGGGTACAGCCATGCCAGTCAGCGTGTAGTAAAGGTGGATAAACATTTCCCCAATCTCCGGGATTGTTTACAACGGTCATCAATAAAATAGTGAGTCCACGAAAGACATCAAGCGAAATTAAACGTTCTCTTACCATCAGTTTTTATAAATAGGTTATTTTTAATTTTCTATTTGGTTTGAGAAGTAATAATTTCAGAAGAGAGTGGTTATTTATTTCTGAAGACTATTACTTTATTGTTTTTTTTATATAGTTATAATATTAAAATTAGTTTCTAATGGTTTTAATTTTTGAATCAAAAGCGGAATTAATTGTTCCCCTTTTTGTAAATAAAATTCTGAAAAATTAGTCTGACGTTCCTGTAGACTTTTGTTTGGGAATAATTCGCATTGTAGATTAGTTATACGCTGTAATTCGTCATCCAGTTTTCGTTTTTGTGCTTTTAATAATCTCTTTTCAAGATTTTCAAGACCTTTTTTCTGTTTTACTTCCTGAGCTTTTACAGCACCGCTAAATGATTTGTCGGTTTGCTGCGCCAGTTCGTAAAGATATTCAAATTGTTTTTCCAATGTTTCCTTTTGTGGCGTTAAATCAATTGGAAAAACAGATAGCTTGTGTGTAGTTGTGTTTACTAAATTTTCCGGTTTTGTAAATAAATCTGCCCAGCTTAAACCTAAATTATCTGCTTTTTTTGCTTGTTTTTCTGTATTTAAAAGTACCGAATTTCGAACTAAAATTATTGGAAAAGTAATTTTTACCGAATCAAAGAATGATTTTAGTTCCAGCCAATAGGCAATTTCTCCGCCTCCGCCAATATAGCAAAGATTAGGCAAAATAACTTCCTGATAAAGAGGACGCATAATCACATTAGGACTGAATTTTTCCGGATTACTTTCTAATAATTTTAGAATTTCTTCTTTTGAAAAGGAGATTTTGGTATTATTGACAAAATATTTATCGTTTTCAAAAATAATTCTTTCACGCAGATTATCTTCAATATAAAACAAATTGATTTCCCGCGGATTTACCTGAACGGTGTACTCTTTCAATTGTTCGATTGTTTTCTGAACAGTCTTGAACGAAATTTGTTTTTCTAATTCTTCTTTGATATAAGGAATAAAAACACGTTTTAAATGCTTTTCGTCTGCATCTAAAATAACTAAACCATAATCAGCAAATAAACTGTTGGCTAAAAAGCGAGTTGCATCTGCCAGGTTTCCATGCTTTAAATAGGCTTCTTCAAATAAATTTTTTAGGAAGCCGGCATTTGTACCTGATCCTAATTCTGCAGCATAAATTTCACAGAATTCCGCTAAGCCTTCAGTTGAAAGCCTCCCAACCGGACCGGTACTTTCTTTATTCCATCTGAACTTTTTCCCTTTAAAATTAAAATAATTAATCTCTTCAAAATCATGGTCTTCCGTAGCCATCCAATAAATTGGAACAAAATTGTACGTTGGATATTTGGATTTTAATTCTTTGGTCAGGTTAATTGTCGAAATAATTTTATATAAAAAATACAAAGGACCGCTAAACAAATTTAATTGATGACCTGTCGTAATTGTAAAGGTATTTTGAAGTGCTAAAAGCTCGATATTTTGTTTAGTCGAATCAGAAATTTCGATGTTTAGATATTGTTTTTTTAACGTATCCACTAATGGGATTCGGTTGTTATTATCAAAATTAGCTTGCTTTTCAATGATTTGCTTTTCAAAGTTTTCCAAAGTTGGAAAATGATTGTAAAGAGAATGTAATTCGGTTTTTTGATCTAAATAATCGCGTATCAATTTAGAGAAATATCCTGATTTTTGGTAGCTGATACAGTCGGTGGGCATAATTTTAAATTTATTTTGACAGCTGTAAATTTAATGAAAATATGTACTTAAAAACGGTTTTAACGATTGCTTATGATTTGAAATTTAATTTTAGGTTTAAAGTCTTTGTAATCAGGTTTTTAGTTTGATAAGTTGTGTAAAATTGAAAATTCATCAAATTTGTTAAAAAGTGTAGGGGTTGCGAAACTAATCAATCTAAAACTGAATTATTGACAATGAAATTCTATTTTTGCAACTAAAAAAACACATCAAATTAATATGAAAGATAACCCTAATAAAAAGAACTCCTTAAAACATGTTCTGTTTGGAAGTTTAATAGGCACAACAATCGAATTTTTTGACTTTTATATTTATGCTAATGCGGCGGTATTGGTTTTTCCGCAATTATTTTTTCCTGGTTCTGATGCGACAATGGCAACCTTAGAATCATTAGCAACTTTTTCGATTGCCTTTTTATCGAGGCCATTAGGTTCTGCTTTTTTTGGACATTATGGAGATAAAATCGGGCGCAAGTTTACCTTAGTTGCTGCATTGCTGACTATGGGAATTTCTACCGTAGCTATTGGCTTTTTACCAAGTTATGCCAGTATAGGTGTTGCGGCTCCTTTATTATTAATGTTATGCCGATTTGGGCAAGGCGTTGGTTTAGGAGGTGAATGGGGAGGTGCTGTTTTACTAGCAATTGAAAATGCACCGCCACATAAACGTGCATGGTACGGAATGTTTCCACAGTTAGGTGCGCCAATTGGGTTGTTGCTTTCGGGAGGAACTTTCTTGTTATTGACAGATTCCATGAGTAGTCAGGATTTTATGGATTATGGTTGGAGAATTCCTTTTATAGCGAGTTCACTTTTGGTTGTAGTCGGGTTTTATATCCGAACTAAAATTACAGAGACACCTTCTTTTGAAAATTCGAAAAATGCACATGAAGAAGTTAAAGTTCCATTTCTAACTTTGATTAAATCCTATAAAAACCAATTAATTTTTGGAACTTTGGCAGCGGTAACGACATTCTTGGTTTTTTATTTAATGACGGTTTTTACTTTAAGCTGGGTAACTTCTGATTTAGGAATTGTTAAAAGAGACGCTTTATTGGTACAGCTTTTTTCTGTGTTGTTTTTTGCGCTTTTTATTCCAATTTCTGCTGTGGCTGCCGATAAAATAGGACGTCGTAAAATGCTGATAATAGCTACAGCTGCAATTGCAATTTTTGGTTTTTTCTTTTCATTCTTTTTAAAATCAGGAGATTTAGTTTTAGTTACAATTTTTGCCTGTATAGGAATGGCATTGATGGGATTTACTTATGGACCATTAGGAACATTTTTATCCGAGTTATTTCCAACAAACGTTCGATATTCTGGGGCTTCATTAACTTTTAATATGGCTGGAATTCTTGGTGCGGCATTTGCACCGATGATTGCAATTTGGCTGGCAAGCACTTATGGTTTGAATTATGTTGGTTTTTATCTGACCAGTGCGGCATTAATTTCCTTAGTTTCATTTTTAATGATTTCTAAAAAAGTACATCAGTTTTAAATATTGTAAAGAATAATTATGAGGTAGCGAATATATATTCGTTGTCTTTTTTGGGAATAAATTTCAAATTTAAACAATTTTGATATATTTTAACTTATTGGTATTTAATTAGTTAAAATTATTTTAAGAAAATTTTATGATTTAATTTGTTTATTAAGAAAATAATTCACAAAATTTGCATCAGAAAATAAATAATAACTATTAATAACGAAGACAATGTTTGTATTAAACTTTACCTCTCAAAACATCGCATCAGGATCAGATTCTGTTGGCATGTGTCTTCGTGGCTTTTCTCAATCATAGCAAATCAATTTTAGAGATATGAACAAGCCCGAAGTAATTTAACTTTTGGGCTTTTTTTTTATTCTAGACTCTTCAAAAAATTCCCGATTATCAGAACTTAATTTATCTGTTTCAGATAAAATGCTATTTGTCTTGTATTTTTTATGCTTGACAGAAAATCTATAATCTAATTTTTTTTTAAAATGGACAATTTTCTTTTTGACGATTACATTAAATGTTCTCGTTTAAAGAATAAAAGACGAAAAAAAAGATTAGTTAAAGAGGATTTTGAAAAACAACTTGTTCAATTATCAAAACGAAGACATGCAATTTATTTGGCAATTAAAAATTTGCCTCTAATAGAATTGAAGGAACCTTATCAAAAAGGATGGGTTCGGTTTTTTGTAGTCCGGAAGGATGTTTTGCGATCACCCGACGGTGTGTTTTATGAAAACGTATTAGAAAAAATAAACACTTTTCAGTTTTCAAATCAAAAAATATTTATGAATCGGAAAAAGCGTTTTGGAAAAAAAGCAGAGAATCCAAAAGAGCAATTTGTTAGTAATATCAGTATCAGCGATTGGAATACTAATACATTCGAATTGACTGAGAAAGAAAAATCCTGTTTTACACTAGTCGAAAAATGGTCTGATTTATACAATCGTTTTCTTAGAAATTACAAATTTAATGAGCCGTGGAGGTTTGTATTTAAAATTGAGCCTTACATAATCACACATAAAAAAGCTGTAGATGTGTTGCTGGAAAGTGAATTTAGGCTGATAGATAATTACATAGAGAACCGGAACTTAAGAGGTAAGATTTATAAATCACGTAATAGAGACAGTTATTATTATCGAAGTTTAGAAAAACTAAGAAATAATAATGAAATAAAAACTAAAAATCTGAATACTATTTATGAAGAGTATTTAGAAGAAAAAATATAAATAATGGGAAATAAATTATCCGGAAAAGACCTGATTAAAATAGGCTTTCCAAAAAATAATAGTATCAATATAGCTTTAGGGCAAATAAACCGATACAGAAAAAGAGAAAAAAAGAAAGTATATTAACCGAAGCCAAAGAAGTTTTATTGTCACCTGAAAAATTTACGGGACACGGAACCTGGGGGAAAGTTGCAGAAGGATTAGTAAATCCGGTACAGGTGAGAATGCATCAGCTTAATAATACCAGAGCACCTTTTTCCATATTTGGAGAAAATGAAATAGATGAAAAGGCAAAGTATCAGTTATATGATGCCTTAAAATTGCCAATTTCAATTGCCGGTGCTTTGATGCCCGATGCTCACTCAGGTTACGGATTGCCAATTGGAGGAGTGCTGGCAACTGACAATGTTGTGATTCCTTATGGTGTGGGAGTGGATATCGGCTGCCGAATGAGTCTGTCAATTTTTGATATTCCGGCTTCATTTTTTAAAGGAAAAGACCATCAGCTGGAAGCTATTTTAAAAGACAATACAAAGTTTGGAATGTATGAGACACATACTATAAAAGCAGATCATGAATTGTTCAGCCTAAGTGAATTTCAGGATATTCCGCTCTTAAAAAGTCTTTTAGGAAAAGCATACAAACAACTGGGAACTTCCGGCGGAGGCAATCATTTTGTAGAATTCGGAATAGCAAAAATTACCAATCCTCTTAACGAATGGAAAATTGGTGTAGGTGAATATTTTGCAGTGCTTTCGCATAGTGGTTCAAGAGGTTTGGGTGCCAATATTGCAAAACATTACACTTATCTCGCAACTAAACAATGCCCGCTGCCTAAAAATGTGCAGCATCTGGCCTGGCTGGATTTGAATACACACGACGGACAGGAATATTGGCTGGCAATGAATTTAGCAGGCGATTATGCAAAAGCCTGTCATGACGATATTCACCGCCGAATTGCAAAAGCCATTGGTAGGAGGGTTGTAGTAACAATAGAAAATCACCACAATTTTGCATGGAAAGAAATCGTAAATGGCAAGGAAGCAATTGTTCACCGAAAAGGAGCAACTCCAGCAAATAAAGGCGAACTGGGAATTATTCCCGGCTCGATGGCAGCTCCCGGATTTATTGTTCAGGGAAAAGGAAATGCAGAAAGTTTAAATTCTGCTTCTCATGGTGCAGGACGATTGTTTTCTCGTAGAAAATGCAAAGAATCCTTCACTCAAAGTGAAATCAAAAAAGTACTTAAAGCAAATGATGTGACTTTGATTGGCGGAAATATCGATGAAGCACCAATGGCGTATAAAGACATTAATAAAGTAATGGCAAACCAAACGGAACTGGTGGATGTGTTAGGCACGTTTACACCAAAAATCGTTAGAATGGACAGATAATATGGAAAAAATAATTCAAATAACATCAGGTCGCGGCCCGGCAGAATGCAGCTGGGTTGTTGCTCAGGTGCTGAAAAATTTTCTGGAAGAAGCAAATGACAATAAAATAAAAACGACTTTGCTTCAGCGGGAAACAGGAATCGAAAACGGAACCGTAGAAACGGCAACAATTTTACTGGAAAGCAATGATCTAAATGAGTTTGTAAACTCTTGGATTGGAACAATTCAGTGGATTGGTCAAAGTCAGTTTAGAAAATTTCATAAACGTAAAAATTGGTTTATAGGAATTTTTGAAGTTGATAAAGCGACAACTACCAAAATTACCGAAAAAGATATTCAGTATCAGACCATGCGAAGTTCCGGAGCCGGAGGACAACATGTAAACAAAGTAAGTTCGGCAATACGAGCGACTCATGTTCCTACGGGAATTAGTGTAGTTGCTATGGATTCCCGTTCACAGCATCAGAATAAAAAACTGGCTACCGAAAGATTGCTGCAGAAATTTAAAGATGAAACCGTTAAACAATTCAAAGCCGAATTTCAGTCGCAATGGATGAATCAATTGCAGGTTCAAAGAGGGAATCCGATTCGGGTTTTTCAAGGCTTCGATTTTAAGAAACAAAAACAAGTAAAAAATTACAAACAGGAACGGCAAAGATTAAAACGAGAAGATTATTCGACAGAGAATAATTCCTGACTTTGAATTTCCAAACAAAATAAATTATGAAAACAGTAGATAAATATCTTTTTCAGGCACTGGACAGTTATCCCTATTCGTTGGAAGAAACCATTGAATCATTGGATTATGCCTTGTCTTATGATGACAAAAACACCATGGCTTTATGTTTATATGGTCAGGTTTTTACAGATCAGTTATTGAAATATGAAGAAGCTAAAGAGTATTTTCAAAAGGCGCTTTCCATTAATATTTATGCTTTAGAAGTATATCCTTTTTATATCCATACCTTAATTTTGAATGAAGATTATGAAGAAGCAATGAAACTGATTGATTTTGCATTAGCCATCAGAGGAATCAATAAAACGGAAATTCTTTTGAAAAAAGTAATGCTTTTGGAAAGTCAGCAAGACTTTAAGAAAGCTTTGAAAGTGATTAACAAAGCAAAACTTTTAACAATAAATAATTCTTACGATTACATAATTGAAGAAACCGAAAAAAGACTGAACAAAAAAACCAATGGTGATTCTAAAAAAGAGGAACAGACCAAGAAGAAAAAGAAGAACAAGTAAAGAAGAAAGGATGTCATAGTTGACATCCTTTTGTGTTTTAAATTTTTATCGTTTCAGGCTAAAATGACCTCTATATTCTGTTCCATTCAATCGTGTAACTGTAAACCAGTAATCAGAAGCAGGTTCTTCCCGACCAATGTATGTTCCATCCCAGACAGAATTGGTTGTTAATTCTTTAATGAATTTTCCATAACGGTCAAAGATTCGGATTCCAGTATTCGGTTTCAAATAGGCAAAATCAATTGTCCAGGTATCATTAAACGTATCATTATTTGGAGTAAAGAATTTTGGATACGGAAGTTCATCTACAAAATTGATACAGTCTGCAGTTGTGGCTCCAAGAATATTTATTAAAACAGGAATTCTGTCACTTTCGCAATTATTTATAGTTTGGTAAGCGTAATAGGTAATTCCGTTTTCTAGCGGAGTTGATTCTGATAAATTTATAGTTGAAGTACTATTTTCAAACCATTTTATATTTTCTCCTGTAATAGCAATGTCATTTATTGAGGCATTTTTTTGTATGCAAAAAGCCTGTGGTGAATCAGCAATTGGAATTTGAGTATCCTGAATTTTTACAGTAATAGCAAGTGGTTCACTTTCGCAGTTGTTCAATGTTTGTGTAATGTAATAAATACTATTTTGGAGTAAGGTCGTTTCTGTTAAAACGTTTCCATTATTAACTGAATCATAGTATTTTAGTGATGTTCCTGTAATGTTGAGATCAGCGATGGTTGCGTTTTTATCAATACAAAATGGTTGATTTTTATTTCCTGTAGGTAATGGTGTGTCATTAATTCGAACCAGAACTGGAGTTCTGTCACTTTCACATCCAATAGTTTGGGATGCATAATACCTTTTGTTATTTTCTAATAAAGTAGTAGTAGGTAAAGTTGCTGCTTCAATAATAGAACCATACCATTTTATATTTTGCCCTGCTATTTGGATATTCTCTAAAGTTGCATTTTCGCTTTTGCAGAATTCTGTATCTCCATTTGCTATTGGTGCAGAAGGCGTATTTACAATCGATACTGTAACTCCAAATCTTTCACTTTCACAGCTGTTTATGGTTTGTGATGCAAAATAGGTTTTTCCATCAATAAGAATATTTGTAGCTGGTAGAAGGCTTCCATTTGAAGAATCATCATACCATTTTATTTGATCTCCGGTAATTTGAATATCTGCAATTGTTGGATTTTGCATCGAACAAAAAGGTTGATTTGTATTTCCTGTTGGAGGAGAAGTATTCTGAATTGCAACAATTGTTTTTTTCGTGCCATCACAACCGCCTGTTCCAGAGATTAAACAATTATATTCACCATTATTACTTGATATTACATTTGTTATGATTGGATTTTGATCGGTAGATGTAAAACCATTTGGGCCTGTCCATAAATAATTAGTTCCTCCAGAGGCTTTAAGCTCTAAAGAGCCTCCAATACAAATAGGAGAATTACTTGAAATTATAGGAGAATTAAAGATATCTTCTGAGAACTTCATTAAATAATAATTTTCAGTTCCTAAAATATCTGATTGATGTGAAGTATTATCTGCAATTCCATTATTTCCATAAGAGATTCCACTAATAAATATTGCATTATCATTATTAAGCGCAATTCTTGATACTCTACCGGTACTCATACCTCCTACGTAGGTTCCCCATATTAAATTTCCTTCTTTAGAAAATTTGCCAATATATCCTTCAGAAGATGTATTAGTTGGTCTGTAAGAGCATAAAGTTGTTAATTTAGTGTTATATGATTGACCGTTTGTAGCTCCAATATAAATTGAATTGTTTTTAAAAATAAGTGAATAAACATGCGCTTCTCCTAAATAAGTACCCCAAATTCTTTTTCCATCCTTATTTAATTTTGCCAAAAAACCTTTATAGAGCGATTGATTAGAACTTTCAAAACTTCCTAGTGTTATTATATTGTTATTACTCGCACTTTCTCCACCAAGATATATATTATTTTCATTATCAATGCCTACAGCATAAACGTAATCAACTTGCTCACCTCCATAATAACTAGACCATATTCTGTCTCCATTAAGGGAAAATTTATAAACTGTACCATCACTATGACTTATAAGATCATGTTTTTCTTGAAAAACTCCTGGGGTCCCAATATTATTGTAACTATGAGAATAGCCTCCTGTGATTAAAAAATTATCTTTTACTTGTATTGTTTTTAATTCATCCCAGAGTTCTCCACCTACGTAGGAACTCCAAACCAAATTACCATTAATATTAAATTTTGCTAGAAAACCGTCAAAATGTGTATTTGTGTTGTCGAGATTTAATTGTGTTTGGAAATTATTATTTATAGAGATTCCAGTTTTACTATTAGTCCTTCCTACTATGTATATGTTATTGTTGTTATCAATATTTAGAGCAAAGGCAGCATCTCGATTTTCCCCTCCATAATAAGTTCCCCAAAGTCTAATTCCAGAATCATTGAATTTTGCCAAGAAAGCATCATCATCTCCTGTTATACTAGATTTGTATGACCCAGGAGTACTTATGTTTGTTTCTCCCTGTGTAATTCCTGATATTATAATATTATTTTGCGAATCTATTTTTATATCTGATATTTCATTATAATCTTTGCCTCCGTAATAAGTCCCCCATAAAAGATTTCCATCTGGATTAAATTTTGCGATTACTCCATTTGATGTTGTGTAAATTGAACTAGGTAATTGCGTTTGATGGGCTCCAGTAGTCGCATAAGAATTACTTGAACTGGTAGTTCCTGTCATATAAACGTTTCCAGAAGAATCAGTAGTAACACTAGATGCAATGAGAGCATAGTGATTATTTCTTTGATCCCCATAAAAGGTTCCCCACAGTCTCGTTGGTACAGGATCAATTACAATAGTTTTTCCATTAAGATAATGATCAGAACCAAATCCATAAACATTCTTTTTAATCTTCCTGTACTCAACAACAATTTCTTTTTTACATACTCCATCTTCAATCCAACTTGCAGGAAGCGTTTCTTCCATTTTTCCAAAACGAACATTCATCTGAATTTTATTATCAATCAAGTCTGTTTCAGCGCCATTAAATTTTAATTGTATATCAGCTATTTTCCCTTTTGGATGAATGACAAAATTATATTCAACTGTTTTTTGAGGATCTTTAGGGACTGTAAAAACAACATCAATATTGGGATAAATGTTTTTGTAGGTTATCTGTTTATATTGATGAACGCCAACAATTCCCTCTGGTTTGTTTGGAACATTATAATAATTGTCAAAATCAGTTGACTTTTGTTCAGTAATTAACTCAACTTTTGAATTTGAGTTTAAAAAATCAATATCTATTCTATGAAAAGTATATTCTAAATTATATTCCGGTTTTGTTTCTTTGTTTTTTTTAGGAATTATATAAGGAAGTGTTTTTGCAGTTTCAGAACGAACGATTGGATTTTTTTTTACTTCATAAACATCATACGAAAATCCATTTTTTCTCAGTTGGACATTTAATCCGTTAGAGTTTAACAGATATTTTACAGCAGAATTGGATTTGCCTTTTTGATCAATAATCTGACCCTTATTTTCTTTGAAACCAACAGATTGATTTTTATTTTGGGAAAATAATGAAATGGTAATTATAAGAAAAAATAAAAGTACTGTATGTTTCATCCGAATAATTTGATTGCCGCAAATGTAATTAAATATCTACAAAATAAAACTAAGGTGAGCAGTCGAATCTTTTCCTGAAAACAAAATAAATATCCCGTATTTTTGCAGAAAATATTTCCTTTTGAACACGAAGCTTTTCATCATAACACCACCTTTTACACAACTGAATACTCCGTATCCGGCAACCGCTTATATCAAAGGTTTTCTGAATACGAAAAATATCGAATCGGTTCAGGCAGATTTGGGTATTGATGTGATTTTGGAGTTGTTTTCGAAGAAAGGTTTGCAGGATTTATTTCAATCTGGCAACCAACAACCAATAACTGACAACTGTAAAAGAATTTTTGCTTTACAGGACGAATACATCAAAACCATTGATGCTGTAATTCAGTTTTTACAAGGGAAAAATCCAACATTGGCGTTACAGATTTGTCAGGAAGATTTTCTGCCCGAAGCTTCCCGTTTTGCACAATTGGAAGAACTTGATTGGGCTTTTGGGACCATGGGAACTCAGGACAAAGCAAAACATTTAGCGACTTTGTATCTCGAAGATATTTCGGATTTTATCGTAGAATGTGTGGATGAAAATTTTGGCTTCAGCCGATATGCAGAACGATTGGGACGAAGCGCCAATTCTTTTGATGAATTATATGAAGCTTTACAACAACAACCAACTTATATTGATTCAATTTTAATTTCACTTTTAAAAACTAAAATTGAAATAGTAAAACCGACTTTCTTTTTAATTTCTGTTCCTTTTCCGGGGAATTTATACAGCGCGTTTCGATGTGCGCAATGGGTAAAACAAAACCATCCGGAAATAAAAATTTCAATGGGTGGCGGTTTCCCAAATACCGAATTACGTTCTCTTTCTGATAAACGTGTTTTTGAGTTTTTCGACTTTATTACTTTGGACGATGGCGAAGTTCCAATTGAAGAATTGATTGCCAATGTTGAAAATCCAGCTCACAATTCCTATAAAAGAACTTTTTTATTAGAAAATGGAGAAGTTGTTTATAAAAACAATTCCTTAAAGCACGATTACAAACAGGCGTACGTTGGAACTCCTGACTACTCTGATCTGTCTTTGGATAAATATATTTCGGTTATAGAAATCGTAAATCCGATGCACCGAATGTGGAGCGACGGACGTTGGAATAAACTTACCATGGCGCACGGCTGTTATTGGGGGAAATGTACTTTTTGTGATATTTCATTAGATTATATAAAAGTTTACGAACCTGTTGCCGCTAATTTGTTATGTGATCGAATGGAAGACATGATGCGGCAAACCGGTCAGAATGGTTTTCATTTTGTTGATGAAGCTGCACCGCCTGCATTAATGCGTGCTTTGGCACTTGAAATTTTACGCCGAAAACTGGCAGTTACCTGGTGGACAAATATCCGTTTTGAGAAAAGCTTTTCTAAAGATTTATGTTTGCTGCTAAAAGCTTCAGGCTGTATTGCGGTTTCCGGTGGTTTGGAAGTGGCTTCGGACCGATTACTCAAATTAATTGACAAGGGTGTAACTGTTGAACAAGTTGCAAAAGTAACGAGCAATTTTACCGAAGCGGGAATTATGGTTCATGCGTATTTAATGTACGGATATCCAACACAAACGATTCAGGAAACAGTGGACAGCCTTGAAATGGTGCGCCAATTATTCGAAGCCGGAATTTTGCAATCCGGTTTTTGGCATCAGTTTGCCATGACGGCTCACAGTCCGGTTGGATTGTATCCTGAGAAATTTGGCGTGAAAAAAGTAACGGAAACTATTGGAACTTTCGCCAATAACGATATCGATTATACCGATGCTACCGGAATCAATCATGATAAATTTAGTTTTGGATTAAAAAAATCGCTCTTTAATTTCATGCACGGAATCTGTTTTGATTACGAACTGCAGGATTGGTTCGACTTTAAAATTCCGAAGACTAAAATTGATCCTGATTTTATATTTAATGCACTTCAGGAAGAAAATGACTTCAATACAAAACCAAACGCAAAAGTGGTTTGGCTTGGTGGAAAACCTTCCGTAGAACATTTCACAAAATCAAAAAAAGGAAATTCATGGGAAATAATGAGTTTTACTTTTCACGATAAAAAAGAAAGTTTCACCATTCAGACCAATAAAAACGAAGGTGAATGGCTTATAGAAATTTTGAAAAAAATCTCAATTTCAAATGCTAAAAATTACACTTTTCAGGAAGTTAAAAATGATTTTGAAACCAGTTTAAATGACTTTGAATTATTTTGGTATTCCAAACCAATCAATACTTTACGTGAATTTGGATTGTTGGTTTTATAAAGCTTCAACACTAAATCTAAAGCCAATTCCGTGTAAATTCTCAATTGAAATTCCTTTTTCGTTGACCAGAATTTTACGTAATCTGGAGATAAAAACATCCAGGCTTCGTCCGGTAAAATAATCGTCATTTCCCCAAAGTGACGTTAGAATTTGCTCCCTTTTTAAAACGGAATTTTTATTATCGAGAAATAATTTCAAAAGTTCAGCTTCGCGTTGGGTAAGACCAATTTTTTCATTTTCATTGAAAAGAAAGAAATTTTGTGTGTCAAACTGATACTTTCCAACTTCGTAAATTGTTTTTTGTGTTTGGGTGTTTTTTTGTGAACGCTTGAGGAAAATTTCAATTTTCAAAAGTAGTTCTTCAATACTGAAGGGTTTCACCAGATAATCATCGGCACCCAAGCGCAATCCTTTTAATCGATCTTCCTTTAAGGTTTTGGCAGAAAGAAAAATAATAGGAATATCTGTATTGTTTTTTCGGATTTCAGTAGCCAATTCAAAACCATCCATTTTTGGCATCATGATATCGAGAATACAAATGTCAAAATGTTCACTTTTAAAAGATTCCAAACCTGATTTTCCATCAGAACAATGGATGACTTCATAATTGTTCTGTTCCAGATTATCTTTGGTTAAAAATGCCAGAGTTTCATCATCTTCGGTATAAAGAATTTTACTTTTTATCATTTTTATAAGGAATTGAAATCGTTATTTTGATGCCTTTATTTAAGTTATTTATAGCTGAAATTTTCCACTTTTGTAAGTCGCAAATCTTTTTTACATAATATAAACCCAATCCAAAACCAGTTACTTCATTGCTTTTTTCATTTTGGATCCGATAAAATTTATCAAATATAAAAGAGATGTTTTTTGTTGAAATTCCAATTCCATTATCAATAAAGTCTAACTTCAGAACAGTATTTTCCAAGCTGATTCTAATTGTAATTTCAGGTTTTGTATCGCAGTATTTAACAGCATTATCTAATAAGTTATAGATCAGATTCGTAAAATGAAAAACATCAGTTTCAATTTGATACTCTTCTAAAGTATCTATTTTGATATATGCCTCCGGATATTTCAATACAATATTTTCAATTGTTTCTTCAATTAAAGGAATAATAGAAACCAATTCTTTTTTTAGTTCCAAACTAGTATAATCTGATTTGGCAATTGTCAGGATTTTTTCTATGTGATGATTCAGCTTATGACCCTGATTAATAATAATGTTGGTGTAGGTATGAAGCTTTTTATCTTCTTTAATTAAATTCTGTTCACTCAGATATTTGGAAGCAATTAAAATAGAGGACAAAGGGGTTTTAAATTCATGCGTCATATTATTAATGAAGTCACGCTGTAATTCGGAATATTTTTTTTGCTGTAAAAGAGTAAAAATCGAATAAACATAAATCAGTAATATAAAAATCAGAACAATAGAAAGTACAAACCAAAAACGCATAGAACTGAATAAATAACTGGTTTCATTAGGAAAGCGGACAGCAAAATAATAAATCAGATTTTTATGTTTCGGAAAATAAACAGATTGCTTTGCTTTTCCTTTATCAGACAATGAAATATAATTTCCGTACACCATTTCATCACTTTGGCAATTGTACATAGCATATTCAAAATCTGTAGTGATATTCATTTTCTTGAATTCGGTTTTCAGATAAAACTCCAGAATATCAGGTTCAAAATCATTATCAATATTAACTATATAATAATCATTAGCAATTTTCTGCACCGGATTTTGTACGGGTAATTCATGATTAGTGCCTTTATATAGTTTTTTAGCAACTTCAAGTAAGGCAATATGGGTTTTTTGGCTAAGCTTTTTCTGCTCTAAAGTAAATGCTTCTCTTGTCCACAGCAACTGTGCGACCAATATGCCGATAATGGCTATTAATCCGAGGATAATGATACTGTTGAGCTTATTTATTTTCAAGAAAAAGGTGTTTAGAAAGTGTAATATTAATCAAATTTTAAATTAAAAACACCAGTTAACAAGTCATTAACAAACATTTGAAACCGCTTAACAGCGATTTGTTTTTATCCGGATTACTTTTGAAATATTAAATCGAACCATTAACCAATTAAATAATATAATATGAAAAGTTTTCAAATTTCGATGTTGGCATTAGCTTTAGGATTGATGTCATTCTCTGCAATTGCACCAGTAGAATCATTAGCTTCAAAATCAACAACTGCAGTTACAGCTTCAACAGTTTTATGGAAAGCAGAAAGTATTGACGTAGGGCAGATTCCTCAGGGAACACCAAAAGCGATTGTTTTTGAATTTAAAAATACAGGTAAAACAGCTGTAGTGATTACAAATGTAAAAGGATCATGTGGCTGTACAGCAACAGATTATACCAAAGAACCAATTCTTCCTGGTAAATCTGCAAAAGTAACAGCAACTTATAATGCTGCCAACAAAGGCGCTTTTACAAAAACAGTTACGGTTACGACAAGTGCTGAAAGTACTCCTAAAATCCTTACGTTAAAAGGTACGGTTATCTAGAATAAAGGTTGATTATATAAAGGTGAGAAACTCTGGACATGTTATGTGTCCGGAGTTTTTTTTAGATATTATTTAGGTAAAACAGTAATGCATTTATAAAACCGTTTGCTGTAATGTTCTGAATTCAGTTCGCTAATTGTAACGCTTGCTGCTTTTCCTGAAGAAGCATGAATGAATTTGGATCCCATGCCATTGGCTTCACAGATAATTCCAAGATGACCAATAATGGTTTTGTCCTTGTAACCATAAAAAACTAAAATATCACCAATTTTAAAATCTTCAGGTGACAATGCAATTCCTAAATTTTTATAACCACTGGAACTTCTGGGTAAATTAATATTAAAATGATGGAAAACATAACTCACAAAGCCAGAACAGTCAAATCCTTTGTTAGGATCATTTCCAGCATATAAATAGGGTGTTCCCATATATTGAGAAGCATAACTGATAATAGAGTCCCGATCAGTTTTAGCTTGTATTTTTTCAGTTTTGGCAGATATGGTTTTGGTGTCTTTTTTTACATTATAACAAGAAAATGAAATGGTCAGGAGAATAATGATAGAAGTTATTTTCATTTGTTTAGGGCATTTTTTCAAAGATAAAGATAAGTTCTTTTAATTGAATATAACTATTGAAAATTGAGGTATGTTTTTGGTGTTTTTTTATTGCTTTTTGATGTTTTAGTATCTTTATAGAAGTTATAATTCAATATATTTGTGAATCACATTTATATTTAACAATAAAATTATGTTTTTAAAAAAAATACCATTTTTAATTTTCTTTTTGCTGGTTTCAATCGTATCGATTTCGCAAAACACAACAAAAACTTTTTTGTATGCCGGAAGGGTTGATGTCTTAAAAGATAACAAAGCGGTTTTGATAGGAACTGCAGCCTCAGTAACATTTAATTTTTCCGGAAAAAAATGTGCCGTTACCTTGCAGAGTATTGATTCTTGGGAACATCATAATTATGTAGCCTTAGAATTGGATGGTCAGTATATGGGCAAAGTCAGAGTTGAAAAAGGTCCTGCTCAGTCTTTTAATATTAAGGCTACTTCAAGGCAAAAAGTACACACACTCACAATATACAAGGCTACAGAAGCTACAATGGGGAATGTTTTATTTATAGGAACTACTGCTAAATTAATGACCATAACCCCAGTTAAGAAAAAGAAAATAGAGTATATCGGGGATTCCATTACCAGCGGTGCGGCAAATGATCCGTCAACGATTCCGTGTAATGAAGGTGAGTATTTTGATCATCATAACGGCTATTTTGCATATGGACCTATAATTTCCAGAGATATTGATGTTGACTATTTATTGAGTTCCGTTTCCGGAATAGGAATTTATCGCAACTGGAATGATGCAGGCTCTGAAGTGCCGATTATGCCTGTTGTTTATGAAAATTTATATCTGACAAAAGAGGCCTCCAAACCTAAATATGATTTTGCCTTTCAGCCGGATATTATCAGTATTGCTTTAGGAACCAATGATTTTTCGAATGGAGACGGCAAAAAAGAACGTTTGCCTTTTGATCCTGAAAAGTATGTTTCTAATTATATCGGTTTTATCAAAATGATATACCAGCATAATCCAAATGCACAGTTGGTTCTGACAAACAGCCCGATGGTTAATGGAGAAAATGCAGTTGTTTTTGAAAATTGCCTTAATCGGGTTAAGGCCGAATTTGAAGCTGATACGACAAATAAACCTATCATTATCTTCAAATTCAAACCTATGATGCCAAGCGGTTGTTTAGGGCATCCTAATATTGAAGAACATAAAATTATGGCGGCGGAATATGGTCCGTTTTTAAAAAATCTTCTAAATGAAAAATAATATATTTAAGTTTGTTTTCATTCTGATGATTTCCGGTACTATGATGGCAAACGTTTCCCTTCCAAATATATTTGGTGATAATATGGTATTGCAGCGCAACTCTGAAGTAAAAATCTGGGGATGGGCGAATCCAAAAGAGGAAATTAAATTAGTATCCAGCTGGAATAATCAGGAGTATAAGGTTACCGCAAACAATCAGGCGAAGTGGGAACTCAAGATCAAAACACCTGAAGCAGGAGGACCTTATACTATTTCAATAAAAGGTTATAATGAAGTTGTGCTTAAGAATATTTTAATTGGCGAAGTATGGATTTGTTCCGGACAATCCAATATGGAAATGTCAGCAAGTTGGGGAATCGACAATGGTGATGAAGAAGTAAAAAATGCCTCCAATCCTAATATTAGATTTTTTACTGTTCCAAAATTAACTGCGACAACACCACAAAATAATTTACTTGGAAATTGGGTTGAATCAACTCCTGAAACTATGAAAAACTTTAGTGCAGTTGGGTATTTCTTTGCTAAACGCCTGCGGGAAGATTTAAAAAACGTTCCAATAGGATTAATTTCTTCCAACTGGGGAGGAACTCCGGCCGAAATATGGATTCCGGAAGAGGTTGTTCTAAACGATGCCGTTTTATTAGAAAACGCCAAAAAACTAAACGAGCAGGAATACGGGCCACGTCAGCCGGGACGTGCCTACAATGCAATGATTTATCCGGTTGTTGGTTTTAAAATTGCCGGAACGCTTTGGTATCAGGGAGAATCTAATGTTGGTTCTTTGGTTTATGATAAAACTTTAGAAGCCCTGATAACCTCGTGGAGAAAAGCCTGGAAATATGATTTTCCATTTTATTATGTACAAATTGCACCCTACAAAACAGGCAGTAATAATTTCTCGAATGTTATTGTCAGAGATTCCCAAAGAAAACTACTTAAGCAAGTTCCAAATACCGAAATGGTTACCATAAGCGATGTCTCGGATACGATAGATATTCATCCAAAGGATAAAAAACCTGTAGGAATCCGTTTAGCGAATTTAGCATTGGCAAATACCTATAAAACCAATTCAAATTTGGTAAACGGTCCGCTTTTTAAAGAAATTAAAATCGAGAAGAACAAGGCAATAGTTTCTTTTGATTATTCTGATGGATTGTATTTTAAAAACAAAAAGTCAAATCAATTTGAAATAGCTGCGGCTGATGGGACTTTTTATCCTGCTGAGGCTTCGATAAAAAACAATCAGATGATCTTAACAAGTAAAAAAGTACCGAATCCTGCGAAAGTTCGATTTGCGTGGGGAAATACGATTCAGTCTGACTTGTTTAATAAAGCGAATTTGCCAGCTTCGTGTTTTATTACGGAATGAGAGAAGAAAGAGTAAAGAACAAAGAAGAAAGATTTTAGACTTATTTTTTTCAGATTGAGACACACAGTTTGTCATTTCGACGCAAGGAGAAATCAAATTAGTAAATCGACAAAGATTGGCGATTTTGATTGCGGAATTTCCCATGTGATTCATCCTTAGTCGAAATAACAAGATTGGCGAATAAAAACCGAAAAAGTTTCGTTTACCCTGAATCGCGTGAGGGATAGAGGCGGTATCCTTTTGTGAAGAGAAACGGAACAAAAGATAAAGCCGAAAGCCCGACGGTTGCCTTTTTCGGGCAAGCGACACGCCAAAATATAAAAACCACTTACCATTATGAAAAATAAAAAAATACTAATTATTGGGGTTTTTACCCTGTTTATTGCCGGAAATATGAATGCACAAAAAAAGCCGTATCTCGATGAAAATAAGACCATTGAAGAACGTGTAGATTTGCTGATGCAGCAAATGACTTTAGAAGAAAAAGTAGGTCAAATGAACCAGTATAACGGTTTTTGGGATGTGACAGGACCTGCTCCAAAAGGAGGAACAGCCGAATTGAAATATGAACATTTACGAAAGGGTTGGGTTGGATCGATGCTTACCGTTCGTGGTGTAAAAGAAGTTCGTGCCGTACAGAAAATTGCAGTGGAAGAAACCCGTTTGGGAATTCCGCTTATTATCGGTTTTGATGTGATTCATGGATATAAAACATTGAGTCCTATTCCTTTGGCAGAAGCCGCGAGCTGGGATTTGGAAGCGATTAAAAAGTCGGCTGCGATTGCCGCTGATGAAGCTTCGTCATCCGGAATTAACTGGACATTTGGTCCCAATGTCGATGTTGCAAACGATGCCCGTTGGGGTCGTGTGATGGAAGGTGCAGGCGAAGATCCGTATTTGGGAAGTAAAGTTGGTTACGCAAGAGTAAAAGGTTTTCAGGGAGAAACAATTGCTGATTTGGCGAAAATAAATACTATTGCAGCCTGCGCGAAACACTTTGCCGCTTACGGTTATGTGGAGGCGGGACTGGAGTATAATATTGTAGAGATTAGTAATTCTAAATTGTATAATTCGGTTTTGCCACCTTTCGAAGCGACTGTGAATGCGGGAGTCCGTACATTTATGAATTCTTTTAATACTTTAAATGGTGTTCCGGCAACCGGAAATGTTTTTTTGCAAAGGGATATTCTAAAAGGGAAATGGAAATTTGATGGTTTCGTGGTTTCTGATTATGCTTCGATTCGCGAAATGATAGCGCACGGTTATGCAAAAGATGAAGCTGATGCTACAGCAAAAGGTGTTATTGCCGGTTCTGATATGGATATGGAATCGTATTTATATGTAGCTAAGTTGACTGGTTTGGTGAAAGAAGGAAAAGTAAAAGAAGCTTTGGTCAATGATGCCGTTCGCAGAATTTTGCGTGTGAAATTTGAATTGGGATTATTTGATGATCCCTACAAATATTGCGATGAAAAACGTGAAAAAGCGGTAGTAGGAAGCAAAGCAAATAATGAGGGTGTTTTAGACATGGCGAAGAAGTCTATCGTTTTGTTGAAAAATGCTCCTTCTCCTTCTGGGAAGGCTGGGGAGGGGTTACTTCCGCTGAAAAAGTCCGGACAAAAAATTGCTTTAATCGGTGCTTTGGCAAACGATAAAAACAGTCCGTTGGGAAGCTGGAGAATTGCTGCAGATGATAATAGCGCAGTATCAGTTCTTGAAGGAATGCAGCAATACAAGGACAACCAGCTGGTTTTTGAAAAAGGTGGAGACCTGTTATCTCAAAAAGCTACTTTTTTGACAGAAACAGTTTTTAATACGACAGATAAAAGCGGATTTGAAAAAGCTAAAATGGCAGCCAAAAATGCCGATGTCGTAGTAATGGTTTTAGGGGAATATGGTTTTCAGAGTGGTGAAGGAAGGAGCAGAACAGATCTTAATTTACCAGGTTTGCAACAAGAATTGTTAGAAGAAATTTATAAAGTGAATCCTAACATTGTTTTGGTTTTAAACAATGGGCGCCCATTGAGTATTCCCTGGGCTGCAGAGAATGTTCCGGCAATTGTTGAAGCCTGGCAATTAGGTACCCAAACCGGAAATGCTGTTGCTCAGGTGTTATACGGCGATTATAATCCGAGTGGAAAACTGCCAATGTCTTTCCCGAGAAATGTAGGTCAGGTTCCGATTTATTATAACAAATACAGTACAGGAAGACCAATTGACAGTGATAAAAATGTTTTCTGGTCTCATTATATGGATATAGAAAAAACGCCTCAATATCCGTTTGGTTTTGGTTTGAGCTACACCAAATTCGATTATAAGGACTTGAAAGTAAATAAAACTTCTTTTGCAAAAGGTGAAAAAGTGCAAGTGAGTGTTACTGTAACAAACTCTGGGGATTATGATGGAAAAGAAGTGGTACAATTATACATTCATGATGAATTTGCCAGTATAGTTCGCCCAGTTAAAGAATTAAAAGGTTTTGAATTAATCAATTTGAAAAAAGGAGAAACCAAAACCGTAACGTTTACTTTGACTGATAAGGAGCTTGGTTTTTATGATAATGATGGAAATTATTTAGTAGAACCGGGAACTTTTAAGATCATGGTTGGAGGAAGTTCTGATAAAGGTTTGGAAAGTGGTTTTGAATTAAAATAGATTAAAGTAAAAATGTTTTCACTTAGATTTAGAAGATTCGGCAATTTTTTTTATCTCCTTAGTCTGCTAAATCTGTGTGAGTTTTTTGTATTTTTAAAATCTATAAAGTTTTCAACCTTAAATAAAAATAATGAAATATAACAGATGTGGGAAAAGCGGTTTGCTTTTACCCGAAATTTCTTTGGGATTATGGCATAATTTCGGATCAGTAGATAATTTTGAAAATGCTGAAAGTATTGCTGTAGAAGCTTTTGACAAAGGAATTACGCATTTTGATCTGGCTAACAATTACGGACCTGTTCCAGGTTCCGCAGAAACCAATTTTGGTAAGATTTTATGGCACAACTTTCAGGGAAATCTTCGTGATGAAATCATTATTTCGACAAAGGCAGGTTACAACATGTGGGACGGACCTTATGGGGATTGGGGTTCAAGAAAATACTTATTATCAAGCTTAGACCAGAGTTTGAAAAGAATGAAAGTAGATTATGTCGATATCTTTTATTCGCATCGTCCTGATCCTGAAACCCCAATCGAGGAAACAATGATGGCACTTGATTATGCTGTAAGAAGTGGAAAAGCCTTGTATGTTGGAATCAGTAATTATTCGGCAGAAGAAACTCGTGTTGCAGTTGGTGTTTTAAAACAATTAGGAACACCATGTCTCATTCATCAGGCTAAATATTCGATGTTAGAACGCTGGGTTGAAAATGGCTTATTGGATGTTCTGGAAGAAAAAGGGGTGGGCTGTATTGCGTTTTCGCCTTTGGCACAGGGACTTTTGACAGATAAATATTTAGACGGAATTCCGGAAAATTCAAGAGCTCATAATCCAAACGGGCATTTAAAAGAAGATGAGGTTACAATTGAAAGAATCCAGAAATTAGTTCAGCTGAATGAAATTGCCCAAAACAGAAATCAATCTTTGGCACAATTGGCTTTGGCCTGGCTGCAAAAAGACAAACGAATTACATCTGTTTTGATTGGTGCGAGTTCTGTAAGGCAGTTGAATAATAATATTGAATGTTTACAGCGCTTAGATTTTACACAAGATGAACTTAATGCGATTGAAAAAATATTAGCATAATAAAAAATGGGACAATTTGTCCCATTTTTTTTATTTTATAATCATAGCCAAACCTCCGCCACTTGCTAATCGATATTTTAACTTCGTTGTTGAATCAACTTTAATAATTTCTCTTTTATAATCATTCGCAGCCTTATCAGCATTTAATCCATCTGAGAAAATCTCGGCTTCGAATTTTTTGCCTTTTTCAAGAAAGGAGAAATCAATTGTAATTTCTCTGGAATCCCAGTTTGTTATTGTCCCTAAATACCAAATATTTCCTTTTTTACGAGCGATTGAAACAAATCTTCCAACTTCGCCATTCAAAGCTACAGTTTCATCAAAAACAGTTGGAATCTTAGCTATAAAATCAGTGCTTTCCTGTTCCTTCATATAAGCAGTCGGACTATCGGCCATCATTTGCAAAGGCGCCTCAAAAATGGTGTACAAGGCCAATTGATGACATCTAGTTCCCTGACTAACCGGATTAGAATTACTTGATTTGAATTCACTTTTCGAAGCATTTCGCATGGCACCAGGAGTGTAATCCATCGGTCCCGCAATCATTCTGATAAACGGAATTGTGGTGTCGTATAAAGGAACATCATCATTTGGAGTCCATTTGTTATTTTCCAGTCCTTTTACACCTTCAAAATTTAAGATATTCGGAAAAGTTCTTTGAATTCCGGTTGGTTTGTACATACCGTGAAAGTCCAAAAGCAATTTATTGTCAGCTGCTTTTTGCGCAATGTCATAAACTGAATTGACCATTTTAGCATCGTCACGATCTAGAAAATCCACTTTAAAACCTTTGATTCCTAAATCAGCATAATTTTTTAAAATACCTGATGTATTTTTTGTCAAAGCCATCCAGGAACTCCATAAAATAATGCCAACATTTCGTTCTTTTCCGTAGGCAATCAAAGCTTCCAGATCTACATTCGGATTGTGTTTCATAATGTCATCTTCCAGACTCCAGCCTTCATCTAAAACCACATATTCTACTTTGTTTTTTGAGGCGAAATCAATGTAATATTGATACGTTTGCGTATTAATTCCGGCTTTAAAATCAACATTGTAAATATTCCAGTCGTTCCACCAGTCCCAGGCGACTTTTCCGGGCTTGATCCATGAAATGTCGTTAATTTTTGAAGGCTCGGATAATTTCTGAACCATGTCATTATTGGCTAAAGCAGCATCGTTTTCAGAGATTACTAAAATCCTCCACGGAAAATTTCTTGTTCCTTTTGTCTTGACCAAATAATCTGCTCGATCTGTAATTAATCTGTTGATGTTATTGAATCCCCCGTTTTTTTCCTGCAAAGGATATTTTGAAAAACGAGATTCAAAGCCTGATTTTGATTTATTATTCGTTACAAATAATCCCGGATAATCTTCCAGATTGGCTTCCAGAAAAACTGCTTTTTTATTTTTTTTATAATCAATTAAAAAAGGAAGAAAAGCCAAAGTATCTTTTGCAAATTCACTGATTTTTTTGTTTTCATAATGCGATTCAAATGAAGAAATATACGGATCTTTCGGATTTCTTAAATCCCGAACATACGGCATTAAAGTGTTGTAATCCTGATCGAAATTCAAATTAACTTCTTCCGATTTTACCGTAATATCATTTTTCTTTTTAGTGATGAATCTGTAAGCGACACCATCATCAAAAGCACGATATTCAATGCTGAAATCATTTTTGAAATTCAAAACCAAAAGATTGTATTGGTTTTTTACTGAACTTTTTTTGTAAAACGGAGAGTCAAATGTTTGGTTTATTTTCTCTCTCTTTGAATTCAAAAGCAAAGCATTTTTTCCTAAAACTTCATTCTGCTCCAATGTCATTGAAACAGCTGACGGAGCCAGAATCAAATCGTTTTCATGTGTAACCGACCAAGTTATTTGCTCATTAATTACAATGATAATTTTTATTTTCCCGTTTGGAGATGCCACAGTGAAATCCTGAACTTTTTGCGAAAAAGAAACATTAAAAAGTAAAATCAAAAAGGCAGTAAATATTTTTTTCATCTTATTTGTTTTAAAACGGCAGAAGTGATTATAAGTCAATCAATTTTGGACAAAGCCAGTTATGAACTTATAATCACTTATATGGTAAAGAATTTTATCTTTTCTTCAACTCCAAATTATATTTCTTCACAATTTCCAAAGTTGATTTATCGCCAGAAAATACCGAATTTAAGCCTTGTGGTTCCTGCGGAGGATCTGTGGTTAAAGGTTCTCCGGGATTCCATTTACCTGTTTCGTTTACTGCTTTTCCTTCACCGCCAAATCCCCAAAAATTAGCTGCCTGCAACGGACCTTTATTGGATACACTTTCTGCAACTCTTCCAAAAATATAATTGTAAAACTGATCACGATAAACAGAAGAAGCTCCCGCATTTAAATTTTCATTTTCCCTTGGTAATCCAAATTCCTCAATAATAATGGGGCGATGTAAATTGTTGGCTACTTTTACATGGGCATCAATATATTTTCCTGCGTTTTCAATTGTGGCAGGAATTGTGGCTTGGGCATTCTCAGCCTTAAACCAGTTCCAGTTTTTAGGCCAGATGTGCATCGTCAAATAATCGATATTTGGGTTTTTATGCGTTCTTTCGAAAATTTCTATGTTATCGTTTGAACTGTTTAATCCTTCAGAACCTGTAGAAATTAAATGGTTTTTATCTAAACGATCCATTAAATTGACAATGTTGTTCAGCCAAATAGTGAATTTCTCCTCGTTTTCAACTGTAAAAAGTCTTGGTTCATTTCCAACCTGCCAAGCCATAATGGTATTGTCATCAGAATATTTCTTTTTTGAATATGGATTTGTACGTGTCATGATAAATTTCACATGATTTTCTAAACCCTTCATACAAGGTTCACAGCTGTGAAATTGTTCTGTGTAGGACATAAACTGAGGCCATGTATTGGGTGCAATATTCGGAACCGGAATCGCTCCTTTGCCATTCCACTCTAAATATTGAGACATCCCGCCAGACCATTCCCAGTTGTTGGTCAAATACAAAACCGCATACATTTTGCGTTTGCTCATTTCATTCATCAGGAAATCTAACCCATCAAGCAAATCTTCATTATATTTTCCCTGCTCATATTGCAATGCCGGACGAACTGTGAAATCATACTTTCCGCCATCGGCACCCACCAGTATTCGTAAATTGTCGATTCCGTTTTTTTGCATTAAATCTAGTTCACGAAGCAATCTTTTTCGGTCACCCACTTTTTTGGAAGCCAGTAAACTTCCGTACCAATAATTTGTGCCAATGTAGGCGTAAGGTTTATCACCTTTGTAAAATTGCGTTCCTTTTACCGTAATTCTGGGAAGCTGTTTTTGTGCTTCGCAACTTAGATTCATAAAACAAAATAAAAGCAGAAGTAATTTCGGAATAGAATTTTTCATAGTTTATTAATAAATAATTTTTATTTTTTTTCGATAACCACAAAAACAGAGGAGCGGGCTGGCAGGGTTAAGTTTGTACCTTTTGTTGTTTCTGCTGAATATGGTTTTAGGGTTGCATAATTATCAGGTCCTCCAGCCACTAAAGCAGGGCCGTTTCCGTTTATAATTACCTTTCTTGAAAATTCTCCATTATCGGTATCACCAATTAATGTATACCAAAACATTCTTTTTCCAGTTAGGAAATTGCTAAGTTTTACTTTTATATTAATTGCAGCTGTTGCTTTATTTACGAAGGTAAGACCTATTTTTCCATCTGAAAAAGAGGAGGCATACACTTCATAATTTCCGTTTGTGTCTTTATTGGCTTCGATCAAACGATCTCCCATATACTTTTGGAAATAATACATATGATAGAAAGCAGGACGAGGGGTACCTTTTGGGATATTTGGCTCATCTCCGTTGCTAAAGGTTCCATGATCATCTCCGTTTGACCAGGCATTTGCTAAATCCCAACGGGCAGCAAGGCCAATTTTGTTTTTTAAAACTTCTCCTAAAATTAAAACAGCGTGCATTCCGTTTATGTGAGAAACTTGCTGTTTGCTGCCAGTTGAAAAAATATTCCACTCGTCTAATGCAAAAGGTTTTATTTCTGCAGCTGCGGCTGTTAAAGCATTTTTTGAGAAAGTCATCATTTCAGCAGTCACTTTTTTAGGAGTGTCTAATATTTCAGCAGCAGCAGCATTTGTGTGGTAATTGGTATAGTAATTATGAATCACATAATAATCAGCTTTACCCTCGATGTTTTTAAGTAATTTGTCATTCCAGGTTTTATGGCACTCAGGCAGATAACTTGCTGGTGTGCTTTCAACCATAACAGCTCCAATTTTAATTGGATTTCCAATTGCTGTAGCCGCTTTGCGCATTGCTTCTGCAATTATTTTGAAATGTTGGGCATACAATTGTCCGTTTAAAAGTTCTGGTTGTCCATCTTTATTATTGGCAGTGTTAATGCGATAACTTGCTTCCCAATCTGCGAAAACTTCGTTGCCAATTTCCCAATATTGTGTTCTTCCATTATCATATGTTACCCAGTCTGCCGCTAACTTTGCAGCATCTGCAACTGGATCTGCACCCGTTCCATATCTTGCGTATCCATAGTTTATTGTGATGATTCCTTTACTGTTGGTAGCTTGTAAAAGTTGATAATAATTATCTAAAGAAATGGTCCAGTCCGCATCATTTTTACCATACCAAAATCCGGATGCTTCTTCACTACCATCTGCTTTTATCAATTTTGAAGGTGCTGTAGCCGGAATACTGGCAGTATTCCAAAAATAAACATCACTAATACTTCCTCCGGGAAATCTAATAATATTTGGCTTTAGATTCTTTATATCGTTTACCAGAGTCGTATTGGTAATCATTTTACCTGACCATAAATTGGCATTGTTTCCATAAATTGAACTTGGAATTTTAGTAATTACATTGGCAAAATCAACAGTAACTGTCGAATTTGTCGTCTCAGGTATAGTCGATGGTGTATAATCTGTTGGTGAAGTGAAATTTTTTGGTGTCCAATTTTCCAGAAAAAAACCAATAGTACCGGCTATTGCAGGATCTGTTTGTTCTTTTATTACAGGATCTGGAGAATCTACTGGAGCAGTAGAATTTTCATCTTGTTTGGAACAGGAAAACGACTGAATTACAGCAAAGAACAGTGCTATGTAAATTAATTTTTTCATTTTTTGATATTTTGGTGATCAGTTTTAGGCAAGCAAAATAATTTTAAGGTTTTATTCTTTTAATGAGTTCCAGACAAGCACGGCTATTATGATAAGGGCATTTCCAGAATCCTGCTTTGTCCTTTTCAATCAAAGAATAATCCTGATAAACTCCCCAAAACCATTCTCCGTTTTTGGGGTCTAAAATATATTTTTTTATGAATTCCCAGTTTTTATAAACGATTTCTAAATATTTTTCATCTCCTGTTAACTGATAGGCATTATAAAAGCCGATAAGCGCTTCTGCCTGAACCCACCAATGCTTTTCTGTAACTATTTTTTTTTTTACAGGATCAAATTCGTACGATAACCCTCCATCAGAATCTAAGCCCTTCTCAGCTGCCTTTGTCATTTGGATAGCGTGTTTTTTATATTTGGCAATTAAAGTCTGGTTTTCTGAAATTTCAGCACATTGCAATAAAAGCCAGGCAGCTTCAGTATCGTGTCCATACGATATAACATCTGGTTTTTCATTCCAGTTTTCATCAAAAAACAATCGTAAGTGCCCTGTTTTTGTATTGATGAAATGTTTTTCTATGGTTTGTAATAATTCGATAATAGTGTTCTGAAGCTTTTTGTCTTTCCATACTTTATACAAATTTGCATATGCTTCTACAATATGCAAATGGGTATTCATGGTTTTCTTTTCGTTCGCATCTTTATCACTCAGACGTAAATCTTCAATAGGCTGCCAATCTCGTGTAAATGCTTCTAAATACCCTTTGTTTATTGGGTCGTAACTATGTTTTTGTATTTTTAAATATAAATTAATAGCTATTGCCAATGCTTTTTCATCTTTAGAAATAACATAATATTCAGAAAATCCATAAATGGCAAAGGCTAAAGCATAAATCTGGTTTTTAGTATCTTTTGGTGTTGTATCGGAATTGATGCTCCAAAATAATCCTCCAAATTCAGGATCATAAAAATAATTGGATAAAAATTCAAATGCCCGCGTTGCTGTTTTTTTATGTTCGTCATTTTTAGTGTTTTGATAACTGGCAGAAAATGTCCACAAAATCCGGGTATTTAAAACCGCCCCTTTGTCTGCATCCGGAATGATATTTTCGTTATGATCAATCTGGCCAATAAAGCCTTTATTTTTATTATCTACCGCGTTTTTAGACCAATAGCCTAGAATAGAATTGAGTTCTGCTGATAATTCTGTTTTAAGCTGTTTTAGTTTTGTTGTCACGATAATTATATTTTGTTGTTTTTTTCTATTTGACTAATAATCGCATTTACAGAACCGGCAGAAGTAAATGTATCCGCTGGAGTATTTGTTACATAATCAACTAATTTTGCGACTGATGAAACAGCAACATGCATTCTGGTGTCAGATGAGGCATAATAAATGTATACAGTTCCGTCAGTATCTTCGATCCATCCGTTAGAAAATAAAACATTGGATACATCACCGACTCTTTCAATAGCTTCCGGTCCCATAAAATGACCTCCAGGAACGTGTGTTACCTTAGCAATATCATGTAAATCGGTCATAAACATGTAAAGTGTGTAACGTAAACCTGCAGCTGTATTACGTACACCGTGTGCCAAATGCAACCAGCCTTTTTCTGTTTTAATAGGAGCAGGACCAAGACCATTTTTTAATTCATAAATGGTATGATACTGTTTGCCAAAGATAATTTTCTCTCCCTTTACAACCGGATTTACCATATCATCAACATATCCCAAGCCAATTCCGCCACCGGCTCCAACATCAATAAAGCCATCCTGCGGACGTGTGTATAGAGCATATTTTCCGTTTACAAATTCAGGATGCAAAACCACATTACGTTGTTGTCCGGTATTCGAAATCAAATCAGGAAGCCTTTCCCAATTCACTAAATTTTTTGAACGTACGATTCCTGCATTGGCTATAGCTGAACTTGTATCACCTTTTGGAGCTTTAGGATCTTTTCTTTCTGTACAAAAAATGCCGTAAATCCAGCCATCTTCATGATGAATCAAACGCATATCATATACATTAGTGTCAGGTTCTTCAGTTTGTGGAATCACGCATGGCTTATCCCAAAACTTAAAATTGTCTATACCGTTTGGACTTTCCGCAATAGCGAAAAATGATTTTCTGTCAATACCTTCTACGCGAACAGCCAGTAAATATTTGCCATTCCATTTCATTGCACCTGCATTAAATGCAGCATTAATTCCGATACGTTCCTGCAAAAAAGGATTTGTTTTTTCGTTGAAATCAAAACGCCAGTTTAACGGAACATGGGCAGCAGTAACTATTGGATTTTTATAACGCTGGTAAATACCATTTCCTATTGCATTTTGAGGCTCGTTTTTTTGTTCTGTAAGCGTTTTGTGTTCTTTTTCCAATGCTGACTTTCTATCCTGAAATGTAGTTGTAGTGGTTATTGCTATCATATAAATTAATTTCTAAATCTTTATTTTAATTGGCCTGGTCTCTTTTTTGGTTTAAATCTTGTTCAATTATTTGAAGTTTTTCTTCGGATAATGGATAAAACAAAATAAAAAGAACTGATAGTACTGCTGCAATTGCCGGAAGTATACTTAACATCAATTGAATGCCGTTTTGTGTAACTGCTGTTTGTTCTACATTTGCCTGAAAGCCAAAATACCCTAAAAGCCATCCAGCTCCGGCACCTCCAATAGTCCATCCAAATTTTTGTGACATTGAGGATGCTGAGAAAATTAAACCAGTTGCACGGCGTCCCTGTTTCCATTCAGAATAATCAGCACTATCAGCATACATGGACCATATTAAAGGGAAAATACAACCTGCACAAATGCTTATCAGAACCTGAAAACTCATAATTAGCAAAATATCTTCTTTTTCAAAGAAATAGAAAATAAGGCTCAAAATTGCTGCTAAAGCCATAGCTCCAAAAAAGGTTTTCTTTTTTCCTATTCTGTTAGCAATAGGGGTAGCTGCAATTACACCGATAATATTGGCTGCCTGTCCCAAAACCAAATATACAGAAGTAGGTGCCATGTGAAAATCTGTTCCGAAAAGTGAAAAATCAAAATTGACACTGCTGCTTACAAAATATTTAAAGTAGTAAACTGCTGCTCCGTCACGAATAGAATTGAATACCAAGGCACCAATTCCCGCACCTAATAAAATCCACCATGGTTTGTTTTTTAGCAAGTCCTGCAAGTCTTCTTTTAAGTTGCTTTGTTCGCCTTCAATAGGTTTTACCCTTTCTTTAGTAAGAAAAAAGCAGCCCCAGAAGAATATAGTTGTTATGAGGCCGAAAACAGCAATTGTTGCCAGCCATCCAGCTTTAGAATTTAGGCTTCCGCCGAAATAATTTACTAAAGGTTCAATAAGCCAAAGTGCCAAAAGACTTCCTCCAAAAGCAAAAACCATGCGGTAAGAGGATAAGGTAGTTCTTTCTTTTCTGTCTGATGACATTACCCCCAATAAAGATGCATAGGGCACATTGATCAGCGAATAGATCATCATCATTAGCGAATAAGTTACATACGCATATATTATTTTTCCTTTTTCATCAAAATCAGGTGTATAAAAAGTTAGCACGCCGATCACAGCAAAAGGTATCGCAACCCATAACAAGTAAGGCCTGAATTTTCCCCATTTGCTTTTGGTACGATCTGCTATAATTCCAACAATAGGGTCAAAACAAGAGTCCCATATTCGGGTTATTAAAAACATGGTTCCTACTACAGCAGGTGCCAATCCGAAAACATCGGTGTAGAAAAACAAAAGATACATGCTGAAAATTTTCCAGAACATGGAAGACGCTGCGTCTCCAAGTCCGTACCCTATTTTTTCTTTTAAACTGATTTTGTCGTGCATTTAGGTTTTTTTAAGATGTAATTTAAGGTTAGTTAGTGCTTTTGAATGTCTTTTTCGAATAACGTATTATCCAGATTATAAAAATTAACAAAATCTTTCTCGCTTATTTGACCGGAATAGGGTGCATAATAGTGCATTTTTTGTTCTTTTTCCTGCCAGCCATGATTTCTCCAAAGCAAAATATAGGATATCTTATAATCTCCAATAGCTTTATCCAGTACTCCTGTCCACCATTTTGGATCTGGAACAGCTTCATATCCTGCTTCTGCCACGGCAATTAATTTATTTTTTTCAATACCTATTTCATTTATCATTTTAAGTTGTTTCTGTACTTCTCCAATAAATTTTTCACCTTCCTTATCATCATTATTTTGATAGGAATCGAAACTTAAGATATCAGCATAATTATCACCAGGATAATGGGCTAAAAAATCTTCTTTGGAATTGAAACTGCTTGTATTATAAACATAAATTAAATTGTGAACACCTTTTTTTTGCAGATATTCAAAAGTGAATTTCCATACAGTTTTAAACTCCTCTGGTGTACAATTTCCTTTACCCCACCAAAACCATCTGCCGGTAAGTTCATGATAAGGTCTGAAAAGGATTGGAATATTTTTTCCATTCTTATCTTTTAATGATAAAAAGAAACTGGCAGCCTTATCCAGCCACAAAGCAAATTTTTGATGATTTTCACCATTAGGCAAAACAGTTTTTAAGGAATTAGGTGTGTTGTCCCAGGCATTTTTTCCTGTTGCAGGATTATCAAAATGCCAGCTTATGGTTGAAATTCCTCCTCTTTCATTGGCTTCTTTTATATATTGTTTCATTTTATCAAAAGGAACACCATCAATATTGTTTTTATTGTCTTTTTCTAATCCGGCAATATCCCAGCCATAAACGGCAGGATAATCCTTAACAACGTCTTTGATATCACTACGGTTGTCCTCATATTTCCATTTTACACCATATGCAAGGTCGTCCTGATGTCCGAAAAGATATCCCCTTTTAGTCAATTGGTGTAGTTTTTTATAGAGAAAAACAGTTTCGTTGGTGGCTTTTTTGTCTGAAAGTGACAAATTTGTATCAATAGAAATTGCTTTTGTGGAACATGAAATTCCAATACAGGTAAGTATAATTGGTATTATGAGCGTTTTTTGCATAATTTATTCAAAAAATTTATTTGCATTGCATTAAAAATTATAAAAAATGACTTAGAGACTTTAAAGTGTTTTTTAAATCAGTATTTTAAGATTTTAACTGTCGATATATATAAAATTAGGGTATATTAAAATGATTACTGTTTTTTATGCTTATTTTTTTTGAAAAAATGATAAAAGCATTGTTCAAAGATATAGGTATGTTTCTTGTTTCATTAGTATTATTTTATCAATTATATATCATATTATTGCAATTTATTATTGATTTAATGCCTTAAAAAAATATTTGTAAGATGAGTAATACTAAGAATTTTTATAGAGAAATTGCACCGCTTTCAAGTGGAGATAGTTTTTTAGTTTTCGACAGAGTCAAAGATAGTTTTGATTTTCCGGTTCATTATCATCCGGAATTCGAAATTAATTTTATCCTAAACGGAAAAGGAGTCAAACGTGTTGTTGGAGACAACATTGAAGAAATTGACAATGTTGAATTGGTTTTGATTGGGCCTAATTTATATCATGGATGGGAATTAAATAAATGTACAAGTAAAAAAATTCATGAGATCACGATACAATTTCATAATGATTTATTTCATGAATCATTGCTGTCAAGACGTATTATGAATCCAATTCGTGATATGTTTAATCGGTCTATTCACGGTATTTTGTTTTCTAAAAAAGTGTCTGAAGAATTAACTCCAAGATTGATAAAGCTCTCAAAATTAGATGGAATGGATTATTTTTTGGAAATTACTTCGTTATTATATGATCTTGCAAATTCCAGGAATCAAAGACTGCTTTCTACATATACTGTAGATTATGATACCTTCGATGACTACGATAAAATGAAACAGGTTTATGAATATGTACAAAAACATTTTGCAGATAAAATTACTTTAGAAGATGCTGCAAATGTTGCTAATATGTCTATAATTTCTTTTAATCGGTTTATAAAAAAACGAACGGGAAAAACCTTTGTCAATTATATTAATGATATCCGGATTGGATATGCTGCACGCTGGCTCGTTGAAAAAGACATGAGCGTATCGGAAGTCGCCTTTAAATCAGGGTTTAATAATATAGCCAATTTCAATCGTAGTTTTAAAGCTATTAAAAATTGTACGCCTAGTCAGTACAGGGAAGATTTTTCTGGATTAAAGCGTATTTTATAATGATACTTTTTTTTCATAAACAAATATTATTTTTAACGAAATCGTTTTAAATTTCGATTGTTTCTTAATTAATATTTATTTTTTATAGTGGTTATGGAGGTTTAAATTGTGAAAAATTTAAAAATTACATGTTTTTATTTCACTATGTGTTTTTTTTAAATTAGTTAAGTAAAAATATTATCATCAAATGATATAATACTATTAATATCACATTACGTAGTGTTATAGATTTGTTAAATAAATCAGTAAAAAATTTGTACTTGAATTTAAACGGGTTTATAAAGTATTTAAACTTAAACTAACCAAACTTTACTATGAAAAAACTAATGACTAATTTTATTCATTGGAATGCTAATCACAGAGTTGTTCCATTAATAATATTTCTGCTGTGCAGTAACTTTATTGCTGCTCAGGTTAAGATTTCAGGGATAGTCTCTGATGATAAGGGATTGTCGATTCCGG
Organism: Flavobacterium sp.; assembly: GCF_039930565.1. Lineage (GTDB taxonomy): Bacteria > Bacteroidota > Bacteroidia > Flavobacteriales > Flavobacteriaceae > Flavobacterium. The sequence goes on along the minus strand of NZ_JBDTTP010000018.1, from coordinate 18,840 downwards.
GTGTAAATGTCTTAGTGGTAGGACAGAATACATCAGTTTCTACTGATTTTGATGGCCGATATACAATTAATGTGCCTGATAATGCAACACTTCAATTTTCTTTCATTGGTTTTACTACACAAAAGATAGAAGTGAAAGGCAAAGCTACTATAAATGTAGTTTTAGAATCTGTAGCTCAAGACTTGAAAGATGTAGTTGTAATTGGCTACGGAACTCAAAAGAAATCTAATATTACAGGAGCTATTTCAAGTATAAAAGCCAAAGATCTCGAAGATACACCTAAAATAAGCCTTGATCAGATGATGCAGGGAAAATTGTCAGGTGTAACTATTACTAACAGTTCTGGTGCTCCCGGAAGCTCAGTTTCCGTAAATATACGTGGTCTTACATCAATTTCAGGTACTAATGAACCTCTGTATGTTATTGATGGTATACCAATTTCTGGTGATGCAAGAAATTCTTCAACATCGGGAAGATCACCTGTTGCCGGATCGAACTTATCTAATTCAGGTGAAGTAACGGTGAGTCCGTTAGCACTTATTAATCCCAATGACATTGAGTCTATTGATGTTTTAAAAGATGCATCAGCAACTGCAATTTATGGATCCAGAGGTGCCAATGGTGTAGTTTTGGTTACTACGAAATCTGGTAAGAAAGGAACTGGAAAATTGAATTATGAAAATAGTTTGTCTTTGCAGCAACAAACGAGGTTGTTGGATGTTATGAATTTGCGTGAATATGCCATAGCTCAAAATACTCTTCAAAAGTACCCTGCTAATCCATGGGAAGTTACTTCGACCCCGAGAACTGAATTTGCTTTTCCTGAATTGTTAGGTGAAGGTACAAACTGGCAGAAAGAAATTTTCAAGGATGCCATTATGATTAATCATCAGCTAGCATTTTCCGGATCAAAAAATGACATCAGTTATTACCTGTCGGGTGGCTATACGAATCAAGACGGAACAGTTGTTGGCTCTGGATTTAAACGTTATACTTTTAGGTCTAATATAGATGCAAAGGTAAAAGAATGGATAAAAATTGGTCTGAATGTTTCTGGAGCAATTTCAAAAGAAAACATAACATTAAATAGCTCATATAACGGAATAATTAGTACAACTTTATTAGCGACACCTGATTTGGCTGTAAAAAATGCTGACGGAACTTTTGCAGGACCACCAGCAGACGATCAGACCTATGTTAGTTTTATAAATCCCGTGGCTTCAGCTTTGAGCAAAACAAATGAATTAAGAAGAAAAGAGTTTTCTGCAAATCTGTATACAAATATCAATATAGCTAAAGGTTGGGAGTATAAATTTGAAATAGGAACATTTATCAACTTCTCTGATGGACTGGCGTTTAATCCAAGCTATAAATGGGGTAGGGTTGAGAATGAAGTGGCTACTATTAATACAAATCATCAAAGCTACTACAGTGTTAACGTTAAAAACTTATTGACTTACAATAAAAGTTTTTCAAAAAATAACTTCACTTTACTTTTAGGACAGGAAACTAATGGTTCTAATTGGAACGGCTATGGATTAAAGGGTAGCGGTTTTTTGTCTAATGATAATAGGGATATTGCTTTTGCAGACCCAAAGAAAGTTTTGTTAGATGGAAGGTATACGGGTGCTGCAACATTAAACTCTTATTTTACAAGGGTAAATTTTGATATTCTTAATAAATATGGAATTTCAGGTTCGTTCAGGGCAGATGGTTCTTCTAAATTTGCTAAAGGAAAGCAATGGGCTTATTTTCCTGCTATTTCCGGATATTGGAAACTTTCGGAAGAATCATTTATGAGTGAAACAAAACCCGTTGTTAGCAATATTAAATTTAGAGCAGGTTATGGACAGACTGGTAACCAGCAAATTCCAGGAAATAGATTTACTGAAACGATAAAAACAGTAACTACTGGTTTAGGATCTGGTACGGCAATATCGAATTACGAAAATCCGGATTTAAAATGGGAAGTCTCTAAACAAACTAATTTAGGTGTTGATTTCTCCTTATTTAATTCCTTTTTAAATGTAAGTTTTGATGTTTATAGAAAACTTTCGGAAGACTTTTTGTATCAACCGGATTATCCTACTTATTTAACAGGGTCTGCTTCTTATTCAGGAGGTATTGATGCTCCATGGAAAAATTTAGGAGATATGGAAAATAAAGGGTTTGATTTATCTGTAAACATGACTAAAAATTTCTCTGATAAATTTTCATGGAGCTCTAATTTGATTGTTTCCAAATATAAAAACAAAGTTTTGTCTTTGGATGGTTTAACAAACCTTTTACGCTCCGTTAATATTAACGATTACACTTTAAGAAATGTAACCAATACCACTGTTGGGGAGTCGGTAGGTAACTTTTATGGATTTAAATACTTAGGGGTTATCAAAAATAATGAGGAGTTGGCTAAGGCACCATTAGTTAAGTTGGGTACAAGTTATGAACAATCGCGTTTAGGAGATGCACTTTATATGGATGTTGATAATAATGGTTATATAGATGACAATGATCGTACTAAAATAGGTTCTCCTCACCCTGACTTTACTTTTGGATTCACAAATTCATTTAAATATGGGGCGGTTGAATTATCTGTATTTATTCAGGGGAGTCAGGGTAATGAAGTTCTAAATCTGACAAGGCGTGCGGGTGTTCAAAATCGTTATTATACAAATCAATTGATAGAGGCTAGTAATTTTTGGAATCCTGCAAACACAACTTCTAATATTCCAAGAGCGGCAGGAAATGATGACACTTTGGCAAATGGCGAAATATCTGATCGATACATAGAAGACGGTTCATATGTCAGAATTCAAAATGTTAGTCTGTCTTATTCATTTACCAAGGATCTTTTAAATAAAATTAGATTAAGTAATTTAAGGATTTATTCAGGCATTCAAAATTTATACACTTTTACTAATTACTCAGGATATGACCCGGAGGTAGGAAAATACAATCAGGATGCTTTGTTAAATGGTGTTGACAATGGACGTTATCCTTCTTCAAGAACTATTACACTAGGTTTAAATATTGAATTTTAAAAAACAGCCATGAAAAAAAATATAAAATATAACGTAATACTCAAATTATTTGCAGTGTTATTCTTTTTTACGATTACATCTTGTCAGGATGATTATTTAGATGTTAAGCAGGAAGATTCATATACTTTAGAAACTGCATATCAAAATGATAAGTTGGTGGAGAATTCTACAAACGGTTTGTATTGCAATGTCTGGTTTGATTTTTACAATGGCCCTTATCATCTTATGTTAGAAATAAGTTCCGGTAATATGACTGGTTTTGATCCGGGAAGTTTTGGTTCACTGATGCACAGGTCAACAGATTCTAATTTGCTGAGTGCCTGGAAGGGGCTATATTCTGTGGTAGCGCAATCTAATGCAGTATTAATTAACTTACCCAAATATGTAGGTCCAAATGTAACACCAAATGTAACAGACAATGCTTTGGGAGAGGCTCATTTTATGAGGGCTCTTGCTTATTTTTATTTAGTTAGACTTTATGCAGCAGTTCCAATTATTGAAAATAGTTATGACTTTTTTGATAACTACAACGTGCCTCCCAACACTACAGCAAGTATCTATACCTTTATCGAAAATGATCTGATTGAAGCTTCTAAATTGCTTAAAACAAAAAGCAGAACATCTGATTATGAAAGTAATGCAAGAGTTTCCAGCGGTTCTGCTAAAGCAATGCTGGCTAAAGTGTATTTATATCAAAATAAATTTACACAATCAAAAAACTTAGCAATGGAAGTTATTAATTCCGGGGAGTTTAAGCTTTTGGGTGGTCCTGAACTGAGTGATAAATCTTTTGGTGATTTGTATTCAACGGCTAATAATAATAATGAAGAAACAATTGCGGCAATACAATGGGTAACTGGTGGCGGATATTCTGCTGCAAATTACAGCAATACAGTCTATGCTGGCAGTTCGTCGTTAACAGCAGCTACCTATAACGGTGTTTATGCTCCTTCTCAGGATTTGATGAAAACAGCATTTGAGATTTATGAATTAGGAGGGGTTACCTATGAAGACAAAAGAAGAAAAGAAACTTATATGATTAAAGGTGATAAATATAGTTATCTCCAGTCAAAACAAGGATCTTCTTATGATACTTCTACAGATGCTAATTTTGGTGCGCAAAACTCGGGAGCGGGAATAAAAAAGTATGTTGTTGGAAGAAGCAGTAAGTATGCAGGTGATGAGGATCCTGATAATCATGGATATGGAAATAATACTTATCTAATGCGCTACGCTGAAGTGTATCTTATATTAGCAGAAGCTATTTTGGCAGGGAACACTTCAACAAGTGATCCGGAGGCAATAAATGCAGTTAATGTTATAAGAAAAAGAGCGGGATTGCTTGGATATACGACTAAATTGACAGATTTGCAGCTGCTTAAGGAGCGAAGAGCAGAACTAGCTTTTGAAGGAGAGTACTGGTTTGATTTATGTAGGTTTGACCGAAGTTCTGCGGTTGATTTAATCTTAAAACAAAATAGAGGTACAATAGCAAATTCTTATTATGTGAGTTCTGTAAGTTCGTCCTCATTTATTTTTCCAATTCCAGCCTTCGAGGTTCAAAAAAATCCAAGATTAAATGATGCTCCAGTTCCATATACAAAAAAATAATATTATGAAAAAGATAAAATCAATAATGCGTTTATTTAATGTTTTCTTAGTAATACTTTTTGTTTTTTCATCCTGTGATAACAATGATTCTGAGAATAACACATTAAGTATTGAAAGTGTCAATGCAACAAAAGTTGAAGATTATGCAGGTATACTTGAGCCAGTAGAGGAAGCTTACACTGAAAACTTATATTACATAAAAGGAGCTGGTTTAGCAACTTTATCAAAAATCACTTATAATGATGTTGAAATTACCTTTAACGCAACAATGGTAACAAATAATGGAGTTTTTGTAACCATACCTTCTGCAATTTTATATAATAACAAGGTAATAAACAATAGTTTTAAATTTTATACAGGATTGGGGACTTTGGTGTATCCATTTCCAGTTGCAAATCCAGATCCTGAAATTTTAAATGCTGCAAAAGCAATACCAGATGCAGGTGATATTTTGACCATTAAAGCTTACCAGCCAATTTCTGTAACGATAGGAGGGGTTTTGGCAACAACTGTAAGAACTCCAACAACTACACAAATACAAGTAAAAGTGCCGGCGGGTTTTAAAGATTCAGGAGATTTGGTGGTATTAAGTGCTTATGGTTTATCTAATCCATTATCATTAGGTATTGATTACTTGATTTTTGGAGATGATTTTTCAGGTAGTGCTACTCCTGTTGGTTCTGGTAATTGGGGAGGCTCAGAAAATTTTGCCAGTACAGAGCTAGTTAGCAGAGGTACTCATTCAATCAAGAGAGTGACCGGAGGGTGGAGCTTGGCCTGGATAGATTTTGAACCAGTAGATGTAAAAGAATATACTTATTTGAAAATTTCAGTACGTCCGGATGTTGTTAGAAATTTAAGATTTTCTATTAAATCTGGTGAAGGGTTAGACGAAAATACTGCAAGTGGTGACAAATATGGTATTGAAGTCCAGTTAGAGCCAGGCAAATGGAATCATATTAGTATTCCTGTTAAGGATCTTATTGATTTAGATGAATCTGATACAACTGTAAAAAGACTGTATATTAGAGATTTAAATGGTACTTCTGCGAATATTTTCTTAGACGATATTGGTTTTATATAGTAGAAAAAAATGTGGATGGAATTTTAAAAACAATAAATAAAAAAATCATGAAAAAAATAATTTCTAGGTATTTGGCAATTCTATTATTGTTAGCTACTATAATTGTGTCATGTGATAAATATGAACAGGAAGAAAAACAGAATAAAGCATCACTTGTAGAAACACTATCTAAAAATCCTGACTTAATTATTTTTTATAAAGCATTGGAAAGTACCGGATTGGATAAATCTTTAGACTCTTTGTCTAAGATTATACCGCTTACTATTTTTGCACCTAATAATAATGCTTTGGAGATTTATTTTGAAAAAAATGGATATTCAACCGTGGATCAGGTTCCAAAGCTGGAATTGAAGAAAATAATATTAGGTTACATTATCCCTGGAATAAAAAGGGTTGAAAGAATTGTTGTTGATCCTATGAATCCTTCTTCAGATCTTGATGAAACTATTGGTGCTGAATATTTAGAGTCTAAAACATATGTTTCAATAGCCTCATTGTTTAAGGATTTTGAATCCATGGATAATTCTTTGATTATTGGAATTCAGGATAATTATGACAGGAGTATTCAAACACTTACAATTGCTGGTGAAAGCGTAGCTGCATCTGCAAAAGATATTACGTCAGAAAATGCGATTATACATATAGTGGGCAATTTAGGAAGTTTGCCTAAAGCACCTTTCATTAATAGTATATCTAATAAATATCCGGTCTCAGGGGAAATAGTTACAGTTACGGGAATTAATTTTTATAATACTCCACTTGTTACATTGGGCAGCGCTAATTTGGATATTATACCGGGCACTTTAACAACGACAAAATTTGATGTAAAAATCCCTTCCAATTTTGAATATGGTCTTTTAACGGTTAAAACAAATTACGGCAAGTCCAATCAGGTTAAAGTTGGAATAGAACCTGCACCACCAACTATTAATAGTTTTAGTCCAATAAATGCTGTATCTGGAGATGAGGTAACAATATCTGGAGATGGTTTTATAAGTCCGATAGTTACTCTTTCTGCAACTGCCACACAGCCAGAAATATCACTTACGATAGTACATTACACATTAGATAAAATTGTTGTAAAAATACCGGAAAATGCTAATCATAGAAAAATCTCTGTAACGAACAGTGTAGGTACAGGAACTGCAGTTGAGGCAATAGGTACAGCATTATATGATGATGAATTGCGAGGTGTACAATGGGGTGGCCCTTGGTCTGGTCAAGGTGTTGATCTTAATTACGGCGGAGATTCATATCAGGGGACCAAGTCCTGGCGTTGGGTTTTTGGAGGTTGGGATGGTGGAAACTGGGGTTTTTATTTCGATATGTCTCCTTACAAGTCACTTAGAATTGCTGTAAAAGGTTCTAAAAATGGCCAGGTTAATTTTAACGTAAACGGAGGCACGAATTTTGTAATTCCAGTAACAACTTCATGGGTTTACATGGAAATTCCTTTGAGTGCATTAGGTAGCCCTTCCAGTCTTACGATGCTTACTTTTCAGGAATCTAATAATGATGGAGGTAATACCGTATTGTTTGATAATATTGGTTTTGTGCTGAAATAATGAAACGATTGTTATTTGAATTAGTCTAAGATATTCCCTAATTAAAAATTAGGGAATATCTTTTTATAGTGGTTTTAAATTTAATTAAAATGAAGAAAATAATTTTATTACTGGTTTTAAGTGTATCAGTCTTAAGTTTCGGCCAAGGTAATACGCATATGCAAGCTGCCGGAAAATTCGAAGGCCTCGCCATGACACCTCCAATGGGGTGGAATTCCTGGAATACTTTTGCCACCAATATCGATGAAAAACTGGTAAAAGAAACTGCAGATATAATGGTTTCTTCCGGAATGGCTGCTGCCGGTTACAACTATATTGTATTGGATGATGGATGGATGGCAAAAGAACGTGATGCAAACGGAGATCTTGTTCCGGATTTGGTTAAGTTTCCTAATGGAATGAAACCTGTTATTGATTATGTCCACAGTAAAGGCTTGAAATTTGGCCTGTACAATTGTGCCGGTACTCAAACTTGTGCCGGATATCCGGGAACAAGAGGTTATGAATATCAAGATGCTCGTTTTTATGCCAAGCTCGGAATCGATTTCCTAAAATATGATTGGTGCAATACAAAAGGAATCACAGCGCCAGAAGCCTACAGTACCATGAGTAATGCCTTGAAGACTGCCGGAAGGCCTATTGTCTTTAGTCTTTGCGAATGGGGTGATAACAAGCCTTGGGAGTGGGGGAAACCAGTTGGGAACTTATGGAGGATTTCAGGAGATATTTACCCATGTTTTGATTGTGAATTCAAACATCCTGAAAATTGGTCTTCATGGGGATTTATGAAAATTGCAGATATGCGAAAAGATATCCGTAAGTATTCTGGTCCTGATCATTGGAATGATTTTGATATGATGGAAGTAGGCAATGAAATGAATAATATAGAAGATAAAGCGCATTTTAGTTTATGGTGTATGCTGGCGTCACCATTGTTTAGCGGAAATGACTATAGAAAAATGTCCAAGGAAACGTTAGCAATCTTAACGAACAAAGAATTAATCGCAGTAAATCAGGATAAATTAGGTATTCAGGGATTTAAATATTTTGAAGATAACGGGTTGGAAGTTTGGGTAAAACCTTTAGCTGACGAAAATTGGGCAGTAACTTTCCTAAACAGGAGTGATGTTGCCAAAAAAATTAATTTCGACTGGAATAAGAATACTATTAAAGATACAGATTTTGGTTACGAAGCCGATTTTAATAAAAAAACATTTAAAATAAAAGATCTTTGGAAAAATAAAGAAGCAGGAAATACCAAAAAGAATTTTATTTCTGAAATTGCTTCACATGATGTAATTACTCTAAAATTAATTCCATAAACTCTTTCAAATGAAATTAAAGGCTAAATTTTTAACAATGTTATTGTTGCTGTTTTTTGATTTATTAAACGCACAGTTTGTAAAAAAACATGGTCAGTTAAATGTCCGTGGAACTCAGTTGGTGGATCAAAACCATGTTCCTGTTGTGTTGCGCGGAATGAGTTTTGGCTGGCATAGCATGTGGCCTCGTTTTTACAATGAAAAATCGGTAAACTGGCTTAAGGAAGATTTTAATTGTAATGTAGTACGCGCAGCCATGGGAATCGAATTAGGAGAAAAGGGCTATATAAAGAATCCTGAATTCTCAAAAGATAAAATTGAGTCAGTAATAAAAGGGGCTATAAAATCAAATATATATGTTATTATCGATTGGCACAGTCATAACATCAATTTAAATGAAGCTAAAGCATTTTTTGCTGAAATGTCTCAAAAATACAACAAGTATCCTAATATAATTTATGAGATTTTCAATGAGCCTGATCATGAATCATGGCCTGAAATTAAGGATTATGCCGAAGAAGTAATTAAGGTTATCAGAGAAAACGATCCGAAAAATATTATCCTGATCGGTTCACCAAGATGGGATCAGGATGTTGATCTTCCTGCTGCAGATCCAATACTAGGATATGATAATTTAATGTATACAATGCATTTCTACGCTGCCACACACGGAAAAGAATTGCGTGACCGGACTGATGAAGCCATTAAAAATGGTTTGCCGATTTTTATTTCAGAATCTGCCGGAATGGAAGCAACAGGTGATGGGCCATTAGATATGAAAGCATGGCAGGATTATATAGATTGGATGGAAGAGAGGAAATTAAGCTGGATTACCTGGTCTGTTTCAGATAAAGATGAAACCTGTTCCATATTACAAAAATCAGCAGATTCTCAGGGTAATTGGAAGTACAAGGATCTAAAAGAATCAGGTATTAAGGTTCGTGAGTTCCTAAAAAAATATAATTCGGAAAAATGAATTAAATATTATAATTCTATACTAAGCCTGTTCATTTCCTGAACAGGCTTTTTAGTTTAATATTTCTTGGGTAAGTATTTAATTTTGTAAGAATTTAGATCATTATTTTTTTGATATCGAAATCGAATTAAAAACCATCAACATTATTAATTTTTTTAAAAAATAAAACATACCCCTATTTTATATGGGGGTATATAATTTTTTTGGACTAAATTTTTCCGTTTTTAGTCGCTTATTATAGGTTAAAATATTTAGTAGTGTAATATTTAAGTCTAAATTGATAAAATATCGTTATTGTATTTTTAAAAACCAATCCGTATAAATGTGAAATAACGATTATTTTTAATTTAATTTTTGTAATCCATAATTCTTCATGTAAAACAGTAAAAAAATAGATTTCGATTCTTTTAGTCATATAAAAAGTTGATAAATTCGCTGATGAAAATGAGGGTGTTTGAAGGAGATTTGAAGTTCAAAAGTGAAAACATATTCATAAATAAGAGATAAAAATTTAACTAACCAGAATCAATTAATAACTAAAACCAATTACACATGAAAAAAGTATTTTGTATTTTATCATTAGCCTTAACAACAAGTATTGCATTTGCACAAGATGACGCACCAGAATCAACTCCTTTAGAAATTACAGGTTCTGGGGATTTATATTACAAATATGATTTTGCTAAAACTAGTAATATACCAACAAGCTTTGCAACAGATCACAATTCTGTTTCTTTAGGAATGTTAGATATCGCTTTGAAGAAAAAAATAAAAAATGTATCTTTTGTAGGTGAAATTTCTTTTGGGCCTAGAGGTCAATTTCAATCAATACCAAACTCAGACGGGACATATGATGAGGGTAATGGCTTTAACTCATTCCATATCCAAAATTTGTATGCTACGTATGAAGTTTCTGATAAACTTAGTCTGACTGCAGGGTATATGGGAACCTTTATTGGGTACGAGGTAATATCTCCTGTATCTAATTTTCACTACTCTACTTCATATTTGTTTACCAACGGACCATTCCAAAATGCTGGTATTAAAGCGAATTATGCAATAACTGAGAAATTTGGCGCAATGCTAGGTTTGTTTAATGACACTTGGAATTCATATCAGGCTGATCCACAAAAAGGATTAAATGCCGTAGGTGGTCAATTATCTTTTGTAGCTGATAAAGCTAGTGCTTATTTGAACTTTATGGATGGTTCTGTAAGTGGTACTATTGTTGATTTGACTGCAACATTTCAAATATCAGATAAATTCAAATTAGGTGTAAACGCTGCTGATTTTTCAAACGAAGGAGATGTAGGTTATACTGGAGCAGCATTGTACCCATCTTATGCAATTACTGATGCTTTTGCTTTAGGATTACGTGCAGAATATTTTAAAAAGAAAGAAGGTTCTGGAGATAATGATGTTACAGCTTTGACTTTGTCAGGAAATTATAAAATAAACGGTTTAACTATAATTCCAGAGTTTAGACTTGATTCTAATTCAGACGAAGTGTTCGTAGATTCGGATTTACTTCCTACTAAATCTGCTTCTCAAGTACTTTTAGCTGTGGTATACGGATTCTAAGAATGCATTATTTAACATACTCTCTTTTCTAGAGATAAAGATTGATATTTTTTTTTTTTTGGAAGCTGTCAAAATTGTAAAATTTTGGCAGCTTTTTTATTTCTCACCTCATAAAAATATATAATGCTGATTTGTAAATATTAGATTATTTTTGAGTAGTAACATAAGAAATATTTGCTTACAGAGGAATTTAGTTAGAATTGTGTGTGTAAAATAAAACGAACAATGGGCACAAGAACAATAATTGGAATAGTTCAATTACAGATCTTAAGACAAACTAAACATTAAAAAATGCGTTTCTAAATAAAAACTTAGAAACGCATTATAATTTTAAAAATGTAATTTTATTGCAGTTGTTTTTTGTAAATAGAATAAATAGTGTCTATTGTTTTTCTGTCTAAAGTTACGCTTATGTCGGTTTGAATATAATGCAATTTGAAAGCCATTATTGCTGCAGACAGATTTTTGGTATTATATCCAATAATTCGCAACGCAGGTTCAATTTGAAAATCAAAAGGAGCTTCTTCTAAAAATTCATCCGGCCATATTCCAAATCCCTTTTCTGCTAATGTTTTCCATGGAAAAAGAGCGCTTGGGTCCTGTTTTCTCCCTGGAGCAATATCAGAATGGCCTAATATATTTTGTGTTGGAATGTTGTAATCTTTTTTCAATTTTGTCAGAAGTGCAATCAAGCTTGCAATTTGAGATTCACTAAAAGGTTTAAAACCATTATTATCCAGCTCAATACCAATCGAAGTTGAATTCAGATCTGTATTTTTTCCCCACGTTGAAGCACCTGCATGCCAGGCTCTTAAATAATCATTTAGCATCTGAACCACTTTTCCGTTTTCAGAAATTATGTAGTGCGCACTCACCTGTGTTTTTGTTTTTGTAAACGTACTGATAGTTTGTTGTAAGGAGTCCTGTGCAGTATGATGTATGATAATGAAACTCGGTTTTCTTAAATTAAAATTAACCGTTCCTACCCATTCTGTATTAATGCCATTTAATAAAGGTGTTGATCCGGTTTTTGACAGTGAGTCTTTTACAATGCCTAGTTGTGAAGCGTAAGTAGTGTCTATAATTACAGGAGCTATTGTTGGTATAGATTCAACTTGTTTGCTTGTTATCTGGTTTTCTAAAGTTTTTAACTGTTGATCGTAAACTTTTTCAGTAGCTTTATAAGGGTTTTTTGTAGCGCAGGAAGTAATTATAATTGCAGGAATCAGGTAAAAAAGATGTCTTTTTAACATGGTAAATTATATTGTAAGTTTTAAAATTAAAACAATTATTCTTTAATTATTTCTTCTTTTGTTTCTTTATAATCTTTTTTCTTTTTAGACTTTGTTTTTTTTATCTCCTTAAAATTAGTCATAAAAACATTGTATTTTTCTATTTGTGCAGGACTTAAAAAAGCATTTATTTTTTTTGTAGTTGCTTCTCTTAATGCTGTTATTTGTTCAATTTTCTGATCCTGGCTACTGCTTTCGTTTTTCAAAAGAACACCTTGTTCTCTCATACTGTCAGCTAAAACATTTGCAATGGCTATGGCTTGTAATTCATCAAGATTTACTTCTGGCTTCATTTGTTCTACTATTTTGGCTGCAGTTTCTTCAACAGGAACTTCTTTAGGTTTGCTCGGAGAACTTTGTTGTCCCTGCATCATACTTCTGTCCATTCCGCCACCTCTACCGTAGCCATTATTTCCATATCCATTATTATATCCATTTCCATATTGTGCCGAAACAGAATTAAAAATTAATAAAGTAAAAACTAAAAGTAAGATAGATTGAATAGGTTTCATAAAGTGTTTTTTATCTAAGTTGATAATTCGATACTTATTACTGTAAATTTAAGCAGGTTCTCCGTATAAATCAAATTCTGTTGCTTCTATTATCTTGATATTAATAAATTCACCTGTTTTTACGTAATGTTTCGATGCATCTATTAAAACTTCATTATCAACATCCGGACTGTCAAATTCGGTTCTTCCCACAAAATGAGCTCCTTCTTTTCTGTCAATTATACATTTATAAACCTGACCGATCTTCTCCTGATTCAAATCCCATGAAATCTGAGACTGTAATTCCATTATTTCGTTAGCTCTGGCTTGCTTTACATTAGTAGGAACATCATCTTCCAGTAAATAGGCATGTGTGTTTTCTTCATGAGAATAAGCAAAACATCCCATTCTGTCAAATTTCATTTCCTGAACAAAATCTTTCAAAATTTCAAAATCTTCCTGGGTTTCACCGGGATATCCAACTATCAATGTAGTTCTAATTGCCATTCCCGGAACCGCAGCACGAAAATCTTTTAATAATTGAGTCGTTTTTGCCTGGGTTGTACCCCGACGCATTGATTTTAAAATACTATCTGAAATATGTTGTAATGGAATATCAATATAATTACAAATCTTAGGTTCTCGTTTCATTAGCTCCAAAACATCCATCGGGAAACCTGTAGGGTAAGCATAATGAAGACGAATCCATTCAATGCCTTCTACTTTTGCCAGGGCTTCTAAAAGTTCAGCAAGATTTCTCTTTTTGTATATATCAAGACCATAATAAGTTAAGTCCTGAGCGATTAAAATCAATTCTTTAGTTCCGTTTTTTGCTAAGCCTTCTGCTTCTTTAACCAATTTTTCAATAGTTTGAGAAACATGTTTTCCACGCATAAGCGGAATCGCGCAAAAGCTGCAGGGCCTGTCACAACCTTCAGCAATTTTTAAGTAAGCGTAGTTTTTTGGAGTTGTTGTTAAACGTTCTCCTAATAATTCATGTTTATAATCGGCTCCCAAAGCTTTCAATAGCTGAGGTAATTCGGTTGTACCAAAATATTGATCTACATTCGGAATTTCTTTTTCTAAATCAGGTCTGTATCGTTCCGATAAACATCCGGTTACAAAAACCTTGTCCACCAAACCTCTGTCTTTTTTATCAGCATATTCCAAAATCATGTTTACCGATTCTGCTTTTGCATTATCAATAAAACCACAAGTGTTGATTACGATAATGTTTCCTTCTTCTGCAGCAGGCGCCTCATGTTGTACTTCTTTACCACTGGCACGAAGCTGTCCCATCAGTACTTCACTATCATATACATTTTTCGAACACCCAAGAGTGATTACGTTAATTTTGTTCTTTTTTAAAGACTTGGTTCTCATACTTTTATAAATTGGAGTGCAAAATTACGCTTTTTTATCCAAACACCGCTTATTTAGGTTTCTTTTAGTCATTTTTCAGGAGCTATTCCTGCTGTGCGTTATATCTTTTGTGGCGAACCCCGCCACAAAAGGATACCACTTCCATCAGGGCTAAAAAAAATCCGTCAGGTATGACCTAACGGATTTCCATTCATTTATTTGTTCTTAATTACAATTCAAATAATAAAGTCAAAGAAACAGTATTAAGCTTCGACTTAATATTGGCAGTATCAGTTAAACCCACGTTAAAAAATCCCTGATTCGATTCTCTTTCTAAGTAGGAGTAAGCCAAATCTAATTTAGTTGATCCGAAATTATAACCTAAACCGCCTGAATAGCTTTTTAAATCCCCAATTGTTGTTCCGTTTTTATAAGGACTTCCTTCAAAACGGTATCCGCCTCGAACACTTAATCTTTTTATCTTGTATTCGCCACCGATTCTTAATTCACCATTGTTGGTTAACTGCTCATTAATCTGATTGTTTATTTGTCTGAAACCTGAGTCATTGGTAGGTTTGTACTTTGTATTAGCATAATCTTTAATAGCATAATCAATACTAATTAAGCCTGATTTTCCAAATACGTAGGCTGCACTAAAAGTAACTTTTCCCGGAGTCTGTAAAGTATAGGAATCGTAAACATTTGTAATTTTTGGATTTACATCATAATCAAATGCCTGATTTGCATTGTTCTCTGTTGTAGAATATAAACTCTGAGACAGTTCATCATAAAGTTCATACCACGTATTAGATTCGTATGCCAAACCAACTCTAAATGCTTCTGTCACTTTAGCAATGGCTCCTAATTGAAAAGAAAATCCATTACCATACGTATACAATTCATTGTTAAAACGTACGTTAGAAATAGTTTCATTCGGCTGAAGATCATTTAAATTCGACTCATAAAAGCTGCTTGATCTTCTGTAATCAGTAACATGAACGTTCAAATTCGCACCTAAATAAAGACGGTCTATGTAAGATGTTGCAATATTAAACCCTAATTTACTGTTGTATCCTCTGGTGTAAACTTCATTGGTCTGGTCGTAGTTGCCACCCGCCGGAACATTACTTAGGTAAATGTTGTTGTTGGAAGCCTGAATAACATTTCCGTTAAGTCCTAAGTGGGTTTGTTGCTCAACATAGGATAAATCTTCGTAGTATGCATTTTTAATATAACTTGGAGAAGAGGTTGATCTATTGGCGTAATTTAAAAAATAACCGTCTATAGAGTTTGAATTGGTTCCTTTTGAAAAAATATTATTATCGAAGTTGTTGGTAGTTTCAAAAGTAGCCCCAATAGCAATTTTTTTCCAGTTATTATTAGGATTCCCATCATGAAATACAAAAACAGCTCCACCCTGATTTAAAGTAAAAGCATTCTCTTTGGTGCTGGTTTTTGTGTTAAAATAATCAGAGTTGTTTTTAATGCCTTGGTTGTTAAATGTCACACCAACCTGATTATTTGAAAAAATGGCAGAACCTGCAGGATTTACAGCCAGAGAGGATAGATCTCCACCTAAAGCGCCAAAAGCGCCACCCATTGCTCTGAATCGGGCAGTTCCATTCAGGTTATCCTGAGAGTAACGTACAGCATCTGAAATTTCTTGAGAATATGACATGCTAAAACTTAGTCCTGAGATAACTAGGAAGAATATTTTTCTCATTTGCATTAAAGTTTGATATATTATTAATGTTGTATTGTAAGTAGGAAGATATTATCTTCTTCCTCCACCGCCTCCCGAAGATCTTCCTCCGCCTCCGCCTCCGGATGATCTCATGCTTCCTCCGCCTCCGCTATTATACGAACGGGATGGGCTCGGAGAGTAACTTCTCGTTTGGGATGAGTTGTTGTTATTGTTATAATTTCTGTTTGTGGTTGTTGTATTGTTAGAAGATGATCTTCTTGATGAATTGTAAGTACTATTGTTATTTTGAGTACTGTTACTTCTTCTATTAGTAAAGGTTGGACTTGAAGTTGTGTTTCTGCTATTTACATAACTGCTGCTTCTTCTGTCTGTAAAATTGCCTGATCTGTTAGTGCTGTAACTTCTGTTTGTAGTATAGTTTCTGTTGTTAGAATAACTTCTGTTTGTAGCATAACTTCTGTTTGCTGAATAGCTTCTTCCATTGTAATAAGCTGCAGTTCCTCTCCTTCCTGAGTTATAGGCATAACGCGAATATCCAGGTCTTCCATAGTATCCGCCGTATCCAGGTCCCCAATAGCCACCGTAATAACCGCTGTATCCATAGTAAGGATATCCCCAGCCGTATCCGCCATATCCAGAGTATCCCCAAGCATATCCAGGATATCCCCAATAACCTCCATAATATGGGTATCCAAACCCAAATCCAAATCCCGTTGACCACATAGGATTTGAATAAACATTTATGGATACTTCAGAATTACTGCTTCCCCATGCCGGATAAGCTGTTGAGGTAGTTTGCGTGCTGTCGTTTTCAGCATAGTTCCCATAGGTATCTACGTCTGTAAAAATTTCAGTTGGTACATTTTCATCTTGTAAGGAACTGAAATAATCTTTATATTGACTATTAGCAGTACTAGTGGTTTGTTGATTATAGGTGCGGGTATTGCCATAAACCCCATCATTGTCATTGTATGAAGTGTTTTGGTAAGAACCACACGATGCTAATAGAAAACTCAATAATCCAATTAAATAGAAATGAGTTGAGTTTTGTCTGAGATAAATATAAGTTTTCATATCTGTGGTGTTTTTTATTGTTGCACATTACAAAAATAGTTAGTTTTGCGGAACTATTTAGTTAAAAAAATAAAACAAAATTTGTGCCAAACTATTCAATATGAGTAAGAACCTCACTACAAGATCAGAAGATTATTCGAAATGGTATAACGAACTGGTTGTTAAAGCAGATTTAGCCGAAAATTCAGGAGTTAGAGGATGTATGGTAATTAAGCCATACGGATATGCTATTTGGGAAAAAATGCAGGCTGAGCTTGACAGAATGTTTAAAGAAACTGGACATCAAAACGCATACTTCCCTTTATTTGTGCCAAAAAGCATGTTCGAAGCAGAAGAAAAAAATGCCGAAGGATTTGCAAAAGAATGTGCTATTGTAACACATTACAGATTAAAAAATGATCCTGATAAACCCGGAAAACTAATGGTTGATCCGAATGCTAAATTAGAGGAAGAACTTATTGTTCGTCCAACAAGCGAGGCAATTATATGGTCTACATATAAAGGTTGGGTGCAGTCATATAGAGATTTACCTTTATTAATTAACCAATGGGCAAATGTCGTACGTTGGGAAATGCGTACACGTCTGTTTTTAAGAACTGCTGAATTTTTATGGCAGGAGGGTCATACAGCACATGCCACAAAAGCAGAAGCAATTGAAGAATCTGAAAAAATGATGAATGTATATGCTGATTTTGCGGAGAACTTTATGGCAATTCCTGTGGTTAAGGGTATAAAAACCGAAACAGAACGTTTTGCCGGAGCTGATGAAACGTATTGTATTGAGGCTCTGATGCAGGATGGAAAAGCATTGCAGGCAGGAACTTCTCACTTTTTAGGACAGAATTTTGCAAAAGCATTTGATGTAAAGTTTGCAAATGCCGAAGGAAAACAAGAACACGTTTGGGGAACTTCGTGGGGAGTTTCGACTCGTTTGATGGGAGCTCTGGTTATGACACATTCTGATGATCTGGGATTGGTTCTTCCTCCAAATTTGGCACCAATACAAGTTGTTATAGTGCCAATTTATAAAACAGATGAACAGTTTGCTGAAATTACAACTGCCGTTAATGAATTAACAGCCGGACTTAAAAAATTAAAAATTTCAGTTAAATACGATGACAGAACAACGCAAAAGCCAGGTTTCAAATTTGCAGAATGGGAATTGAAAGGAGTTCCTGTTCGAATTGCAGTGGGTCCAAAAGACCTGGAAAACGGAACTTTTGAAGTTGCAAGACGTGATACATTGTCTAAGGAAGTAGTTTCAAAAGATGAAATTATAAATTATGTAAATGTGTTGTTAGAGCAGATTCAGACGGATTTATTTAACAAAGCATTGGACTATCGCAATACACATATTACAGAAGTAAATAGCTTTGAGGAGTTTAAGGTGATTTTAGATACTAAAGGTGGTTTTGTCTGTGCCCATTGGGATGGTACAGCAGCTACTGAGGAAAAAATAAAAGACCTGACAAAAGCAACGATTCGTTGCATTCCTTTAAGTCATGTAGAAGAGGAGGGAACCTGTGTATTTACTGGGAGTCCATCTACTAAGAGAGTGCTGTTTGCTAAGGCATATTAAAAAAAAATAATTTTTTTTACATCAACTATTGTAGATCTTAAAAATAGTTGTATTTTTGCATCCGCATTAGAGAAGCAGGGCCCGTTCGTCTATCGGTTAGGACGCATGGTTTTCATCCATGTAAGAGCGGTTCGATTCCGCTACGGGCTACTATTTT
>NZ_JBDTTP010000017.1:0-57619 GCF_039930565.1 Flavobacterium sp. | reverse complement strand
TTTATTTTTTGTTGAAGAAAAAAAGCGACCGTAGGAAGCTCTTTTTTCTTTTTACAAAAAAAAGCGTTTTGAAAAAAGATTGAAACGAATAGCAAGATCGGCTCCTGATAATTTTACTGGTTTTAAAATGCAAAAATAAGATATAGTTTTTAGAATATGGAAATAAATTTGATTAGCGATACGATTACCAAACCTACATACGAAATGTTGCAGTATATGTTTAATGCGCAGGTTGGGGATGATGTTTATAAACAGGATCCTACGGTAATTGAACTGGAAACGAGGGTTGCTGAGTTTTTTGGAATGGAGGCAGGTTTATTTTTTCCTTCGGGAACTATGGCTAATCAAACGGCAATTAAATTGCATACCCAGCCTGGGGAACAATTAATAGCCGATAAGTATGCACACGTTTATCATTATGAAGGAGGAGGGGTTTCGTTTAATAGCGGAGTTTCCTGTTGCTTATTAGACGGAAATCGTGGAATGATAAATGCAAGTCAGGTCGCGGCTGCAATAAATGATCCGGAGTTTTACCATAGCCCGTTAACGAGTTTGGTTTGTGTAGAAAATACGACCAATAAAGGGGGAGGTGCCTGTTATGAATTGGAAGATTTAAGAGAAATAAAAAAGGTCTGTGATGCTAATAATTTGAAATTCCATTTGGATGGAGCCAGAATTTGGAATGCATTAGTCGCCAAAAGACAAAATCCGAAAGAATTCGGTGCTATTTTCGATACTATTTCGGTTTGTTTGTCGAAAGGATTGGGAGCTCCTATTGGTTCTGTATTATTAGGAACCAAAGCAGATATTCACAGAGCGTTGAGAATCAGAAAGATATTGGGTGGAGGAATGCGGCAGGTAGGTTATTTAGCAGCTGCCGGATTATATGCCCTTGCGCATAATATTGAAAGGCTGGCTGATGATCACAGAAGAGCAAAACAAATTGCCGCCGTGCTCAGTACAAAATCTTGGGTTTCGGAAATTGAAACGGTAGAAACTAATATTTTAATTTTTTCATTGGCGGAAGGCTACAGCGACAAACTGCTAATCGAAAAATTAAAACAGAAAAATATTTTAATAAGTGCAATGGGGCACAATAAACTCCGAATTGTAACGCATCTGGATTATAAAGAAGTAATGCATACCTATGTGATAGAAACCTTGCAGAAGTTTTAAACAGATCAAATAAATTAAAAAAAGGCAGGGTTCACCTGCCTTTTTTTAATTTATTTGATCTACTATTATGAAATTAATGTCAATTGAAGTATCCGATTTTAGTTCGAAATATTTATAAGTTTTGGTCAAAATGTTGAATTTAAAAAGAACAAATGCTTCAGATCCTTTTTGTACACAGCATATATATTCGTTATTATTTTTGTCTATATATCCTGGGCCATTAAGATGAGCATATCCTAAAAAGTCGCCAGGTAGTAAATCTTCGTAATTATTTTTTGTTAAATCAATTTTCACAATTGTATTGCTGCCTACGACACCTGTTTTATTTGTTATGCAGTAAACAAAGTTGTTTGAAGAAACGGCAGCTTTCAAAAATGAAAATTTGGTATTGTTTAATAATATCTTTTTTGCTGTATTGTTATCTGTGTCAATTTCATAAGTGTCCTGATTGTTATAAGAACTATATAGTTTATTTCCATTTAAAAAAGTAGAAAGCGAAGCGGTCTGATCGAAGCTTAAACCTGAATATGAAACTTCAAAAGTATCCGGATTGATTTTTACATAATACGATATACTATTTACAGGTGTAATATAGGTGTTAGGTACGATTATTCCATGAAGAACTTTTTTTGAATCATCCCATGTAAGTGCAGAAACTGACGGATTCGGACCAGTTACTTCACTTGGAAAAACTAATG
Source organism: Flavobacterium sp. (assembly GCF_039930565.1). GTDB lineage: Bacteria > Bacteroidota > Bacteroidia > Flavobacteriales > Flavobacteriaceae > Flavobacterium. Next base: position 55,745 of record NZ_JBDTTP010000017.1, on the reverse strand, counting down.
ATTTTGAGATTGTTTTTTTTGTTTTTTTATCAAAAACGAAAAGTTTATTTGAAGGCGCATAATATTCAACTAAAAAAATCTTATCTGTATTTGAAGTAACAGTATTTAGATTTATGGTATTAGAAGTTAGTCCTTCAAATTCAGAGTAAGATGTAATTTTTCCGCTGTTGTTTCCAATTTTGTTTATTTTTCCTGCAAATGTTATTGCTAAAAAACTAAAATCATCTTTAACTGATTCATCCTTTGGATTTGAATCATTTGAGCAGGAAAATAAAAATAAACTGGCAAAACTAATTGCCAGAGTTTTGTACGTTAGTTTCATAAATTACTTAAAAAGATTATCCATTCCCGGAATCATTGGCATATCCATTTTGGCAACAGCATCCAATTCTCTTTCGTTTACGCTTGTTGCTTTTTCAATGGCTTTATTCAACGTTACAATCAGGTAATCTTCCAATTGTTCCTTATCTTCAAGTAAAGAATCGTCTATAGAAATTGACTTTACCTTTCTGTTAGCTGTTAATGTTACTTTTAGCAATCCATCTGCAATTTGTTCGTCAATTAAAACCGTATCTAAACGTTTTTTTGTATCTTCAATTTTTTGTTGGGTTTCTTTAAGTTTACCCATCATTCCCATTAAATCCATTTTGTCAGTTTTTTAAATTGTTTTCAACAAAATTAGGTATTACGGTTTATAATAAAGTAATATTTTATGAAAAAATTAATTCTGTTCTATACACTATGTACTATTTTTGCCAGTCTTATATAAAAACAAATGCCCTATCAATGCAAAAAAATATAATTGCTCCAAAAGCGAAAGTTATTCCGAAATCACTAAAAAAACATAAAGTAGTCCGAATCGATAATTATTTTTGGCTAAATGACAGGGAAAATCCTGAAGTAATCGAATACCTGAATCAGGAAAATGCTTATTACAAAAGCACGACCGGGCATACAAAGGGTTTACAGGAATTTTTATTTGAAGAAATGAAAAGCCGAATCAAGGAAGATGACTCCTCTGTTCCTTATTTTTACAATGGCTATTATTATATTACCCGATTTGAAACAGGACAGGATTATCCTATCTATTCCAGAAAAAAAGGAAGCCTTGCTGCTGATGAGGAAATTTTGTTCAATTGCAATGAAATGGCAAAAGGACATACCTACTTTAAGCTGGGCGGAATGAGTGTGAGTCCTGATAACAAATATGTGAGTTTTGGTACTGATATAGTGGGGAGAAGAATCTACACGATACAGATTAAAAACCTTGAGACAGGAAAGGTTTTAGAAGATAAAATCGAAAATGTTACCGGGGGATCAGTTTGGGCAAATGACAACAATACGCTGTTTTATACAAAGCAGGATGAGGTAACTCTGCGATCAGATAAGGTTTTTAAACATAAACTAAATACTGATTCTAAAAACGATGTATTGGTTTATGATGAAATCGATGATACTTTTAATGTTTCAATCAGCAAAGAAAAATCAAGAAAATATATTGTAATAGGTTCGGGAAGTACACTGACTACAGAATATCGAATTCTGAATTCAGATGATCCTGATGGAGAATTTAAGGTTTTTCAGCCTCGTGTACGCGGACTGGAATACAGCATTTCGCATTATGAAGATCATTTTTATATTTTAACCAATAAAGACAAGGCGACCAATTTTAAGTTGATGAAAACGACTGAAAACAAAACAGCTAAAAAATATTGGAAAGATCTTATTCCGCATCGTGAGGATGTTTTGTTGGAAGATATAGAGATTTTTAGAAACTACCTGGTTGTTGAAGAAAGATCTAACGGACTAAGTCATATCCGCATTATGCCATGGAATGATGAACCCGATTATTATTTGCCTTTTGGAAGTGAAACGTATAGTGCTTACACCACCACCAATATTGATTTCGATACTGATATTTTGCGTTATAGTTATCAGTCACTGGCAACACCGTCATCGTTAATTGACTTTAATATGAAAACAAAAACCAGGGAAATCTTAAAGGAACAACAGGTTTTAGGTGGAAAATTTGATAAGGAAAATTACATCGAAGAACGCGTTTGGGCCACTACCAGGGATGGTGTTAAAGTTCCTGTATCAATGGTTTATCGGAAAGGTTTGGTGAAAAATAGTAAAAATCCTTTATTGCTGTATGCTTATGGTTCCTATGGAGCGACTATGGATGCTTATTTTTCATCAACAAGACTTTCATTACTTGATCGTGGTTTTGTGTATGCAATTGCCCATATTCGTGGAGGTGAAGACTTAGGAAGACAATGGTATGAAGAAGGAAAACTGTTAAAAAAGAAAAATACCTTTACAGATTTCATTGATTGCTCTAAATTTGTAATAGACGAAAAATATACTTCTGCTAAACATTTATATGCTGAAGGAGGGTCTGCAGGAGGACTTTTAATGGGGGTGATCGTAAATGAAGCACCTGAATTATATAATGGGGTTATTGCCCAGGTTCCTTTTGTGGATGTAGTCACAACGATGTTGGATAATAGCATACCGCTTACAACAGGAGAATATGATGAATGGGGCAACCCGAATAATAAAAAATATTATGATTATATGTTGTCGTATTCGCCATATGACAATGTAAAAGCTCAAAACTACCCTAATATGTATGTGTCAACGGGATTACATGACTCGCAGGTGCAATATTGGGAGCCAGCCAAATGGGTTGCTAAACTGAGAAATCTAAAAACAAATGATAATTTTTTGTTTCTCGATACCAATATGGATGCCGGACACGGTGGAGCTTCAGGTCGTTTTGAGGCTTTGAAAGACTTAGCAAAGGAATTTAGTTTTTTATTAGATTTAGAGAAAATTAAAAGCTAATTAGAAATTTTTTGTTAAATTTGCAACCTATCGGGGTTATTTAAAAATGCCTTTGATTAACTATTTTTTTATGAAAGAAGAAATAAATGCTTATAATAATGTTTTAGAGTTAATAGGTAACACCCCGCTTATTAAGCTAAATAAAGTCACCGAAGGTTTAGAAGGAAATTTCTACGCAAAGGTAGAAGCTTTTAATCCGGGACATTCGTCAAAAGATAGAATAGCATTGTATATCATTGAAGAAGCAGAGAAAAAAGGAATTTTATCTCCCGGTGATACCATAATTGAAACTACATCAGGAAATACAGGATTTAGTTTAGCGATGGTTAGCATTATAAAAGGTTATAATTGTATTTTGGCAGTAAGTTCAAAATCATCAAAAGATAAGATTGACATGTTAAGGAGTTTAGGAGCAAAAGTATATGTTTGCCCGGCTCACGTTTCTGCCGATGATGAAAGATCCTACTACAATGTTGCAAAACGTTTGCACGAAGAGACAAAAGGTTCCGTTTATATCAATCAATATTTTAATCAGTTAAATATTGATGCACACTATAACACAACAGGTCCTGAAATCTGGGCTCAGACAAAAGGACAAATTACGCATCTTATAGCTTGTAGTGGTACCGGAGGAACAATTTCAGGAACAGCAAAATTCCTTAAAGAGCAAAATCCAAATATTAGAATTCTGGGAGTTGACGCTTTTGGATCAGTTTTGAAAAAATACCATGAAACAAGAGAATTTGATAAGAAGGAAATTTATCCTTACCGTATTGAAGGTTTGGGTAAAAACTTAATTCCATCTGCAACAGACTTTGATATTATTGATAAGTTCATGAAAGTAACTGATGAAGAAAGTGCACATACAGCAAGGGAAATTACACGAAAAGAAGGTTTATTTGTAGGATATACTTCCGGAGCTGTAATGCAGGCAATCAAGCAATATGCAGAAGAAGGTGAATTTACAAAAGAAAGCAACATCATTGCAATCTTTCCTGACCATGGTTCCCGTTATATGAGTAAGGTCTTTAGTGATGACTGGATGAATGAACAAGGTTTCTTTGACAGCGTTAATGAAGAAGAAGTTCAGAAAATTGAATTTATAAAGTAGACTAAAAATTTACTTTTAGCTATAAAAAAACTCCAGATGAAAATCTGGAGTTTTTTGTTTATATTATTTTGCTAAAAGCTCTAAGATCTTTGCTCTTAATTCAGGACCTCTTAAATCCTGTGCAACAATCTTTCCTGATGAATCAAGTATAAAGGTTGCCGGAATCGATTCTACGCCATATTGCTTTGCAATTGGTTCGTCCCAGAATTTTAAGTTAGAAACATGTGTCCAGCTTAATTTATCTTTTGCAATGGCTTCTTTCCAGGCACCAGCTTCTTTATCTAATGAGACTCCAATGATGTTTAGACCTTTTGAGTGCAGCTCATTGTATATGGCGACAACATTTGGGTTTTCCTTTCGGCAAGGGCCACACCAGGAAGCCCAAAAATCAACAATTGTTACTTTTCCCATACTTTCCTTAAGCGATACTTCTTTGCCTTCAGGATTTGGAGCTGAAAAATCTGCTCTTCATTTAGGACTCCCAATCGCAGGAGCTGTTGCACCTACTGCAGGCATTTTCATTTGACCGATTTTTTCTTTTATGCTTTTTCCTGGTTTTGTGTTTTTCAACGACTCATCCAAAGAGTTATATAAAGCTTCTGTTTTTTTGAAATCTGCACTAGGGTCATTAGCCATCCCCTGAATAATCAATGCACTTATAAAAGACTTAGGATGAGATTCAGCGTAAGCTATATATTTCTTTTTAGATTCGCCCTGAACATCAGTTTGTATAGCCATGTATTCTTTCATCAAACCATTGATAGCTGCAGTATCTTGCTTTTGTTGTGCAGCCTGCATAGTTTGTGTGTTTTTTTTCTGAAAATCAACCAGCCTTTTTTGAACTTTAGTAAGCTCTTCGTTGAATTTTACATACTCATCATTATTGTAAGTTCCTGAAATTTTCGATTTATGAATACTGTCTTTATCAACTTCGATCTTAATTTCACCAGTTTCTAAGATAAACGGAACCGGACCTTGTAAATCCTGTATAACTAAAGTATGAAAAGCAGGTTCAGTAACTTTTCCTTTTATTTCGAATTTCCCATTTTCAACTTTTACAGTGTCAAGTGGTAAAACAGCCATTGTTGTTGGATCCTGTCCCTGAAGTATTATTGTTTTTCCATTTTCAATTCCTTTTGCAGTTCCGGTAATAAGGAATTCTCCGTCTTTAACTTTACTGCAAGAAATTATCGCTGCAGAAGCGGTAAGTAAAAAAAATATTTTTTTCATTATAAAAATTAATTAGTTAATTGATTCGTGCAACAAAAGTATTTAAAAATATAAAACATCAACAATTTTACTACCTAAAATTTTGTTATAGTTTTTTTTGCCTCAACTGTCTTATTAGTAGTGTTTTAATTGGTTTAGATCAACTAAAAAACAGCTAATAATTTTATTATTCAGAATTAAAGGAATGATTTTGTTACTTTTTAGCATAAAAAAAGCACTCTGGTGTCAGAATGCTTTTAACAATATTTATTGCAGGAATCTATTCCTGATTTGTTTTCTTTCTCCAGGTAAAAGAGTTTAAAATGTGTCTTTTTGCGAATCTTCCAGGAGAATCAGCATTTACCATTTTCACGTAAGTAGCTTTAGGAACACTAATGTATTCGTAAACACTTCCGTTAGAAAAATCAATGATTAAACGTCCTTCAACAAATTTATAATCAGTAATTGTTGCAGTTGCGATCGTTTCAGTATATTCAGGTAAATTAGCTTTAATCGTCTCAGGATTAATACTTACCAAAAAGTGGTACGCTTCAATAATAGCTTTACTTTTTTCTTCTGCAGCTTTTAAACCCGCATCGTCGCCTTGAAATTTGTCAGGGTGAGATTCCTTCATCGCATTACGATAAATGGTTTTTAAATCTTTTAATTCAGCAGTTTTCTCTACGTTTAGTAACTTGCGGTATTCAACTATTTTTTTCATAAATAAGGTAACTACTTGTCTATTAGTTTGAAATTGATATTAATTGTTCAAAAAGACAAATTTTTTGCAAAGGTACACTTTTTTTTAACTTTTTACTTTTGATAGAAAAAATATTCAGTAAATATCTAAAGAGGTATTTTTCAGGAGCTGGTTCCCGCTATCCGTTCTAATCTTTTATGCCGAACCCCGGCATAAAAGGATTTCCACTTCAAACGAAGTTCACTGAACTCAAATTAAAATAAAAGCTAAGTGAAGTAATCGGGGCTAGGGCACTTGTTTTTATAAGATGTTTAGATTTCAACCTGAAACCTGAAACAAAAAAACCTGAAACAGATTTTAATTATTTATTCTCAGGCTTATGATTGGCCTTATCAAAGTTTTTAGATTTCTTTGGATATTTATCATAACTAATATCGCTTGGATTTTCGATAACCGATTTAATTGTAATCCAATCTCCGATAGTAAAGTTTGAATGTGCCATTTTGTAATCTAAAAGATATTCACCACAAAAATAATTGTTGCTTTCATCTTTTTCGATGATGCCGGTATAAACTCCTTTTTGAGGCATTTTTTCTTGTGAATCTTTAGACATAGTATTTTATTTTAAATTGAAGTGGCAAAGTTAATCAATTTTGGTTTGTTTTAGGGAGTTCGTGACAATCTCAGTATATTTGCACATGCAAAAAAACTTTAAGCCACATCCTAATTCCTTTAAAAATACATTTTGTGTTTTTAATGAAGTATTGCCGGAAGTCATTAAAGGATTGAAAATTCAGTTTGAAAGCAAAGCAGGAAGTACCTATTATTATACCGAAGCCGGAATGTACCGTGTTTCGAATCATTGGGGCAGATTAGCCAACAGTAAATGGCGATTGGTTGCAATGGATCCGGATACTTCTTCTAAAACCAAAACAGGTTTTGCTGCCTGGAGTGAGTTTTATCCTGATAATACGGAAGAAAAATTATATTACATAGAAGCGGATTATAATAAAAACACTGTAAACTATCAGCACAAAAATAATCCGGAGTATGATAAAAAAGCAATTCTGAGAACGGGTTTTGAAACCACGAAAAGAATCAGGCAAATCAGAAACCTTCAGCAGCTGACTTCATGGGCAAAATATTACGAAGCTGATATTGATGTTTTGAGAAAACAGTTTGTAAGCGAATTGATTTATACGGAGAAGACTTTAGACGAAATTAAAAGAGAAATATAATGGGACGCAACAATGAAAGGAATATCAAAAAGCACAATGACAAATTGCACAAAGCCCAAAACAAAGTAAAACAGGCTGAAATTGCACGTAAGGAAAAGCTAAAAGAAATTATAAAAAAGTTTAACCAAAAAGATCAGGAATAGATAACAGTTCTGGTTTTGCGTGAGCGGTAGAGGCGGTATCCTCGTAATGAAATGAAGAGATAAAGCCGAAAACGCGACCCGCTTTTTTTGCGGGTCACGCCCAAATTTGATAACGAAAACACCTTATAATATGAATACTAAATTTGAAAGTTTAAAAGCAAGCGTCCAGGAAATTATAGATTTAATTGCTGCTGAAAATAATAGAGAAGCCAATAATAAATTGCTTGATGTAAGTGAAGTATTGGATGAAATGCTGGATTTTACTGAAGAAGATGAAGAATTGAGAGAAATAAGCAGGTATCAGGTTTTGTTAAACCAGCTTCATGTAAAACTGAATGGCGAAGAGCAGGTTGATGGAGAATAAAAAATGCTTTTGCGACACAGGTTTACTCTTCGCTGATTGTTGTGGATTGTATCTTGAAAAGGATCAAAAAGCACCAACAGCATTGGCTTTGATGCGTTCTAGGTATTCTGCTTATGCTACGCATAATGCCGATTATCTTTTGCAAACAACTTATATTTCGGAAAGGCAATATTACTCAAAAGCTGAAATTCTAAAATGGGCTACGAGTAATAAATGGCTGCAACTGGAAATTTTATTTTACAAAGAGAATAAGGTAGAATTTAATGCGTATTTTTTGGATGAGAATAAAAAATCACAAATTCATCATGAATTTTCAACTTTTAAATTTGAAAATGGTGCATGGTTTTATCTTGAAGGAAATTAGTAATCGCTAAGTTTCTTGCCAAAAAAGTATTGTTTTATACCTAAGACTTTAACTAAAAATTAATAAACGTTTCGTTTTTCTTGGTTGTAAAAAAGATTAATTTTAGAACTATGAAAAACGAATTTAAAAAGGGTTTTTATTTTAAGACGTACGAAGCACCTTTTCAGTCTCCGTTTGAAAAAATTTTTGGCATTTTCAAAGAGCTCATCACCCATACCTCGGGTGATTTTGACGAAGCTATAGACTGGCTTCGGGAGTTGGACAAGGAATACAAACTGACCGACGAAAACTACACTATCGATGATTTTATCGAAGATTTAAAAAAGAAAGGTTACATAAAAGACGAGGTTAAGGAAGATGGTACCGGCGGTTTTGGTATTACGGCCAAAACAGAACGTGCCATTAGGCAACAAGCTTTAGATCAGATTTTCGGAAATTTGAAACGTTCCGGATCCGGAAACCACAAAACCAAACATGCGGGGAACGGCGATGAACATACAGGTGAATTCCGTGAATTTAATTTTGGTGATGGTTTAGAACGTATTTCGTTAACTGAAAGTTTACGAAATGCCCAAATTAACAACGGTGTAGAAAGTTTTATGCTGACCGAAAATGATTTGGTTGTTGAGGAAACACAATTTAAAGCCCAAATGAGTACGGTTTTGATGATCGACATCAGTCATAGTATGATTTTGTATGGCGAAGACCGAATTACACCTGCCAAAAAAGTTGCGATGGCTTTAGCCGAATTAATCACAACCCGTTATCCTAAAGATACTTTAGATATTTTAGTTTTTGGAAACGATGCCTGGACGATTCCAATTAAGGATTTGCCGTATCTGCAAGTTGGTCCGTATCATACCAATACCGTTGCAGGATTGCAATTGGCGATGGATATTTTGCGCAGAAAGCGAAATACTAATAAGCAAATTTTCATGATTACAGACGGGAAACCAAGCTGTGTGCGTGAGAGGGATGGTTCCTACTATATGAACAGCAACGGGCTGGACGAATATATTGTGGACAAATGTTATACACAGGCGCAGCAAGCCAGAAAATTACACATTCCGATTACTACTTTTATGATTGCAAACGATCCGTATTTACAGCGTTTTGTCAATCATTTTACGGAAGCCAATCAGGGAAAAGCATTCTATACCGGACTGAAAGGTTTAGGGGAAATGATTTTTGAAGATTATGAAACCAATAGAAAGAAGAGAGTTCGTTAAACAGTTGAAGAGGTTCTGAGGAACAAAGGCTTTTCAAAAGGAAATAAATTGAATTTTTATAACATTAAAATTTTTCAATTTCAAAATAAATAATATGAAAATAGAAGACATAAAAACATTAGGCCAATTAAAAGCCGCAGGATATAAAAGTATAAGTATCAAAGACGAATTGAGAAATAATCTTCGTGAAAAAATCAAATCAGGAAAACCTGTTTTTGAAGGTGTTCACGGTTTCGAGAATACTGTAATTCCCGAATTGGAACGTGCTATTTTATCGCGTCACAACATTAATTTATTAGGACTTCGCGGTCAGGCAAAAACCAGATTGGCACGTAAAATGGTCGGTTTGCTAGATGAATACATTCCGTTTGTAACGGGTTCAGAAATAAATGACGATCCGTTAAATCCTATTTCGCGTTTTGCAAAAGATTTAATTTCCGAAAAAGGCGATGATACTCCAATTTCATGGTTGCACAGAAGTGAACGTTTCTCTGAAAAATTAGCAACGCCGGATGTTACCGTTGCCGATTTAATTGGCGATGTCGATCCGATAAAAGCAGCAAATCTTAAATTATCATATGCTGATGATCGCGTGATTCATTTTGGAATGATCCCAAGAGCGAATCGTTGTATTTTTGTCATAAACGAATTACCAGATTTACAAGCCAGAATTCAGGTTGCCTTGTTTAATATTTTGCAGGAAGGCGACATTCAGATTAGGGGATTTAAGTTGAGAATGCCTCTTGATATGCAATTTATTTTTACGGCAAATCCGGAAGATTACACAAATCGGGGAAGTATTGTAACACCTTTAAAAGACAGAATTGGTTCCCAAATCCTGACACATTATCCCGAAAACGTTGCTATTGCAAGAACGATTACAGAACAGGAAGCAAAATTAGACGAGACACAGCACAAACTTGTTTATGTGCCAAGTCTGGCGAAAGATATTTTAGAACAAATAAGTTTTGAAGCCCGCGACAGCGAATATGTTGATAATAAAAGTGGCGTTAGTGCGAGAATGAGCATTACCGCTTTTGAGAATTTAATGAGTACTGCAGAACGACGTGCCTTAAAATCCGGTTCAGATAAAACTGTATTGAGGCTGTCAGACTTTATAGGAATTATTCCCGCGATTACCGGAAAAGTCGAGTTGGTGTATGAAGGAGAGCAGGAGGGAGCCGCTTTTGTTGCCCAGAATTTAATTGGTTCAGCGATTAAAACTTTATTTCCAACACTTTTACCTAAAATAGAAAAGCTTGAAAAGCCTGACGCAAAAACACCCTATTCTGATTTAATTGAGTGGTTTTTTGCTGAAAGCGGTTTTGAATTATTAGATGATGCTTCTGATGAAGAATATCAACAAGTTTTAGACGAGGTAACTCCGTTGGATGTTTTATTAAAAAAATACCAGCCTCAGTTAGATAAAAAAGACCAGTATTTCATGAAAGAATTTATTTTATGGGGATTAGTAGAATATAAAAAATTAAGCAAAGATCGTTTTGCACAAGGACATCAGTTTAAAGATATGTACGGAAGTTATATTAGTAAATTGTAGTTATTAAAAATAGGATAAAAATAAAATCATGAATATTACATTAGAACAAGCTGAAAGAGCAATTGCAGCAGCAAAAAATAAAGCCGTAGAAATTAATACAAAAATGGATATTTGTGTAGTAGATGCCGGATCCAATATGGTCGCATTTGCCCGAATGGATGGTGCGTGGATAGGATCAATTGATATATCGCAAAAAAAAGCAAAAACTGCTGCCTGGTTTACAATGGATACAGCAGCTTTGGTAGATGCTGTACAACCGGGAGCGCCACTTTATAACATTGAACATTCTAATGGAGGATTGGTCACTTTTCCGGGTGGTGTATTGATTAAAAATTCGAATGGAGAAATTATTGGTGCTATTGGAGTTAGTGGCAGCAGTGTTGAAAATGACCATACTGTAGCCGTAGCCGGAGCGGAAGTTTTAAAGTAATTTTTATAAAAATACATCAAACCCGACAGATTTTAATAAGCTGTCGGGTTTTTTATGTCAAAATAAATCCATTATCAGTTTTATTTCTTCTACCTTGCTTCGTTGACTGTATTTGCAGTTTTCCTAAAAAATAAATGGAAAATAGTTTTGAAGATTTGATTGCAAGTTATATTGAGAATAAAGTTGGGATATCGGAGCATTTTTTAAGCCCTGAATTGGCGAATCATTTAAAGCAAAATTTACTTGACTTAAACAAGAAAAACTTATTGATGGCGGCAGGAATTGGCAATTCAGAAAAGCTTTCATACGATGGTGCCATCAGGAGCGATTCTATTTACTGGTTAGATAAAGAGAATAATAATGTCTTTGAGGATGCCTTTTTTGCTCAGATTGATGCTTTTATAATTTATTTAAATAAAAGCTGTTATGCAGGAATTACAGGTTATGAGTTTCATTATTCCTTATATGAAACAGGCGATTTTTACCTGAAACACTTAGATCAGTTTAAAAATAATCCAGGCCGTAAATATTCAATGATCAGTTATCTCAACAGTGATTGGCAGGAAAGCGACGGTGGAGAATTAATGATTCATCAGGAAGATAATAATCAAAAAATTTCACCAACTCAGGGTAAAACAGTCTTTTTTAAAAGCAACGAATTAGTACATGAAGTTTTGGTAACCCAAAATACCAGAATGAGTATTACGGGCTGGCTTAAAGGTGATTAAATAGTCAGATTTTTATTTTCTTCATAATAAAATCATAATTCAGGTTGTAGTAATTTGTATTTACATTTCAATTCTTATTTTTGTTTTTCATACATTATTAAAAATGAAATTACTTATAGTCGAAGACGAGCCTAATCTATTATCTATTTTACGAAAAGGATTAGCTGAAAATAATAATGAAGTAAGTGTAGCGCTTGATGGCAAAACAGCTTTAGAAATGCTTCATGATTATAATTTTGACGTGGTCGTTTTAGATGTTATGCTTCCGGATATTAACGGTATTGAAATTTGCAGAAGATTGCGGGCAAGTAAAAATTTTGTTCCGGTTTTACTTTTAACAGCACTTGGAACTTCTGAGAATATTGTAACCGGACTTAATGCGGGAGCTGATGATTATTTGGTAAAACCTTTTAAATTTGGCGAACTGGAAGCAAGATTAAATGCTTTATACCGAAGAGCAAATCAGGATGTTGAAAAAATAGATACCATCACTATTAGTGATCTGGAAATTAATGGACGTGCCAAGACTGTAAACAGGGAAGGCCAATCGATTACGTTAACGGCTAAAGAGTTTAAATTACTGTATTATCTGGCTAAAAATAAAGGGAATATCGTTTCTCGTGACCAAATTTTAGATAATGTCTGGGATATCAATTTTGACATGAATACCAATGTAGTGGATGTTTATATTAATTACTTGAGAAAAAAGATTGATAAACCCTTTTCCAATAAACTTATCCATACAATCAAAGGATTAGGTTATGTTATAAAATCATAGAATGAATATTAGAAAAAAAATTACATTTACCTATGTTGCCCTTTCCACATTTAGCACTTTGCTTTTATGTGTTATTGTATTTATTTTATTCAGGTCCAATAACCAATATTATTTTTTAAAACGACTAGAAGACAGGGCCAAAATTGTTGCTTCTATTCATTTTCAAAAAGATCCTGAAAAAATCAGATACTATAAAGAGCTTAAAAAGAATGGGCTTGAAGAACTTATAGAAGAAGAAGAATTTGTTTTGAAAATAAATAGCGCAAATAGCTTCGAATACAATACAAATTTAAATCTGCCAAACGAATTTTACACTAAAATTTTAAAAACAGGAAAAGACTTTTTTGAAATCGATAATAAATATTATCTCGGACAGGTTTTTGAGGAAAATAACCAGAAATATATTGTAATTGTAGGAGCAAGGGACAGAAAAGGAAATACTACCACAATCTATATTGTAAAAATAATGTTGTTTGGTGGTATTGGATTTGTGCTATTAGCTTTTTTCTTAGGACGTCTTTTAGCAATACGCGTTATCAATCCAGTATCAAGAATAACAAAAGAGGTTAATAGAATTAGTGCTTCCAATCTCCATAACAGATTGCCGGAGCTTAAAAATTCAGATGAGATTTCAGATTTAACGGCCACATTTAATGATATGCTAGACCGGTTGGAAACCTCTTTTGAAATTCAGGCTAATTTCATCAATAATGCTTCACACGAATTAAAAACGCCAATAACTACTATTATTGCAGAGTCTGAAATCATGCTTCTAAAAGAAAGAGAACTGCCGGAATACATTCAGTCCCTGGAAAATATTTACAGTCAGGCTTCACGATTAGGTAATCTTACCGAAAGCTTATTAAAATTGACACAAACTGGTTACGATGGTAAAAAACAGGTTTTGGATATTGCCAGAATTGATGAACTGCTAATGGAAGTTAAATCAGACATAGATAAAATTTTTCCGGATAACCGAGTAAGCATCAAACTTAATTTTGCACCCAAAGATTCTAACTTACTTTTAATTCCTTGCAATAAACCTCTATTAGAACTGGCTATCAATAATATTATTACAAATGGGGTTAAATACTCTGATAATAATGAAGTATTTGTGAACCTTACAGCTAATCAGGAATTAATTAAAATTTCTATAAATGATATAGGAATAGGAATTCCCCCTGAAGATATTCCACATTTATATGAACCTTTTTTTAGGGGCAAAATTGCTGCAAAATATATAGGTTATGGATTAGGGCTCCCGTTGGCTTCTAAGATTATCAGAATGCACGATGGTGAAATCCAAGTACAATCCGAGCAAAATAAAGGAACAATCGTAACTATTATTTTCAAGAAAAATACTTCTAAAAAAGCCAACATTAAAAATTCTAATGTTAAATCTTAGAAAATTCTAATTTTACATTAAGTCCGTACTAATGTTGAGAGACTTATTTTGTAGGTATAAACAAAACAATTATACTTATGAAAAATTTTCTTATACCTACTACTTTAAAAGCAGATACAATCTGCGCAGTAAAATCAGCTATCAATCAGGCAAAAAAATCTGATTGCGAGATTGTGTTAATGCTTTCATCTGAAACTCCGGATACTTTTTCGTCTTCTCAATTTTTACGCCAAATGAGAGCCGGTCTTACTTCAGGTCAGCAGGAAGTGTTAGAAGCTTGCCGATTTATAATCCAAAGTGCTTCAAATTGTAAAATAAAGGTGCATAATCAATTCGGTCTTTCATCGCCAATTTTTAAAGGTATAATTGATGCCTTTGATATAAAATTGGTAATCCTTACACATTCCTATAAACAGGAGCCAAAGCGAATTCATCAATATGTGACAAAATTAGCAGGTAATCAAAAATGCCCAATTTTGCATTTAGGAGTTGAGCAAATCAAAAACGATTTTAATAAAGCACTTTATATTGAAAATGCTACTGCCAATATGCATGTTAAAGATGTACAGCATTTTTTAAATCAGAATTTTTCATTTGAAATTGTGAGCCAAACCAGAAATTTTCAAAACATGGAAGAGTTTACACCTTATTTGAAAGAAGCCATATCTAAATACGATATTGATTTATTGGTTGAAACCAGAAAAGGCGAAAAGATTAAATTCAAAAAAACGAAACCAGTAAATAACAATGAGGGATTAGGTCTTCCGGTTCTTTCGCTTTATGAAGAATTGGCATAAAGAAATTATAAATGAATTTAATTTAAACCGATAATTATGTTGTTAAAGAAAAGAATTCCAATGAAGTATGTGCTCGGGAAAATTAAAGTTGAAATTGCCCTGGTGATTACTTATACTGTAATGTTTGAAATTTTTCATCATTATTTCATCAATCTTCCTGTTAATATCCCAATTGCAATACCAACAATGATTGGTACAATTATATCCTTATTATTAGCATTTAAATCCAATCAGGCTTACGACAGATGGTGGGAAGCAAGAATTGTCTGGGGAGCAATTGTAAACGACTCGAGAACACTGATTCGTCAGGTGCTGACATTTTATAAAGATCCCAATTTTTCAGTCGAAGCAAGTGAATTCAAAGAAAATTTTGCTAAAAGACAGATTGCATGGTGTTACAGTTTAGGACAGGCACTCCGAAATAAAGATGCTGTAAAACCACTTGTAGGATTGGTGAGTGAAGATGAATTACGTTTCATAAAAAATCATCAGAATGTTCCTAATGCAATTTTAATGTTGCATGCCAGAGATTTGCGAATTGCAAAAAATGAAAAAAAAATCAATATGTACCAACAGGTAGAAATTGATAATACATTATCAAGATTATGCGATGAAATGGGTAAATGCGAGAGAATTAAAAACACTATTTTTCCAACAACCTACAGCATGTATACCAGGCTAACATTGTGTTTGTTTATTTTATTGCTGCCTTTTGGACTTACTAGTGTATTGAGTTGGTTCGCTATTCCGCTTATCACAGCAATTGCAGCCTCTTTCTTTTTAATCGAAAGAATGGCAATTCATTTACAGGATCCTTTTGAAAACAGGCCAACAGATACACCTGTTACGGCTATTGCAAATACAATAGAAAAAAATATTATGCAGATGCTGAATGAGTATCAAAGTGAATTTGATATCATAAATGAGTTCCATCTTAAAAACGAGCCTAAAAAATCAGAAAGTAATTCCTATTACGTTTTATAAATTTAATTTTAGTTTTCAATAGTTAACAGACAATGCCAGTATTGGTGTTGTCTTTTTTTTTATAGTAAAATTCTAAAACATTCTGTATTTGGTTTTATTTTTTGGAAATTTGCCACTTCAATAAAAAATAATGAAAACTACAAAATATTACATAGCTGCCATTTCAGCCTATATTATTTGGGGATTTTTTAGTCTGGTCTTAAAGCCTATTCATGAATATGCTTCTTTGGATATTTTGTTTTATCGTGTTTTTAGCTGCAGTTTTCTCATGCTGCTAATCGTTTTTATTTTTAGAAGAAAAATATTAATTGAAAATATAACGATTTTTAAAAGTCTGCCATCTTCTGAAAAAAAGAAAACTATTTTATTAAATATCGGAGGAAGCTTCTTTTTGATAGCAAACTGGTTCACCTTTATTTATGTAATGAATCATATTAGCGTAAAGGCAACTTCGCTGGCGTATTTGGTTTGCCCTATTTTAACTACTTTGTTAGCTTACTTCATTTTGCATGAAAAGCTCTTAAAAACACAGTGGTTAGCGGTTGCACTAAGTGTTACAGGCTGTTTACTGCTGTCTTATGCAGATATAATGGATATGTTTTTTAGTATAATTATAGGTTTTACATATGCGTGTTATTTAGTAAGTCAGCGTGTTAATAAAGTTTTTGATACCTTTGTCATACTCACATTTCATATTACTTTAGCAGCATTAATTTTATTGCCTTTTTATTCGGCTTACAGCGAACCGTTGCCAACAAACTTCAAATTTTATTTTTTTATAGAAACAATTGCTATTTTATTTACAATTATTCCATTGTTTTTAAATCTGTATGCACTTTCCGGAATCAATTCTTCAACGGTTGGTATGCTTTTGAATATTAATCCCATGATCGCTTTTTTACTGGCGAACTTTGTTTATAAAGAAAAAATAAGCACATTACAGATTCTTGCTTACAGTATTGTTTTTATAGCGGTATTGGTTTTTAATTCGCATCATCTTTTCAAATTAAGAAAGAGAATAGAATAGCTAAAAATCATGAGTAGTTATTGAGTAAAGTTCATTTATTCATGAAGAGTTTAAAACACTATTTTTGCATTAAAAATAATTATGTTATTTCTGATTCTAAGTATTATTTGCAGTGTTGCAGTAGGAGTGATTTTTAAAATTTCCCGAAGTTATAATGGTAATGCATTTCAGGTAATCGCTTTTAATTATGTAGCAGCGATTGGACTTTGTTATTTCATATTTAGTCCGAATATGGATCAGGTTAGTGCTAAAGCTCCCTGGAATGTTTATTTGGCTATTGGTATTTTACTTCCTGTCGTTTTTCATTTTTTAGTCCTTTCAATACAACATATGGGAATTGTAAAAACAGATGCAGCACAGCGCTTATCGCTTTTTATTCCAATTTTGGCGGCATGGCTTATTTTTAATGAAGATTTTAACTTGTATAAAATTATTGGTCTTTTAATTGGTTTTTTTGCGTTATTGTTAATTTTCAATAAACCATCAGCAAATATTCAGTCCCAAAAATGGATTTTTACAACTTTTGTTTTAATTGGTTTTGGAATTATAGACATTCTTTTTAAACAAATTGCGCTTTATACCTCTTTGCCCTACACAACTTCTTTATTTGTGGTTTTTGATATTTCACTGGCAGTCAGTCTCTTTATTTTAATTTATCAGGCAATAGTTAAAAAAGTGCGGTTAGAATGTAAAAATTTTCTTTTTGGTGTTTTGGTTGGAGTATTTAATTTTGGAAATATTTTGTTTTATCTTAAAGCACATAAGGCTTTTTCTGAAAATCCTTCAACTGTTTTTGCCAGTATGAATATGGGAGTGATTGTATTAGGGACTTTTGTGGGAGTATTATTTTTCAAAGAAAAGCTATCAAAAATTAACTTTGCAGGCGTTATTTTAGCTTTGATAGCGATTGTTTTTATAGTTATTTCTCAATTATAAAATAGTATTTGTTATACTTAATATTTTTTTTCTAAGTTTATACACGACTATAATCACCTTTCCAGTGTATAATCGCTTTTTTTATTTCGTCGCCAGTAAGGTTTTCATGAAGTGTGCGTTCAATAAGGGATAAAAATTCACCATCAGATGCAAATCGTAAAGCAAATAACTGCTCATCCGTAAATTTATATTCAATGCTTTCCAGTCTTTTTCCTGAAAGAACAAAATACCGATATCTAAGTTCCATTTTTACTATTCTGTTTTGCAGTGTTAAAGCATAATGCTGCCGAAGCATAAAAGCAACACAGAATAAGAATATCAATGTTATACTTATAAAGGCCCAAATAAGTTTATCATCTGTTGTAAATGCAAAATAGACACTTGAAATTAAAAAAACCATCAAAATCGGATAATACACAAAATGATGCGGCGGATAAAATCTGATATGATTCCGTAAATTTTGAACTTTCATATTCTTGTAATTAAATAAAATTTATTTCAAGAAAACTATTTTTGAGGATAAGAATAATATTTATCGTTATTTTTTAATAAGTCTTAAAGAATATTCTTGTTTAATATAATAGTTTATCATAAAATCAAATATAATGATTAAATAGTCCGGATTTACTTTAAGGAATGTTAATTTGTTTTTATGAATTTATTCTAAATCATTTTTAAATTTTAAAAAAAAAATGGAGTTAAAAACTCCATTTGGTCCTTGCATTTATAAGCGCTTTTATCTTTATTGATTTAGGATTTTATCAAGTTATTTTTAATAGCATATTTTACTAAGCCAATAGTGTTTTTAGTCTGTAACTTTTTCATAATGTTTTTACGATGTGTTTCGACTGTATTTGTACTGATAAAAAGCTGCTCGCTGATTTCTTTTCCACTGTATTCTAGTGAAATTAAAGTTATAATTTCTAATTCACGACCCGTTAAAATCGAATTTATTGGAAAAACAGATTTATTTAATTTAGGATTATTTTCTGTAAAGGTGTTGAAAATTTTCTCTCTCACTGAAGTGCAAAAATACTCTTCTCCCTGATTCACAACTTCAATAGCTTCAATTATATTTTCGCCGGCACATTTTTTTGTCAAATAACCGCTGGCACCAAGCTTCATTACTTCTTTAATAATTTTTAAATCGTCATAACTGGATAAAATTATAACTTTACAAGGATATCCTTTTTTATTAAATTCTTTTAAGACTTCTACACCGTCTTTTTCAGGCATACTAAGATCAAGTACTAAAATATCGGCATTATTTGTCACTACTTCATCAAAAATATTTAGCCCATTTGATGATGATCCTACTATTTCAAAATCAGAAACAGTACTTAAAAGATTGGTCAGTCCATCAATTAGGACCAAATGGTCATCGGCAAGATGAATTCGTATTTTCTGTATCATAAATAGTATGGAATAACAATTGTAAAATTATAAAAAAAACAACTGATAACATTAATATTTTTAATTAATTTATTTGATTTTTAATAAATAACGTGATATTTAACACAAAAAAACCCGAATTGTATAATTCGGGTTCTCTTCGCGCAATAAACTAAGTTTATAGGTTTATCTCAAACGATCTACAGATTTTACGAGATCTTCGTCCTTTTTGATGGCCTTATTAGCTAAAACTAATAACACGATAGCAACAATAGGAAGAAACATCCCAATACCTTTCTCAGAAACAGTAACTGCTTCTCCAGATAAATTTAGAGAACGATATACAAACAATCCTAATAAAATTAAATTTAATATTATATTCAGTCTCCCCATAACAAACTGATTCTGTCTTTTTTTATATGAAATAATACTGATAATACTAAGCATAGTACTCAAACCCAATAAAATAGTATAAACCTGATCCTGCATAAAATAAAAAGGTTCTCTATTATTTGTTGTCCAAAGAGGAACAAAAAAGAGCAAAACTCCGGTAACCAAAAAGGTAAGCAGTAAATATATAGTCTGAATTCGTTGTATCATGATCAAAAATTGTTTTACAAAAATATATTTTCTTTTTTTAAAATACTATTGTATGATTAAATTTTATTCGTATTATTGCATCATAATACCGTAAGCACTTCATACTGCGGTTAATTGAAATCAAGTATCTACCTATTCTTTTACAGTATTTCATTTAAAATAATTAAATTCATAGAACATTCATGTTTGATATTTCTGCATTAAAAGAAATGAAGCTTTCCGAGCTTCAAGAAATAGCTAAATTAGCTAAAAATATAAAGTTTAACGGTGTCAAAAAAGAGACTTTAATTAGTCAGATTTTAGCACATCAGGAAGCTAATAATACGCCAGCCCCTGTCATTGAAATGGCTGATGATGATAAACCCAAAAGAACCAGAATAGTTCCTGCAAAAAAGGCAGCTATTTCAAAAAACACTCCTGTTTTAGAATTTGATAAACAAGAGGAGGAGCCTGAAAAAACTGAAGCTCCGGTAATTGCGAAACAAAATTCGAAAGCGCAGCAAAATTCAAAAGTCCAAGCGGATTCAAAATCTCAGGAAACCGCACAAATTGAAACTTCAGAATCAAAAGAAGATATAGGAACAGAGAAAAAAGGAGCAAAAATTGTAAAATTTAATAAATCTGCTTACGAGAAGAAAGTTGCTCAGCAAAAAGAAAAAGAAAGTAATTCTTCAGAAACTGAAGAATCTCTACCGGAGGTTCCATCTGAAAAAGCAGAGCAAGCTGCCCCAGTAAAAAAAATAAATCCGAATCAGCTTAAAAGCCAAAATCCAAACCAGAATCCCAATGGAAATGGAAATGGAAATGGAAATGTAAACGGAAATTTAAACGGAAATAACGGGAACCAAAATCCAAATCATAAAAATAAAAAAAATAATTTCAGGGATTCAGACTTTGAATTTGACGGAATTATTGAAAGTGAAGGTGTTCTTGAAATGATGCCGGACGGTTACGGATTCTTACGCTCGTCGGATTATAATTACTTAGCCTCTCCGGATGATATTTACTTATCAACTTCACAAATCAGATTATTCGGTCTTAAAACCGGAGATACAGTAAAAGGAGTGGTTCGTCCCCCAAAAGAAGGGGAGAAGTTTTTTCCTTTAGTTCGTGTATTGAAAATCAACGGTCACGATCCGCAGGTAGTTCGCGACAGAGTTTCTTTTGAACACCTGACACCTGTTTTTCCATCAGAAAAATTCAAATTAGCCGAAAAAGGCAGTTCAGTTTCAACCCGTATTATTGATTTATTTTCTCCAATTGGAAAAGGACAGCGTGGTATGATTGTCGCACAGCCTAAAACAGGTAAAACAATGTTATTAAAAGACATTGCCAATGCAATTGCCGCCAATCATCCTGAAGTTTATTTGATTGTTCTTTTGATTGATGAACGTCCTGAAGAGGTTACAGATATGCAGCGTAGTGTTCGTGGTGAAGTTATCGCTTCTACTTTTGACAGAGAACCGCAAGAACACGTAAAAATTGCCAACATTGTACTTGAAAAAGCAAAACGTTTGGTAGAATGCGGACACGATGTAGTCATTCTTTTAGATTCGATTACTCGTTTGGCAAGAGCTTACAATACTGTTCAGCCAGCTTCAGGTAAAGTTTTAAGTGGTGGTGTTGATGCGAATGCATTACAAAAGCCAAAACGTTTCTTTGGAGCAGCAAGAAATGTAGAAAACGGAGGGTCATTAAGCATCATAGCAACTGCACTGACAGAAACAGGTTCTAAAATGGATGAGGTGATCTTTGAAGAATTTAAAGGAACTGGTAATATGGAACTTCAGCTGGATCGTAAAATTGCCAACAAACGTATTTTTCCTGCAATCGATCTTACGTCATCAAGTACACGTCGTGATGACTTGTTATTAGATGAGAAAACGCTTCAAAGAATGTGGATCATGCGTAAATACCTATCTGATATGAACCCTGTAGAATCAATGGATTTTGTAAACGAACGTTTTAAGAAAACCAGAAATAATGAAGAGTTTTTAATTTCGATGAACGACTAAAATTCTAAGTTGCCAACAGTTTCAATTTGAAATTATTTATTGTAAATATAAAAAGGGGAATGAGTTTTAAACTCATTCCCCTTTTTTTTGCTTAAAGATAATCTTATTTAAGAACTTATTTTTTATCAACTATTGGTCTGTTCTCCCTGTTTGCCAGTTCCCAGGCAACGACAAATGCTAATTTTGTTCTTTTGGTTAAGGCATCATATTCAATTTTTTCAGCAATATCATCTTTTCCGTGATAATCCTCGTGTACCCCATTAAAAAAGAAAACAGAAGGGATACCATGTTTTGCGAAGTTATAGTGGTCAGAACGCTCATAAAAATGATTTGGATCTTTTGGGTCATTAAACTTGAAATCCAACTCTACTTTACTGTATTTTTCATTTTGGGCAACTGTAATATTATGTAAATCTGATGATAATCTGTCGGCTCCAATAACGTAAACATAATTGTTTGTTTTTGAATGTTCAACATCACGACGGCCAATCATGTCAATATTAATATCAGCAATCGTATTCGCGATTGGAAACAATGGGTTTTCAGAATAATATCTTGAACCGTGTAAACCATGTTCTTCACCAGTAACATGCAAAAATAAAATAGAACGTTTTGGTCCGTGTCCGTCTTTTTTAGCTTTTGCAAATGCCTTCGCTATCTCAATAACGGCAACAGTTCCTGAACCATCATCATCAGCGCCGTTATAAACTTCACCATTTTTAATTCCTACATGATCATAATGTGCAGAGATAACCAAAACTTCATCCGGTTTTTCGGAACCTTCTATATAAGCCAAGATATTTTCGGAGTCGGGTAGGTTTTCTTTATATTTTGCATTCAAAAAAGCCGCTGGGATATGCTGGTAATGATCAGAAGCTCCCTTAGGAAACGGAACATTGTTTTTTTTGTATTGCCCGATCATGTAAAGACCTGCTTTTTTTTGTCCCTTCGATCCTGTTTCACGACCTTCCATTTCATCTGAAGCGACAACATATAACATTGTTTTTAAATCTTCTTCACTAATCAGGTTCATGTATTTTGTTGGATCTGAATTGTCTTTAGAACCAACAGATTGTATGTTTTTGCATGAAAATGCAGAGGTAAGCAATAATAGAATAACTATTTTTTTCATTGTGGTTTAATGTAAATTAATGAATGTATAGAAAATGTAAAGAGTCAGTAAAAATAAGATAAAAAATGAGTTTATAAAAAAGAGTATTATACTTTTAAAAAAGGAAACAATTCGTGATTCTCCGTAAAAGCGATGATGTGCAGGATAAAAATAGTAAAGCATCCAGATTATGCCGACAAAATTTGCAATTTCAGCTATAAATGATATTGCACTAATCGACCCAATAGTTTTATCAATAACGAATAAAATAAGAAAAGTTAAAAGTAAAAAAGAAAAATAGTGCAGCGTAAATATTCCGTGATCAAAGTAATACCATTTCTTTTTATCATGAAAAATCCATAAAAAAAAGGCGAAGAAAGGCATTATAATGAATAGTATTTTTGGAATATTATGAACAAATGATTCTAAAAATTTTTCTATAATTTCTTTTTTAGTATTATGCTCAGTTACATGTACAACTTTTTCATAAGCCCAATATTCAAATTCAGAAAGTTTCTCTTTTCCTTTTTCATATTTTTGAATAGAATCGATTTCTTTCATTGTAATTAATTCAAAATGCGAATTAGGATTAAAATTTTTAATCTTTATCTTCTCATTTTTCTCTAGTTTTGAAGAAATATTTTTCTCTCCTTTGTTAAGGCTTTCATCAAAATTGGTTGGAAATAAAGCAATCATAAGAAAAGTAACAAAACTTATAAAAATATAAAGACGCACAGGAGCCAGGTAAGAAAGTCTTTTTCCAGAAAGATATTCTTTAGTTAAAGTGGCGGGTTTGAAAAGTAAATTTTTGATGGTTTTCCAAAAGGCATTTTCATAATGTGTCAAATCTTCAAAAAAATGAATAAACAAATGATGAAATGTTTTTCTGCTATCTGTATTTTCCTGTCCACAATTCGGACAAAATTTTTGTTCAACAACATGCCTGCAGTTTAAGCAGGTTTTATCTTTTCTGATAGGACTGTGTGACATTTATTTAGGTTGGTTTTGATTAGCTAACTCAAGAATATTAACCGATTTTATAGTCTTCAATTTAATTAGGAATTATTTTTTCAATACTTCATTAAGAAAAAGCTGTAGATGTTCAAAAGACCTTTTTGCCGCAACAGCATTATAGGCATTTCCTTTTGAGTTGTCATTTCCAGCTTCAGGATTGGTAAAGGAGTGAACAGAATTAGAATAATAAATCATTTGCCAGTCTGCTTTTGCATCACGCATTTCCTGCTGAAAGGCCAAAATTTCTTCTGGTTTTACATTTGGATCATCAGCTCCGTGGCAAATTAGAACTCTGGGAGTTATAGGTTCAACAGGGCGTGAAGCTTCTTTGCCTAAACCTCCATGGAAGGAAACAACGCCTTTTAGATTCAAATGACCTCGTGCTGCTTCCAAAATACCTGTTCCACCAAAGCAGTAGCCAATAGCAACAATATTATCAGCATTTGCTCCTGATTTTATTAATTGATCTAATGCTAATTGAATACGTTTTTGATAGGCTTCATAATTTTTTTTGTAGAAACCAGCTTGTTTTCCTGCTTCGGAATTGTCTTTTGGGTAATTTCCTTCCCCATATATGTCAGCGATAAAAACGGTATAACCCAATTTGGATAAATTTTCGGCAATTTCCTTTGAAGCATTATCAATTCCTTTCCAGGCAGGGAGTAATAAAATACCAGGATTCTGACTGCTTTTTTTAACTGATTTTATTGATAATCCGTTTAGAACCTGATCAGCATCAGCATATTTTACAGGTTTTAATTGTGCAAATATTGTATTCATGCTTAATAAAAGCCCTAAAATAAATAGATATATTGTTTTCATAAATGTTTGATTTTAAACAAATATCTGAAATTTTAATGGTAAAATAAACATCAAAATGCTATTTATTGGGATGTTTTGATAAACAGAGTTTTGATATGCTATTTTTGCATTTTATACTGAAATAATAGTGTACTTTTTTACTTACTAGGTATATTTTTAATTAGTTCTCTTACAGATCCTTTACTGCTGTTCCTGCTATTTTTATTTTTGCACCAAATGGCAGTTTCTGTACTTCATAAATTGTTCTTGCAGGACGTTTGTCAACTAAAAATAAGCTGCTGTATAGCTGATTTATTTCCGGCAGATTCTCTAAATTATCAAAAGCAATATCTATGAATACAATATCTTCTTTTTTAAAACCCGCATTTTCTATAACGGAAAAGAAATTTTTAAATGCTAATTCTCCTTCTTTTAGAGCAGTTTCACAAACATATTTTCCCTCACTATTTACAGATAATTGCCCGCTTACAAAACACATATTATTGGCAACAACTGCATGACTTATCGGATTTTCCCAATTGGGCAATCCATCTCCTTTGGTTATGTATTTTTTAGAATTCATTTTTCTCGTTTTATAAAGTAATGTTTCTTTTAAAAGCACAACCTAATTCAATTATAGAATCAGTTTTGGCAATGCCGGAAATCCGATCTATTTTTTCGTACAGGACAGTTCGCATGTGCTCGTGATTTTTGGCTATAATTTTGATGTAAAGTGTAAAGGAACCAGTTACATAATAACATTCTGTTATTTCCGGAATATCTTTTAAAGCTTCAATTATTCTGTCTGAATCCGAATCTTTATTGAGTGTAATTCCGGTAAATGAAGCCCAGTCATAACCAATTTTTTTTTCGTTAACCAAAGGTTTAATTCCGGAAATAATACCTTGTTCGACCAATCGATTGACACGCTGATGCACCATAGTATTTGAAATCTTCAGCGTTGTGGCAATTGACGAAAAAGCCATTCTGCCATCCTTTTCCAGCTCCTTTATAATTTTGATGTCAAATTCGTCTAATGCTAGCATTTCTTTAGTTGTTAAAAATAAAATTGACTTTTATTTAAATTATTAATTAATAAATTGACTTTAATTGCACTAAATAAAGTCAAAAGTAGCAATTTTTATTGTAAAATAGAATAATATAATTATTTTTGTAAAAGAATTTAAAATAGGAATCATGGCACATACACAAGAAATTCTTTCATCAAAATCTGAGGTTTTAATAGAGAAAGAAAATAAATACGGAGCACATAATTATCATCCGCTTCCGGTTGTTTTAGATAGAGGAGAAGGGGTTCATGTCTGGGATGTTGACGGAAAGAAATATTATGATTTTTTATCAGCCTATTCTGCCGTAAATCAAGGGCATTGTCATCCTAAAATTGTGGGTGCAATGATAGAACAAGCGCAAAAACTGACATTGACTTCCCGTGCATTTTATAACGATCAATTAGGAAATTATGAAGAATATATAACCAATTATTTTGGTTTTGATAAAGTTCTCCCAATGAACACAGGAGCTGAAGCAGTTGAAACGGCTTTAAAATTGTGCAGAAAATGGGCTTATGAAGTAAAAGGTATTCATGAAAATCTGGCTCAGATTATTGTTTGCGAGAATAATTTTCATGGAAGAACAACAACAATCATCTCATTTTCAAATGATGAAAGTGCCCGTAAAAGTTTCGGACCTTTTACCGAAGGTTTTATAAAAATTGGATATGATAATCTGGATGCTCTGGAAAAAGTACTGGAATCCTCAAAAAATATTGCCGGTTTTCTGGTAGAACCTATTCAGGGAGAAGCCGGAGTTTATGTTCCATCTGAAGGATATCTGGCTAAAGCTAAAGCACTTTGCGAAAAACACAATGTATTGTTTATTGCGGATGAAGTACAAACCGGAATTGCGCGTACCGGTAAATTATTAGCCGTTCACCACGAAAATGTACAGCCTGATATTTTGATTTTAGGAAAAGCAATCTCGGGAGGTGTGTATCCAGTTTCAGCGGTTTTGGCTAATAATGAAATCATGAATGTGATCAAGCCGGGACAACACGGCTCAACTTTTGGAGGAAATCCTGTTGCTGCAGCGGTTGCTATTGCTGCACTTGAAGTTGTGAAAGATGAAAAACTGGCTGAAAATGCAGAACGCTTAGGAATCATTTTAAGAAAAGGATTAAATGAAATTGCTCAACGTAACGACTTAATCACGCTTGTTCGCGGAAAGGGTTTACTAAATGCGATCGTAATTAATTGTGATGAAGAATCAGATTTAGCCTGGGAAATTTGCCTGAAATTCAGGGATAACGGTTTATTAGCAAAACCAACTCACGGGAACAAAATTCGTCTTGCTCCGCCTTTAGTGATTACAGAAGCACAAATTCAGGAATGTCTTGAAATTATTGAGAAATCTTTGAGTAATTTTAAAAGGTAAAATTACTTCAATAAAATAGTAATGCAGCTTTGAAATAGATATTTCGAAGCTGCATTTTTTTTATAAATTGGAATTATATAATAAAAGTAACTAAATTATATAATTTTTAAATTAGGAAGCGGAGTAGATTTGAATAACCTAAAACTAAAACCAAAAAATTTGTTTAACCTTTAAATTACATCCTATGTCTTACTCTAATAATGATTTAACACGTTTTTTAGATGCACAAAACAAACTTTATCTGACCGCTTATTCCGAACTAAAAAAAGGAAAAAAACAAACACATTGGATGTGGTTTATTTTTCCTCAGATAAAAGGTTTGGGAAAAAGCACAATTGCTAATTACTATGCAATTGCAAATCTTAAAGAAGCAGAGGATTTTTTAAACCATCCTGTTTTAGCAAAACATTTGATTGAAATCTGTAAGGTTTTATTAGCATACAAAAAAAAATCTGCTGAGGCTATTTTTGGAGAATTAGATGCGAAAAAACTTTGTTCTTCGATGACTCTTTTTTCTCAGGTAGAAAATGCGGATTCTGTATTTCAGGAAATACTGGATGTATTTTTTTCAGGGTATTCAGATCCACTTACTTTGTCATACACAGCTGTACCTTTAGAAATTGCTATGGCTTCTTAAATAAATTATACTCTAAGTTTTATATAAATCAAGAAGCGATTGTCCGAAGACAATCGCTTTTTTTAATTGCTTAAAATATCAAAAACGCCATTACTTTTTCGCAGCTGTTCCCGGAATCAATTCATTTTTTTGTTTGAATTTAATTTGAATTTAATTTGAATTTAATGTATTCAACTACTCCCGTTTTGTCTGCCCATTCAAAATATTTAGCCGAAAGTTCGTTAACAACACCGGGGTTTTGCCGGGCTACATGAGAATAACTAGATTATAGGTTTATAAATAGATGATTGATGGAAGGAAGTATTTGATTTTTAAATATATATAATGAGTTTGGGTGTTTTGTACAACTCAATAATAAAGAGTGTAAAATGCTATATTAAAACATTTACACTCTTTATTATTCATTTAAACCTCTCATAATTATTCTCCAAACAATAAAAAAGCAATGATCAGCGTGACAATTACATTAAAAAGCTGAGCAATCAAAAAAGCATACAAAGGTTTCTTACTATTGTTGCTGAACAAATCCTTAAAGTTGGTTTCTAATCCAATGCTGGTAAAAGCAAGAGCAAACCAAATTCCCTGAAGATTCTTCAAACTGTCTTTTACAGTATCTCTTGTTTCAGAAGTCAATAAGAAGGAAAATACTAAGGAAGCGATAATAAAACCAAGGACGAATTTTGGAAAACGTTCCCAAATAACGCCTAATGTTGTTTTTGAGGCAACAACTTCAGAAGATTTATTGTGCGTGTATGTCCAATAAACCGAGATTGCAAAAGCAGCAATTCCTAACAATACATTTTGTGAAAATTTGACAATAGTACTAATCTTCAAAGCCGTTTCTCCAACCAAAGATCCCGAAGCCACAACAGCTCCGGAGGTATCAATGCTTCCGCCAAGCCATGCTCCGGTAACTTCTTCAGGAAAGTTGAAATATTTGGCAATGATTGGCATGAAAATCATCATCGGAATGGCAGTTACCAATACCATAGAAATAACGTATGACAGTTTTTTTGAATCTCCTTTGATGGCACCAGAAGTCGCAATTGCTGCCGAAACACCACAGATAGAAACAGCACTCGAAATCATCATCGCCAATTCGTCGTCGACTTTTAGTTTTTTACACAACCAGAAAGCAAAATACCAAACCGATAAAACCACAATTAAAGCCTGAATTAATCCTAAAGAACCGGCTTTCAGAATATCTGAAAAAATGACACTGGTCCCCAATAAAACCAAACCGATTTTCACAAAAACTTCTGTTGAAAGTGCTGAACGAAACCATTCCGGAAGCTTGAAGAAATTGCCGATTGCCAAACCAATAATCAAACTAAAAATTACGGCTTCTAAATTGAGTCCTTTTATAAAAGTATTTCCTGCTATAATTAAAGCTAAAACAGTAAGCAGATATACGATTGGAAAACCCAATAAAAAGTTTTTGACCGATTTTCCAATTAAAAAAGCAGCTATACCTCCGATGGCAATCAGATAGATAAACTGAATTAGCAGAATTTTCAAATTTCCGATAGCAAATACATCCGCCAGTAAATCGGATCCGTTGGACCATTTGAATAGCGGAACTTCAGGAAGAAATATAAATAATGAAATCGCGATGATTAGAAATCCTAATAGTACGACTGTCCAGTCTTCGTGAAGGGTAAATTGTTTAGTATTATTTGACATTTAATTTTTTAATTTATTGTAAAAAAGTTTTTAAGAATTCAGATAAATAGTCTGGAAAAAAAATTGATAAACCTGCAAGATACTGAAACCTTGCAGGATTTAAAAAAAACAAAAAACAAAATTTTTTAAATGTCATTGATTATTTAGTTGTATCGGGCATCACTTTTATTATTATTTCGCCAATGCAACATCAACATCTTTTTTAAGATCACCTAAACCATCTTTTTTGAAAATAATTTCACCGTTTTTATATAAAATGAGGGTTGGAAAAACTTTTACGGTTTTTAAATCGGCTACAATTTGTGGGTTTTCCTCCAAATCAATTTCTACGATTTTCAAATTTTCACCATATTGAGTTTTAATGGTTTCCAGAACTGGTTTCACTTTCTTGCAGGCGCCACAATATTTTGAACCAATATCGACCAAAACAGTAGTATTGTCAGCAATGATTTTATTGTATTCTGCTAATGATAATTTACTTTTTGAATTAGCATAAAATGGTTTTCCATTACCAATCCAGTTCGCAATACCGCCTTCTAAACTATAAGCCTGTTTGAAGCCCTTTTTTAATAAGTCGTTGGCCAGCCAGACACTTCTTCCCGCACCAATAGAATAGGTAAAAACAGGTTTTGTCTTGTCTAATTTTGCTACTTGCTGCGCATAATCTTTTGACTCCAGATTAAAATTCACAACACCTTCAATATGATTGAGTGCGTATTCTTCCGGACCTCTGGCATCAATTATCTGTGGATTTTTTTCGCTTTTTATCTTTGAATAAAACTCATTCAGTGACACTGTATTTGATTTTTCATTTTGCGCAAATCCGGCAATGGATAACAGCAGTATGATAGCTGTGATATTATTTTTTAAATTTTGTTTTTTCATGATTTTAAGATTGAACTGGTTCAAGATTTGCTGAATTTGATGAAACTATTTCCTTTTTTTGAGAAATCGGAAGAGCAAGTACACCATCAGCTAATGGACTTCCTTCGATTTTAGATTTGAATATCGGCCACAGAAACTGAGCATACCATTCTTCACTTTTGTATGATTTTGTTCCGTATGATTCTGGAAATTTACGAGTGATTAAACCTGTACCGAACATTACATCCCACAAGAAAAACATATTACCGAAGTTTCCTTTAAAATGCCCAACACCATCACCGCTTGTATCAGCATGATGAGCGTGATGCGTAGCCGGAGTAGAAATAAGGCGCTCTAAAACCCATGCAACCGGATGCAATACTTTGTATTTGTAAAACGGTTTATCCCAGGCAATACTTGAATGTGCTCCTAATGTTATGATACTTTTAATAACCAAAACAAATAAGGCTGGCAATCCCAATCCTAAAAAAGTAAGCGTAGCCGTTAAATATATTTGAGAGAAAAACACCGTGTAAATGAAGTTTTGTCTTGATGCCATCGCCATTCCCATATACGGAGCAGAATGATGGGTTCTGTGAAAACGCCATAGAAACGGAACCTGATGGTGCAAACGATGGTACCAATATTGCGTTAAATCATCTGCAATAGCAATCAGGAAAAAACCTCCCCAAAATGGCACCCATGAAAGTGTATTGGCCAAATTTGGAACTAAATAAGGTAAAGCGGTTAAGCTAAAAAAAGTGATTACCGGAGGTAGAAGCAATTTTGGTGCTAAAAAACAAATAACATCTATTTTACGTTCACGACCGGTCCAGTGATCATCATACAAACCGGCAGCAAATTCAACAATTCCCAAAACGACTGAGAATACAATTAAACCCCAGCTTCTAATATTGGTAAAGGCAGGCTGTAAAAATTTTAAATAGGTTGGTAATGTAAGATGTGATTCTGTTACTATACCATTATTCAATTTAAAATACAGATAAATTGCCAATACTGGCAAAGTATAAATAAATAGGCTGATACCTAAGTCTCTTTTTAGTTTTGTTTGATCTAATGCCATGATTTCTTATTTTAAAATTTGATTAACTAATGTTAAACCTCCAGCCAGAATGACCAATGGTATTAAAAACACGATTATCCCAACGACAATCTTTTTTCCTATTACTTCGTAATCTGCTTTTCTCATGATTTCCTTTTTATTATTTAAAATCTTTATCTCGTTCCAGAAATGGATTCGCAATTATTTGATAAAATTAAAAATTAAAAATACTAATTCTATGTAATTAGTAGAATTTAATTTAATCTTTTTATAATATTTTGTTAGATATATTTATCCAATATATTTACAAGTTGGATTTAATCCTGTAAGCTTTTTAACTTACAGGATTAAATGAGATTAATTTGAAGTTCCGGCGCTTCCTGGTTTAGTAGCCTGCTTAATCAAATCCTGAAGTGTTTTACCTTTATCTGCGCCAGAATTATGTATTTTTCTGTTATACACATCCTGCCAGTCAATTAACGGATAAACATTATTTTCCTTAGCTTGTTCATCAAACAGTTTTTTCAATTCGGCTAACTTTTCCGGGTATTTTTGTGCCAAATTATTACGCTCGTTAAAATCTTCGTTGAGGTTGTATAATTCCCAGACATCTGCATCAAAATTGCTTTCTACAGGTTTGTCAGTTTTGCCTAAAGATTTTTTTACTGCAAATGAATCCGGTAAATGTGCTGCTCCCGCTTTCCAACCATCTTTGTAAATCGCTCTGTTTCCAAAAATGTAATAGTATTGCACCTTGTGTAATGATTCTGCATTGGCATTATTTAATGAAGCATATAAAGAAGAACCCTGAATAATATCCTGTTTCACATTTTTGATATATTCCGGCGCCTTGATTCCGGCAATATCCAAAGTGGTTGGAAGCAAATCGGTTACGTGGCTATATTGATTTCTGATTCCGCCTTTTTCTTTAATTCCGTTTGGATAAAAAACAATCAGAGGATTATGAGTTCCACCTTCAGATTGCGCATCTTGTTTCCAGTTTTTGAAAGGTACATTCGTTGCCTGAGCCCATCCTAAAGGAAAGTTGGTATTCAGACCTTTTGCTGTTCCAATTTCATCAATATTAGCTAAGTTTTTCTTCAGATTTTCCTCGTCGGAGGTTCCCTGAGAAAATAAACTTTGGTTGATTGTCCCTTCTGTAGTCCCTTCTTTACTGGCGCCATTGTCTCCAATTGCCACAAAAATCACTGTGTTTTCTAATTGATTGCTTTCTTTTAGATAATTCACCACTCTTCCAACTTCAGAATCAGTATACGTTAGGAATCCCGCATAAACTTCCATGAAACGAGCGTACACTTTCTTTTGGTCCGGAATTAGTTTTTTCCAGTCAGCAATTAGAGGATTGCGTTCCGGTAAAACTGCGTTTGAAGGAATTACACCCAATTTCTTTTGGTTAGCAATCACTTCTTCACGATAAGCATCCCAGCCTTTGTCAAATTTTCCTTTGTAGGGATAGCTCCATTTTGTAGCCACCTGATGAGGTGCATGAGCAGCGCCGGGTGCATAATACAAGAAGAAAGGTTTTCCGGGTGCCGCTTTTTGTTGTGTCTTAATATAGCTGATTGCTTTATCAGTAATCAATTCATTTAAATGACGTCCGTCAGGAACAACATGAACCTGATCTTCAACCAAATCAGGATTGTATTGATCGGTTTGGGATCCTAAGAATCCGTAGAAGTGATCAAAACCTTTTCCTGTTGGCCATCTGTCAAACGGACCAGCGTCAGAAGCTTCTTCGTCTGGCGTAACGCCGTATTTACCAACTGCAAAAGTATTATAACCATTTTCACGTAAAATCTCAGCAATAGTCCCTTTATCAGAAGGGATTCTTCCATCCCATCCCGGAAAACCGGCAGATAAAATCGTATGTGAAAATCCACTTACATGAACTCTTCCTGAATTTCTTCCTGTCAAAAGTGCCGCACGGGTAGGAGCACAAATGGCAGTAGTATGAAAGTTGGTATAACGTAAACCATTGTTGGCTAACTGATCAAAAGTTGGGGTCTGAATTAAACCTCCAAAAGCAGTTGAAGCTCCAAATCCAACATCATCTAATAAGATCCAAACTACATTTGGTGCACCTTTAGGGGCTTTAACGGATTCCGGCCAATATTCTTTAGAATCGGCTAAAGTTTTACCGATTACACCTTTAAATTCTTCTGGTTTTTGCTGGGCAAAACCAAATTGTGCAAGAAATATTGCAGTAATCAAAAATTCCTTTTGTGGACTTTTAATTTTTGAGCTAATTTTTAATTTTTTCATCATTTTTTTTTTTTTTAAGTATTTATTCTATTATATAATTTTGAAACTAAAGCTTTATTTTATTCCAATCTTCGACACCTACTTTCGCTGACCACTGCTGATGTAATTCAATCAGGCTTTGGAGCAGTTGCGGTTCTGACTTTGCCAGATTTTTTGTTTCTGTCCGGTCGGTAGCAAGATTGTACAATTCCCATGGCTGATTGTTTTCGGCTACCGCTTTCCAATTATCTTTTCTTACTGCTTTGCCTCCTTCATGTTCCCAAAATAAAGCTTGATGTGCATTAGATTGTTGTCCTTGAAATTCCTTTTTTAAGCTAATGCCTTCTAAGGGTGTTAGCTTTTTTTCCTGAAAAGAATCGGGATACTTAAAATCTGCATATTCAAGAAAAGTTGGAAAAATATCAATCAAATGAGTTACTCTATTACTTATTGTCCCTGCCTTGATATGCTTTGGATAATAAGCGATAAAAGGAGAAGCAATTCCACCTTCATGGGTATTCTTTTTGAACAATTGAAAAGGCGTGTTGCTCACATTTCCCCAAGGACTTTCGTAACTGTCAATTGACGCAACTGAACCTGGTGTTCCATTTTTTTGTGTCACGTAATTCCAGTTTTTTACATCATCCGCACTTCCTCCGTTATCCGAAAGAAAAAGAATAAGCGTATTATCTTCTTCTCCCAAAGACTTTACTTTCTGTAGGATTTGTCCAATTCCGGCATCCATTCGGTCAATCATGGCGGCGTAAATTGCCATTCGGGTATCCCATTTGTCTTTTTCTTCAACACTTAGTTTTTCCCAATCCGGCACTTTTTCAAAACGATTGGATAAGTTCCACTTTTTATCAATTATTCCCTGTTCTTTTAATTTTTTAAAACGGCTTACTCTTAATTTATCCCACCCTTCCAGGTATTTGCCTTTGTATTTTGCAATATCTTCTGGCAATGCCTGAATGGGCCAATGTGGCGCATTATAAGCAACATAAAGAAAAAATGGCTTTTGCTTATGGCGCTGTTTTTCTAAAGAATTAATGGCAAAATTGGTTATTTCCTGAGTCAGATAGGTAGAAGTATCCTTGCGAATAATTTCTTTATCTCCTTTCAAAAAAGTAACTTTTCTACCGTCGTTATACAAAGGTTCCGAGTTGAAATAACTGCTCCCATTGTTTTGTAGAGTAAAAGAATCATCAAAACCCCGATTCACCGCCAAAGCTGATGGCACTAAACCAACATGCCATTTTCCGGAAACTATAGTATTATATCCTGCTTGTTTGAGTGCTTGCCCAATCGTGATACAATGCTCGTTTAAATATCCCTGATAAGCCGGAAACCCCTTGTCCTGCACCATATCCCCAACACCTGCCTGATGCGGATATAAACCCGTAAGCAATGAAGCCCGGGAAGGACAGCAACGCCCTGCATTGTAGAACTGATTTAGAATAAGTCCGTTTTTAGCGAGTTTATCCAGATTTGGTGTTTTAATCTCCGAGCCAAAAGCACCAATATCTGAGAAACCTAAATCATCCGCTAAAATGACGATGATATTAGGTTGCTTTTTCTGAGCAGATAGCTGAAATTGTGCAACAACCAATAGGGCAATAATGAACAGTTTTTTAATCATTTTCTTTACTCTTATATAGTTTTTTCATTAATAACCATCGTTTTGAGGTAATCCGACAGGATCAATATTGCGCTCACTTTGTGGAATCGGGTATAAATTATTACGTTCCGAGACAGAGTTTTTAGCCGTTACTTTTTTGATTTCTGTAACCAAAGTTCCCCAACGCACTAAATCAAACCATCTTTGTCCTTCCTGAACAAATTCTTTTTTACGTTCTTCACGAATTGCTTCCGTTAACTGAGTAGTTGTCAATCCCACTAAATCTACAGTTGCATCTGGTGTCAGGATTGGTTTTGCAAAAGCTCTTCTTCTTACCTGATTTACCAATTCATGAGCTTCTAAAGTTGCTCCGCTTTGTTCATTAATTGCTTCTGCAAGAGATAATAAAATATCAGCGTAACGAACAATCGGAACATTAATAGCCACGTTAGATGGTGTAGCTAAATTGGACAAATCAAGATATTTGGCAAAAATTGGCTTTGGAAAAGTGTATAATGTTCCTGTGGCAGGATTCAATAATTGTTTTTTATAACTCACATCCCTTCTTACATCTCCAGTTGCATAAATATCATAAAATAAGGCAACATCAGAAATGATATCTGCTGGTTCAGTAGCCGTAAATCCTGTAAAAGAAGTTGCCTGGAAATTGTTTCCACTAGAGCCATTCCCTGCCTGATTGGGTTCGAACTGTACAGAAAAAATATGTTCTTTTCCGTTCTTTTTCGTTTTATTGAATATGTCTCCAAAATTTTCGAAAAGAGCATATCCATAGTCGCCATTAATAACTTCTTTAGCTTTAAGAATAGTATTTGGCCACTCTCTTCTGGTCAGGTATACTTTTGCCAAAATAGCTTTTGCAGCACCAGAAGTAGCGCGTCCGGCTTCATTGGAAGGATATGTGGCAGGCAGACTTTCAGCATCAGTTAAATCTTTGATGATTTGGGTGTAAACCTCGTCTACAGTAGCTTTTGGAGTTTTTAAATTTTCTACATTAATAGAAGTTGGCTCATGCAATCTAATTGGAACTCCGCCCCAAAGGCGAACTGCCTGAAAATACAATAAGCCTCTGATAAATTTAGCTTCATTGATCAGTCTGGTTTTTACCACTTCTGAACCTGTTACTTTTGGAATATTATCAATAGCGATATTGGCTATGTTGATTCCGGCGTAAATTTGGCGCCAGGCCACCTGAACACGATCATTAGTAGCATCATGCGTTAAAGAGCTCATGGCTCTTACCTGAGGATTTGTTGCAGAAACTCCCGCTGCTGCATAATCAGATCCCATATCGGTAAGGAAATATAAGTTTCTGCCGAATAAACTTTGCTCCCCCGGATCAAGACTTAAAGAAGCATAGGCAGCTGTTACACTTGCTACAGCATCATCCTGTGTAATAAATAAATTTTCTTCGGTTTTAAAAGAGGTTGGTGTTACCTCCAGCTCTGTGCACGATACAAACAAAGTGACAGTGAATAGCAATGTTATTATCTTTTTCATTGTTTAAATTTTTATAGTCTTAAAAAGTTACGTTTATACCTGAAATAAAAGTTTTGGAATTTGGATAAGCTCCAAAGTCAATTCCGGGATATAGGTTATTTTGTTCGTAAGAACTTACTTCAGGATCGTAACCCTTGTATTTTGTCCATGTAATCAAATTTTCTGCAGATACATAAAACTTAACACTCTTTGTTCCTAATTTTGAAGAAAGGCTTTTTGGAAGTGTATATCCTAATGTGATCAGTTTTAGTCTGACAAAAGAAGCGTCTTCTACATAACGTTCAGAAACTATCCCAAGAGGAGAACTTGACGCACGCGGAATTTCATTGTTTGGATTCGTCGGAGTCCAGCGATCTTCAAGAGTAGAGGATACATTAGTACCAAGAGTCGAGATTTCTAATTGCTGGTTCAGTGCATTAAATATTTTACCGCCATAAGCTCCCTGAAAAGAAAAATTCAGATCAAAATCGTTATAAGAAACCGTATTACTGAAACTTCCAACAAATTTTGGCTGTGAACTTCCAAGATCACCTTTGTCAGTAGCTGTAATTATTCCGTCGCCATTGGTATCCACATATTTTCTGTCTCCAATTTTTGTATTGGCAAGACTGTTTATTTTATGCTGCGTATTGATTTCTTCCTGATTCTGAAAAATACCATTGGTTTTGTATCCCCAAAAACTTCCAAGAGGCAATCCTACTTTTACTGTTACAGGTTGTTGCTGCAGTAAAGAGCCATTTGGTACCACCGGAAAAAACTGATCCACTCCGTTTCCAATTTCAATTACCTTGTTTCTATTGGCTGAAAACACAAAATTAGAATTCCATGAAAAATTGTCTGTTTTGATATTTTCGGTTATCAAACCAATTTCAATTCCTTTATTTTCAACACCTCCAATATTTTGAAGAATTGTAGGATATCCTGAAATAAGCGGCACAGGAACATTGATAAGCAAATCATTTGTTTTTTTATAGTACACATCAAAAACAAAATTTATTTTTCGGTCTAATAATGACAAGTCCAGACCAACATTGTACTGATTTGTTTTTTCCCATCTTAAATCTGAATTAGCCAGTCGGGTAGGAGCCAATCCTGTTTGTAATGTACCACCAAAAGAATAATTTACAGAACCAATTGAAGCTAACGAAAGGTAATTTCCAATTTCCTGATTTCCTGTTGTTCCGGCACTTAAACGAAGTTTAGCTTCTGTTACTCCTTTAATGTTTTGGGCAAAACTTTCTTCAGTAATATTCCATGAAAATCCTGCAGAAGGAAAATATCCCCAAAGTGATTCAGAACCAAATCTTGAAGAACCATCCGCACGTGCAGATACTGTAAAATTGTATTTTCCTTTATAAGAATAGTTAACTCTGGTCAGCCATGATTTCAAAACACTTTCGAATGCATCTGAATAGGGCTTTACTGCTACACCATCCTGAAGTGCATTATAGGTATTGGCATCGTTTACAAAGGTGTTGGCACCGGCATTGACAACTTCACCTTTTGTATATTGAAGCGTATAACCTCCCAATGCAGAGAATTTGTGGTTATCACCAAAATTGGTATTGTAATTCAGGGTGTTTTCATTCAGTACAGAACCTACCAATCTGCTTCCTGAAGAAGCTAATCCCTTGGTTCCCGCACCTGTTGAAGTGTGCGATGGTACATAATAATTCTGTTTGGTATTGATGACATCTCCGCTAACAGCAACCTTAGCTGTGATTTTTTTGTTGATTTTATATTCTCCAAACAAACTGGTTAAAACCCTGTCCAGCTTGGTTTCGTTTATTGTATTGACCAGGTCATTAATCGGATTCGGTATAAAACCATTAACAGAGGTTGCGTAAGGGTTGTTGGTCACATTATAACTTCCGTCAGCATTTTTTATTGGAACTACCGGAGCATTAAGAAGAATTCCAACCAAAGGATTTGGATTTCTTCCTGCTGCTGTACCACCATTTGTTCCAACACCATTGGATATGGAATTGGTATAATTCGCATTTACTCCAAATTTAAAGTTTTGGGAGTAGTTTCTTTCGTAGTTAACACGAATCGAAATTCGTTTAAAGTCAGAACCAATTACGATTCCTTCCTGATCGAAATAACCTGCAGAAATAGCATATCTTGAACGTTCATCACCTCCTGAAAGTGATAATTGATGATTCTGAATGGGTGCTGCAACCCTGAAAGCCTCCGATTGCCAGTCATAATTTCCTGATGTTTTAAAAGCTTCAATCTGAGCAGCAGAGAAGGATGGAGCCTGACCAATACTCGCTTGTATGTCATTTCGAAGGCTTGCCCATTGGCTGGCATTTAAAAGATCTAATTTTTTGGAAACATTCTGAAATCCAAAGTAACCTTGATATGAAATGTTATCCTGACCTTTTGTACCTTTTTTAGTTGTAATAAGAATTACTCCATTAGCACCACGTGAGCCGTAAATGGCTGTAGCAGAAGCATCCTTCAACACTTCGATAGACTCAATATCACCAGGATTAATGGTAGAAAGTACATTGACTCCGGCACCTGCAAAAGATACTCCGGCAGTACCATTATTATTGTCATTGTAAATTAATATTCCATCTACTACATACAAAGGCTCATTACCTGCAGTGATTGAGTTTCCTCCCCTGATTCGAACGCTGGAAGAAGCTCCGGGACGTCCTGAACTCTGGGTGACAACTACACCGGATACAGCACCTCTTAATAAATTATCTGCAGAAGATGAAACCTGACTTAAATTTGCTTTTGGAACTGAAGCGATTGAACCCGTAATGTCTTTTCTTTTTTGAGAACCATAACCCACTACTACCAATTCGTTCAATTCCTGAACATCTTCTTTTAAATGTATAATGACCGGATTGCCTTCAACAATTACTTCTCCTTTTTTGTAGCCTATATAAGTTACGACTAATGTGTAAGGAAATTTTTGACCTGTCTGAAAATAAAATTTACCTTCTGTATCTGTTTGTACACCATGCGTTGTTCCTTTTATAATTACAGAAGCTCCTATAACCGGTTGATTGGTTACTGCATCTATTACTGTTCCGTCAAGTTTAGACTGTATAAGCGGCGTTGTATTTTGTGCCTTAATTCCGGCTGATAAAAACAGGAAAAATAGTAATGAATATGTATTTAACTTTTTTTTCATTTCTTTGTATTGGTTTAAGTAATTAACAAGGAACCCTGAAAGTTGATTTTTCAACTCTCTCATTGTTTCCTTTATTTAGCGATAAATATTCTTTAAGCCTCGCCATTTCTGTTGCCGCAGAAATGGCATTTTTTATTTACAGCAACAGGTGTGCATCTTTTTCATTTTATTTGTTTTTTAGTTTGA
This sequence comes from Flavobacterium sp., assembly GCF_039930565.1. Lineage (GTDB taxonomy): Bacteria > Bacteroidota > Bacteroidia > Flavobacteriales > Flavobacteriaceae > Flavobacterium. The sequence continues at coordinate 15,531 of NZ_JBDTTP010000017.1, read as the reverse complement.
TTCAATTTTCTTAGTTTATATGTATAGTTTTAGAGTCTTTTTGACACAGATTATGTATCAAACAGATTTTTGTATATCAATAAATTCTTGTGTTTTATAGATTTGTTTTAACCAATTTCTAATAAATTGATAGTAACAAAATTATGAGAGGTTTAGCAACAGAAGCACATATAACAAAGAGTGTTATTTGTATATTTTTTTTGAAGATGGTAATACGATATGCTTTCAGTTGTTTTCAAAATATAGTGCCTTTGATTTAAATATGATTTTAAACTCTACTAATTCTATAGACAAAGTTAATTTTAATATAATAAAATCCAAAAAAAATTGAAGTTTTTTTTATCAGACGATAAAATAATATAATTTGATTCTAAATTTTTTTCTTAAATTTTTGATATTCACATTTTATATTCTTATTGTAAATGAATAAATGTTAAAAACTATATCTTAGAAGATATTAATTAGGTGATGCTTTTTAAATTAAGGATATTTCATTTCTCCTCAAACAGTCTTTAAACCTATCAAAGGTTTTAAAAACGAGAATTTTAGAATAAAAAGCGGCCTTATTTAAACATTGACTTTAAATAAATTAGAGTAATTTTATAGTCATAAAAAATAAATTAAAATTTTTAACCATACTAGTAATAAATACTTACATTTGTAATAAGTATTTATACTTAGTTTATATTTTAAAAATGATACAAGTTAATGAAGCTTTAACGATCGTAGCTGAGAATAGCTCGAAAATGCCATTGCAGAAAAAACCAGTAAGTAGAGCACTGGAATATGTTTTGGCAGAAACGGTATATTCGCCAATTGCAATGCCGCCTTTTCGACAGTCAGCAATGGATGGTTATGCTTTCATACATAGTGAAAAACAACAATATGATGTTGTAAGCAGTTCACAGGCGGGTGATCATTCCGATATAAAATTGAAGCCAAACGAGGCTGTCCGAATTTTTACAGGAGCTTTTGTTCCTGCAGCTGCCGACACTGTTGTCATGCAGGAGCACGTAATGGCAAATGAAAATTCTATATTGATTACAAGAATGCCGGATCAATTTACAAATGTCCGTGCAAAAGGAGAACAAATTAATAAAGAAGAAGTAGTTTTTGAAGCCAATACTTTAATCACACCGGCTGCAATTGGTTTTTTGGCTTGTTTGGGAATTACAGAAATTACAGTTTACAAAAAACCTAAAGTAGCCATTTTGGTTACCGGAAATGAACTGGTAAAACCTGGGAAGAAATTGCCAAAAGGCAAAATTTACGAAAGTAATTCGGTCATGTTACAAGCTGCGCTTCAAACTATAGGCATTAATAAAACAAAAGTTTTTAAAGTAAAAGACAATCTGAAAGCCACGAAGAAAGCTTTAAAAAAAATATTGGCAAAATTTGATGTTGTTTTAATTTCTGGCGGAATTTCAGTAGGAGATTATGATTTTGTAAAAGAAGCATTACTTGAAAATGAAGTCGAAGAGCTTTTTTATAAAATCAACCAAAAACCCGGGAAACCAATGTTTTTTGGCAAAAAGGATGAAACCTTAGTTTTTGCTTTACCCGGGAATCCTGCTTCATCACTCACAAATTTTTATATTTATGTTTGTCCGGCAATTAAAAATAAAATGGGTTTTTCTGAAATTCAAAAAACAAAAATTATTAGAAAGTTAAATTCGGATATAGAAAATAATACAGGAAAAACATTGTTCTTAAAAGCAAAATACGATGAAACCAATGTAACTGTTTTACAGGGTCAAAGTTCAGCTATGCTCAATACATTTGCGGTAGCCAATAGTCTGCTAATCGTTCCGGAAGAAATAGAAAGATATAAAAAAGGAGAATCGGTAACATTATTACCGATTGATTAAGGTTTGGATCTTAGAATAAAGAATAAAGAATAAAGAATAAAGAATTTCAATAAGATGCAATTTGTAAAATTAAAATATATAGCAAGAAACCTGAAAGAAAAAAACAATGCAGTTACTTAGTTCCGAAAATATAATACTGTTCAGTTTCGCTTTAATCGTAATTGCGTTTTTATACTCAAGTGTAGGTCACGGCGGCGCATCCGGTTATTTGGCATTAATGACCATTTTTGCTTTTCCGGTGGCAGTTATGAAACCTTCGGCATTATTATTGAATTTATTTGTTTCCAGCATTTCGTTCTTCTTTTATTACAGAATGAATTATTTCAAACCCAAACTATTTTATCCGTTTGCAATAGCGTCGATTCCGGCAGCCTTTATTGGTGGATTTATTACTTTGGACAATACGGTTTATAAAGTTGTTTTGGGAATTGTATTGGTTTTTGCAGCTCTTAGACTATTCGGAATATTCAATTTTAAGGAAAAAGAAACGGTTCAGATAAAATTACCTTTCGCTTTAGCGATTGGATTTGTAATCGGTTTGTTATCCGGAATGTTGGGTATCGGCGGTGGCATCATTTTAAGTCCGATTTTATTATTTTTAGGATGGGCTTCAGTTAAGGAATCTGCAGCAATTTCGAGTCTGTTCATCTTTGTGAATTCATTTGCAGGAATGTTAGGATTCTTTTTGGGAGGAAAAATAATCCCGATCGAAAGTTTTTATCTGGTTCCGATTGCAGTAATAGGAGGAGTTTTGGGAGGTTTTTATGGAAGTGGTTATTTCTCCAACAAAACCTTAAAAATAGTTTTGGGAACAGTGATTTTAATGGCGAGCATCAAATTGATTTTTCCTTAAAAGGCAAGAACGTTTAACACATAGAAACATAGATTTGTTTGATAAAAAAAAGATTAAAAATATAACACATTATCACACATAGCTATGTGTATTCATGCAAAATGAAACGCCTTTAAACATAAAGAAAAACTATGTTTCTATGTGTTGAAAAAAAGAAAGGTTGGTAAAAACCTGAAATGTTAAACCTGAAACAAATAAATTAATAATGGAAACACTAACAGCATTTATTCTTTGTGGAGGAAAAAGCTCCCGAATGCAGTCAGAGAAAGGAATGGTTTTGTTTCAGGAAAAACCATTTATAGAACATATTATTCAGGCGATTTTGCCAGTAACTGAGAATATTCAGTTGATTACGAATACAAATGATTACGATTATTTGCCTTATCAAAAAACAGCAGATATTGTTAAAGACAAAGGACCTTTGGGTGGAATTTACACAGCATTGATAAATTCTGAAACCGAATTTAATCTGATTTTGAGTTGTGATATTCCATTAATTTCGACAGAATTATTGTCAGAGTTAATTTCAAAACATAATAAAGAAGCCGGAATAACGGTTTTTGCAACAGAAAGCACATTGCATCCGTTAATCGGAATTTATTCTAAAGAAATACTTCCAATTATAAAAGAAGCAATTGAGACAGATGATCTTAAAATGATGAATTTTTTAGACAAGGTGCCTCATCAGATTATAAAAATAGAAGAAAGCGAAAACCTTCCTTTAACCAATATTAATTCGGTTGACGAATTAAACGACCTGAATATCAATTTAAGTTAATAGATTATGCAAAACGTAAAAACACCAAAGTTAACAGTAGTAGGCGCAGGACCGGGAGATGTTGAACTGATTACGCTAAAAGCAATAAAAGCGTTAGAAAATGCTGATGTGGTTTTGTATGATGCCCTGGTCAATGAAGAATTACTGCAATACGCAACCAAAGCAGAAATTGTTTTTGTGGGCAAACGCTTAGGATGTCATGCTTATACACAGGATCAAATCAACGAATTGATTGTTGCAATGGCAAATCGTCATGGTCATGTTGTGCGATTAAAAGGCGGAGATCCGTTTGTTTTTGGACGCGGAAGTGAAGAAATCGAATATTCAGAAAAATTGGGATTGGAAACGGCTGTAGTTCCCGGAATTTCATCTGCTTTGGGAGTTCCTGCTTCGGTTGGGATCAGTCTTACACAACGAAAAGTAGCTGAAAGTTTCTGGGTGATTACCGGTACAACATCCAATCATGAATTATCAAAAGATGTAAATTTAGCATCAAAATCAGCTGCAACTGTTGTTATTCTAATGGGAATGCATAAATTAGAGGAAATCATCGCCATTTATCAGGAAAACAGAACGGATGATCTGCCAATTGCCATTATTCAGAACGGAACTAAAAATTCAGAACAAAAAGTGGTAGGAAATATCAGTTCAATTACCAAATTGGTTGCGGATAAAAACATTTCTTCACCAGCAATTATCGTAATTGGCGAAGTGGTTAAAAATACTTCAAAACTTACTTCTTATTTTCAGGAGCATTTTGAAGATGAGTTTATATTTCAGAATTTAAATCTATAATAATGATAGAAGTTAAGTATTTTGGAGCCGTAGCCGAAAAAACGAAATGTTCGTACGAAAATGTATTGTCTTCTGAAGTTTCCCTGCAGGAATTATTACAGGATTTGGAAGCAAAATACCAATTCGATTCGCTTTCTTTCAGTGTTGCCGTCAACCAGAAAATAATACCAAAAGCTGCCCAATATACTTTGAAAACAAGTGATGTAGTGGCGTTACTTCCTCCATTTGCCGGAGGTTAAAATGAATATAATGAATACGACAGCACGTTATAACCGACAAATAATTCTTCCGGAAATTGGAGAAAACGGCCAGTTTAAACTATCGAAAGCGAAAGTTTTATTAATTGGTGCCGGTGGTTTAGGTGTGGCAATTTTACCCTATTTGGCGGCAGCCGGGGTTGGAGAAATTGGTATTGTTGATGATGATGTTATCGAAGTTTCCAATTTACAGCGCCAGGTCATTTATAAAAGTTCAGCAGTTGGAAAACACAAGGTGGATGAAGCCAAAGCAATGGTAGCCGAATTGAATCCGTTAGTTAAAGTGAACGCAATATCAGAAAAATTATCAGGCAAAAATGCGATTTCATTATTCGAAAAGCATGATATAATTGTAGATGCGACGGACAATCTTCAGATTAAATATTTAATAAATGATGCTTGTCTTTTGACGAATAAACCAATGGTTTACGGTTCAGTTTTCAGGTTTCAGGGACAGGTTTCAGTTTTTAATTATAAAAAAGGTCCAACTTACAGATGTTTATATCCGGACGAAAACAGTTCATCTGCAAATTGTACAGACGCCGGGGTAATCGGAATTTCAGTTGGAATTATCGGCATGTTACAAGCCAATGAAGTTATAAAAATTATTTTGGGAATCGGAGAGGTTTTAAACGGAAAAATACTGGTTTATAATATTCTGAATAATGAACAGCAGAAATATGATTTCGAAAAAAATGTTTCAATTGTAATGAATAGCACTATTTTCGAAGAGAAATATCCGTCAATTGAAAACACTGTTGAAGAAATTGCACCTGAAGCTGTTTTAAATGAAATGAAGAATGATAAAATAGTGTTTTTAGATGTTCGCAATTCAGATGAACTTCCCAAAATAAATTTCAAAAATGGAATGCAGATTTCGCTGATGAATTTAGAAAACGAAATTGATAAACTGAATTCAAATCAAACTATTTACGTGTTTTGCCAATCAGGAATCAGAAGTAAAATGGCTGTTGAATTGCTTCAAAACAAGGATTTTAAAAATATAAAAAGTATTTCCGGAGGTGCTTTGGCATTGAATCAATTATTGAAAGAAGAAAATATAAAAGTATAAATTATTTCGTGCTATTTGTCATTCTGAAAACGAAGAATCATCGCAAGTAACTCCGCAATCAGAATTATCAGTTTTTATAGAATCGAGTGTGATTTGCTTCACCTGTTTGCTATAATAATTGTCTCTTTCGTCGAAATGACAATATTAGGTTATTCTTCATGGAATTAATTTGTGAAAATTTGTGTAATTTGTGGCAAAAAAGACATTTAATCTGTGGTAATAAAAAATAAAAGATGAGTAAAAATGTATTTATAGAAGGGCCAATTTCTCCTGAATTTATCGCTGAATCGATTGCTAAACATCAGTCTAAACATACGATTGGTGCACATAATATTTTTTTAGGACAGGTTCGTGCAGATGTGATGCATGACAATACGGTTGTGGCGATTGATTATTCGGCTTATACTGATATGGCTAACGAAGCTTTGCATGCGATTCGTGAAAAAGCATTTGCCAAATTCGATTTGACCTGTATGCATATTTATCACAGTTTGGGCGTTGTAAAAGCAGGTGAAATTTGTCTGTTCGTATTTGTTTCGGCAACGAGACGAAAACAGGTTTATGAAGCTACAGAAGCCATTGTCAACTGGATTAAAACAGATGTGCCAATTTTTGGCAAGGAAATGTTTGAAAACGATGCCTTCACCTGGAAACAAAATACCTAATAAAATTTATATGGTAGATATTACGCATAAAATAAGCACGTTAAGAACAGCAACGGCTACAGCAATTGTCAAAGTCAGCAGGCAAGAGACAATTGATGCAGTGGTTAATAATCTGGTACCAAAAGGGAATGTGCTCGAAATGGCAAAAACAGCCGGATTATTTGCAGTAAAAAATACGCATTTATCAATTCCGGATTGTCATCCACTACCGATTGAATTTACTTCAGTTGAATATAAAATCGAGGATCTAACAATTCAGATTATCTTCAATGTAAAAACAGTTTACAAAACAGGAGTTGAGGTTGAAGCAATGCACGGAGCTTCAATTGTGGCGTTGACGATGTACGACATGTTGAAACCAATCGATAAGGAAATCGAAATTTCTACCATCAAACTAATTAATAAAGAAGGTGGAAAATCGTCTTTCAAAAATAAATTTCCGTATACCATAAAAGCAGCGGTTTTTGTGTGTTCCGATTCAATTTTTGCAGGTGAGAAAGAAGATCGTTCCGGAAAAATCATAGTCGAGAAACTGAATTCCTACGGAGTTGAAACCGCACATTATGAAATTATTCCTGATGAAATTGATATCATTCAGGAAAGAACCAAGGCTTTCGCCGAAGAACATCAACTGGTCATTTTTACGGGTGGAACCGGATTATCACCAAGAGATGTTACTCCAGAAGCATTAGCGCCATTATTAGAAAGCAGAATTCCGGGAATCGAAGAAGCGATTCGTAACTACGGACAGCAACGCATGCCATACGCCATGTTATCAAGAACCGTTGCAGGAACATTAGGAAAAAGTCTGGTGCTGGCTTTGCCGGGATCAACCAACGGGGCAAGGGAATCTATGGATGCTGTTTTTCCGCACGTAATGCACGTTTTTCATATTTTAAAAGGAAAAAATCATGACAGCCTCTAAAACCATTTTAATGGATGATTTTGGACGAAAACACAATTATTTGCGTATTTCGTTACTGGAGAAATGCAATTTGCGTTGTACATATTGCATGCCGGCTGACGGAATCGTATTGTCTCCAAAAGCCAGCTTAATGACGGCGGATGAGATTTTTGCAATTGCCCAGACTTTCGTGGAAAATGGTGTTCATAAAATTAGGTTAACGGGGGGGGAACCGTTATTAAGAAAAGATTTTCGTGAGATTGTTTCAAAACTATCCACTTTAAATACTTCGCTTTCGATTACCACAAATGGTATTTTAATTGATCGTCATATAGATGTTTTAAAAGAAGCTAACATCAAAAAAATCAATTTAAGTTTAGATACGCTTGTTTCATCTAAATTTCATTCTATAACGCTTCGAAATCAGTTTGAGAAAGTAATTGATAATCTGCATTTGCTTTTGAATCATGATTTTGAAGTAAAAGTAAATGTCGTTTTGATGAAAGGTTTTAATGAAAATGAAATCATTGATTTTGTACAATTGACTAAGTTTTTACCTCTTTCAATACGATTCATAGAGTTTATGCCTTTTGCCGGAAACGAGTGGGACAGGAGTAAAATGGTATCTCAAAGTGAAATTTTATTGCAGGTTGAAGAAACTTTTGCTTCAGATGAAATTATAAAACTGGATGATGAAAAAAACTTTACAGCCAGAACTTACGAAATAAAAGGTTTTCAAGGGAATTTCGGAATTATAAGTTCTATTACGAATCCATTTTGTGATGGCTGCAACCGAATTCGCCTGACAGCAAACGGAAAAATTAAAAATTGTCTTTTCTCAAATTCAGAAACCGATTTGCTGACAGCTTTTAGAAAGGGTGAATCGATCACGAATTTAATTTCAGAATCCATTAAAAATAAAAAGAAAGTCAGGGCCGGAATGGTTACTATTTCTGAAATGGATGATCCTGCATTGCATTTTGATAATCGCAGTATGATTGCTATTGGGGGATGAATTTTTATGATGATTTTGTCTTTGCGAGGAACGAAGCAATCTCACTAACATTGGTAACTGTTGTGGATATATTGAATGTGTTTGCTTCATTCCTCGCAATGACTTGTAGGAGGGTAACAAAAAAAAGGTTCAACTTTATTTAAGTCAAACCTTTCTCAATATTATTTTTTCTTTTTAGCCTTTGCTTTCTTTTTAGATTTGGCTTTCTTTTTCGCTATTTTTTTAGCTTTCGCTTTTTCCTTCGCTTTTTTAGCTTTTTCCTTTTTCTTGGCTGCAGCTTTTAATTTTGCTTTTTTAGCTTTTTCTTTCTTTTTGTCTTTTTTAGCTTCGTCTTTTTTCTTTGCTAATTTCTTTTTGGCTTTTTCCTTTTCTTTATCTTTCACTTTTTTGGTTTTTTTAGCAGTTTTGTCTTTTTTAGTTTTTTCAACTGTAACTGCTTCGTTAGTATTCTCTTCTTTTAATTCTGTTTTTACTGTTTCATTTGTTTTAACCTTTGTAACAGTAGGTGCTATGGTTTTTTTAACAGCTGGTTCAGTTGTACCTATTGTAGCGGCAGCTGTTTTTGCAGCAGTTGTTTTAACTGGTGTATTTTTACGGGCTGGTGCCTTTTTAACCGGTGTGTTTTCAGTTTTTACAGGTTCTGTAACAGGTTGTACAGCTTTAGTTTTTGGAGAATCAATTTTCTCAGGATTTGTTTCTTCGGTCATTTTTTCCATATTAAATTTACTTTTATACAAGGACTATTATCGACAATGTAACTAAATTGTTAATTTACAGTTAAGTAAAGGTAATTATAAAACAAGTTTTCCAATGTTAAGTTTTTAGGCAAAAATAAATATTAACTTGTTGTAAACTAAATGGTTGGTTTTTTGTCTAAAATAAAAAGCAAAATCTCTTAACAATTCTACATGAGAAATAAAGTAAATTACTGCATAAATTGCATTTTGGTGAGGTGAATTATTTTGTAAAAAAAGGTGTTTTAAAAACGGTAACCCTAGCCCGGATGAAAGTGGCATCCTTTTATGGCGGGGTTTGCCATAAAAGATATAACGGACAGCCGGAATGAGCTACTAATGATTATTCTAAATTATTCTAGTTCCTTAGGTTCTTTCTCCTGCTCATCTTCGATAAAGTCAAGTTCCAGGGCTCTTACGGTCTGTACTGCATTTCCGGCAATACCGCGAATCGAACCGTACATTCCCAAAGTATTATGAACCACTTTTTCGATTTGTTTCTCGCGTTGTTTCCAGATACGCTGCATCGCTCTTTTTTCGGCATCAAGATCGCCCTGCATTTGCGTAAAACCTTCTACGATTCCTTCAATCTGCAAACGGAATTCGTTGCTGGTTAAAAAATCATACAACATTGACATTTTATCACCTTTGTTTTCCTGCGCCTGAACTGCCTGGCTTACCTGAATTAAAGACTGACGTAAAACGGCACTCAAACCTTTGAATTCTTCGTAAGTACAAATCCAGATCCCGTCCCGCATTCCCATTCGGTCCATTCCGGCAGGCATAACTTCGGTTACTAAAACACCAATGTTGGCTCTTTTTGTTCTGATATCATTTTTGAATTTTTCAATCCATGCCGGCTGAAACGATTTGGTACGCTTGCTTTCGTAATATATTGATCCGCAGTTTTGCAGTTCGCGGGTGTTGACAATTTGTAGGCAATCGGCACCATTTGCACCTTTTTTGATTTCATCGATACTGTCCAGCGGAAAATTATTCGCCAGCCATTCTTCGATCGCCAGTTCCATGACTTCGCCTTGTAATTGCATAGAACCTTGTTCCTGCTTGCGTTTCATTTCTTCGATCAGCTTTTTCTGGTCGTCAGATTGTTTTTGGTATTCTTTGATTTTTAACTCGTTTTTTTCTTCTTCCTGTTTTCGGATTTTATCACGTTCCAAAACCAAAGTGGCGTTGAGTTGTTTTTGAGCTTCGGCTTCGATTGCTTCTTTCATCTCCAGTTTTTCACGCTGTAATTTGGCAATTTCGCCTGTCATTTTATTAAGTTCGCGAAGTTTTTCAGATTTCTCCGAAAGTTCTTTTTCCATCGAAAGCAAACGATCTTTGTTTTCTTCTTCGAGTTTGTTTTTTAGTTTTTCGGTAATATCTTTTTCAGCTATCTTCTTTTCACGCTCCAGCCGTTCAGCAAAAAGTTCATTTTCCTGTTTCTTTTTGGCTTCAAATTCGGATTTGGCTTTTTCAAACTGCTCATTTCGAAGCTCCAATTCTCTGCTTTGAGCATTGGCTTTTTGCTGAAATTCTTTACGGATACTATCTTCAAGCTGATGTTTCAGAATGTCATTTACATCGATAGTGGTGCCGCAGTTTGGACATTGAATTGAAGATTGCTCAGCCATTTTTATTGATTTTATTGAGTAGAATTATAATTTGCTAAGATATTTAAAAGTTATCTTTTAAGCGAGAAGTATGGTGTGATAAATTGTAACGTTTTTTTGGTTGAAAAGAATTGCGCGAATTTGCACTATTTTAAACTTTAAGTAAATTTCTGGTAAAGATTCAAAACGTAAAGTTTTTTATGAAATTCTTAATTATGCGTACTGTTTCTCATTCCTCGAAATGACATAAAATGAGAGAGAACTTTGCAAATCTGCATTTTTTAGAGATCATTTTTTAAAATGCAAAAGAAAATCAACTGCTGATTTTGTGATTTCAGAATCATCTTCTTTTGATGTAATTAAGGAAACATCTGTAAATAAATTTACCTTCTTTAATTCAATAAAACCAATTTCTGAATCACGATTATTTTTCGCAATATTGGATGGAACGATAGAAATTCCTAAGCCATTTTTGACCAATTGTACAATTGAATTAATGTTATTTGATTCGTGGACAACTTTAGGCGTAAATCCATAAAAAGCACATAATTCCAATAAAACTTCCTGATAATGCGGTGCGTAGTCTTTATTGAAAAACACAAAGGTTTCGTCTTTTAGATTTGGAATTTCTTTTTCGGACTTAATTTGAATGTGGCTCTTGCTGTAGACTACTGAAAAACCATCCTGAAACCACAATTGCGATTTTATTTTGGGAGATTTAACCGGTGAACGAATAATTCCCATTTCGATTTTTCCTTGTTCCAAAGCTGTAATTTGTTTGGTGGTGGAAACTTCAAAAAGCTTGAAATTCACATACGGAAACTGCTCTTTTAAATGTTTGATCAAATCTGAAATTACTGCCGAATAAATTGAACTGATATAGGCGATCCTGAATTCTCCCGAAATATTCTCCGCTATTTTTTTCGTTTTTACGGAAATGCGCTCTAAATTATCAAAAAGTTCCTTTACTTCTTTTTGAAAATACTTTCCGGCTTCTGTCAGTTCTACTTTTTTATTGTTTCTGTTGAATAAGCGAGCCTGGATTTCTTCTTCCAGTTCGATGATTTGCCTGCTCAATGGAGGTTGTGAAATGAATAGTTTCTCAGAAGCTTTGGTAAAGTTTAATTCTTCGGCTACAGCCAAAAAATATTTAAGATGACGTAATTCCATGATACCTTATAAGTATTAGTAATTGACAAAATAAGTATTTTTGAAGTATATATCAAAGAGATACTTTTACAAAAAAATAATGTTAATAAAAGTAACTATGAAAAAATCAACTACTAAAGAAATCAGAGAACGTTTTGACAATGATGTCGAACGATTTTCGAATTTAGAAACGGGGCAGGTGGCTACAATTGACGCGACCATATCGTTAGAATTAATTACCGAAGCATCGAAAAGAATTGTTCCGAATGCCATAAATGTATTGGATATCGGCTGCGGTGCCGGCAATTATACTGTAATGATGTTGTCTAAAGTTCCCAATTTAAATTGCACTTTGGTAGATTTGAGTTTACCAATGCTGGATCGGGCTTTTGAAAGAGTTTCGGCAGCAACCAAAGGAAAAGTAGAAGCGAAGCAAGGCGATATACGTGAAGTAGATTTACCTGAAAATCATTTTGATATTATTTTGGCCGGAGCTGTTTTGCATCATTTGCGAGAGGATCAGGATTGGGAAACCACTTTTACGAAAATTTTTAAATTATTAAAACCCGGAGGCTGCTTTATGATTTCGGATTTGATTACGCAGGATACCGAATTGTTAAATGAATATATCTGGCAGCGTTACGGCGATTATTTGGAAGGAATTGGCGGAGCGGACTATCGTCAAAAGGTATTCGATTATATAGAAAAAGAAGATTCGCCGAAATCCATGAATTACCAATTGGATTTGATGAAAAAAGTAGGTTTTAAAAGTGTTGAAATTTTACACAAAAATATGTGTTTTGGTGCTTTTGGAGGGATAAAGTAATTTAAAAAGGAATAGCGATTGGTTTTATAAAATGGTTATTCCTTTTTATTTTCAGCTTAAAATGACTGTATTGTTTTATAAACCTGAATAGGCGAAGCAACTAAACTTTCACTTTTCTTTATAAAATCCTGTAAATAGATTTGATTATTATGAATGTCAAGTCCAGGCTGATCTTTCCATTCTTCCCAGATAATGAACACATTTTCTGTCGTGTGAAGGTCGTAACGTATGCAGGCTTCTTCTTTTCTGGTTTGTGTAACCAAATGATGAATCATGTTTTTGATTTCTTCGATATTTTCTTGTTTGCTTTTGATGATGGCAGTAATGGATATCATGATTATAAAGTTTTAAAAGTTTGTTCTAAATGTTTGGTATAGTTTTCCTTAAAGAGGTCAATGTTTTCAGCTGTTGCACCTTTTTCAACGTCGTGGAAATGGAAACTGTCTAATTTTTCCATGCTTACAAATTTATTCATTTTATGGAAACCAAACATAAACCATCATAAACAGATGTTTCTACAAATAATTCTCCCGGCAGTAATTATAAAATGAAACTGATTGAACATCGTTTGTCTTTGGCAATAAACGAATCAATGAAATTGCATATGAGTTTGGCTTTCCGACGAAAGTCACTTTGATAAATTTTTTAAACAACAAACAGTGAATAGCCCTTTGACAGCTAGAAAACGATACTTACTTAATAAAGGAAATATTTAAATAATCTTCTTGATTACCCTTAATTTATGTGTATGCTTATTTAATTCCGGATTGTAAATTCCTAAGTGATCCAAACGGTCGATTCGCACTTTTCCACTTGCGTGAATAATGTAATTGTTGTCCATTATGATTCCGACATGAATGATGTTTCCTTCATCATTATCAAAAAAAGCCAGATCTCCGGCTTCGCTTTCTTCAATGAAACTTAACGGTTCTCCTTCAAGTGCCTGTTGTGAGGCATCGCGATGAATTTTATAGCCATTTAGTTTGTAAACCATTTGTGTAAAACCGGAACAATCGATTCCGAATGGTGTTTTTCCGCCCCAAAGATAGGGAGCATTCAAATACATAAAAGCAGTATTGATCAATGCGCTTTTAGGTTTAATACCGCTCGTTCTTGTTCCTTCAAAATCGAAATTAGAGGTATTGATTTCATTGTTATTCAAAAATGATAAAGAAGCACCAAGTGGAATTGGAAGCAATAAATTATCTGATGAAGTAATATAATCAATCAAGTCAGCATTTAAAATAATGGCTTCATTGCTTAACTGATTATAATTTGCTTCAGAAATTACCTGATATTGTTTAGAATCTACCCAGCCTTCGTAATCATCAAACTGAATTTTAATTCGTGCCCATTGATTTTGGCGTTCTAAGATTTCGATGTGTTCGCCAAACAAAAGCTGCGTCACGATTTCACTTCTGTCACTTGGTTCAGCCCGAACGGGTACTATGGCGAGATTGCAGATTCCGAACATTTAGTGTAATTTATAAGTTGAAATTAGGAGTTAAATCAATAACTCCTAATCATAGGTATTATTTAAGCTCTTTCGATAACAATTGCCGAAGCACCGCCGCCACCATTGCAAATTGCTGCAGCTCCGGTTTTGGCATTATTTTGTTCTAAAACATTTAATAAAGTTACGATTATTCGGGCTCCTGAACAACCAAGCGGATGGCCTAATGAAACAGCACCGCCATTTACGTTTACTTTATTGTTATCAAGATTTAAGATTTTTGAATTCGCCAGACCTACGACAGAAAATGCTTCGTTAAATTCGAAATAATCAACATCTGCAATTGCAATTCCTGCTTTTTCCAACGCTTTTGGTAATGCTTTTGCCGGGCTGGTTGTAAACCATTTTGGTTCCTGAGCGGCATCAGCATAACCTTTGATGTAAGCTAAAGGTTTTAATCCTAATGCAATTGCTTTTTCTTCTGACATTAAAACCAACGCAGCAGCTCCGTCATTTATTGTTGAGGCATTTGCGGCAGTGACGGTTCCGTCTTTAGTGAAAACAGCACTTAGTGATGGAATTTTATCCAGTTTTACATTGGTGTATTCTTCATCTTTTGAAAATATAATGGGTTCACCGCGTCTTTGCGGCACTTCAACAGGAACAACTTCATTATCAAATTTTCCGGCATCCCACGCTTTTGCACTTCTTTCGTAAGACTGAATAGCGTATCTATCCTGTTCTTCACGGCTGATGTTGTATTCAGACGCACATAAATCAGCGCAAACTCCCATTGCGTTGTTATCGTAAGCATCTGTCAAACCATCTTTTTGCATTCCGTCAAGCATTGTAGCAGGACCGAATTTAGTTCCATTACGCATTTGTACGTAATGCGGAATCAGGCTCATGTTCTCCATTCCTCCGGCTACTACAATTTCTGCATCACCGCACGCAATTGCCTGAGCAGCAAACATAACAGCTTTCATTCCGGAAGCACAGACTTTATTTACGGTTGTTGCGGCAACTTCATCAGATAATCCTGCAAAAAGTGCAGCCTGACGTGCTGGTGCCTGGCCAACTCCGGCTTGTATCACGTTGCCCATAAAAACTTCATCAACTAATTTTGGGTCAAGATTAATTTTTTGTAATGCCCCTTTTATCGCTGCAGCACCCAATTGTGGAGCAGGAACTGTAGATAATCCTCCCATGAAACTTCCGATAGGTGTTCTAACGGCAGAAACGATAACAACTCTTTTGTTCATTTTCTGTATAGTATTAGTTAATAAAGCAAATTTAATCTTTAATTTATAGAAATTCAAATTTTGAATCTATGCGATTGTATTTTAAATTTAATATCATTTTTTCGTTAATTCTATTCGTTTGATTGTGAAGTGTTTTAAAAAAAAGATTGAAAAAAGATTAAAAAAATCACGAAAATAGTTGTGAGAAATAGAATGTTGTGCTACATTTGCAACCGCAAAATAGGGCATGTTTCTTGAGCTTGGAGAGTTGCCTGAGTGGCCGAAAGGACTTGTTTGCTAAACAAGCG
>NZ_JBDTTP010000016.1:0-66378 GCF_039930565.1 Flavobacterium sp. | reverse complement strand
TTTTGATTATTAACCAAAAAGACCAACTGTTGCATTAAGGTCTTGAATCCACCTATACTCCAGGTTCCTAGCTGTGCAAGCTCAACAGCGCCTCTTAGAGCTGTTTCCGCTTCTTCCTGTCTTTGTCTTGCATAAACTTGTTCTGTCACTTCAACTGCAATACATATTACACCATAAGTTTTTTTATTCTCATCAAATAATGGTTTATAAGTGTAATCATAATATCCAAAGTAAGATTCACCCTTTTTAATAAGTTCAATACGCTGTGCAAAAGCCTCGAAAGTATTACCTGATTTCAGTACCATGCTGTACATTTCAAATAAATTGGTTTTTTTCAATTCAGGAATACTTTCTAAAATAGGTTGACCAATAATATCATGGCTGCGGCCAAATATTTCCAGCATTTTTTCATTCGCTTCCCTCAATATCATATTTTGTCCAATATATAATAGTTTCGCTACCGGAGACTTATAAAATATTTTTCGGATGAACTCTTGATTTTCTTCTAATAATCTGGCTGCTTTTACTTGTTCTGTTACATCAACAGCAACATCCAAAATAGCATATACTTTGCCTTCAGAATCAAACAAAGGCTTATAGGTAAAATCAAAATAGAAAGTAGTAAGTATACCACGGATCATAATATCAGCCTTTGCGGCTTTCTGCTCATGAAGTTTTCCTGTCCTGTAAACCTCTTTTAAAATTTGAGGAAATGGCTGGTTTATTGTCTCAGGAAAAACATCTATCATATTTTTGCCAATCGCTTCAGGTCCACGTCCCCAATAATCCATAATAATTTTATTGGCAATTTCGATGCGCATATCAGGTCCTACATACAAACAGGTTCCTACTGGAGCTTCTTCAATAAGAGTTCTAAACTGCTTTTCACTAGTTTCAATTTTTCTTTTAGCTAAAACCTCCTGGGTTACTTCTATAGCCACTACAAGAACACTTATAATATCCTGGCCCGAATCAAGTTGTGCCTGATAGCTGATGTCAAGATAGATAATATCTTTTTTTCCATGACGGATTAAAGTAACAGGATATTCCTTTGCCGAAAACTTTTCGCCAGTTGCCAAAACCTCTTTTAATTTAATATCACATCCTTGTCCGGCAAGCTCAGGAATTGCTTCAAGCATAGGTCTGCCAATAAGCTGATCTACAGATCTTCCTGCAAAATTGGCGTAAAAAGCGTTGGCCATTTCAAAAACGAGGTTTTCACCAGTAACAATTGCAATACCAACGGGAGAGTTTTCGAAAAAACTAAGCAGTTTTTGGCTGTTTTTTTCTAATAACTGACTCGCAATGGTACTTTCTGTAACATCATAACCCATATTTAGAACAGCATACACTTCGCCATTTTCATCAAATAAAGGAGTGTAAGAATAATTGAAATAATGTGTACTTGTTTTACCATCCTTTACAATATCTGCACGTGAACTTGTGGCATGATATTCTTTTCCTGTTTCAAAAACATTGGTCAGAATTTCAAAATATCCCTGTCCCTCCAATTCAGGTACCGCTTCCCTGTATGGCTTTCCAATAACAGTATTTCCTTTTTTCCAATAGCCAGTCATTACATCATTGGCTAACTTAATAACAAGACCTTCTCGTTCAAAAAGGGCAGTTGCTACGGGAGTGTTTTCTATTACAGCCCTAAGCAGTGTTTCATTTTCCCCAATCTGTTGATGTGCCCGTACTTGTTGAGTAACATCCTGGCACATTAGAATTACTCCTGTTGCCTTGCCATCATCCTCTTTGTAAGGCTGGTAAATTAAATTTAAATAACCTTCTTTTTTTATTTTTTTGCTCGTAATAGAATATTTTTTACTGTATAAATACTGTGATTCTCCAGTACTTATTACATTTTCGATTATCGGACGATATACTTCCTCTGTTTCAGGAATCACTTCAAAAAGATTTTTTTCAATTAAATCGTCAACGCTTAATCCAATTAAATTCGCATAGGCCTCATTGACTACTTTAACTTTTAAGTCAGCTCCAGATAAAACAACAATACCAACAGTGGCCTGACGGGTAAGGTTTAAAAAACGTTTTTCGCTCTCTGCAATCTGTTCCTGGCCTGCAACAAGTGCCTGAATATCCATACAGGAACCCGCATAGCCTCCAAATGTTCCATCTGCAAGATAAAATGGATCGCCGGCTGAATGGCAACTTATAATAGTGCCGTCAGCTTTTTTAAGATGAAACTGTACATCGAAGTGCGAGCGTTCCGCCAAAGAGTACTTAAAAGATTCCATAATAAAATCCCGCTCGTGATCAATAATAGCAGACATCCATCCGTACCCTAATATTTCCTCATTGAACAGACCTGTCCAGTCCATAAGAGTTTTATTAACATAAGTAAGTGCTCCATTCTGTTCCGACAGCCATAATCCTGCAGGAGAACTGTCAGTAACAGTTTTAAATTTTAAATCATTTTCAATTTGGTTTTTGTACAGTGTGTTTTTTGTATCTAAAGATAATTGTAACGCGGCATTACCTTCGTGTAATTGCTGCAACCGAACCACGGCATTAGTTGTTTCAATACAGGTAACAAGTACACCTCCTATATTTCCAAAATCATCCAGTACGGCGCTGTAGCTAAAAGTCCAGTTAACATTCTCAAGTGAGCCGTTTCTATATATAGGAATAAGCTGATTTTCCATCCATGTGGAATCTCCACCTTTCAAAACCTGTTGAATCAGAGGATAGATAACGGGCCATATTTCAGGCCATGTATCTGCACCTTTGGCACCAAGTGCTTCGGGGTGCTTACCTTTATTACCCATACTAGGACGATAAGCATCATTATAAAATTGTATAAGATCTTTTCCCCACCAAAGAAACATAGGAAATTTAGATCTAAGAATGGTACTTATAAGAGTACGAAGACTTTGAGGCCATTGGTCAGGAGAACCAATTGGTGTAGAGAACCAATTATAATTTCTGGTCAACTCTCCCATTTCTCCACCGCCACTCAGAAAATTTAAATTTGGATCAGACAAAGGCATTAGCTTAATAAATAAAAGGTTGTAATAAAGCGATAAGATCTCTAAAATCATTTGGCTTTGTCAGAAAATCTGTGGCGCCCATTGAAAGTGTCATTTCTTTGATAGAACTGCTTGAAGAAGTAGTAAAAATAATAATCGGAATGCGTTTTAAATGCTCCACCTGTTTTATTTGCGCAAGAAATTCATGACCGCTCATAAGTGGCATATTCAGATCAAGGAAGATAGCCTGTGTGGTAATATTTCCCGATTTTAAATCTTCAAGAGCTTTTCTGGCATCTGTAAAAAAATTATATCGAATCGTGGTGGATATTTGATCCAGAGCTGCAAGAAATATCTGCTGATCCTCTTCATCATCATCGATGAGTATAATATTGCTAAACTTCATAAACCAAATATAATAAAAATACTTGTTTTATTCGAATAACATACAGAATGCGGAGTAATATGAAATTAATGCAAAAAATGCAGTAGTAGACCTAAATTGGTGTGAAAATTATAGATAATAAAAAAGGCTGCCATGAGGCAGCCTTTTAGATAAATTAAAAGTTTATTTCTTAATAAAACGTTTGACAGTTCGTTTACCATCCTTATCAAAAACAATCAGATAAACTCCGGTTTTTAGATTCGCAACATCTAAACTATTGTCATTGAATTTTTGTGTAGCAACCAAACCACCAGTACGGCTATCAACAACACTAACATTTCCTCCTGTGATATCTGAAGTAAAGAAAAGCGTATTAGAAACAGGATTTGGATATATATTGAATGCAGCCTCATTACTCACCTCATCAGTAATAATTGATGCAGTTTCAGGTGTACTTGCTGCAGCACCAATTCTGGTAATTCGGAACCAGTTGATGTTCATTCCGGTATTTTGAATGTAAATTCCAAAACTATACGTTCCGGCATTTACACTTACCGTTTGTGTTACAGTTTGCCAGTTTTGCCATCCGCCGGTGTTCGGAATATCAACATTTCCTAAAATAATTGTTCCGCCATTTAAATCAGAAGAAATTCTGGCTCCGGCAACTTCACTCGCAATTCTGTATTCGATTAAATACGAACCTGTTGTTGGAAAATTGATGTTGTTATATGCCATCCAGTCGCCTGTGTCTGTAAAGGCAACATTCAAACCTCCTCCGGTATCTGTTGTCGCTTCGGTTTGAATTCCGTTCATGGCAGCATAATCTTCAGCCTGAATTAAAGTTGAAGTCTGCGCAGTTGTAGTTGAAATTAATTTCCATTGTCCGCAAACCTGTCCGTTATCCTGCCATTGCTGCACATTAGCGCCATTTTCCGTGCTCGCTCCCGCAACTTCTACAATTTTACCGCTGTGTCTGGCGATAATTTTATAAAATCCATCGCCGGCTGCGTACAAAATAAACTGCTGATTGGTTGTTCCGTTATAAGGATACTGCTCTACATTAGTGCCATTATCTTTATTATAACTGTTTACATCTAAAGACTGACCGCTATGACTGGCAATAATTTTATATAATCCGTCACCCAAATGTGTAAATGTAAACTTTTGATTCGTACCTGTATTTGCAGTTCCCTGAGCCACATTGGCACCATTGGATAAACTGGCACTCCAGACATCCATGTTTAAACCGCTGTTTCTGTTTTGCAAAAAGAAAGTCTGATTTCCTAAAGTTGTCACTCCGTTAGCCAGAATTCGAATCGAACTCACCTTATCATTCCACGTTGTATTTAAACACGAATTATCAGAATTAATTACAGTTGAAGTTCCGGTAAAATTATCATCCTGATACAAAATTGCCTGAAATCCCTGTGCAACTTTTAATGAAGAAATATCATCATTTAAAACTCCTAAAGAATTCAAACGCGCCAAATTGTAATCTCCAATCGTTAATCCACCAGAAAAACCCGTGAAGTTACAATCTTTATAAACCGTAATTAAATCTGTGGAAGGAGCGATACTTCCTCCAGGGGGGATTGTTCCTGTAACCGTATAACTTCCGATAGAGCCATAAGCCGAATATCCGCCGTAACCGGCACTTCCGGCACCACTCCCATCAACACCAATAAAGTATTTTCCGGCTGGCAAATTCACATTCATAGAAGCGTTTAAGGCAAACGGATCCGAGTTCCAATACGTTCCCATTTCTGCTCCTGCCGAATTGTACAAGCGAATTAAAAGATGCAGGTTTCCATGTCTCGAAACGGTATTGGCATTGATAGAAACATTACCTCCACCAGTTGTAAAAGTAAAGAAATCATAATCCGCGTCACTTGAAATAATTCCGTTTTTTTGATTGATTGCTCCGCTAGCGTTATAATCTAAAGTGGCTGCAGCAGCAGTTGTATTTCCGTAATCATCTCCTCTGTAACCTACGCCAAATTTGGTACTTGCAATAATCGCAACATCATCTTGTTTGTTGTTGGCGTAATCATATTCGCCTTTACTCCATTGTACAACTGGCCTGTAATATCCTGCACCCATAATTGGTGCCCAGGAAGTATTGTTGATTCCCACGAAATAATCTTCAGCAGGATTCGTACGACCGTCGTGGCCTAAATCGAAAGTATGTCCAACTTCATGCGCAGAGGCATCTCCACCCGATTTACCAGAGGTAATAAATACCCAACATGGTACATCATTGTCCCAATTGAAAGAACCAATATATGCCACACCTCCCGCCCCCGGGGCTGCAGTATTGGTTGGAGTTACCACCACACGCATTCTTCTGTTTCTCGGATACGAGTTAAAGACAGCTTCACTTGTTGTAACATTCACATTAAAAGGCCGGTAGTCTTCAGCTACAACTTCCCAATGTTCCTGCACAGCCGCATCGCTCATTCCAGATGGAGCTGCATTGATTGCGTTCCCGTTGTTCCAAAGATTTCCTGCCGGCATATTATAACCGTCAAAATCCAAATAGACACAACCTGCCGCTCCCGGTAAACTTTGCAAATTCAATAAGGCCTCAGCAATTTGAGCTGCTGCTGTTTTATTAGTTGCTTGACTTTTTTCCGGAACATTTTCATAATTCACGCAAATCAGCGTATTAATATCTACTTTTGATACAAAAGCATTTCCGTTTGCATCTGAGTAATATTTGTAGGCTTCTTTTGTTTTCTTCAGAATAATGTGTCCTTCCAGCGATTTGTCCATCACTTTAATGTAAAAAGATGATTCTGCAACATTCTTAATTTCTCCAATCAAAAACTCACTTGAAGCATCTGATTTTTTGTAATTGATTTTTCCATTGAAGCTTTTTGCATTATCAACTTCAAGCAAAACGGTTTTGTCTGTACTTTTTGAAGTAACAGTACTTACCAGTTCTTTCTTTAAATTATTCATAAATGTTTTACTCGTACCTAAAGAGGTCTGTGCAATCGCAAAGCTGCTAAAAGCAAGAATCAAGAGTAAACTTAACCGTAATCTGTAATTGTTTTTCATATTAATTTGGGGTTTGGGGTTACAGTTTATAAAAAAGTACTAATCATCCTTGTTCAAAACAAAGATGAAATAGTATTTTTTGAAAAGATTATTTTTTAATAAAACGTCTCACCGTTTTTATTCCGTCTTTTTCTACCAAAATCAAATAAATTCCTGTTTTTAAACTACTTACATCAATGCTGTTGTTATTGGCTTTTTGAGAAGAAATAGTTCCACCATCCTGAGAGTTTATAATACTCACATTAGCTCCGGTAAGATCTGCTGTAAAGAAAAGTTCGTTTTCTGTTGGACTTGGATAAATGGTTAAACTTTCAATTTTTTCTGTTGAAGCAGATTTTGCAGCCAGAGCAGATGCTGATTTCGTAATTCGGAGCCAGTTTAAATTCACACCCGTATTCTGAATATAAATTCCGAAATTGTACGTTCCGGCGTTTACATTTACGGTTTGAGATACGGTTTGCCAGTTTTGCCATCCTCCTGTATTTGGAATATTTACCGAACCTAATTGAATGGCTCCTGCACTTAAATCTGAAGAAATGATTGCTCCATTCACACCACTGGCAACTCTGTACTCAATTAAATAAGAACCGGATGTTGGAAAGTTAATATTGCTATAAGATATCCAATCACCAGTATCCGCATAACCTACATTTAATCCACCACTATTATCTGTGGTTGCTTCGGTTTGGATTCCGCTCATGCTGGTATAACTCTCCGCTTCAATCAATACCGAAGACGAATTTGTTACCGCTCTAACTCGTACAGAAGTAGCAACATCATTGAAATTATTAGCAACTAAACATGTATTATCTGAAGTAATTGTGGCAGAAGTGCCGGCAAAATTATCATTTGCATAAAGCACTACTTCATACCCACTTTGTACTTTAAGTGATGAAATATCATTATCTAAAATTCCTTTTGCCTGTAAATTAGCTAACGTATAATTACCAGCTGGTAAACTAACAGCATATCCGCCATAATTACAATCTTTATACACTGTAGCAACACCAGTTTGTTGCGGTGCATCATAAAAGGTTTGTCCTGCCAGATTTCTTCTTTTTAATCCTTGTGCTTTATAATTGGCAACCAAAGTATTAATCTGAGCCAGATCTACTGCGGTATTTTTATAATACAAAACCCAGTCGGTCATAAAAGTATTTTCTCTGTTAACAGTTCCGTTTCCTAATACATTATTCCAAATCCAATTGGCGAATGCTATCTGCATGGTACTTCGCGGATAAACCGAAAGGCCTGCCTGAGTTTCATTATCCGTAACCGAATGGGTTGCAATAAGCGTGTTATCCATATAATATCGGATATTCACACCATCTGTGCAGGTAGCGATAAAAGTATGCCATCCGGCTAATGATTTTTGTTGTGTGGAATAGGTTTTCCAGGGCTTCCACGGATCTGCAATATATTTGTGATACGAAGTCGTATAACCAACCCTGTTATCTGGAGAAACACCCCACTTATCAGCAGCCATATATTCTATGATATCCAGTTCACTGTATTTTGAACCATCCTGAGCAAGAGCAGAACTTACAATCGTAAAAAAGGTCTGTATATTGGCATCTTTACTTGCAAAAGATTCATCTGATAAATAAACTCTTGAGGCATAAGTGCCTTCAAAATATTCATACGAACTTTCTATTCTCGAATGTGTTACCGCTTTTGACTGACCATTAACAGTTGTTTTCAATGTCATCAACTTATTTGATGCATCATTTGGATCTGTTATAAAAGCCACATTATTTCTGCTATAGTTCGCTCCTTCAGGTGGTCCGCTCACGCCATTAACAATTTGCCATTTGTTAAATGATGTCAATTGTGGATCTGTATTACCTGAATAATTAAAATCATCAAACATGATAACCTGAGCATGGGAACTCAAGCCAAACAAAATAAATGTCAATAAGAGTAGTTTTGAGTTAATTAAAACTATTATGTATTTCTTCATGGTACTTTATTTTTTAATAAAACGTCTTACTGTTTTGATTCCGTCTTTTTCTACCAAAATCAAATAGACTCCAGTTTTTAAACCTGAAACATCAATACTGTTATTGCTCGCTTTTTGTAGAGAAACAGTAGCACCGCTCTCATTTATAACACTCACGTTTGCTCCAGAAACTTCTGCATTAAAGAAAAGTGTGTTTTCTGTAGGATTTGGATAAATACTCAAACTTGGGATTTCTGTTACAACTGCAGTTTTCGAAGAAACTTCTTTTGCTGTTAAAGCAGAAGCAGATTTTGTAATTCTGATCCAGTTTAAATTCACTCCTGTATTTTGAATGAACAATCCAAAATTATAAGTTCCAGCATTCACATTTACCGTGTGAGATATTGTCTGCCAATTTTGCCATCCTCCAGTATTAGGCACATCAAGTGACCCTAACTGAATTGTTCCCGCACTCAAATCAGAAGATATTTTAGCTCCTGTTACGGCACTTGCAACTCTGTATTCAATAGTATAAGAACCCGAAGTTGGAAAATTGATGTTATTATACGCCATCCAGTCCCCTGTATCGGCATAGCCAACATTAGAACCTCCTCCTGTATCTGTAGTAGCTTCTACCTGAATTCCACTCATAGTTGAATAACTTTCGGCCTGAATTAAAACAGATGTTTGAGAAGTCGTTACCGGAACCAGCTTCCATTGCCCGCAGGTTTGGTTGTTGTTATCCCATTGCTGTACGTTAGCGCCATTGGCTGTGCTTGCTCCAGCAACCTCTACAATTCTGCCGCTGTGTCTGGCAACAATTTTATAAAATCCGTCTCCAGTTGAAACCAATACAAATTGTTGATTTACTGTACCATTGTATGGATATTGTTCTACATTGGCACCGTTAGCTTTGTTAAAATTATTTACATCTAAAGATTGACCGCTATGATTTGCAATGATTTTGTATAACCCGTCGCCTAAATGTGTAAGCGTAAATTTCTGATTGTTTGTTGTATTAACCGTTCCTTGTGCTATATTGGCTCCATTTGCTAAACTGGCATTCCAAACATCCATGTTAAGTCCGCTGTTTCTGTTCTGCAGGTAGAATGTCTGATTTCCCAGAGTTGTTGTTCCGTTTGCAATAATTCGAATAGAAGTCACTTTATCATTCCAGGTTGCATTTAAGCAAGAATTATCAGCATTAATCACAGTTGAAGCGCCTCCAAAATTATCATCCTGATATAAAATCGCCTGAAAACCCTGCGCAATTTTAAGAGAAGAAATAGCGTCATCCTGAATTCCCAATGTTTTTAAACGTGCCAGATTATAATCTCCGATAGTTAATCCTCCTGAAAAACCAGTATAATTACAATCTTTATAAGCCGTAATTACATCTGTCGAAGGACTGACTGATGGTGGATTAGCTCCTTTTTGATAAACTCTGACATATTCTACCTGCATTTGCGCAGGAAAACCATTATTGTCAATATTTGACCCTGGCCAGTCTCCACCCACAGCTAAATTCAATAAAATAAAAAAGTTATTATGAAGCTCATCCGTGCTGTTCACATTACCAGCTATATTGACCTCATGAAATTTGGCTCCGTCAATAAACCACTTAATACTATTTTCATCCCACTCAACACTATAAGTATGAAAAGCAGTAATGTTTGTACTAGTATTTCCACCATATGAAGCGTGTCCGTTAGCATCCCAATGAATAGTCCCTACAACTTCTCCACCTGTGTTTACGTGTTCCATTATGTCAATTTCGCCACATTTTGGCCAACCAACAGAACTAATATTATCTCCTAACATCCAAAAGGCAGGCCAAATACCTTGAAAAGAAGGCATGGCTATACTCGCTTCAATTTTTCCATATTTCCACGATTTTTTCCCTTGGGTCTTTAATCTTGCAGAAGTATAATTAGATCCTCCAAAAGCTTCTCTTTTAGCTGTTATAATTAATTTACCATTTGAAACCGTGGCATTTTCCTGACGGTAATACTGCAGTTCATTATTTCCCCAGCCTCCATTTCCTGTTTCAAAAACCCAATCAGAGCTAATACCATTGTTAAATTCATCTTGCCAGACAATCTGCCAATCTTGAGAATAGCCCATTGTTAAATAAAAGAGGAGACTTATAGTTAATATTAATTTTTGCTTTTTTTTCATAATTTCGTTTTATAACAGATTTTTCATTAACTATCCAGTCTCATATAACTGTTAAAAACAACAGTAAGAAGACTGAATAGTTTCTATTTTTTTAGAATAAAATGAATGAACTCTGTTTGTGAATTTATTTTTTGATAAAACGTCTTACTGTTTTGATTCCGTCTTTTTCTACCAAAATCAAATAAATTCCTGCTTTTAAACCTGAGACATCAACACTATTATTGTTGGCTTTTTGTGACGAAACCGTAGCACCATCCTGAGAATTTATAATACTTACGTTGGCTCCTGAAACCTCAGCAGTAAAGAAAAGTTCATTTTCTGTTGGACTTGGATAAACAGTAAGGCTTTCTATTTTTTCTGCCGGAGCTGATTTAGCAGTTAAAGCCGACGCTGATTTTGTGATTCGGAACCAGTTCAAATTCACACCTGAATTTTGAATATATATCCCGAAGTTATACGTTCCGGCATTTACATTTACGGTTTGAGAAACTGTTTGCCAATTTTGCCATCCTCCGGTGTTGGGTACATTAACAGCACCTAACTGAATGGTTCCTGCATTTAAATCGGATGATAATTTAGCCCCTGAAACAGCACTTGCCACTCTGTATTCAATTATATAATTTCCTGAAGTTGGAAAATTGATATTGAAATACGCCATCCAATCTCCTGTATCTGCGTAACCTACATTCAATCCTCCTCCGGTATCTGTTGTACTTTCAGTCTGAATACCACTCATAGAAGAGAAATTTTCTGCCTGAATTAAAGTTCCGCCTGTTACTGGTGGCTGGCTCCCGGTAATAACCTGATTGATTGCCGTTAATAAAGATTTAGAACCAACAGCATCCTGAGATAATTCCCAAATCATGACTCCTCCGGCATTTTGAATAGCAAAAGTTGTTTTTGCTTTGATAGTTGGTATTCCGTTATAATAAATAGTATTTCCAACCTGATCCTGATTTTCAGAACCTGGATATTGTGCTATAATATTTGCATAAGAAATTCCCTGATTGGCTGCAGCTCCAAAACCATACCCGTAAAATGGTAATCCAATGATGGCTTTGCTTGCCGGTAAACCTCTTCCTGTCCAGTAGTTAAACTGGTTAACCGCCATACTGTAAGGTGAATGAGGTCCTGGATTTGCTGTGTTCCACGGACCAGTTGCATCATATGCCATGATATTAATCCAGTCATAAGCTGCAAAAGTAGAAGATGGTACATTAGCACCCCCATACCCTTCTGAAAGTGCTGCCGTAATTTGTTTTCCACCTGAATGTAATTTATTTGCCAAAGCAATTACAAATCCACCGTAATCACCATTGATAGCCGGTCCTTCTAAATCAACATCCACTCCATCAAAATTATGTGCAACAACATAATCGTAAATTTTTTGAATAAATGCTGTTCTGTTTCCAGAAGTAATCAGATTGAAATAATTATCCCTAATAGCACCTCCTTCAGAAATTGAACCTCCTCCAAGCGAGACAAACACTTTTACATTTTGTGCATGTGCAGCATTAATGATGGAATTAGAACCTGTATTAAAAGTAAGATATCCGTTGGCATCCGGATTTTCGAAAGCGATATTAATGTGGGTTAATTTACTGTATTGAATGGTAGTTGAAAAGGAATTCAGATCAATCCAGTTTGGAATATAAGCTATTACTTTTTTTTGGGCCATTGATAAATTGACAATACCCACAACGAAAATTAAGATCCATCTTAACCGGATCGCTTTGTAATTGTTTTTCATGGTAACTTTTTTAATAGATTAATAAATTTGTAAACTTTGGGGAGAAATTAAAAGCCTCAAACAATTCTAATTTTGATCAGAATGTCCGAGGCTTTGTTTATTTAAACTATTTTTTAATGAAACGCTTTATCGTTTTTTGTCCGTCTTTTTCCAAAACAATCAGATAAACACCAGTCCTTAGACGTGAAACATCTATGCTGTTGTTATTGGTTTTTTGAGAAGAAACTGAAACTCCTGTCTGTGCATCAACAATACTCACGTTTCCGGAAACCTCAGTTGTAAAGAAAAGTGTACTCTCAACCGGATTTGGATAAATATTTAATGGAGTTTCAACTACTGTTTCTTCTGTAATTTGAGTTGAAGCCGATTTTGCACTTGAAGCAGCACCTACTCTCGTTATTTTAATCCAATTAATATTCATTCCCGTATTCTGAATATAGATTCCGAAATTATACGTTCCTGCATTTACATTAACGGTTTGGGAAACGGTCTGCCAATTTTGCCATCCTCCGGTATTAGGTACATCTACATTTCCTAAAATAATTGTTCCGCCATTCAGATCAGAAGACAATTTACCGCCTGCAACTGCACTGGCTATTCTGTATTCGATTAAATAAGAACCTGTTGTTGGGAAATTTACACTATTATAAGCCAACCAATCTCCGGTTTCTGTGTAACCCACATTTGAACCTCCTCCGGTATCTGTAGTAGCTTCTACCTGAATTCCGTTCATTGCCGAATAATCTTCAGCCTGAATTAAAACAGATGTTTGCGAAGTAGTTACAGGAACTAGTTTCCATTGTGCACAAATCTGTCCGTTATCCTGCCATTGCTGTACATTGGCACCATTAATAGTACTTGCACCTGCAACTTCTACTAATTTACCACTATGTCTGGCAACAATTTTATAAAATCCGTCGCCTGCAGCAACTAATATAAACTGTTGATTTGTAGTTGCATTATATGGATATTGCTCAACATTGGCACCATTATCCTTATTAAAATTATTTACATCTAATGACTGTCCGCTATGGCTGGCAACAATTTTGTATAATCCATCACCTAAATGTGTAAAAGTAAATTTCTGGTTGGCGTTTGAATTTGCTGTACCCTGAGCAACATTGGCTCCATTAGATAAACTGGCACTCCAAACGTCCATGTTTAAATTACTGTTTCTGTTTTGTAGAAAGAAAGTCTGGTTTCCTAAAGTCGTAACTCCATTAGGTAAAATTCTAACAGAAGTTACTTTATCATTCCACGTTGTATTCAAACAGGAATTATCAGAAGTAATCGTTGTTGAAGCTCCTGTAAAGTTATCGTCCTGATACAAAATCGCTTTAAAACCCTGTGCCACTTTAAGTGAAGAAATGTCATCATTCAAAACTCCCAAAGTATTCAGGCGAGCCAGGTTGTAATCTCCAATAGTCAATCCACCAGAAAAACCGGTATAATTACAATCTTTATAAACCGTAATCAAATCAGTTGTAGCGGGAACTGAGGGAACCGTTCCTGCATAACCACCAAAAGCAGCAATTACTTTGGTTGGCTGTGGCGTGTGAAGTGATGGCGACTGATCCGCTACGTCATCATAAGCAAATCCGTAGGCAAGATTATCAACACTTATTCCTGGTAAATGCCAGAATTTTGAGTAATGATTGGTTGGATTTACCTGATAAAATTTTGTTGCATCGTACCAATTTTGCTGGCCCGGATTAGAAGTTGTAGTATTTACAACGTGTCTGTTGATTGCAGCAGTTAGTTGTGCCTGAATCACAAGATCCAGATCTCCATCAACCAGTCTTCTGTCCAGAACACCTTTTCCTTCAAGTGCTTCCTGAGTCGAAGGTCGATTTTGAACTCTTCCTGTACGACCGGTAAAACCTCCTGATTGTCCCACCATTTCAAGTTGTTCTCCAATAACTCTTCCTTTAAAAACACCTGCATCTCCTGCATAAAATATCAAATCTTCATTTTTATATTTGTTCCAAATGGCATCAATATAAGATTTTAGGTAATTCGCCTGAGATCCTACAGAAGTTCCTCCTGTTCCATCAGCGAAAGCGGGCGTTTTAGATGGTGCAGTGATTTCTCCTGTCGCATCGTTCACACAACCCTGAAATTCAGACGGCACATTAGCTTTAAAAGCAGCCACAATATCAGCGTGTTTTTTTAATTCTCCTACCCTTTTTTGATATCCATTGGCTCCAAATAACTCGAGCCCCATTGGATATTTATACGAATCTACTCTTGATGGGTTTCCAAAAAAACCATATTGATTGTTAGTCAATTCGATGATTTCATATAAAATTCCCTGATTTGGATCTGTAACATTCAAAGGATTTGGTGATGTATATCCTGAAGGAGCGCCACTGGCACCAAAAAAGTAGAAATAAAGTTGTTGCCCTTTGGCGATAAAAACCCTGCATCCCGCAATTTGAGGTAATGTAAAAGTCTTGTTTGGAATCTCGCTCAACTTGGTAAAACAATTGGCATATTTTGAGTTTTGTCCCGGTCCGGTATTGCCTCCAATTGTAGGTCCGGTAACAGTATTATAAGAAGAACTCATTGGTAAAACCTGACTCGTTTTAGCATTGACCCAAACGTGATTTCCAGTTGTATAATCTATACCCACGATAGCTACATACAATTCGTTATCATTAAATGTAGACGTGTTATTTATTGTAAAAGGTATTGGGCCCTGCCCGAACATTAGGTTTGAAAACACCAAAAGCAGTGCTGTCAGAAGAGAAATTCTTGTAAGTTTAATTTTATTCATATCTAGATAATTTTGGGGTTACGCAAATAGATTCTAAGTCATTCGAAATGAACATATTTATCCGTCAGGTGTACTATTTTATTCATGAATTTATTTCTAATTTGGGGACATTGAAATAGTATTCCAAATAAACTTACACCCAACGGATTTTTATTTTATTGCTTAATCAGTTTTTTAGTCCAGCTTTTTTGATCTGATTTGAAATTCAGAATGTAAACTCCTCTTGACAGTTTACTAATATCAATTTGGCTTTCATTAACGTCAGCATTCAACTTAGTCTCAATTATCAATGTGCCTGAATTGTCATAAATCGTTACAACTTTATTGTCTAATTTTTCAGGTATTGAAAGCTGAACATAATTACTCGCAGGATTTGGATACATGGCGAAATCACTTGCTTCTACTACTTCTTCCTCAAGAAGTGATTTTTTAGCTGTTGAAGCTGATCCGTAAGCTTCTATTGTATACAATGAATATCCATAAGGAGCTAAAGCTTTTGTTGTACATAAAATTCGCAGGTATCTTCCTGATCCACTTACCGTTAAGTCATCTGTTCCTCCATCGCTGGAAGTTTGCGTATTTATCGTTTCGTTTTCTGTAAAGACATTGTCCGTAGAAAGCTGCACTTTGTATTGCGTTGCAAAAGCTGCTTCCCATTTCAATACAACGCGGTTAATATTATAATTGCTTCCCAAATCAACATAAATCCATTCTGTCGCATTAGCAAATGAACTTGCCCATCTCGAAACTGTTGAATCAGTATCAGTTGCCTGACTCGCGGTGTAAGTAGCATTTTCTTCTGTAGAAGCTGTGGCTGTTTTTGCCAAAGCTAAATTGACATTGGTATTTGGAGGCGTAATATTTCTAACAACCACATCGCTGAAAACACCTGTTGCCAAGGTTCCATTATTATGGGATGTTACTGCCATTCCCACATAAATTGTATTGGCCATTGCAATTGTTCGTGCTGTACCAATTTGAGTCCAGGTTGTTCCGTTATCCGATGTGTAAGACGTAAATACGTTTCCTGCCCTAACAGTACGAATCCATTTAGGAATAGTTCCCGCTGCTCCCTGCTGAATTGTTGGTACTGAAACTGCATCTCTTGATAAAAACTCTACTCCTGCCGCAGCCGTAATAGTGGTCATAGCATGTTTAGAAGTTGTCGTAAGCGTTTCACGGAACATCACTCCTGCTTTCGCATAAGTATTGGTATTTGTCAATGAAGTTACTCTGGCAATAATCTCTGCATCACCAGTTATTGGTTGGTATACATATTGAAACTGATCGCTTGATTCCCAAATATCTGTTCCCGCACCTTTAATGGTAAAAGTTCCATTAGAGTGTGTCGCTGATCCAGCCGGAGTTACTGCACCCAAATCTGTACTAATCCAGGGAGCTGGTAAAGTTGCCGGCGGATTTTCTGTGGAAACCAAATTCACTGCTCTGATGTTATCAAAGAAATAAGTATTTGCTGAACTTGTTCCCGGTTCAAATAAGAAAACAAAACGATTTACTTCACTATCTAAAGTCGAAGCATCCGGTGAACTTGCATAAGTAAAAGTTACTGTATGCCATGCATTGGATTGTTTGACAACTCCCTGATAGACGCTATGTCTTCCTGCCGGAAAATTAGACGGAATCGAAGCACTGCTTTCTGCCTGCCACGAAATTATAGATCCAACCGGTGCAGAGGTGTATACATCCATTGCGAATTTTTTAGTTCCGCTTTTGAAGTCCGCAACATTGGTTAAAGTTGTATTGAATGAGAAATTATCATACAATTCAGTTGCTTTTCTAACATATCTTGCCACATTTGAAGATGTATTGATTCCGCTGGCATTTGGATTTGCAGTATTTGGCGTATATGTTCCAATGGCATCTCTAAATGTAATGTTGTGTGTGTTTTGATAATCTTCATAAACTACTCCGGGCGTAAAAGTATCCGGAAGTTTGGTAGCACCAATTCTGATATTATCAAAATAATAGGTATCACTTGTATAAGAACCAGAGTTAAACAATAAAACCATTTGGTTGATGGCCAGGTTAGAAGTTCCTAAATCCGGACTTGCATTATAATAGAAAGTCAGGGTTTCCCATTGATTCTGTTTGGTAGTTATCGCTACGTAATTACTGTTTCTTCCTGTTGGAAAATTGGTAGGAAGCGATGTTGCACTGTTTTCCAGATTCATACTTACCACCGTTCCAATTGGTGCTGAAGTATACACATCAATCATGATTTTATTGGTTTGGTTTTTCAATAAACCGGCATCTTCGATTGTGCTTTGTGTATTAAAGAAAAGTACATCATATTGTTCCGTTACATTTCGAACATATCTTGCCACATTCGCAGACGAGTTAACCGAATTAGAACCCGGATTTGCTACCACAGAATATGTCCCGGTAGTCGTTCCTTTTATAATTCTGTTGGTTCCGTCATAATTCAGTAAAACATCTGTTGCAATAACTGGCTTTTCTGGTGCCGCTTTTGTCAGCAGATTATCAAAATAATACGTTGCTCCTGAATTTGAATTTGATTCGAAAAGAAAAACTACGGTATTGATAGTCAAAGCACTTGTATTAGGGTCGATTACTTTTTCAAATTCAAATTCGATCGTTTCCCATTTATTTTGTACAGTGGTTGTGGCTTTATAACCGCTATGTCTTCCCATTGGAAAATTAATAGCCGTTGTTACCAGGCTATTTTCAAGCTGCATTGAAATTTTAGTTCCGACCGGAGCCGAAGTGTAGATATCAAAAGAAATCTTTTTTCTGCCGTAAACATAGTCGTTAGCATTAGAGATTACTACGTTTTTGATATTCATCACATCATATAATTCAGATGCATTACGAACATATTTCCCTACCAGAGCAGAAGTATTAATTCCGGTTGCCGAAGGATTGGCAACAGCTTCTGTTAAAACTCCCGTTTTATTTCCGTAAACAATATTTCTGTTCGATTGAAAGTCTTCCTGTATTCTTTCTACTGGCAAAGGTATTTCTGTCGTGACAGCCAGTTGATAGGTATTGGCAGCGCATCCCGAAACAGTAGTAGCTACAGCAACATCTCCCCCAGATGTTCCCCAGTTTACTGTAATCGTATTAGTACCTTGTCCAGATGTAATTGCCGCTCCCGAAGGAACTGTCCAGTTGTAACTTGCGCCAGAAATTGTATTGATTGAGTACGTTTTGTTTGTTTCGTTATTATATACTTTGGCATCTCCCAAAACGCCGTATGTAAAACTACCACTGTAAACACGAACATAATCTACCTGCATTTTTGCCGGAAAATCAGCCGGAATTGGTTCAACACCAGCACCGTTAACACTGGTGTAAGGCGTGCCTAAACTTCCAACGGCCAGATTTAAAATGATATAAAACTGCTGGTCATTAAACGGCCATCCACCATTTACAGTCGTATTTGGTGTGGCAGTATGAAATAAATTGCCATCAATAAACCATTTTATGATATTTGGTCCCCATTCTACTGCATACACATGAAATTCATTAGACAAATCAGTTGGTGAAGTATAACTTCTGCCTGTATAATGATAACCGCCTCCATCATAATGAATCGTACCATCCACGGATTTTGGATTTCTGTGTTTGGCTTCCATGATATCAATTTCACCTGTGTACGGCCAATTTGATGCACCTGCCGGTAACATCCAGAAGGCAGGCCAGGCGCCCATTCCGGTTGACAATTTCATACGGGCTTCAATCCTTCCGTATTTAATAGCATATTTACCCTGAGTTGTTAACTTCGCAGAAGAATAAGGTTGTTGTGGAAATTGTCCATTAGGTTCATACTTGGCCTGAATGTTCAGGTAACTGTTTGTTCCTTCCTTGACAATTGTGGCCTGATTAGGATCGTAGCGCTGTGCTTCTCCATTTCCGAATCCGCAAAGCGAAGGACAGCCGTTTCCGGAAATGCTCTCCCATTTTGTTAAATCTACGGTTGTGCCATTAAATTCATCTGCCCAGATAAGTGTATTACATTGTGCCTGGGTTTTCAATAATGGCAGCAATAGCATAACTGCCAAAATGGTAATTTTTTTAAAATAATGGTAATTTGATTCCGGTGGTCGGCCGAGGAAAGAGTTGTTTTGTTTCATTTTTTTAGTTTTTATTAGTAAAGTGCTATTGATTAAATAAAACTAACTCTTTAAAAAAGGGATTGTTATTTTATCAATAATGCACAATATTAACAAACAAACTAAGTAATACTTGTATTTTACGATACGGTTTGACTACGGTGGTAAAAAAAATATTGTTTTTACCCTGTACAAAAGGTGTAATTAACCGAGATTTTACTTAATAGTAAAAAACTAAAAATTTAAAATGAATTCTGTGATATTGTCATCAGATGAAAGCTGCAATTTTTTTCTGATACGATAACGGGTGTCTTCAACTCCTCTAACAGAAATTCCTAAAAGTGGTGCAATTTCTTTTGTATTGAAATTCATTCGTAAATAAGCACATAATCGCATATCACGAGGAGTAAGTTCGGGAAAACTTGTCTTGAGTCTCTGCATGAAATTATCATGAAGCTGATTGAAAATTTCTTCAAACTCATTCCAGTGTTTATCACCCTGTAATTCGTGATCGATTATCCTGTTTATTTTAGTCAGTAAACTAAAATTGGTATTGGAATCATTTTTCTTGTCTATCTGACCGATCAGTTCCTTTATCGACAACAAAATTTCATTTAAATGGATGAGATTGACTGTATTTGAAGCAACTTTTGCATTTTTAAGATTAATTGTATTTTCCAGATTATCACGCATAATGGCCATATTTTCCTGTTCTAATGCCAGTTTTTGTTCATTTAATTCAGCGCGGTTTCGCAATAATTCCTTTTCCTGATTGAGAATTAATTGTTCCCTGTCACGCTCAGCAATATTTTTTTGATCTTTTATAATCGCATAGATCAAAATACAAAAAAGCAATAAATACAAAATATAGGCCCAAATTGTACGGTACCATGGCGGTGAAATTTCAAATTTAAAAACAGCTTCTTCGCTTACAACATCATATATGTTTTTTGCACGTACGTGAAAAACATATTCATTTTCAGGCAGGTTTGTATATTCTTTTTCAGTTTGCAGACTCCAGTCAGACCACTTTGGTTCAAAACCTTCCAGCCAATATTCGTATTTTGTGGCATCGGCTTCATCATAACAAAGTGATGCAAACGAAAAATGCAATGCATTGTTTGAATAGGATAATTCAGGACAAAGCTCTTTCTCTGATTTTACATCACTTGGAAGCACATCATACCGACTGGAAAACAACAAACTATCTTTAGGAAAAATACATTTAACTTCAGAGATTACGGCTTTATATTTCAACTGGTAACTTTTATTTTTGGTTACATTATAATGGATTAATCCATTTTGGGTACCAAAAAAAACATCTCCGTTTGTAGTTGTCTCAATGTTTTCGAAACCCGGAATATATAAATACCTTAATTTTCTAAAAGGCAATTCTTCTAAATGCAAATTTCCTTGTTTTCTCTGATTTATTTTTCCGGTATTTTCTCCCGAAACATACCAGATATTATTTTTATCATCTGATTTTAATAACCGAATATGATTTTCCATTCCGAGATACTTCTTAAAAATCGGGTCCGGAATCATTTTCCCTGAAGATACATTTTGCCTGTAAACTCCTTTCGTTGTTCCAAAAAGAATTTCATTATTTATTTTGAAAGTATTTAAAAACAAACTTGAAGGAAAACCGTCTGCCTGATTGTAGAATACAAGGTTTGAAACGGCATCAAATGTTTTATTAAACCTTATTCTATAGATTCCTTTATATCCATGGGCAATCCAGATATTACCTTCTTTATCGGTGATAATGATCCTGCTGCTTTCGTTAAATCCTTTTATTTTATTTTGATAGACCCACGATTGATTTATTTTTTTCAACAAATACAATCCCGTATAACCTCCAACAAGCATTAAGTCAGGATGATTGGGAATAAGTATCCCTTTCCAGGCACCATCCGTTTTTGCGAGTAATTTTGCTGAATTACCTGAAACTTCAAATATTCCATTCTTTTCAAAAGCTAAAAGTGAGTTGCCGAAAACGCCTACATTCCATACATTTTCAGACATTCCCGAGATATGATGAAAATTGGAACTTTCCCGTTTTCCATTTTTGTAGGCTTCCCAGTCGAGCCAAAATAAGCCATTATCAGTGGCAATATATAATTTATTTTCATAAATATGACTGCAATATATTTTGGTTTCTGAATTAGAAGTGGTTAATATTCTTGACAAAGGCGAGGAAATCTGAATTAGTGAAATACCTTCTTTAAGTGTCACCCATAAATTGCCTTCTTTGTCGGTTTTAAGATTGGTTACATATTCATTCTGCAAACCCATTTGTTTGTTGATATGCTGAATCAAATGTCCATAACTATCAATAATTAATAAACCCGTCTGGCGTGTCCCGATTCCATAATATCCATCAGGAAGTAAAATTGCGGTTGAGATTTGATTCTGCTTAAGTAAATAATCCGCTTCTGTTATAAAGGATTGAATCTGATGATTTTTATAAATAAAAAGTCCGTTTTTTTGTGTAAATAACAGAAAACCTTCTTTAGTTGCAAAAACTTTTCGAATATTCATTCCTGCAAATTTATATCCGCCGGCAACAGGCTCCAAAACATCATTTTTAAGTTTCAATAAACCCTTATCTTTATCTAGAACATAGATATCGGTACCGACTTCAAAAAATTCATCAAATGCAGAATCTGCCTGTATAACTTTGATTCTGTTATTCTTATAAATAAATATCTTTTCAGTAGAGAAAAAAATCACTTCATTACCAAGTACTACTGTATGGAGAACATCACCGAAATTTCTAGCTGAATTTGGAAGTAATTTTACTAATGAAATGTATTTGTATTGTCCATTCGGTAACTGAAAAACATAACCAAAATCGCCCTGAGCGCCCAAATAAATAGTGTCTTTTTTATCAATTGCCAGTGAACGAACCATACTTTTATTGTCAGGTTGAGTTATAATACACCATCGGACACCGTCAAATTGCATAATTCCAAAATGATTGGCAAAAAACATCATGCCTTTTGAATTCTGTAAAACATCCCAGTTTTCTGAAGCTGCCTTGTACGTTTTTGGATTGTAATTTGTTATGAAAGGAACGCCAATTTTTTTAATTTGAGCATTAAGAATTGGAGTAGCAAGCAATATCAATAGAACTAAAATTCTAATTATAAATTTTGTCATTTTGTTATGTCTGTAGGTTATTTTTGTGACTTGGGAATCACAATTTCAAATAGCCCCTTGGGGAGAAGCTATTTTAAAAAATTCGATTATCGTATTTCAAAATTGAAACTAAAAATTGAATGTTGAAAATCAAATATATAAAAAAATTGTTTTAATGTAACAAATTACACAAAGACCTAAGAAAAGTAAAAAAGCTTGAATCACGTGTAATTTATAACTTAAACAATGTTTTTTCTCTCTATTGCCTTTAAAATCTTTGATGTATAATTTAAAATTAAGACATAATAAGTAGAAAAAACTTACTTAAAACAAAACGCTTTCATTAATTTAAGTTAAAAGATGTATTTTTAATCCTGACAATTAACTTATTATCCAAACTATTATAAATATAAATGAAACTTAATACAATTATATATATTGCAATACTAGGCCTATTTCCATATTTAATTTATGGTCAGGCACAAACAAAAAGTTGGAATAATAAAAAATGTGCTGTTGTATTAACCTACGACGATGCCTTGAATATTCACCTTGATAAGGTAATTCCAATGCTTGACTCATTCAGATTTAAGGGCACTTTTTATCTTATCGGTTCTTCTCCGGTTGTTTCACTAAGAGTGGATGAATGGAGAAAAGCTTCTAAAAATGGACATGAATTAGGGAATCATTCTTTAAATCATCCTTGTGATGGCAGTTTGCCTGGAAGGGATTTCGTGACTTCAGAAAATGATTTGTCAAAATATACAGTGGCGAGAGCTGTCAATGAAATAAGAATTACTAATACATTGCTGAATGCTATAGATGGAAAAAAAGAAAGAACTTTTGCTTACCCTTGTGGTGACTTTACTATTAACGATAGCTTGTATTATACTGATTTAAGAAATGATTTTGTTGGAGCGCGCGGAGTAACTTCAAAGTTTACACCAATAAAAGAAGTGGATCTTAACAATATAGATTCTTTTGTCCAGATTGGAAGCACAGCTTCACAAATGATTACTCAGGTAGAAGAAGCAGAAAAAAATGGTTCTTTTATCGTTTTTCTATTTCACGGTGTTGGCGGAGAACATGCCTTAAATGTGGATTTAGAAGAACATCGCAAATTACTGGAATACTTAAAAAGGAGAGAAAATGATATTTGGATCGCAACAATGGTAGATGTGGCAAAATTTATCAAGGAAAAGCAAACTAAAAAATAGTTTTAGCTCGGGATCAATTAATCCCAAGCTAAAATTTTTATTTTATAGCGCCAATAATATCGTACTTAGTAATAATATGATGGTGTCCGTTTTCCAAATCAACCAAAACGGCATCATTTTCTTTCGTAAAAAGCTTAGAAACTTCTTCTATTGGAGTTCCTAATTTTACAATAGGAAAAGGTTTTCCCATTACTTCCTTAATTGGTTTTTCAGCAACATTTTTGTCAGCCACATAACTTCTGAATAAATCGGTTTCATCAACAGAACCCACAAATCCATTAATATCAACTACCGGAATTTGCGAAATTTTATATTTACGCATACGTTCAATGGCATGAGAAACTAGTTCTTCTGTACGAACCACTATCAATTCTTTATCAATATGGTCTTTGATAACATCTTCAGCCTTTGTTATATTTTCATCAAGAAAACCACGCTCACGCATCCAGTCATCATTAAACATTTTGCCTACATAACGACTTCCTGAATCATGAAATAAAACCACTACAACATCATCAGGTTTAAAGTGTTCTTTTAATTGTAATAACCCTTTAATACAAGCGCCTGCTGAGTTTCCAACAAAAATAGCTTCTTCCATTGCAATTTTTCTGGTATAAACCGCGGCATCCTTATCGGTTACTTTTGTAAAGCCATCGATTAACGAAAAGTCAACATTTTTAGGTAAGATATCCTCTCCAATTCCTTCTGTTATATAGGAATAAATTTCGTTTTCATCAAAAATTCCGGTCTCGTGGTATTTTTTAAAAACTGAACCATAAGTATCGATTCCCCAAATTTTAATGTTTGGATTTTTTTCCTTTAAATATTTCCCAACACCAGAGATGGTTCCGCCAGTTCCTACCCCAACTACAAAATGGGTAATTTTTCCTTCTGTCTGTTTCCAGATTTCCGGTCCTGTCTGTTCATAATGTGCCAGCGAATTCGATAAATTATCGTATTGGTTCACATACCATGAATTCGGTGTCTCTTCGGCCAGGCGTTTTGAAACCGAATAATACGAACGCGGATCAGTTGGTTCAACATTAGTAGGACAAACAACAACTTTGGCGCCCACAGCACGCAAAATATCCATTTTTTCTTTGGATTGCTTGTCAGATATCACACAAATTAATTTATATCCTTTTATGATGGCCACTAGTGCCAAACCCATTCCTGTATTTCCCGAAGTTCCTTCAATTATTGTTCCTCCGGGTTTTAAACGCCCATCTGCCTCAGCATCTTCTACCATTTTAACCGCCATCCTGTCTTTTACAGAATTTCCGGGATTAAAAGTCTCCACTTTTGCCAATACCAAAGCATCTATTTCAGCCACAACCTTATTTAGTTTTACTAAAGGTGTATTGCCAATTGTCTCTAAAATATTATTTGAAAAGTCCATTTTTTTTATTTTAAATATTTAATTTCTGTGATAAGGAAGAATTGGTTTTTATTGAAAGAAATTCCAAACCAAACCAAAACTGATAGTGAAATCCCTGTAAGGATTACTGGGTGATGAATAAAAATTATTTTGTGAAAAAGAAGAATTAAAATGTTCTGCTTTCAAATAAATTCTCGTCTGACGGATTCTGCCATTTACAAAGAAATCAAATGTTGGATAATTGCCAATTTCTTTGGTTTTCTGAACAAAAAACTCACCAACCACCGGATTATAATCATTGGCATAAAATTTTGTAAAATAATTGAAAATTATCCCTGTTTGAAGGTAAAGCGCTTTTTTAAAGAAATAACCTGAATAATAAAATGTATTTCTGGTTACAAAATCAGGTACATTGAGAACCAAATCAGACTGGGTGACTTTTTGATATAAAAGAGTATTGTCTAAAGCAAACGGACCAAATTTAAATTCCCTGTTG
Source organism: Flavobacterium sp. (assembly GCF_039930565.1). Lineage (GTDB taxonomy): Bacteria > Bacteroidota > Bacteroidia > Flavobacteriales > Flavobacteriaceae > Flavobacterium. The sequence goes on along the minus strand of NZ_JBDTTP010000016.1, from coordinate 40,971 downwards.
GCTTTTACAGATAAATAATTAATAGTATTTGCGTATTGTGCAGGTTTTATAATTTGGGTCTGAGCAGCAATTTGTGCCGGAGTAGATTTATCCTCAAAATACAAATGGTCGTTTAAAACTGTATATTGTACCTCTGCATTGGCCCATGGTGTAAAAACATTTGCACCAAGAGTATTTATTTTTTCGTTCTTAAAACTATTAGACCAATTGTATTCTACATAACTGCTTTGGTATAAATTATAGTTGTTATTGGGAAGTTTATTTACGTTTCTATAACTAAAATCGAATTGAATTTTTTCACTCATATTATATCTCAGTCTGGCATCTAAATCAGAAAGGGAAACGTTTGTAATTGATCTTGAATATAAAAATCGTCCGTTCCATTTATTTTTCTGATATTCATATTGACCTCCAAAACTATTGATCTGCTGAAAAAGGTTATCCGGAATAGTATCTTTATTTACGATAATTCTGTCGTACTTATAATTGGACCTGTAGTCATCAATAAAGAAATTAAATTTTCCAAGAAGGGAGTTTTCATATGTCAATCCGGCCTTGTTATACAACTTTTCAAATCGGGTCTGATCTTTCAAATTACTGGCTGCATATGATTCGCCAAACCTCTCAACCGGGACCCCATCAACTATAGAAGTTACAGTGGGCTGCTTGTATTCAAAAAATTTATTTTCAAAATTAAATTGATGTGTTACATATAGATTATTATTTGCATTTCTTGGATTTATTCTGAAAGCATGGTCAAAAAACAATCTTTTTCCTTTTAAGAACGATTCTGCATCGGTAAGATATACTTGTAATCTTTGACGGTTTGCGAAATTTGGATCACCGCTTTCAAAATCTTCAGAGGTTGTAATTCCCCCATTTTCTTCATTCAGAATATCCTGATAGGTGTAATGAGCGTTTAAAGTATAACGTTTGTTTGTTGTTGAATAACTGGTTCCAAATCTAAAATTACCTATGCTTGTTAATTGATTTATATATTTTCCTTCAGAACGCAATCCGCGGTAAGCGATAAAAAAATTTAGGTTTTTAGACGTGTTCAGTGTGATAAATGAATCAACATTCTGACCTTTACCAATAGATGTATTGAAAAATAGTTCTGTAAGCGGAGTGGCAACCGAATAGTATCGAATGTCATTGACTTCCAGAAAGGGAAAGTGCTTTCCCGAAAAACCTATATCCGGATAGGGAGAAAAATCCGTCAGGCTATATTGAAGTGTATTGTATGTTTGTCCGACGTTTGAAAATGGTAAAAGTCCGAAAATATCTTTTCGAAGATAGTTTTGCCTATAGGCACTTTTTATAGTTAAAGACGTATCAGCATAAGTCGTATCATGTTCTAAAGTAATTATCTGGTATTGATCAATCTTGGCTACCAGAATTTTTTTCTTTTTTACAGTGTCTGTAATACTTGAGTATTTCGTATTCATATCTAAATTCTTCTTCAGCTTTTTTTCCTGAGAAAACAATAAAGTTGGCACGACTAATAGATATAGAAAAAAGAATATTCTCATTTTTTAACAGCTTTATTTGTAGATCTTATTTTTGATGAAATTTATAAGGCAAAGGTAAATGAAAAAAGGTTTTAAAAACAACAAACCCGCTTAAAAGCGGGTTTGTAAATATTATATTAAAACTTAATTAGTCAATAAATGGATTATTTAAAACTTCCGTTTGAGGAATATCAAATGTCAATTTATCATCGTTATAAAGGAAACTCTGACCAGCTAAAAATAAGTGATTATCACCTCTTGTAATAGTAGCTTTGTTACGCTTCATTGCTAAGTAACTTTTACCTTCACCCCAGAACTCTATTCTTGTTTGTAAATAAATTTCTTCTTGAAGAGCAGTTCCAGTTAAAGGAGCAAGATAAGCAACATCAACTTTTCTAATATCCAATAATTGTTTTAGAATAGTTTTTGCTCCGCCCTCATCTCCAGTTTTAGCTTTTGCCTCAGCGTTCAGGAAATACATTTCATCAACTCTCATGTATAAGTAATCAGTTATTATAACTCTTTGTCCTCCGATTTCTCTGTTTGGATCAAAAAATTTATAAGAAGGCTCTCCATCTTCAGTAAACTGACCTTTTCTAATATCTGAAGCAGTTATACTATTTTGAAGACCACTATCTATTAATTTAGGATCTCCAGCCCAGGCATAACTATAGCTGTACAAATCTACCTGACCCCACCATGAAACTAAATCCAGGTCATTAGCAACTGTTAAATCTACACCCCACATCCAGCTTGGCGTAGCTACATTATTAAATCCTGCATCTGCATTAATTAATCTATCATTAGCATCTACTTTTCCAACTAATTGACTTTCTGTAGTTAACGGATATTCGTTATCAGTAATAATGTCATTAGTAACTTCTACTACTTTGTCATATTTTCCCTGTGCTCCATAAGCATAAGCTAATAATCCCTGTGCAACACCTTTGTTAATACTACTTTTAAAGTCTCTATTATATGTTTCCAATAAAGCAACTGCATCAGTCAAATCTTTTTCAATCAACGTATAAACAGCTGCTGCTGAGCTTTTAGGCTGATTAGGAACTTTTGTATCTGTATAAATAGGCAAGATCAATTCATCAGCTTTATATTCTTTTTGAAATAATTGCGCTAAGTAAAAGTATGCATAAGCTCTTAAAGCTTTTGCTTGTCCCATAATATGCTTACCAGCTTCATCAGCAGGTACAAAATCGTTACCACCACCAAAAGTCTCGATAATTTGGTTTGCAGAAAGAATTATACGGTAATAAAATCTCCAAGGCTTGTAGTTACCATTGTCAACAAAATTCACTGTAGTCTGGTATCGGGCAATATCTCTGTACCAACCATAATTCACAGATGGTAAAACCATATCTGAACATAATAAATCAGTATAAATATCGTACCCCTTTTGTCCAAAATCATCATGATCTAGATTTGTTCCTCCAGATCCAGGTGTGTACATAGTACTGTATATACCAAGAAGCAAACCATTTAAAGCTTCTGGATTAACTTTAGACACCTCTTCAATTTTATCTATAGATGTTTCTTCATTTGGTTCTGCATCCAGAAAATCACTACTACATCCTCCTAAAAAAAGTGTAGTTATGAAAATCAATATTAAATTTAAATGTTTCATATTTTTTATATTTTATAATTAAAATTTGGCTTTTAATCCCATTGAAATAGTTGACATTGGAGAGTAAGCATAAGTACTAGAGCTTCCAGATAAAGATGCTGACGGATTAAAACCATCACGAGCAGAGAACAATAATAAATTATCTCCGGAAACGTAAAAATCAAGAGTTGACATCCCTACTTTTTCCATAAAGTTCTTTGGTAAAGAGTATCCTAATCTCACATTGTTTAAAGATAAATAATCTGCTTTTTCAATAAAACGAGTAGAGGTACCATTAGAAGAAACGTCAGCATTATTTGACAAACGAGGAACATCAGTAATATCCCCTGCTTTTTGCCATCTGCCTCTAATGTCTGTACTCCAGTTGTTAGAACCTACGATACCACTATGCATTAAAGCAGCATAAGCTCCATCATAAGCATAACCACCTAAGCTATACAACCATTGTGTACTTAAACTAAAAGATTTGTATTGTGTACTTAAAGTAAATGCTCCTCTTATTTTTGGAATTGCAGATTTACCTACATACTTAGTAGCAGCACTTGCATAAGTACTGGTTTTAGTTTCAACTATTCCACCTACGTTGTTTGGATTTTGTTTTTTGTATTCTTCAAGCGATAAGATAAAAGCTTCAGTTGTATCTTTCACTCCGTTACTGTTAGCGTCAAAATAATAAGCATTCCATTGATTAACTCCTGTAGCAGGATCAACACCAACCCATTCTCTTACATAAAAATCATATAAAGAGTGTCCTGCAGACCTACCAAATGTACCGCTAATATCAATCAATTTCTCCTGACCTGTAGCAGGATCAATAGGCAGTTTCAACATTTCATTTTTAGGAAGTTCTCCGTTTACCGTAAAATCAATAAAATAATCATTTCCTTTTAGTAAGTGCGCAGTAATATCAAATTCCAATCCACTATTTAATAATTCTCCATCGTTAACTTTCGTAAGGGCATATCCAATAGAAGGACCAACTCTTCTGTCAAAAATAAGGTCATTAGTATGTTTTGTATAATAATCTACAGAGGCATCAATATATTTACCAAGTCCAAATTCAACACCAACCTGAAATTGATTCGATTTTTCCCAGGTTAAATCTGGATTTCCTTTAGTAACAAAAGAAAGAGAAATTTCGTCATTTAAGTTATTGATAGTATAAGTATCTAATCCCGGATAATAATTAAGAGTACCATCAGCATTTGTAACACCTTGCTCTCCTGTTATACCATAACTTGCTTTTAATTTCAAGAAACTAAAAATGGTTTGGTTTGCCATAAAATCCTCATTAGATACCAACCAAGTTGCACCTACAGATCCAAAAGTTCCCCATTTTTCATTCAAGAATTTAGAACTACCATCACGTCTTACAGTTCCTGAAAGGAAATATTTTCCATCATAATCGTAATTAACCTGTCCAAAGTAACTTTCTAAAGAACTTGTATCTGTATAAGAACTAGAAGGTTGTGTAACAACCCCATTATTAAGTTCTAATCCATTCGGATCAAACAAATTATTCTTACTAGCGTTCATCACACTATTTGTAATTTTATTGTTTTCATGTGCTACTAAAGCTTCAATAGAGTGCATACCAAAAGTCTTTTTATAACGTAATAAATTTAAAATGTTATAAGTCAAATATTCAGTCTTAGTTTTAGAAATTAATCCATTTTGAGACGCAGAACCTCCATAAAAAGAGTTTCCTTTGAAATCATTTGAAGAATTATAATATTGAGAACCTACACGGGTTTCTAAATTTAAACCTTCAGTAAATTTCAAATCAAAAAAGATATTTGTATTCAATTCGTGTCTACCTGTTTTGTCAACTTCTTTGTATGCATCAGAAATAGCATTAGTTAAAGAACCAAATCTTCTTCCTTTATCTCCGTAATCATATTTTGGACCACCATAAATTGGATCTTGTAAAATAGCACCTGTAGCATCTCTTTCAAAAAGAGGATAAATAGCTGGCATATTATCTACAAACCAGAAAACACTTCCAGAATCAGATGATTGCCCATTATTTCTTGATTTAGAGAATGAGTAACCAATATTCATAGAGGATTTCAACCAGCTTCTAATTTCGTGATTAATATTCAAACGAGTTGACAAACGCTCAAAATCTGAATTAATAGAATATCCTTTATCTTCAAGATAACCAAAAGAAGAGAAATAATTTGTTTTTCCTTCACCACCACCCATAGTTAAGGTAGTTTCTGAACGCAAAGAAGCTTGAAATGCATAATCTTCCCAGTTTTCAGGAGTATATTTTCTTGTTACACCTGGTCTAACTGTACGCGTAACAGGGTCAATTAATTCACCACCATTAGCAACATTCCAAGAATTATAATTAGCATTTACACCAGCAGTAGTAAATAAACGAACGTTAGCATAATTAGTTGGATTTGCATTCCCAACTATTACTCCCTGATTATATAAAGACTCCCACCCTAAAGCAATATACTCATCTGCAGACTTAATTGTTTTATATCTAGGCAATAACGCAACATTATTTCCTAATTTAGTTTCCACCTGAATATAAGATCTTCCTGATTTACCAGTCTTAGTAGTAATAATAATTACACCATTTGCTCCTCTAGAACCGTAAATAGCAGTTGCAGAAGCATCTTTTAAAACTGTTGTAGATTCAATATCAGCAAAGTTGATTGAACTTAAATTCCCACTGTAAGGAACTCCATCAACAACATATAAAGGATCTGAACTAGCGTTTACAGAACCAATACCACGAATTTTTACTGTAGCATCTGAACCCGGCTGACCAGAAGTTGTAATAACACGTACACCAGCTATCTCACCAGCAAGAGCTTGTGAAATATTAGTAACATTTTTACGTTCTAAAACCTCAGCCTTTACTTGTTTAAAAGTTCCTGTAAATGATTTGGTAGTTGTATTACCATAACCTACAACAACAACTTCATCAAGTGATTTAACTTCTGACTCCAAAGTGACATTCAAATTATTTGAAGCACCGACAGAAACTTGTTTATCTTCCATACCCACATAGGAAAATACTAAAACATCACCCGTATTGGCCTTAATTTTGTAAGTGCCATCAAAATCAGTCTGCACACTTGTTTTTGTTCCTTTAATTACAACATTGACACCTGGAACAACACCTGAATTATCAGACACAACTCCAGAAATAGTTCTCTCTTGTGCAAAAGAAAACTGCATAGATAACGCTATCAACAGCGTATAAATCCATTTTAATTTAAATTTCATTTTAAGTAATTTTTGAATTAGTATAAAGCAAAAATCTTAATAATTTCTTAAAATAGCAAATCGAATCATGTAAAGTTTTTGCATTATATTCAAAGAATATTAACATATCTCAAAAAAAACAAATCAAATCCTACAAATTATAATGAAGTATTGAATTATATTTAAAAAGAATTAAAAGATAATATTACTTTATTTAACATTAATTTAACAAGTATAATTATTATTTAACCTTATTTATTTAACATTTAACACTATTTCAGTGATATTAGTGGATATTTTTTGAAATACTTACAAAAAATTTATAATGAAATTTTTGTAAGAATTTTTAAAAAAATGTTATTTAAAGAATACATTATTTTAATTAGTTAATTTTTTCATAAATTTTAAAAATATAGTACTATATCACTATATACCATTGACATTCAATATAAAAATTTTATAAATAGTTAAAAAAATTAGTTCAATTAGAGCTAAAATAAAAATATCCTATTTTTGTTTTAAAATTTAGCACATGCTTCAGAAGAACTTTTCAGGATATATTTTCGAAACCGGAACAGATGAAGCCGGACGAGGATGTCTGGCAGGACCAGTTACAGCTGCTGCCGTAATTTTGCCTGCCAATTTTGAAAATGAATTTTTAAATGACAGTAAACAATTATCAGAAAAGACAAGAGAATCTTTAAAACCTATTATTGAGGAAAATGCTGTCTGCTTTGCCGTAACCCATTTACATCCGGATGAAATTGACGAAATAAATATACTTAACGCTTCTATGAAAGGAATGCAGGAATGCATTTTAAAATTAAAACAACAGCCCGAATTTATAATTGTAGATGGTAATCGCATGTTAAATGCAAAATTAGGACTCAAAAATACTTGTGGAAAACAATTTTCGGCATCTGAAATAGAATTCTTAAAATCGATTCCGAATCAAAGTATCATAAAAGGTGACAGTAAATTTTTAAGTATTGCTGCAGCTTCTGTACTCGCAAAAACATATCGGGACGAATTCATGAACGAAATACATAAAGAATTCCCAATGTACAACTGGAAACAAAACAAAGGCTATCCTACCAAAGAACATCGTGAAGCCATTAGGAAGTACGGCACTACAAAATATCATCGAATGAGTTTCAGGCTTTTGCCGGAACAATTAGAACTGGATTTTTTAGAACAATAAAAAAGGCTTATCGATTTGGATAAACCTTCTGAGTTTTGAAGTTGTGTTTTTCTAAAACTGATATTTATATCCAAAATCAGCCGAAAAACCAAAGAACAGCAATTGTGTCGTTTTTTAAACGAATTCTGCTTCAAACAAATTTGTCAAATGTTTTATTATTTTTGATTTCACTTCTTCCTCATCTACTTTTTCAGTGCTAAGTTCGACGTTTAGTGAAGTAACCGCTTTTCCCCGAATACCACACGGAATAATGTTATCAAAATAACCTAAGTCTACATTTACATTTAAAGCGAATCCATGCATGGTCACCCAACGCGAAGCCCGTACACCAAGTGCGCATATTTTACGTGCAAATGGAGTGCCAACACCCAGCCAAACTCCTGTTTCGCCATCACTACGCCCACATTCCAGACCATATTCTTTTAAAGTCAGGATAATGCATTCTTCAAGAAAACGCAGGTATTTATGAATATCGGTAAAGAAATTTTCAAGATCTAAAATGGGATACCCAACAATTTGCCCGGGACCATGGTATGTAATATCACCACCACGATTGATTTTATAGAATGTCGCTCCCTTGGCTTCGAGTTGTTTTTCGTTTAACAGCAAGTTTTCCAGATAGCCGCTTTTCCCTAATGTATAAACATGCGGATGTTCTACAAAAAGTAAATAATTTGGTGTCTCTAACTCAAGTTCTTCTCTTCTGTTTTTGATTTTTAGGTCGACTATATCCTTAAAAAGTTCTTCCTGATATTCCCAGGCTGCTTTATAGTCTTTCTGACCTAAATCCTGAAGTTGAATTTTTTTATTCATTTTAATTATTTTTCAAACTCTACTTCTAAATTAAACTTGTCAGGATTCTCTATATAATCCGTAAAAGGGTATTGAATTGTGATTGTTTTTCTATCGTCGCTAAACAAAGCATTGGGATTGGATACTTTTTTGATCTTTTTCGGGAAGTGATATTTCAAAATATAATTGGATGATGCAAAAATCATTTTAGACATATCTGGTGAAGCAGAAGTGTCTTTAGCTTTTTCATCCGGTTTCTTTTGATCTATTACTGAAGTCCGGGTAAATTTCTTTCCACTGTACGTATAATTTAATTTACTGTTATTATTACCAAAACTACCCCCAAAAGGAGCTGTAGCCGCTGTACTCTTTTCTAATTTTTGAAAAGCACTCAGCGTTTGCAATATATCCTGTAATTCATTGGCATTTTTAAAATCAGTGGATACTGTCATTAGAAACTCTTTCTTTTCAGTACTCATTTTAGTGTGAACTATATAGTTTTCAACTTTTTTAAGTTCTTTTTGCATTTCCGGAGAAAGTTTGGCAATACTGTCTTTTTTATCTTCCAATAATTGTTTGAATGTAAAAGTAGAATCAATACTTTTTGTGGCATCAGTTCCCATTTGCTGGCCAATCTGATCGCCGGCCATTGCCATTAAGGAAGAACCATCCATATCTACTGAGAACTTTCCGGTTCCGTTATCGTTTACATAAATGTTTTCAGTGAAAGTACAGCTTGTAAGTGCTGCCAGTAAAAAAGAGAAACTAAGTAATTTGTATAATTTCATTTTCGTTAATTTTTATCAAAGATACGAAGTCTATTCAAAAAATAAATTGGTTTGTTAATGGTTATTTTATTCCAAAACTACTTCTAAATTAGTGCTCTCCGGATTTTGCAAATAATCAGAAATTTGGAATTCAAGTGTTAATGTTCTTTTATCAGAACTGATGAGTGATTTTTCATTTGAAACAGTTTTTATATCTTTTGGAAAATTATATTTTAATGTATACGATTGCATAGCTTTATATTTAGAAAACATTACTTTTCTTGCTTCAGACTCTTTTTTTTCCTGATCAAATTTTTCCTGATCTGTTATTATTACATTTCTTTTAAAAGTGGTTCCGTCAAAATTGTATTTTATGGTAAAAAATCGTTTTTGTACGGGATAATTTTCTTTTAAGGAATTCGATAAACCAAGACTTAAATACAGGTCAGGTATTTCTTCTAATTTCTTAAAATCAAAAGAAACTACATTAAAATTTTCCATTTGAACCGGATCAGTTTTTATATGCATTTTAACATTGGCATGCTCCTGAAATAGTGCCTGATCCGATTTACTAAATTTCACAAAAGTGTCCTTATATTTTGTGATATAATCCTGAAAAATAAAGATTGTATCCCTGAATTTTTCAGAAGCAAAATGATTTCTTCCCATCTGCATAAAACTATTTTCATCACGAAGGCTATAGATTTCAATGGTTCCGGTTCCGTCCTGATTGATGTTGAGGGTTTCTGTGATTTGACATCCTGAGAGTAAAATTAAGAGTAAAAAGGGTTTTATTAAGTTCATTTTTTGAAGTTCTAAGATTCTGTGTTGCTAAGATACTGAGGTTTTTATTTGGATTTTTTTACAGAAATAATATTTTATCGTCTTTTTTCATTCTGCGGGAACAACAATATTGCGCAGAGCAGTCCAACTAAAATATATTTTGAGAACTAAAAATTTCTAATCCAGCCCCGATAGAAATGAAAATCCTTTTGTGCCGGTGTTTGGCATAAAAGATTGAAATGCATAGCGGGACAAAAGGTGATTGAAATACCATAATTTTCTGCTTCAAAAAACCTTGATACTTAGGGTTGAAACTTGAAACAAAAATTTTATCTTTGCACTCTTAAAAACGAGCACAAAATGGCATTATCAGAACAAGAAATCATCAGAAGAGAAAAACTTCAAAACTTACGCAACTTAGGAATCAATCCTTATCCGGCTAATCTTTTTCCTGTAAACCATACTTCGAAACAAGTGAAGGAATCTTTTGAAGAAGGTAAGAAGGTAATCGTTGCAGGACGTTTGATGAGTGTTCGTGATCAGGGAAAAGCTTGTTTTGCTGAATTGCAGGATAGCGAAGGGCGTATACAATTGTACGTGAATCGCGATGTTTTATGTGAAGGTGATGACAAAACTTTATACAACACCGTATTTAAAAAACTGACCGATTTAGGAGATTTTATTGGTATTGAAGGAGAATTGTTCACTACAAAAGTGGGAGCACAATGTATTCGTGTTGACGGATTTACTTTCTTGAGTAAAACTTTGCGTCCGCTGCCTTTACCAAAAGTAGATGAAGACGGAAACGTACACGATGCTTTTAATGATCCTGAATTACGTTACAGAATGCGTTATGTAGATTTAACTGTGAATCCGCAAGTTAAAGAAAACTTCATCAAACGTACGAAGTTGTACACTGCTATGCGTGGTTATTTTAATGATGCAGGATATCTGGAAGTTGAAACTCCGGTTTTACAGTCAATTCCCGGTGGTGCTGCAGCACGACCTTTTACTACGCATCATAATTCGCTTGATATTCCGCTTTACATGCGTATTGCAAACGAATTGTATTTGAAAAGATTAATTGTTGGTGGATTTGAAGGTGTTTATGAGTTCTCGAAAAACTTTAGAAACGAAGGTATGGACAGAACGCATAATCCTGAATTTACCGCAATGGAAATATATGTAGCCTACAAAGACTACAACTGGATGATGGAATTTGCTGAAGGTTTGCTTGAGCATTGTGCAATTGCAGTAAACGGAACCAGCGAAGTAACTTTTGGTGAACACCAAATTAACTTTAAAGCGCCCTATGCTCGTGTTACCATGACAGATTCTATCAAACATTTTACAGGTTTTGACATTTCAGGAAAAAGCGAAGACGAATTATTTGAAGCTGCGAGAGGAATGGGAATTGAAGTTGATAAGACAATGGGGAAAGGAAAATTGATTGATGAAATTTTCGGCGCTAAATGCGAAGGAAATTATATACAGCCTACTTTCATTACAGATTACCCTAAGGAAATGTCTCCGTTGTGTAAAGAACATCGCGATAATCCTGAACTTACTGAGCGTTTTGAATTAATGGTTTGTGGTAAGGAAATTGCCAATGCTTATTCTGAATTAAACGACCCGATTGATCAGCGTGAGCGTTTTGAAGACCAAATGCGTTTAGCAGAAAAAGGCGATGACGAAGCAAACGGCATTATCGACGAAGATTTCTTAAGAGCGCTTGAATATGGTATGCCACCAACATCCGGAATGGGGATTGGTATGGATCGTTTGATTATGTATTTGACTAATAATGCCTCTATTCAGGAAGTTTTATTGTTTCCTCAAATGCGTCCGGAGAAAAAACAAGCTCAGATTGAATTGTCTGATGAAGAGAAATTTATAGTAGATTTATTAAAAGAAAATGAAAATAAAATGGATCTTCAGCAATTAAAAATTACTTCAAATTTAAGTGGTAAAAAATGGGATGCTTCTATGAAAAATTTATCAAGACACGGTTTGACTAAAGTGGCTGTTGAAGGTGATTTTAAATTTGTGGAATTGATAAGTTAGTTTTCAATCCATAATATTTATAAAAAAGAGCTTCAAATTGAAGCTCTTTTTTATTTTATTGTTTTTGGCTTTCTAAATAGATAACCAATTCATCAACATTTGTAAAAGGGTTTAAATTAAAAACTTCAGCACCTTCATTATCATCAATTACGGATAATCTAATTTTTTCTGCATTCGATTTGGCATTTGCTATTTTATCCTTTAGAATCGAATAATGTTTAAAATTATTTTTTTCATAACTTTCCATTCCAATACATTTCTTTAGTTCTCTTTCGAGTTCTGCTTCGGAAGCAAAAGCTTTTGTTGAATTTTTGTAATGAAATAGAAACCATAATTCAAAACAAATGCTTGAAAAAATTACATCGGCATTTTTATTAGAAGCAAGTTTAAAAACATCACCTCTTTTTGGAAAATTATCATGATCAAAAACTACAAATATTTTTTCAAAACCATCTTTTTTGGCATTTTTTAAAACATCCGTTACATCACCTTTACAATCAATTACATTTACAGCTATAGTTTTAGGCAAACCCAAATCTTCCTTTAGTGCATTAAAGTAATTCTTTTCCGTTAAGCCTTCACAAAGAATTAAAACTTTTTCCTTAAATGATCTTGTTTTAAAATTATTAATTGGTCTTTTAGCCATAATTAAGAATTTATAAATTCAATCAATTCATGCCTAAAAGTTTCCTTTGCAATATTTGGAACAGCACCTAGCCTTCCCTCTGTATACCATTTTTCAAAATTTCCTTCTCTAATTCCTTTAATATCTGATACAGTATATAGCTCTGTTTCTCCTTTTGAATTTTTCTCAACTAAATTGATTTGATCTCTTCGTAAATTATTTTCAGGACTTAATAGAGTTGTATCGTGAGTAGCAAAAATAAATTGCGCGCCTTTAATGTTTATTTTCGGGTCGTTAAACAATCCTAATATATATTGTGCAATTTCAGGATGCAAACTTCTTTCAAATTCATCTACGATAAATATGCCTCCATAACTTAAAGTTAAAAAAACTAACGGGATAAATGCAATAACTCTTTGTGTACCAGAAGACTCATCATCAAACTCAAATTCAATCTTTTCACCATTGGCATCTAAATGAAAGGTTTTAAACTTTCCATTTTCCTCTTCAAAATCAACAACTTGTGTATCTATTTTTTGAATTAATGATTTAGATAATTTCAAAATTTCTTCATCCATAAAAACAGAAGTACTTTCTTTTTTATTAAAATTATCAGAATGAAGATTATCCGTTGTGAGTGTGAGTAGCATCGAAATTTCCAAATAAACGATTTTCGCAATTTTATTATTTTCAGTCGAAGCTTTACTTAAAAATAGCTGATTTTCTGTTGTACGCAATTTTATACTCTCAAAAATTCCTTCATAACCATTTCCTTTACTGAAATCTTTACGGAATCTTTCAAAAACCTTCACTTTTAATCCTTTTGGATAACTAAAAAGAGATTCATATAAGACCTCATCCCGAGTAATTTCAATAGTATATGTGTACAAAACATTATAAATTAACAAATCAATTGAAAAAGATGATGAATTGTTAATATTATTATTGAGTTTAAAAGGATTAAACAATAAAATAGAATCATTAGGTTTATTATCAGTTGAAGTTCTTACATACTCTTTGAATTCATATAAAGCTCTAATAATATTACTTTTCCCACTTGCGTTAGGCCCATATATAGCTGCAGAAGTTAAACCGTAATAATCTTTATTTTTACTAGCTTCAGGATTTGTCCTCTTGATTACGTTTACTGGATTTTTTAAATCACTAGGAATCATCGACAATTCAACCATTTGATTAATAGATCGAAAATTTGACACTCTAAAGTTTAACAACATCAGATAAGGGTTTAATTTGTAAATATTATACAAATATACATTTTATTTGCACTTAAAAACCTTAAGAAGCAATTAGTTTTTAATATGTCAAAACGAATACTTCTCCAATTTCTTCCCTTCAATATCCAAAACCTTTGTATTCTCTTTTGGGGCTCTGCCAGTCAATTCTTGCTTAACAGATGGATTTGACGGATATTTGCCATCCTTCATTTTTACAATATAAAATTTTCCTCCATTTTCAAATATCAGATCATAGAATTTTTCAGTGGATGAAGTTGTAATGTAAATCGGAAAATCGGTTATCGTAAAAGAATTAATTACACTTCCGTCATTATTAAGAATATAGCCTGAACAGCCACCGCTTCCGCAGAAATAGGAATTGGAGAAACCAATAAAATACTCGTCTTTTTTATCGTTGTTTAAATCGAAGGCTTCGTAGTAAAAAAATCGATTTTCTTTTGTCATTACAGGTAAATCTTTTTTCAGCAGAACATTTAACTGTTTTCGAATCAGTCCGACAGTTTTATCATCTTTTGCCGGAGCATTGCTTACATCTGCTGTGCCTGCAGCGGTTTTTGATAATGTGTCTTCGGCTATTGTTTTGATTATATTGGATTGTGTTTTTTCTTTATTTTGGCATCCACAAAACATCAAAACTGCAAATGCAATTAAAAATGCATTTTTCATAATGTTACTTGTTTATAATTGGTCACTTAAATTTACAAATAATAAAACCCAAAAACTATCATTTTCTAAACCAATAATGCTGCTTTATTTTCAATATCCTTTTGATTTAACAGTGATTTTATATTATTAAAAGTGATCAGGGCAATCTGCGTTAATGCTTCGTTGGTAAAAAACGCCTGATGAGCCGTAACCAGAACATTAGGAAAACTCATCAATCGCTGAATCGCATCGTCCTGAATAATATCGGCTGATAAATCCCTGAAAAAGAGTTTTTCTTCCTGTTCGTAAACATCGATTCCGAGATAACCTATTTTACCTTTTTTAAGGCCTTCGATTACACAGGCGGTTTCAATCAATGCTCCTCTACTGGTGTTGATGATCATAACGCTGTCTTTCATTAAAGCAATTGATTTTTCATTTATCATGTGTTTGGTTTGCTCGTTTAACGGACAATGAAGGGAAATAATATCGCTTGTTTTAAAGATAGTTTCCAGGGATACAAATTCAACTCCGTCCTTTTCCATTTCAGGATTTGTCACAATATCATACGCGAAGACTTTGCATCCAAAACCTAAGGAAATTTTAGCAAAAGCTTTTCCGATATTTCCCGTTCCGATGATTCCTATTGTTTTCCCAAATAAGTCAAAACCTAATAATCCGTTCAGGGAAAAATTCTGCTCACGTACCCTGTTATAAGCTTTGTGTGTTTTTCTGTTTAAAGTTAAAATCATTGCCATAGCGTGTTCTGCAACTGCCTGTGGAGAATAGGCAGGAACGCGGCAAACTTTTATATTGTACTTTTTGGCTGCTTCTAAATCGACATTATTAAAACCGGCACAACGCAAGGCAATAATTTTTACTTTCTTTTCAGCCAAGTGCCTGATCACAGTTTCATTGACAATATCATTTACAAATACACATACTATTGAAGCATTTTCAATTAAAATTACAGTTTGTGGATTCAGTTGTGTTTCGAAGAAATCTAATTCGAAACCAAAATCAGTATTGTATTTATTAAAAAAAGTTTTATCATAAGCCTGGGTTGAAAAAAAGGCAATTTTATTTTCGTTTGGTTTCATAATATTTGGGGAGTTTAAAATTTCTTCACCCTCTAAATTTAAGCAATTACAACTCAAGTCTATTATAAAAACTTAGCCGTTTCATATTCAATCTGTTAAATAAAATACAATTATAAATATTCAATTAAACCTAATGAATTTAATACTGTCTAAATGCTATAACCTTAAAAGAAAAAAATCATGAAAAAATTATTTATTGCGGCTTTATTATTGGTTGGAATAGCAAGTTTCGCACAAGATGGCGATATGGATAAAAAACCAGCTCGTGAGCAGAGAGAAAGATTAACCCCTGAACAGCGAAATGAAAAACAGCTAAAAAAAATTACGACCGAGTTGAATTTAAATACTGCACAGCAAGAACAGGTTAAATTATTTATAGCTGAAAGAAGTGCTAAATCTGAAAAGTTAAGAGAAGCCAGAAAAGGGCAAAAAGAAAGTGGTACTAAACTTAGTGCCGATCAAAAAGAAGCTTTCAAAAAAGAAATGATTGCAGAAAAAGAAACCACTGACGCTAAAATGAAAGGCATCTTAACTACCGATCAATATTCTAAGTGGAAAGCAAATCAGGAAGAAAACAAAGATAAAATGCGAGAAAGAATAAAAGAACGCAGAGATAACAAAATTTAATAATAAAAAGAGGCCTTTAAGGTCTCTTTTTATTTTAAACAGTTAGGTTGATTGGCAGGAATTAAACTTATTACTAGGTATAAAAATGATTTTTTTTTACTCTAAAACCCGATTAACCTGCGAGAATGTCCTTTCGTAATACGATTCTTTGGTTGATGAAACCATTACACCTCCATGTGTTGAGGCATGAACAAATTTAATTTCTTCCTCTGTTACCTCAACTACCATTCCGACATGGTTGATCTGGCTTCTCCCGTTTGTTTTAAAGAAAATCAAATCTCCTTTTTGAGCTTCTTCTGTGTTGACCTTAATACCAATTCTGGATTGTTCCAGAGAGGTTCTTGGCAACCTGATAGCAAAATTGCCAAAAGTAGCATACATCAATCCGGAACAGTCAAAGCCTGCTTTTGATGTTCCGCCAGAACGATATCGAGTTCCAATATTATCTGTAGCATTATAAACCAATTGATCAATAAAATCGGAATAGTTAGCAACTTTTACTGTTCCAGAATCCACTTTTACAACTGAAGTTTCTGATTTTATGATTGGATTGTTTAACGTTTTATCCGGAGTAGCGACTGGTGGATTTGCTTTTTGATGTGCCAAGGCTTTTTCTTTTGAAGTCAGTATTTTCAATTTATATCCGACAGGCAGTTTAGTTTTAATTTCAGGATTTTGCATTTCTAATTCGGCAACTGTGATTCCGAATTCCTTTGAGATAGAGTATTTGGTTTCTTTAGGCTGGACTTCCCTTATAACCTCAACGTTTTCAACTACAACTGTATTTCCTGGAGGTGTTTGTTTTGTAATCTGATCACTGCTTATTGGAATATTGATTATTTGTCCTATTTTTAATCCTTCGGTATCTAAGGAAGGATTTGCTTTTTTTAAATCTTCGACAGTAACTTTATATTGTTTGGAAATTCCCCAAAGTGTTTCTTTCACTAAAACTTCATGTGAATCAGTATTTTTAACTATAACGTTCTCCTTCGGTTTGATTGCAGATTGATTAGATGGAATTAATAAAACCGAATTTAATTTTAAAATTTTGGGTGCATCAGGATTTGCGTTAGAGATATCTTTCGGCTTAACTCCATATTTCTTTGCGATGCTAGTAAGGTTGTCTCCTTTTGAGATGGTATGTCTGATATAATTTTCCTGGGAAAAAACACTAACACTAACAAACAAGAAGATAAAGATTAACCTAAAAATCATTATTGGGGGAATTTTAATTGCTACTATTTCTTTTCTCTATTTTAAACTCGAAAAAGAAAACAATATTACTACAAAGGCGAATTTAACTTTTTAAAGTAAAAAATGCACGTTTTTTAACAACTAATTTACCTCAAACAGGCAACCTTAAAATTGTTTTACTGTTAACTTAAAATTTTCGTGTGAGTTATGATTTTAATTATTTCATGAAATTTATACCAAAACGCAATCTTTAAAACTGAAGCCTTAGCCCAGATGGAAGCGGTATCCTTTTGTTTTTTTCTTTAAAAAACAAAAGATATAGCGGACAGCTGGAAATAGCTCCTAATAAAAAAACGCCCTGTTTTCACAGAGCGTTCTTAAAGTATATAAATTAAAGATTAAGCTTTTCCGGCAGCAATTAAGTTTAATGCTGAACCTGCAACGAACCAGCCAATCTGACCAGCGTTGTACGTATGATTAGCCAAAATGATATCTTTTGAACCATTTTCGTGAACGAATTCCAGCGTTAATGGTTTCCCTGGAGCAAATTCTGTTAAATCAGTGAAATTGATTGTGTCATTTTCCTGAATTTTATCATAATCTGCTTCGTTAGCGAAAGTCAATCCTAAAAGGCCTTGTTTTTTAAGGTTGGTTTCATGAATACGGGCAAAAGATTTTACCAATACCGCTTTAACTCCCAGAAAACGTGGCTCCATTGCTGCATGCTCACGGGAAGAACCTTCACCATAATTGTGATCTCCCACAACAATTGATGGTACTCCGGCTGCTTTGTAAGCACGCGCTACAGCAGGAACTGCATCGTAAGTTCCGGTTAATTGATTTTTGACAGAGTTTGTTTTTTGGTTAAAAGCATTTACGGCACCAATTAGCATATTGTTTGAAATATTATCTAAGTGTCCACGGAAACGCAGCCATGGTCCAGCCATAGAAATGTGGTCTGTAGTACATTTTCCGAAAGCTTTGATTAACAATTTTGCACCTGTAATGTTTTTACCATCCCAGGCATCAAATGGAGCTAATAATTGCAAACGTTCTGAAGTTGGACTTACTGCAACCTGAACTCCTGAACCATCTGCAGCCGGAGCCTGAAAGCCCGGATCTTCAGCGTAGAAACCTTTTGCAGGAAGTTCATCTCCTGTTGGAGCTTCAAGCATTACTTCTTCTCCATCTTCGTTGATTAATGTATCTGTTAAAGGGTTGAAACCTAAATCTCCTGCAATGGCCATAGCGGTTACCAATTCCGGTGAACCTACGAAAGCCAAAGTGTTTGGATTACCATCTGCACGTTTGGAGAAGTTACGGTTGAAAGAGTGAACGATTGTATTTCTTTCTTCTTTCTCTGCACCTTCTCTATCCCACATACCAATACAGGGTCCGCATGCGTTAGCGAAAACCGTTGCTCCAATTTTATGGAACGTTTCAATAAATCCATCTCTTTCAATAGTAGAACGAACTACTTCTGAACCAGGAGTTATTGTAAATTCAGATTTAACTTTTAAGTTTTTATCCGCAACTTGTTTTGCCAATGAAGCTGCACGTGCAATATCTTCATAAGAAGAGTTGGTACAGGAACCTATTAAACCTACCTGAATTTGCAATGGCCAGTTATTTTTAATTGCTTCTTCTTTCATTTTAGAAATTGGAGTAGCTAAATCCGGCGTAAACGGACCGTTTAAGTGCGGCTCTAATTCAGTTAAATTAATTTCAATAACCTGATCAAAGTATTTTTCAGGATCAGCATACACTTCAGGATCTCCGGTTAGATAAGAAGCAATTTTATCTGCAGCATCGGCAACATCGGCTCTGTTTGTAGAACGCAGGTAACGCCCCATTGAAGCATCGTAACCAAAAGTTGAAGTTGTAGCTCCAATTTCGGCTCCCATGTTACAAATAGTACCTTTTCCGGTACAAGACATAGAAGTGGCACCTTCACCAAAATATTCAACAATAGCACCGGTACCACCTTTTACAGTAAGGATACCGGCCACTTTAAGGATTACATCTTTAGGAGCTGTCCAGCCCGATAATTTACCGGTTAATTTTACTCCGATTAATTTTGGGAATTTCAGTTCCCAGGCCATACCTGACATAACGTCTACAGCATCAGCTCCACCAACACCAATCGCTACCATTCCTAAACCACCTGCGTTTACAGTGTGAGAATCGGTACCAATCATCATTCCACCCGGGAAAGCATAATTCTCCAATACTACCTGATGAATAATTCCGGCTCCCGGTTTCCAGAAACCAATTCCGTATTTATTTGAAACGGACGATAAGAAATCAAAAACTTCATTGCTTTGTGTTTTTGCTCTGGCCAAATCGGTTGCAGCATCTACTTTAGCCTGAATCAGGTGATCACAATGAACCGTTGTTGGAACAGCCACTGTTTTTTTTCCGGCATGCATAAACTGCAATAATGCCATCTGAGCCGTTGCATCCTGACATGCTACGCGATCGGGAGCAAAATCAACATAATCTACTCCTCTTCCAAACGCCTTTGTTGGATTTCCATCCCAAAGGTGATTGTATAATATTTTTTCAGTTAAAGTAAGTGGACGACCAACTATTTCTCGTGCCTTATCAACACGCCCGGGCATGTTGTCATACACTTTTTTAATCATTTCTATATCAAATGCCATAATTGTGTAATTGTTTTTGTTTATTTTTTTGAACATTCTAAGATACAAAAAATTGAGCAGGTACTAATAAAAAAGCCTGAGTTTATCACTCAGGCTTTAGAATTTATGATTAAATTATCATTTGGCTTATTGCACTAATAATTTATGAGAAGGTGCAAACTTAGTTAGGTTAATACCTTCTACTGCCGTTACATATTCCTCTATTGTAGGAGTTCGTCCCAATATTGTAGAAAGGACTACAACAGGTGTTGATGAAAGCAATGACTCTCCTTTTTTACCTTCCGCATCTTCTACTACTCTTCCCTGGAAAAGGCGGGTCGATGTTGCCATTACAGTATCTCCTTTAGCCGCTTTTTCCTGATTACCCATACAAAGGTTACAACCTGGACGCTCTAAATACAGCATGTTTTCGTATTCTGTACGTGCTGCACCTTTAGGCACATTATCGTTGAATTCGAAACCTGAATATTTCTGTAAAACTTCCCAGTCACCTTCTGCTTTAAGCTCATCTACAATGTTATAGGTAGGAGGTGCTACAACTAATGGTGCCAAAAATTCTACCTTCCCTTTTTGCTCTTCGATATTCTTAAGCATTTGAGCAAGAATTTTCATATCGCCCTTGTGAACCATACAAGAACCTATAAATCCAAGATCTACTTTTTTATCTCCACCATAGAAAGACAAAGGTCTGATGGTGTCGTGGGTATATCTTTTAGAAACATCATTATTATTTACATCCGGATCAGCAATCATTGGCTCTGAAATCAAATCAAGATCAACTACAACTTCAGCAAAATACTTGGCATTTGCATCAGGAGTCAAAGCTGGTTTCTCACCTGTTTTGATCTCTGTAATTCTCTTATCTGCTTTGTTGATCAATCCCTGAAGAACATGTTTTTCATTGTCCATTCCTTTATCGATCATGATTTTGATTCTGCCTTTTGCAATCTCTAATGACTCCACCAAAGTATCATCTTCAGAAATACAAATTGAAGCTTTTGCCTTCATTTCAGCAGTCCAATCCGTAAAAGTAAAGGCCTGGTCAGCGGTAAGCGTTCCTAAGTGAACCTCAATGATTCTACCCTGGAATACGTTTTCACCACCAAATTGCTTAAGCATTTGAGATTGTGTAGCATGAACAACATCACGGAAGTCCATGTAACTCTTCATTTCTCCCTTGAAAGTAACTTTTACAGATTCCGGAATTGGCATAGAAGCTTCTCCGGTAGCAAGAGCAAGAGCAACTGTTCCTGAGTCAGCACCAAAAGCAACACCTTTTGACATTCTTGTATGCGAGTCACCACCAATAATGATAGCCCACTCGTCTATTGTAATATCATTAAGTACTTTATGAATTACGTCTGTCATGGAATGATAAATGCCTTTTGGGTCACGAGCCGTGATCAAACCGAAGTCGTTCATGAATTTCATTAATTTTGGAATGTTTGCCTGCGCTTTTTTATCCCAAACCGAAGCAGTATGACAACCTGATTGGTAAGCACCATCAACGATTGGAGAAATTACCGTAGCAGCCATAGACTCCAATTCCTGAGCGGTCATCAAACCTGTAGTATCTTGCGATCCTACAATGTTAACTTCAACACGAACATCAGATCCTGCGTGTAATATTTTACCCGGAGTTGTTCCAACTGCATTTCTGTTAAAAATTTTTTCAACGGCTGTAAGACCTTGCCCTTCAATAGTAACTTCTTTTGACGGAGCAAATACAGTAGGAATATTGATTTCTAAAAGTTTACAGGCAAATGTTTGTATTTTTTTTCCAAATACAATCGCGTAGGAACCACCGGCTTTAATAAATTCCAATTTCTGAGGCGTGAATGCCTTAGAAATATCGATCAATTCCTGATCGCCATTATATAATTTTTTCTTTTTTGTGTTTATTGTAAGAACAGTTCCCGTAGCAACAGAATAGGTTTCTTCTAAAACTGGATCACCACTTTCATTACGAATTGTATTACCGTCTGAATCTAATTTTTTAACCCAGTTTTTAAGGTCAATACCAATACCACCAGTAACATCAACAGTAGTAAGGAAAATTGGAGAAATACCATTTGTACCTCCCACAATCGGAGCAATATTTACGAATGGAATATAGGGACTGGCTTTTTTGCCTGTCCAAAGAGCCACGTTGTTTACACCTGACATTCTTGATGAACCTACACCCATTGTACCTCTTTCAGCAATCAACATAACGCTTTTATCAGGATGTTGTGCCTGAAGTGCCTTAATTTCGTCCTGTGCCTGAGGCGTAATCATACATTTACCGTGCAATTCACGATCTGAACGGGAGTGAGCCTGATTTCCTGGAGACAGTAAATCTGTTGAGATATCTCCCACACCAGCTATAAAAGTTACAACTTTAATTTCTTCCGCTATTTCTGGTAATTTTGTAAAAAACTCAGCCTGTGCGTAACTTTGAACAATCTCTATTGCGATTATATTACCGCTTTCAAACGCAGCCTTAAGACGGTCTGTGTCTGCATCATAAAGATAAACTTGTGTCTTAAGCACTTTTGCTGCTTCTTTTGCAATTGCAATATCATTCCCTAAAGCCAAATCAAGTAATACTTCAATCGAAGGACCACCTTTCATGTGTGATAATAATTCAAAAGCAAAAGCAGGAGTAATTTCATTTACTACAGATTCACCTAAAATGATTTCTTTTAAAAATTTTGCTTTTTCGCCGGCCGCACTAGTCGTTCCGGGAATAGTATTGTATATAAAAAACTTCAGAGAATTTTCTCTGTATTCATTACTTACATCTTTAATTTGAGCAATAATTACACTTAACAAATCGGCACCATCAATTGGTTTCGGGTTAAGTGCTTGTTCTTTACGCTCTTCAATTTCCTTTAGGTAATCTTTGTAAATAGTATTATCAAAAGCCATAGTAAATTAGGTGTTTTTGTTTTTTGTTCGCAAATGTAGAAATTAAAGCTGAGAATTAAAAAAAATATAATAGATGTCGCTTTCTGGAAAATTATTATTGCAAAATAATGATTTCTACTACTGTTTGTTGTCAAAAATTCAGTTTTACATCAAAATAATAAATTATCAATAATTTAAAATCTTTTCCTTAACAAAGTCGAAATTATATGTTACAAACGAAATTGAATTTTGATGCTTTTTGGATAAGAATACTTCTAAATAAGTATTTATAACGTTATAGTTAATTATGAAAAACAATTTTTATACGTAAAACTACTTAAAATAAAAAAAAATGCAATTTTCTGCTGCAATTCAAATATTCTATTAACTTTGCAATTCAAAGTACTTTATAAAAAATATAACTATGAAAAACAAATTAGAAATTTTAGATGACTATTTTCGGAAACCTGGGGTAAAAATTAGTATTGCTCTTACCCTCTTCAACGCCATTCTTCTTATCACTTCTTTAATTGGAATCAAATTAGAATTTCGCTCACTTGAACAACTGCCTATAATCAGTTTAATCATTGAATTCATTTATGGAACAGTTCTTTGTTTTTTAACATTAAAAAACAAAGAAAAACACCTTCACCTAATTCCGTTTCTAATGCTAAATTGGTTTATTGGGTGTTTTTGCCTTAATACTTTCCTATCCGTTTTTGAAGATTTATCTATTTGGGTGTATGTAGTTACACTTATGTTTTGTATTTCTAATTTCTTTATTTATCAAAATACGGAACAGAAATACGTCTCCACTATTTCGTATTTTATAAACGGATTATCTTTTAGCCTGATTATTTATTTTACCATTTATCTTATTCCGATTATGCCTTATTCTTTCATTTGCATTATAGCCCTTGGAATGGGTTTTTACGGTTTGGTTCCAGCAATTACACTGGGAATCCATACCGTAACTTTATTTCTTATTTATCAGAAAAAAAGAAGCTATTTTCTTTCGTTTGGCATCGGATTCTCAATAATACTGATTAGCTTAATTACATTTATAGTGGGCTTAAATTTAGAAAGTGAAAAAATAGCCCGAAATACTATTACCAAATCATTTGATTCAAACCAAGATTTACCTAATTATATCACTATTTCACAAAATCTGAAACCCAATTTCTGGAATGAGATTTTATTAAAAAAAGACATTGTTTACACTTCAAAGGATAACTTTTTTGAATTTAGAAGTTTTAATTCTTTAGGCAATAGTCAGTTCAATGAAAGAAAAATTCACAATCCTTTTATTACGATTGCTTATCTTTTTTGCAATGATCTTAACTTGAGTGCAGATGACAGAATAAATATTTTAAAATCAAATTTTGACAAACGACTGGAAACCGAAGAACAATTGTGGAGCGGTGAAGATTTATTTACCAAAAACATCAAAGAAGATGTAAAACTCTATCCCGAAACACGATTGGCTTATACAGAAATTACAATGGATATTGCATGCCAAAAAGAATCATGGCAAGATAAGGAAGCTATTTATTCGTTTCAGCTTCCCGAAAATTCTGTTGCTACATCATTATCTTTATGGGTAAACGGTATTGAAAGAAAAGGTATCCTCACTACAAAAGAAAAAGCAGCAAAAGCTTATAAGCAAATTGTTGGCATTGAAAGTCGTGACCCGTCCTTAATGCAATGGAAAGAAGGAAACAAAGTAGTTGTCAGAGTTTTTCCTGTAAATTTTGATACACCCAGAACATTCAAATGCGGATTTACAACTCCTTTAAAAGTCGAAGCTAACCAAATGAAATACCAAAGTCTTTCTATAAAAGGTCCGAATATTTCAAACGCAGAATCGCTTTCCAGAATTCAGATAGTTGGAAAATCAAAAGTGGAAACTGATAAAGATTTTGAACTAAAAAACAATTATTACATCAACCAATCAACCGGACTGAATAACTGGGAAGCGACTATCCCTTACAGTAAAAAACTATATTCTAATTCTTTTGTCTGGAAAGAAAAAGTCTATGAGGTAAAAGATATCCAAAAAACTACAGTCCCTTTTACAGCATCTGAAATCATTTTGGATCTGAATAGTAATTGGAAAACCCGGGAAATAGAATCCATATTAAACTTAAAAGAAAAACTCTTTTATATCTATACAAATAAAGAGAAAAAGCCAATCAACATAAAAAACTATAAAACTGTTCAGGAAGAATTTGACGGTTTGCATTACTCTTTATTACCACTTTATAAATTGAACCCAAACTGTTTAATTATTACCAAAAGCGGTACATTTTCAGCCAATTTTGAAGAACTTGAAAATTCTGATTATTTGAAAAAAATAAAATCGGGAACTAAGGATAGGCATTTAAAAGTGATTAATATTTCATCAGAAATCAATCCGTTTTGGCAGACTGTTAAAGAGCAGAAATATGTTGATTATTTTCAAACTAGCTTAAAAAACAGCTTGAATCTTATTACAAACAATCAATTTGTTTTATTTGAAACAGAAGAAAACTCAGTAAATATTGAGAGTGCGCATATTTCAATTAAAGAAAGTACTAAAACGAGTTCATCAAAAAGCACAGGTCCAAATCATATATTCAGAATGTATGCTTTTGGAAAAGTTTTGGAGGAACAAGTAAAAATTCAGAATGTTTGTTTATCACATAATAAATACGAAACATTTTCGAAAGATACTGCCAGCGCTACAGCAATTTCTGTAGATGAATTCCGTAAAGAAAATATCAAAATTCAAAATGATTGCTCACTCTATAATAAATATGTGAATTTAGCAAAAGACGCGAATATTGTAACCCCTATTTCCTCTTTAATTGTCTTGGAAACTGATACCGATTATAAAAACAACGGTATAGAAAAAAATGTATATACTTTAGGAAATGCTTCAATAAACAATGATGGCGCTGTGCCTGAACCACACGAATGGCTGATGATTATCATTGGTGCGACTACATTATTTTTCTATTATCGAAAAAATAAAAAGCAAACCATTTAATGAAATTCCCAATAATACCCTATAAAAAAGAAAGTATCGTTTTGATTATTGCCGTGCTTTTGGCGATGAACTATCCTATTGTTGTTATAGCATTAGACAGCAACTTTTTTGGTGTATTCTTTTCTATGGTATTATTTCTTACAGCGGGTAGAAGAACTACTCTAAAAATGAGCTACCCGCTTATAGCAATGATTATCATATTAGAATTCATCAGCTATCGTCTGCACACAAAAACATTACATTTTCAGGCTTTATCGTTATTTATATGTTTAATCTATTATAGTTTTACGCGAAAATTCTCGTTCATTGCTTTTATCTGTCTCTTTTTATTTTCGTCTGTTTTTGATCAGTTATTCAATTATCTTACTGTCGAAATCAAACAGGAGCTTTGTTACAATGTATATTTGACTTTGAGAAACTTCATTGAAATTGAGAAAATAGAAGGCGTAAATTTCTACATCAACAACAGTAAAATATCGGTAGATACGGCTTGCATGGGTTTATCCATGTTCAAAACAGGATTACTTATTGGTGCTTTTTTATTGACTCTGGAAGAACGAAAATATCAAAAATTTTTCAGTATAATTCAAATTTTACTGTTCTGCCTGTTATTGGTTGTATTGAATATAATTTCGAATTACTTTAGGATCATCACCTTGATTTTATTCAATTGTACCGAAGAAAATGCATTACATCACACAATCGGAATTATTTGCCTTCTCTTTTATCAGATTCTGCCAATGTTGCTTTTGATTCGATTTTTTAAACCTGGAACAAAACAAATTATTGAAAATTCAATTTCACCTAAACTCTTACCAGTAATCATAACAACAGGAATATTATTCATAACCAGCCTTGAAATTAAAAAAGAACAAACTCAAAACATTCTGGAAAATCTAAACCCAAAATACAACATTCATAAAGGGATTTGGATAAATGAAGAAGTCTTTAAAATCTCAACTGTTGAAAAATTAACATATATTAAAACACCTGCACATAAACCTCTGATTTGCTGGACGGGAAATGGTTATAAAATAATTGAATCTAAAAAAATCACCCGAAATAATGAAGAAATTTGGTTTGTAAAAATAGAGAAAGGCGATGTTAGATATTTTTCTTATTGGTGGTATGAATGTGGAAATAAAAAATATACCTCACTTATAGAGGTGCTAACCATAAAACTCTTTTACAACAAACCTGTGCGTCTGATCAATGAAACAAGCAGAACAGAATTCAATAAAAAAACCTAACAGTTTTAAAAGCTGTTAGGTTTTTTTATATAGCATTTCAGTTTTTACATTAACTTCTGAATGATAATCTCTTCTGTAATACCTTCAGCATCTGCCTTGTAGTTTTTAATAATTCTGTGACGCAAAATTCCGGTTGCAACCGCTTTTACATCTTCAATATCCGGAGAAAACTTACCATTAAAAGCGGCGTGTGCTTTGGCAGCCAAAATTAAATTCTGCGATGCCCTTGGACCAGCTCCCCAATCTAAATAATTTCTTACAAAATCATTTGAAAGAGGATTATCAGGACGGGTTTTACTTACTAAAGTAACTGCGTATTCAATTACATTATCTGCTACAGGAATCCTGCGGATCAAATGTTGAAAATCAATAATTTCCTGTGACGTGAACAATGGATTTATTGTTGTTTTTATATCAGAAGTAGTTTGTTTTACCACCTGGACTTCTTCGTGAAAACTTGGATATTCCAATTTTACGGCAAACATAAAACGATCTAATTGCGCTTCCGGAAGAGGATATGTCCCCTCCTGTTCAATTGGATTTTGGGTAGCCAATACAAAATAAGGCAAATCCAGTTTATGATTTTCTCCTGCAATTGTAACTGAGCGTTCCTGCATCGCTTCTAATAAAGCGGCCTGCGTTTTTGGTGGCGTTCTGTTAATCTCATCAGCAAGGATTATATTAGAAAAAATAGGGCCTTTTATAAATTTAAACTGTCTGTTTTCATCTAAAATTTCACTGCCTAAAATATCCGATGGCATTAAATCCGGAGTAAACTGAATTCTTTTAAAATCTAAACCCAAAGCTTGTGACAATGTATTTATCATTAAGGTTTTTGCTAAACCGGGAACACCAATCAAAAGAGCATGCCCTCCGGAAAATATACAAAGTAAAATTTGATCTACTACTGCATCCTGACCTACAATGATTTTTGCTATTTCTGTTTTTAATTCATTACGTTTCTGAACTAAATTATGAATTGCTGCTACATCCGACATTTAAATATGTTTTTAAATTAAAAAAGAGTTAGTTCTATGAATTCATAAAACTAACTCTTTTTATTTATTTTATAAAAATTATTTTTTCAACCAATTGTTTGTAAAAGTACAATCTCTGTATTCCCCAATTATTTTTATGTAGGTATCTTTAATTTTGGTATCAAACCATTTTCCAATAGTATTGAATTGCTTTTCTTTTAATGCTAATTCTTTGATCTTGGTGTAATCCTGAGCATAATCAGCCACATGAGAATCAATTCTGTTTGTTACAGTAATTAATTTATATGTTTTTTTGCCTTTATCATCTGTATTTAAAAGTGGCTGCGAAACTTCATTATCCTTTAAATTAGAAACCTGAGAATATAATGTCGGGTCCATTTTTGTCAATTCAAAACGTGTATCCTGAGTATTAGGATTCACCAAAGTTCCTCCGTTAGCGCGGGTTTGTTTTTCATCAGATTCAGTTCTGGCAGCATCAGCAAAAGAAATTTCCTTACTTTCTATCTTCTTTCTAATATTTATAATTCTGTCTTTGGCTTCTTTTAATGCATCTTCAGAAACTGTTGGAGAAATTAAAATATGGCGCAGTTCAACCTCTTGACCCTTAATTTTGTCTACCATTATAATATGATATCCAAAAGTAGTCTCAAATGGTTCAGAAACCTCACCTTCTGCAAGACTAAAAGCAACATCTTTAAACTCTTTCACAAATGGAGTTTTTCTTGTCATCTTGTAATATCCTCCATTAGGTGAAGATCCGGGATCCTGAGAATACAAAACTGCTTTCGTTGCAAAACTAGAACCTTCTAAAACGTCTTTTTTAATTGATTTTAACCTGTCGATTACTTTTTCCTTATCCGCAGCAGAAACCTTAGGCTCAACTACAATCTGAGCTACTTCCATCTCTGCACCAAATGTTGGGAGTTCATCTTTAGGTATTTTTTTAAAGAAATTCCGAACCTCTTCCGGCGTAATTTCAACACCGTCTACAATTTTTTTCTGCATTTCGGCAGATAATTTTTGCTCTTTCAAAATATCTGCAAAATAAGTTTTAAACTCTTCAACAGAACTTTTTTTATAAAATGCTACAATTTTATTTATATCTCCTCCCGCTTGCGGGAGCATGTAATTAAGCCTGTCATCCATGAGGCTTTTAACCTCTGCATCACTAACAATTATACTGTCCTGAATGGCTTGATGTGCATACAATTTATCCTCTAAAAGTTTACCTAACATCTGGCATCTTGTAATATCATTTACAGATCCGCCCTGAGCCGAAATTTCAACAAAACCTTTGTCTATATCTGAATCTAAAATAATATAGTCTCCAACATTAGCTATAATACCATCAATTTTTTTCTTATCAATTGAGACTTGAACCGGTTTTTCAACAACGGTATCTTTAATAACTTCCTGAGCTGAAATAATTGAGCTGAAAAAAAACAAAAAACACATTGTTAACATCACTTTGAAATCAATGGTTTTTAGCTGTATTTTTTTTAATAACATTATTTTAAATTTAATTTTAATGTGAAAGACTTGTTTATGAATCCAATAGATTTTACTCCTTCAAAAGTTAAAAAACTGAATTACATAATTATGCTTTTGACTTATAACGAACAAAAATAACAATTCAATTACATAATACAACTATCAGTAATACTATTAACAAAAAATTATAGGGATAATTTTAAAAACCTTCTAAAAACAAAAAGCAACGTGAAGAAATTTAATCATTCAGAAAAATAATTTTATGATTTATACCCTTTTTAACAATTTCATAAACATCTAATTTACAATTAAATAAATAAAGTTTTCAACACTATAACGTTTTCGTTGTATAACTATTTTTGCACAAAAAAAGGTCGAATGAAAAATTATTTACTTTAGATAAATATTGAATAAACCGTAAGGCTTTATTAGTAACAAACAGTCAAAACTATTCAATTAAACTTTATTATCTACCTTAAAACCACCGTAATTATGAAGAAACTAAATTTAAAAGTTTATTTTATTGGAGTATGTACCGTACTTTTTTATTCGTGCTCAGAAAATGAAACTGAGAAAACAAATACCAGAACTGAAAGTCAGCAATTTAAGATTATTAATGTTACAAATCATGATGGAAAACCTTTTAGCACAGGAATACAAGCCTCATCCCTGACAGGAAAGTACGTTGACAATCCCGGAGGAGGAGTCATGATGCAAGCTTTTTATTGGGATGTTCCTTCCGGTGGAAATTGGTGGAATACCATAAATGGCAAAATAACCGCCTGGTCGAATGCAGGAATCGGTTCAGTATGGCTGCCACCCGTTTCAAAAGCACAAAATGGGGCTTTTTCCATGGGATATGACCCCACCGATTATTTTGATTTTGGAGACTATAATCAAAACGGAACTACAGAAACCCGATTTGGATCTAAAACAGAATTAGTAAGTCTGATAACAAAAGCTCATACCGAAAACATGAAGGTGTATGCAGATATCGTTATCAATCATAACAGCGGAGGACAGTCAGAAGCAAATCCATTTACAGGAACCAATACCTGGACTAATTTTAATGGAATTGCTTCAGGAAAATTCAAACGTACCTACACTAATTTTTATAAAAATAGTTATGGTAATAATGATGAAGGTGCCTTTGGAGGGTTTCCGGATTTATGTCATGCTGATCCTTATGTAAAAGACTGGTTATGGATGAGAGCTGATGGAGTTGGCAAATATTACAAAAATACCATGAAATTTGATGGCTGGAGATTTGACTACGTAAAGGGTTTTGGCCCTTGGGTAGTAAATGCATGGAATGCGAATGTTGGCGGGTTTTCTGTTGGAGAATACTGGGATGCCAATGTAAACACACTGGAATGGTGGGCTAACAATGCCAATAGTTCTGTGTTTGATTTTGCCTGTTATTATAAAATGAATGATGCCTTTGATGGTAATAATCTCGCCATATTAAATGACGATATGATGTGGAAAAGAAATCCATACAAAGCCGTGACTTTTGTAAGCAATCACGATACTGATGAAATCTCAAATAAATTATTAGCGTATTCGTATATTCTAACACATGAAGGATATCCAACCATTTTCTATAGGGATTATGAAGAATGGCTGGATAAAAATAAACTAAACAATCTTATATGGATACACAATAATAAGGCAACTGGCACAACATCCATTTTATATTCTGACAATGATGAATATGTAGCCCGAAGAAACGGATACAATGGAAACCCCGGATTAGTTGTTTATATTAATAACTCCTCTGCATGGCAGGAAAGATGGGTTCAAACCAACTGGGCAAATACTCAAATCAAGGACTTTACCGGAAATTCAACCTGGTATCCAACCACTCAGGCAGATAAATGGGTAAAAATTCAATGTCCGCCCAAAGGATATTCAGTTTGGTCTGTCAATCAATAATATATTTAAAATGATAATTTAAGGCTGTTTCAAAAAACAGCCTTATTTTTTTTCGCGGGTTTACTTTAAACTCAGGACTTCTAAATTAAGAAGTGAATATTTTTATTAAGCCGTAATTAATAGTACTTTTGCATCCTATTTATACAAAATATGAGCTTTTTAAAAGAAATACAACGCAGACGAACTTTTGGAATTATCTCGCATCCCGATGCCGGTAAAACTACATTGACAGAAAAATTATTACTTTTTGGAGGGGCCATTCAGGAAGCAGGTGCTGTAAAAAACAATAAAATTAAAAAAGGAGCAACAAGTGATTTCATGGAAATTGAACGCCAGAGAGGTATTTCGGTTTCTACTTCTGTTCTTGCTTTTAATTATAATGACATAAAAATAAATATTCTTGATACTCCCGGCCACAAGGATTTCGCCGAAGATACTTTTAGGACTTTAACTGCAGTTGATAGTGTTATTGTTGTAATTGACGTTGCTAAAGGGGTTGAGGAACAGACTGAAAAATTGGTCGCAGTTTGCAGAATGAGAAATATCCCAATGATTGTATTCATCAATAAATTAGACCGTGAAGGTAAAGATGCTTTTGACTTGATGGATGAAGTGGAACAAAAACTGGGACTAACCGTTACACCTTTGAGTTTTCCTATCGGAATGGGTTATGACTTTCAGGGAATTTATAATTTATGGGAACAGAATATCAATCTTTTTAGTGGGGACAGCCGTAAAAATATTGAGGAAACTATTGCTTTCTCAGATGTTCAAAATCCTGAATTAGAAAAAATTATTGGTCAAAAGCCTGCTGACAGATTACGTGAAGAATTAGAATTAATCGATGAAGTGTATCCAAAATTCGACCGTCAGGATTATCTGGATGGTAAATTGCAGCCGGTGTTTTTTGGTTCAGCATTGAATAACTTTGGGGTCCGTGAACTATTAGATTGTTTTGTTTCTATTGCACCATCTCCAAGAGCAAAAGATTCTGAAACCCGTTTAGTTGATCCAACAGAAGAGAAAATGTCAGGTTTTGTATTTAAAATCCATGCTAATATGGATCCAAAACACAGAGACCGTTTGGCTTTTATCAAAATTGTTTCGGGTACTTTTGAAAGAAACAAACCTTATTATCATGTTCGCCAGAAGAAAAATTTAAAATTTTCAAGTCCGAATGCTTTTTTTGCTGAGAAAAAGGAAATCGTTGATATTTCCTATCCGGGAGATATTGTTGGGTTACACGATACCGGCAATTTTAAGATTGGTGACACTTTAACAGAAGGAGAACTAATGAGTTTTAAAGGAATTCCGAGCTTCTCACCAGAACATTTTAGATATATCAATAACGCTGATCCAATGAAAGCAAAACAATTGGATAAGGGAATTGATCAGTTAATGGATGAAGGTGTTGCTCAGTTATTCACTCTGGAAATGAATAACCGTAAAATCATCGGAACTGTTGGAGCATTGCAATATGAAGTTATTCAATACCGATTGGAACATGAATATGGAGCAAAATGTACGTACGAAAATTTCCCTGTTCATAAAGCCTGTTGGGTAAAGCCGAATGATCCTAAGAGCGATGAATTTAAAGAGTTTAGAAGAATCAAACAAAAATTCCTTGCTCACGACAAATATGGCCAGCTGGTGTTTTTAGCTGATTCAGATTTTACTATTCAGATGACACAAAGTAAATATCCAAATGTAAAATTATTTTTCACTTCGGAATTCGAATAAACTATAAAAATCAAAAAGCGCCAATTTTGCAATTGGCGCTTTTTTAATAGAATTAAATTAACTTTTGGAATTAATTTTCTTATTTTATGTTGGTCAAATATAGACTACAAATTTAGATACTTAAAATATATTCGTTAAAAACGAATTATATCGGATTAAGTGTACAATAACGACAAACATTTAGGTTTTTAGTTGATTGATTATAAAAAAGCTCCATTTCTGGAGCTTTTTAAAATTCTTATGTTCTTAATTCTTAATCAACTTCACAGTTTTTGACTGATTCTTTTCATTAGTAACTTTTAATAAGTAAACTCCATTTGGAGTACTTCCTAAATCTAACGTATTCGTACCTGAATTTATTTTTTGGCTTTGAATAATTTTTCCTAATATATCGAATATAACTACAGTACCGATTGAGTCACTATCGATAAAAAATGCACTTCTTGAAGGATTAGGATATACTTTTAAACTCGAACTAAAATCCAAATCATGATCACCAACACTTAATGTTGTACAAGTATTACCCGTTTGAATAATAGAACCGCCAATGAAATTAGAAGAGTTTTCAGATAAATCGAAATTAACAAAGGTACCGTCATTTCCATTTCCGCTTGAATCTGTTAAGGTTGTAACTGCTGAATTGTCAGCACCTTCAAATCCCTGATTGAATTTATAATATGCTACTAAACCTGGTTGAGGACCTGCGAATTCGCAGTTCATTTTTTCCTGAATTTCAGCTTGAGTTAAAACCTTATTCCAGATTCGAACATCATCTATCGTACCATTAAACAAATTTTGTCCCGGATCAAATGCTCCAATTCTGACCGCAGTTCCTGTAAAAGCAGGTACATTAGCCGCAGCACCAACTACATCACCATTTTTATATAGCGTTAAAGTACCATTTGCATCATAAGTTACTGCAACATGATACCATGTATTTGTACTTAATTGTGTAGGATCTTTTAGATTTTCATAAGCACCATTATGTCCTGTAGACAATTTACCACCAGGTATATAAATAGCATGTCTACCATTCTGATCATCTCCAGAAATAATATTATTTACAGCTGAAAAATCCCTTACATTAATCCAGGCTTCTTTCGTGTAGATAGCTGGCATATTAAAAGGTAAATCTATATATCCTCCATTGAAATTTAATGTAGCACCTTGAATAATATTTACCTTTACTTGAGTACGCGTACTTTCACAAGATAGAGTTTGTGATACATAATATAAACCTGTTGATAAGGTCGTTGACTCGTCTAATACAGTACCTCCAAAAATAGTTGTATACCATTTCAAATCTGTTCCAACAGCTTGTAAATCTGAAACTTTAGCATTTGAATTAAAATTTTGTGATGCATTTGCTACTGGTGGATCAACGACAGTCGGACAATAGGTAAGCGCAGGAGTTACTTGATCAATTGTACTGCTAGATGCTCTAAAGATATATATAACTGAAGCATCAATTAGCACATTTGGCTTTATGCAAAATTCATGCTCTGTAAAACTACTATTTTTTCTTGGCAAACTAAATGGAGTATTTTGGTCTGTACTTTTGAACAAGCCTGCAACAAATGAAGAGGGATTACCAGACGTAATTTGCTGGGTAGTATTAGTACCATCTAGAACTGAAGAACTTACAAAATCAAATGGAGATCCTGAAACTGTAATACTTTTCCATGTCTGACCATTATTAACTGAAAATTCAATAGTAGCATCTACAGCTATTGTAGAACCAAGAAATTGGTCATTATTAGGGTCTGTACCACTATTATCTTCAATAGCTATTCTAATTCTTATTGGGTCTAAGGTATTAATTTGTATAGGAGTATTTGTTGCTGCCTTCCATGTAGCATTAGTTTCAGTTCCATTATCATTTCTCCAACGGTAGGCTGTTATTCTGGTAAATGCATTAGCAAAAAAGAAATTGGCAAGCAATAATGTAAAAAGTAATATTTTTTTCATATTTGTAAATTGTGTTAAAAAATTAATTAAAAAATTGGATTAAATTCGTGGTATTTTTCTGTTTTGTATGGTTTTGAGTTTTAAGGTTAATAAATATATTAGAATGAATATGATATGTAACACAGGAAAAAATAAAGGATATTTTGTAAATAAGGAAATATTATTATTTGGCTGAATAGTTCCATATACTAATGTTCCAATCGTATCTTTTTTTTGTGAGATAATTGATCCGTTACTGTCAATGATGGCATTAATACCACAATTATTGGCAACACTAATGTCTTTTCGATTTTCTACTGCCTGAAGGCGGGCATAATAAAAATGAAGATCTGATATATAATTATCTTTAAACCAGCCATCATTGCTGAAATTGAACAAAAAATTAGCACCGCGTCTTACTTGCTCTGCGCCAGAATTCTCAACTACAACTTCATTACAGATCAAATTTCCAGCCTTACCAAAACGGGTTGTAACAGGCAGCTGATTTTTTCCCTTTGATAAAACAAAACCATCCTGACTTAAAAAAGGAACCAGAAACTTCCCTAATGGTTCTTCAATACCTTTAAGCAATATTTGTTTGTTGTAAATTCCGTTTACCTTATTTTGATTGCTGATATAAAAAACCGAGTTATATAATTTTTTATCTTTACTGTTTTCATTGTTAATTCCAATAACATGAGTAAGGTCATGATTACTGCTTATTCTAATTATTTGTTTTAATAAGTCATCATCAGGAGAATACGTCCACGGAAGTGCAGTTTCAGGCCAGATAATAAAATCAGGTTTTAGTGCAGCAGCATCCTTGCACAATTGAAAATAGTTGTTGGCAAAAGTGTTTCCGTTTTCACTATTCCATTTGGATTCCGGATTTGTATTATCTGAAACTACCGCTACTTTAAATGATTTTCCAACCGGAGTTGGCTTGAAAGTATAAAAGCTTACAGCTCCTATTATGAACATAAACGCAAGTACGGAAAAACCATACAACAAATACAGTTTCTTTTTTTGAATATAAAACTCAGCTACAAAAAGGTTGATTAAAACAGTAAAAAAAGTCAATAATGACAAACCTCCTATACTGGTTAATTGGATAGAATAAATGTTAGTTACAAAAGGAAAACCAATTCTGAAATAGTGTAATGGAAACGATTCTAATAAAGATGCTAAAAGAAACTCTATAATTGTCCAGAGACCAGCAATACAGAGCCTGTTTAAAATTAATAACCAATTTGATCTTGCACTAGAAAGCCAAATCCATTTTGTAAGCCACGAAAGAAAAGCAAAATAAAACCCAAGAAAAAGACTGCTTATTATCCAAAGTAAAACTCCATAAAAAAAACCATTTCCTGTATAATGACTAACACCTTTTATCATCCAGAAAAACATACCTAATCCTATTCCCAGACCATACATAAAACCAATACTTAGTGACTTTTTTTTATTATTATCATTTACAAATACAAATAGAGGAACAATACTTATACATATTAAAAAAATCCAAAGATGCGTATTGGCATAATTAAAAATTAATCCGAAAGTCAATGATATCAGTCCTGTTTTTAAGTTTTTTCCCATTGATAATTATGAACTTACTATTGATTGCATTGTTAAAATGTAGCTATGATTAAAATCAATTAATTGAATACTATTTAGATTCAATATTTATTCAAAGATGAATAAATAGAAAGTTTTATCATATAAGGGGAAACCCCTGAATTTTTAAAATTTTCGATTAAAAACTTCATAAAAAAAAGCACTAAATAAATTAGTGCTTTTTAAATTGAATCAAACTTGCATTTATTTCAAAATTAATTTTCTTATTTTATGTTGATCAAAAGTATAGCAAAGTTCAGCACTTATAAAACATAATCGTTAAAGATGCATTAAATCGGACTAAGGGCCTGCAAAAAAATAACCCGTAATCTTTTTTGTATAAAAAAAGCTCCATTACTGGAGCTTTAAAATTTATGCTTGTCCAGCCGGACCAAAATTAAGTGGAATTGGTGCTTGTTCAGTTTCTTTGATTTCGCCATGAGCTGCTTCAAATCTATGAATATTTTCTCCAATTGCTCTCAATAATCTTTTAGCATGTTGTGGTGTCAGGACAATTCTTGACTTCACCTTGGCTTTTGGAGTACCCGGCATAATGTTTACAAAATCTAAAACAAATTCAGATGATGAGTGGTTGATAATCGCAAGATTGGAATAAATTCCTTCTGCAATGGTTTCGTCCAGTTCAATATTAATTTGTTCTTGTTGTTTCGGATTACTCATAATTTAATATTTTTTTTCAATTTCCCCCTTCCTAAGAAGAGGGAATTGATAAGAATTAATAAATATACTCTTCTTTATTAGCCATCATTTCATTGTAATCATCTTTAGAACCTACAATAGTATGATCGTATTCTCTCATACCAGTTCCTGCAGGAATTCTGTGTCCAACAATTACATTTTCTTTCAATCCTTCAAGATCATCAACTTTACCTGCTACTGCAGCTTCGTTAAGTACTTTTGTAGTTTCCTGGAATGAAGCAGCAGAAATGAATGATTTAGTTTGTAACGAAGCTCTTGTAATACCTTGTAAAACTGGCGTTGCAGTTGCAGTAATTACGTCTCTGGCTACAACCAGATTTTTATCATTTCGTTTAAGCAATGAGTTTTCATCACGTAAATCACGAGGTGTAATAATCTGACCTGGTTTCAATACAGCAGAATCTCCAGCATCTTCAACTACTTTCATACCATATAATTTATCGTTTTGAACGATGAAATCTTTAGTGTGAATTAATTGATCTTCTAAGAATAATGTATCTCCCGGATCCTGAACTCTTACTTTACGCATCATTTGACGAATAACTACCTCAAAGTGCTTGTCATTGATTTTTACCCCTTGCAAACGGTATACTTCCTGAATTTCATTTACCAAATACTGTTGAACAGCGGCTGGTCCCTGAATTCTTAAAATATCATCCGGAGTAATTGCACCATCAGACAATGGAACACCCGCTCTTACAAAGTCATTTTCCTGAACAAGGATTTGGCTTGATAATTTAACCAGGTATTTTCTGATGTCACCAAATTTAGACTCAATAACAATCTCACGGTTTCCTCTTTTGATTTTTCCAAAAGAAACAACACCATCGATTTCAGAAACTACAGCTGGATTCGAAGGATTACGAGCTTCTAACAGCTCTGTAATTCTTGGTAAACCTCCCGTAATATCACCAGATTTAGAAGAACGACGTGGAATTTTAACCAATACTTTACCTGCTTTAATTTTCTCACCGTTCTCAACCATTAAGTGAGCTCCTACTGGTAAGTTATACGAACGAATCAATTCACCTTCTTTACCATAAACTAATAAAGTTGGAATTAATTTCTTATTTCTGGCCTCAGAAATTACTTTTTCCTGGAAACCTGTCTGCTCATCAATTTCAACCATGAATGATTGTCCTTGTTCTAAATCTTCGTAAGCAATCTTACCTGTAAATTCAGAAACAATTACACCATTATATGGATCCCATTTACAAATTACTGTTCCTTTAGTAACGACATCACCATCATTCACAAAAATGCTGGATCCGTAAGGAATATTATGTGTATTTAAGACAATTCCAGTTTTCTCGTCAACTAATTTTAATTCAGTTGAACGCGATACTACAATATCAGTAGCATTACCTTCACTATCCTCACCTTTAACCGTTTTTAAATCTTCAATCTCAAGTCTACCGTTGAATCTTGTAACAATACTGGACTCTTCAGAAATACCTCCTGCAACCCCTCCAACGTGGAAAGTTCGAAGTGTTAACTGTGTACCTGGTTCACCAATAGACTGAGCTGCAATAACTCCGACAGCTTCACCTCTTTGTGTCATTTTTCCGGTAGCTAAGTTTCTACCGTAACATTTAGCACAAATACCTTTTGTAGCTTCACAAGTTAATGGAGATCTAACTTCTACTTTTTCAATTGGAGAAGCTTCAATAGTTCTCATAATTGCTTCAGTAATTTGTTGACCTGATTGAACTAATACTTCATTAGTAAGTGGGTTTATAAGATCTTGTAACGCAACACGTCCTAAAATTCTTTCCCCTAATGATTCAACGATTTCTTCATTTTTCTTCAATGCTGAAACTTCAACACCTCTTAAGGTTCCACAATCTTCGATGTTAACAATAACATCTTGCGAAACGTCATGAAGTCTTCTTGTCAAGTATCCGGCATCGGCAGTTTTAAGAGCCGTATCCGCAAGTCCTTTACGGGCACCGTGAGTAGAAATAAAGTACTCAAGGATCGAAAGACCTTCCTTAAAGTTAGAAAGAATTGGGTTTTCGATAATCTCACCACCACCGGCAGTAGATTTTTTAGGCTTAGCCATCAAACCACGCATACCAGTTAACTGACGAATTTGTTCCTTAGAACCCCTCGCTCCTGAGTCAAGCATCATATACACAGAGTTGAAACCTTGTTGGTCTTCTCTAATATTTTTCATTGCTAACTCAGTTAATTGAGCATTTGCCGAAGTCCATACGTCAATAACCTGGTTGTAACGTTCGTTATTGGTAATAAGACCCATGTTATAATTCACAGAAATACCTTCAACTTGCTCTCTGGCATCTGCAATTAATTGTGTTTTTTGTTCTGGAATTCTAATATCACCTAAAGAGAATGATAAACCTCCTCTAAATGCGAATTTATACCCCATATCTTTCATATTATCCAAGAAAGCTGCTGTAGTAGGTACATTAGTCACACTTAAAATGTGTCCAATAATATCTCTAAGGTTTTTCTTAGTCAATACATCATTGATATATCCGGCTGCTTCAGGTACTACTTCATTAAATAATACACGTCCTGCAGTAGTTTGAATGATTTTGTATACTAGTTCTCCAGCTTCATTAAAATCTTTTGCTCTAATTTTCACACGGGCATTCAATTCTAATCTTCCTTCGTTTAATGCAATATTTACTTCTTCTGCAGAATAGAAAGTCAAATCCTGACCTAAAATTTTATGTTCAGGAGTAGAGATACGCTCTTTGGTCATGTAGTATAGACCCAACACCATATCCTGAGAAGGTACAGTAATTGGAGCACCATTTGCGGGGTTAAGAATATTATGAGAAGCCAACATTAACAATTGTGCCTCTAAAATAGCCTCTGGTCCTAATGGCAAGTGAACTGCCATCTGATCCCCATCAAAATCGGCGTTGAAAGCCGTACATACTAATGGGTGCAATTGAATCGCTTTTCCTTCAATTAATTTTGGCTGGAAAGCCTGAATACCAAGTCTGTGTAATGTAGGAGCACGGTTAAGCAATACTGGGTGTCCTTTAATTACATTTTCAAGAATATCCCAAACTACTGGCTCTTTTTTGTCTATAATTTTCTTAGCAGATTTTACTGTTTTAACAATACCTCTTTCAATCAATTTACGAATTACGAAAGGTTTGTATAATTCAGCTGCCATATCTTTTGGCAATCCGCATTCGAATAATTTTAGTTCAGGACCAACAACAATTACCGAACGGGCAGAATAATCCACACGTTTTCCAAGTAAGTTTTGACGGAAACGTCCTTGCTTAC
>NZ_JBDTTP010000015.1:0-67230 GCF_039930565.1 Flavobacterium sp. | reverse complement strand
AAAGAAAAGCAGCCAACGTTATCGACACTATGGAGCTGATTGGTGAAGTAAAAGGCCGTAACGTAATACTAGTAGACGACATGATCGATACAGGCGGAACATTAGCTAAAGCCGCCGATTTAATGATCGAAAAAGGAGCATTAAGCGTAAGGGCTATTTGTACACACGCTATTTTATCAGGCGGTGCATACGAAAAAATTGAAAATTCGAAATTAAGCGAATTAATAGTTACTGATTCTATTCCGTTAAAGAAAGAATCTAAAAAAATAAGAGTAGTGAGTTGTGCACCTCTTTTTGCCGAAGTAATGCACATGGTACACCACAACAATTCCATCAGTGGAAAATTTATAATGTAGTGATTGCGACAAAAGAAGCAATCTCACTACAATAAGAATTAGAATATTTATTAATAACTATATTTTTTTACAATGAAATCGATTACAATTAAAGGATCAGAAAGAGAAAGCGTGGGCAAAGTAGCAACTAAAGCCTTACGTAATGCTGGAGCGGTTCCTTGCGTGTTATACGGAGGAAATCAAGCAGTACACTTCTCAGCAGAAGCTGCAGCATTCAAAAACTTGGTTTACACTCCAAATGCACACACAGTTGTGATTGAGCTTGGAAAAGG
This sequence comes from Flavobacterium sp., assembly GCF_039930565.1. Taxonomy (GTDB): domain Bacteria; phylum Bacteroidota; class Bacteroidia; order Flavobacteriales; family Flavobacteriaceae; genus Flavobacterium. The sequence continues at coordinate 66,602 of NZ_JBDTTP010000015.1, read as the reverse complement.
AAAATCATTCAATGCAATTTTACAGGATATTCAGGTTCACCCGGTATCTGACAAAATCTTACACATTGACTTCTTTCAGTTATTTGATGACAAAGAAATCACTATGGAAGTTCCTGTAAAAATTACAGGTGTATCAAAAGGTGTTCTTGCAGGTGGTGTTTTACGTTTGAACACCCGTAAATTAAAAGTAAAAGCTTTACCTAAAGATCTTCCTGATTTTGTTGAAGCTGATATTACACCACTTGAAATGGGTAACAAATTATACGTTACTAAAGTTGGTTCTCCGGAATACAAAGTAATGCACCCGGAAAACACGGTTGTTGCTCAGGTAAGAATTTCTCGTGCTGCTATGAAAGCTGCTCAGGAAGCTGCCAAAGCTGCAAAAGCTCCTGCAAAAGGAAAGAAAAAATAATTTTTTCAAATCAATACAAAAGCATCAGTTGCAAAACTGGTGCTTTTTTTTGGTCTATACTTTTTTTTAGGAGCAAAAATTTTTTGGTTCAAGACCAGATGTTCCTGCCATCCGCTATATCTTTTCCTGGCTAAAGATGCCAGCAAAAGGATACCACTGCTGTCAGGGCTAGCCAGAAGTTTTGTTTTTATAAGCTTCTGAGATAATAAGTCTATGTCAGACTGATACAAGTCGAAATCCATAAACAATTAAAATCTGCTTCATCTGCGTTCTATTTTCTTATGCAACTTTGTAATAAACTTTCCGCTGTTATAATGAATACAATACAAGATTATCTAATTGCCACATTTTCTAATTATCTAATCAACCAATTGCTACATTCCCTAATTAAGTTTATTTTTGCGCTATGATAATATCGATACAAAAACTGTTTTTATCAGCAAAAACAGAAGAGAACACAGATCATATGAAGAAATATTTAATCGTAGGATTAGGTAACATTGGTGCCGAATACGTAAATACAAGACACAACATCGGATTCAAAGTCCTGGATTTTCTAGCCAAAAAAGAAAGTCTTTCTTTCGAAACTGCAAAATTGGGAGCAATGGCTGAATATAAACTCAAAGGAAGAACCTTCTTTTTGCTTAAGCCAAACACGTATATGAACCTAAGCGGTAAAGCAGTAAAATACTGGATGGACAAAGAAAATATTCCATTAGAAAACATTCTGGTGATTACAGATGATTTAAATCTTTCCTTTGGTACCATCAGGATTAAACCAAAAGGAAGCGATGGAGGTCATAACGGATTAAAGAACATCAATCTTGTTTTAAATACACAACAATATACCCGTTTTAGATTTGGTATCAGTGATCAGTTTAAAAAAGGACAGCAAATCGATTATGTTTTAGGAGACTGGGATGAAGAAGAAAAAGCAAAATTGCCGGAACGTTTAGAAGTAGCTTCAGAAATTATTAAATCTTTTGGAACGGCAGGATTAGAAAATACCATGACGACTTTTAATGGAAAATAAAGATTTATAGGTATTTAACTTCTATAAAATGAAATTATCAATTAATTAAATTGAATTATAACGAAATAGTATTTTCTATTCCAAAGTTAAATGTTTAAATTTGGATAAATAATTATAAATCATAAAATCATAATATCATGGCTTTTGAATTACCACAATTACCTTATGCATATGATGCATTAGAACCACATATTGATGCACGTACAATGGAAATTCACCATTCAAAACATCATAATGCATATACTACAAATCTTAACGCTGCAATCGCAGGAACAGATTTAGAAGGAAAAACAATCGAAAATATCTTAATTAATTTAGATAAAACAAACGCTGCAGTGCGTAACAATGGTGGAGGTTTTTACAACCACAATTTATTCTGGACTGTAATGTCTCCAAACGGTGGCGGATTACCAACAGGCGATTTATTGGCTGCAATCGAGTCTGCTTTTGGAACTTTTGAAGAATTTAAAGCAAAATTTGCTAAAGCAGGTGCAACACAATTCGGCTCAGGATGGGCTTGGTTATGTGTTCATAAAGGTGGAAAATTAGACGTTTGCGGAACTCCAAACCAGGATAACCCATTAATGCCGGAAGTAGGTTGCGGTGGAACTCCAATTTTAGGAATGGATGTTTGGGAACACGCTTATTATTTAAACTATCAAAACAGAAGACCAGATTATATTGAAGCTTTCTTTAATGTAATTAACTGGACAGAAGTAGCAAGAAGATACGCTTTAGACAAATAATTTCATAATAAAATATAAAACCCGATTAGTTCTCAATGAATTAATCGGGTTTTTTTATTTATCATTTGACAAAAAAACAATTATCAAAATAATGTTTTACCTCTTCCTCTTTTCATTTAGTTAAATTAGAGCTCATAATATTTGTTGCCTTAACTTATAGTTAATATCAATGATAAGTTATATACATAACTTGTTTAATTTACTTCAATAAAAAAGGCGAAATTTCTTTCACCTTTTTTGCCCCAAATTACCATAAAATTATCCAATGCTACTATGGTATAATCAAATATATTATTAAGCCTTTTTTTACACAAATAATTCAGATGAAAAACAATTAAATCCGACAAATAACTGATATTTAAAAGTTTGAATTTTTTTAAAATAAAAAAGGCGAAATTTCTTTCGCCCTTTTTGCCCCAAATCTACCATAAACTTAACCTACTAATGTTATGGTGCTTCAAAGATATACTAGGATTACATTTTTCCCAAACATATAGGATGAACGGCAAATAAAACCGATGAAATGCACTTTTTAACTTTTTTTTAATAAGCTCTTGCGTTTTTTCCTTCATAAAAGTTCATAAATGCTCTGTTTACAACCCGGTTTCCTCCAGGTGTTGGATAGTCTCCGGTAAAATACCAATCACCTAGATTTTTCGGACAAGCTATGTGCAAATTCTCTACTTTTTGGAAGATAATTTTTACTTCGGCATTAATTTCAGGAGAGCTTAACATTTCGGCAATTTTAGCAGAAATCTCTTCGGGAGTAAACTGATCATAGATTGCAGTTACATAATTAACAACATCTGTATCAACATAATTTTCCTGTGCTTTACATTTAACATAAACTTTATCTACAATATGATAGAGATTTCTTTCTTTTAATAAAGCTAATGCAGCTCGAAAAGCAACAAGACCTTCCAGTTTAGCCATATCAATTCCGTAACAATCCGGGTAACGGATTTGTGGTGCCGAAGAAACAATAACAATACGTTTTGGTTTTAAACGATCCATCATTTTTATGATACTCATTTTTAATGTAGTGCCACGAACGATGCTGTCATCAATAATAACCAGATTATCAGTTGGTTTGATAACTCCGTAGGTAACATCATAAACGTGAGCCACTAAATCGTCACGGCTACTGTCTTCTGTAATAAAGGTTCTAAGTTTAGCATCTTTAATTGCAACTTTCTCTGTACGAATTTTTACAGCTAATAATTCCTGAAGAGTTTCGGCTGTAAGTGTACTTCTGTTTTCAAGGATATAATTATTTTTTCTTTGATTCAGGAAATCCTGAGCAGCCTCGATCATTCCATAAAAAGAGGTTTCGGCTGTATTTGGAATATAGGAAAAAACAGTATTGTCTGTATCGCTGTCAATAGATTCAAGCACAGCAGGCAAAATTAATTTCCCTAAATTTTTGCGTTCCTGATAAATTTCAGCATCACTCCCTCTTGAGAAATAAATTCTTTCAAATGAACAAGATTTCTTTACGGTTGGCTCTAAGATTTGCTCCATAGAAACTTTTCCGCTTTTTTTGATAATCAAAGCATTTCCCGGGTTGATTTCCTGAACACTTTCAAAAGGCACATTAAATACCGTTTGAATAACCGGCCGCTCAGAAGCTACAACAACAACTTCATCATCCTGATAAAAGTAAGCTGGACGAATTCCTGCAGGATCTCTAAAAACAAAAGCATCACCATGACCTAATAATCCTGCCATTGCATAACCTCCATCTAAATTTTTTGCAGAGCGGGTTAATATTTTCGCAATATCCAATCGGTCTGCGATTACAGGAGAAGCTTCTCTTTTAGAATAACCTTCAGCCTTACAGTCCTGATATAGCTGCATCACTTCCTTATCTAAAAAGTGGCCAATTTTTTCCATAACCGTAACAGTATCGGCCATCTCTTTTGGATGTTGTCCAAGTTCAACCAGATTTTCGAAAAGTTCTTTAACATTAGTCATGTTAAAGTTTCCTGCTAAAATCAGATTACGGTGCATCCAATTGCTCTGACGTAAAAACGGATGTACACTTTCAATGCTGTTTTTACCAAATGTTCCATAACGGACGTGGCCTAAAAATAATTCTCCAACATACGGAATTTCTGATTTTATTTTATCTACATTATCAGCAATTTCGGGATTAGCAGTTAATTCCTCATTGATCCGGTCGTTAATCTGCTTAAACACATCCTGAATTGGCTGCGAATGGTTTGAACGAACTCTGCTGATATAACGCTGTCCGGGATCAACATCTAATTTAATGCTGGCAAAACCGGCTCCATCCTGACCCCGATTATGCTGTTTTTCCATCATCAGATACATTTTCTGTATCCCGTAAAAAGCACTTCCGTATTTTTCTTTGTAATATTCAAGCGGTTTAAGAAGTCTGACTAAGGCTATACCACATTCGTGTTTTAAAGCGTCGCTCATTGTTTTTTTGTATTTGTGTGTTGTTGTAAGTTGTGCGTAATAACGTAATAAAAAAGCCCCGTTTTATCGAGGCTTTAAGGCATTATAATTCTATGTCAAACTGGGTTAACGACTTAAATTGCTGTAATCGAATCGCTACTTCAGCTTTAGTTAATGTTTCCATCCTTTCAGTTCCAAATTTCTCTACACAAAATGAAGCCAGGTTAGATCCGTAAATTATGGCATTTTTCATATTGCCAAATGAGATATTTTCGCTTTGCGTAATAAATCCTGAAAAACCGCCCGCAAAAGTGTCTCCTGCTCCTGTTGGATCAAAAACATCTTCAAGTGGTAAAGCCGGGGCAAAGAATACTTCTCTGTTGTGGAATAAAAGAGCACCGTGTTCTCCTTTTTTGATCACCACATATTTTGGCCCCAATTCCTGGATTTTAGCCGCTGCTTTTACCAACGAATATTCTCCTGAAAGTTGTCTTGCTTCTTCATCATTAATTGTAATAACGTCTACACGTTTGATTACCTCTAATAATTCAGGTAAAGCACAGTCCATCCAGAAATTCATCGTATCTAAAACTACCAATTTTGGTTTTTTCTCTAATTGATCCAAAACACTGCTTTGTACTAATGGATGTAAGTTTCCTAACATCACAATATCAGCGTCTTTGAAATTTTGAGGAACTTTCGGCTGAAAATCAGCCAAAACGTTTAGTTCAGTTACTAAAGTGTCTCTGGAATTTAAATCGTTATGGTACAAACCGCTCCAAAAAAAAGTTTTTCCTCCTTTTACAATCTCGATACCAGAAATATCGATATTTTTTGAAGTTAAAAGATCTAAATGCTTTTGTGGAAAATCGTCCCCAACTACAGAAACAATAGCCGATTGTAAGTTAAAAAAGGATGCTGATAAACCAATATACGTTGCAGCACCACCTAATATTTTATCTGTTTTCCCGAAAGGAGTTTCAATCGCGTCGAAAGCAACCGTTCCAACAATCAATAATTTATTCATTTTATGAATTTCGAATTAAGGTGCAAAGATACTTCATAAGTTACAATATTGCAACGGTTTATAATCTCAAAATTTTCTTAAAAAAAGAATAACGTTTACGGCGCTAAAACTATTGTAAATGAGTTAATTGTATTTGATAAATAGGATAGCTTAAATATGCTTTTAGGATTTAAAAGCAATTTTTATTTTTTAAAAGACATTAAGTTTATTTTGATAAAAAATCAATAAAATAAAGCTACACCTGATACTTCTTATTAAAATAATTCTTCAATAATCCAATCTGAATTAAAATCATAAAAGGAACAATTAAAATAGCATACAAAATATTTTTAGAAAAATGAATCCCGGAGAATAAAGCAGAAGCCTTATCTGAATATAATTGGACCATTTCCATATTTGAAAAATCGTTATTTATAAAAACAGAATATCCGGTTAAAGCAATTAAGCTTAGCCCAATAATAAGCCAGGTCGATTTAGAAATTAGAGGCTTGTAAGTTTTAATTTTACTTTTTTCAGCCAATAAAACCTGAGACATTATTTTTGAAGTAAAGTCGATTGATGGTGACTCCAAATTATTTTCGGCCATCATTTTGTCAATCAGATTCTTTATATTTTTATCGCTCTCTTTCATAATACGCTATTATTTCTGGTTCTAGTTGCTTTTTCAAAATTACTGCTAATTTTTGTCGGGATCTAAATAATTTTACTTTGACATTATTAGCATTAATGTTCATGATTTTTCCGATTTCCTCTAGACTCTGATCTTCAAAATAAAATAAAGTTAGCAGAAAATTGTCTTCATTTGATAATGAATTTAAACAATTCTGAATAGTCTGCTTTCGTTCCTTGTCTTCTAAAGCATTCAAAGCATTGTCCATTGTTTTAATTAAATGTACCGAAAATTCATCTATAGATATAGTAACGTCTTCTTTTTTATTTTTCTTCAAACGATCCAAACAAGTATTGTATGCCACCCTGTAAATCCAGGTTGAAAATTTAGAATCACCTTTAAACTTGCTTAAAGAGTTGTAAATTTTAATAAAAGTATCCTGAGCGACTTCTTCGGCTTCTTCTCTGTTTTTAACCATTTTCAAAGCCAGTGTAAAAATCATATTCTTATAACGGTCAACCAGCACAGCAAACAAGTGGGTATCGCCCTGCAAAATTTTATCGATATAATCTTGATCACTGATTGCACTCATATTATATAGGACGACTGCTTGCTTATTTAGGTTACAAAATTTTTGAAATAAATTCTAATCTGTTAAATTTCCAATTTCTAATTTAAGACAAAAGTCTGGGTCTTATTTGTAAAGTTTAAAACTTTTAAAAAGATAAAGTTAACATCAAAAAGAATTCGTTCATTGAAAACCAACTGATAATCAACGATTTTTGGTCGCAAAGTCTACAATGGAATTTAAAAAATTAAAATTTTTACCAATAGTTTGTAACCTACATTAAAAAGGCTTCGTCATATCGGTATCAATCAATCAATTAAATAAAAAAATTATGGGACCACAAATTTTAATACCAATTAGTCTTTTCTTAATGATCTTCGGTATTTTTTATCTTATTTATTCAACACGAAACAGAGAGCGTTTAGCACTGATCGAAAAGGGCATTGATGCGAGTATTTTTTTAAAAGGAAAAAACAATGGAGTTCCACCCTGGAAAATCTTTATTTTAAATACAGCTTTTCTTTTAATCGGAATTGGACTTGGTTTTTTTATTGCTTTATTTCTTTCCACTTACACACAAATGAATTCAGATGTTGTTTACCCGGCAACAATCATTACAATGTCAGGAGTAGGTTTGCTTGTAGGATTTAGCAGAGCTAAGGATTTGGATAAAGAATAAAGGTCTTGAGTTGGTACATTAAAACTATAACGCATCAGAACAATGGATTTGATGCGTTTTTTATTCCATTTTAGAGCCGATAGTTTCATAGTAAACATCAACAGAAAGATTGGTTTGCATGGATGCCATAACAGCTAATTGATCACAACGTTCATTTTGCGGGTGATTATTATGGCCTTTAATCCATTTAAAATCGACTTGATGCTTTCGATAAGCAATTAGAAAACGTTGCCATAAATCAGGGTTTTTTCTTCCTGCGAATTTCTTTTTTTCCCAGCCTAAAACCCAGCTTTTCAAAACTGAATCAACAACATATTTAGAATCTGACAGGACTAAAACCTTCATATTTGGATTTTTCAGTTTTTCTAAACCAACAATTACAGCTAAAAGTTCCATTCTGTTATTGGTAGTAAGACGAAAGCCTTCATAAAATTCTTTTTTATGAGGAGTTCCCACTAATTCCATTACTACGCCATAACCGCCTTTTCCGGGATTTCCTTTTGCGGCGCCATCAGTATATATATGTACTTCGTGATTCATTTAAATTTTGAATATTCAGATTCTTAATTTGCCGGATTTTAAATTTGTGGCTTCAAATGAAAAAAAATTATATTTAAATAATATTAATTCATGTAAAGTTTAAATCTAACCAATTTCTTTCTCTAGTAAATTATAAATAATTTCAGGAAAATATTGTTGTTCGAGTTCATGAATCTTTTCAGCCACCGTTTCCGGAGTGTCGTTTTCAGTCAAAGCCACGTTCTGCTGAAAAATAATCCCGCCTTCATCATAATGTTCATTTACATAATGAATAGAAATCCCTGTTTCCTTTTCCTTATTGTTTACTATTGCCCTGTGTATGTGTATGCCGTACATTCCTTTTCCGCCATAATTGGGTAAAAGGGCCGGATGGATGTTGATTATTTTGTGAGGATATTGTTGAATTATATGCTCAGGAAATTTCAATAAAAAACCAGCCAAAACAATAAGATCCGGGTCGATTTCCTGTATTTTTTGAAGTACTTTTTTGTCTAAAAGTTCTTCTTTTGAGAAAATTTCAGTTGGAATTTGATGTTTTTTTGCCTTGTCAATGACTTTAGCGGAAGGATTGTTTGTGAAGACAGAAACTACTTTGGCAATTTCTTTATTTTTAAAATATTGTATAATGTTTTCTGCATTAGTTCCTGAACCTGAGGCAAAAACAATAATTTTTTTCATATTAGTGTATGTTTTTAGAATGCAAAAAACGGAATAATAAATCAAAATAAATAGTATTAAAAGAGCTTTCTTGAAATTAATTTTATAAATTAGTAATACATTTATTAACTATATAGTTGTTTTAAAATAAAGTTTTTTATTTTTGCCAACAAATTAAATTCTAAAATTAAAGATTATGTCAGACATTGCATCAAGAGTAAAAGCGATTATCGTAGACAAATTAGGTGTTGACGAAAACGAAGTTGTAACAGAAGCAAGCTTCACTAATGATTTAGGAGCTGACTCATTAGACACTGTTGAGCTTATTATGGAATTCGAAAAAGAATTTGATATCCAAATTCCAGACGATCAGGCAGAAAACATTGCTACTGTTGGTCAAGCTATTTCTTATATCGAGGAAGCTAAAAAATAATAAATATACACCCGATTTTATATGCTATATAGGTCGGGTGTTATTATTTTTTTTAAAATTTAAATTTCGATTGAATTTCAATCAAAAAAAATATATTTATATTGTAATGCCCATGGCTCTTAAGTAAACAATACAGTTAAGAAAGCGTGGGTTTTATTTGTTAAAGATAAAATACATATTTATGGCATTAAAGCGAGTTGTTGTAACAGGATTAGGCGCTCTTACTCCTATCGGAAATAATATCCAGGAGTATTGGGATGCGCTTATTAATGGTGTTAGCGGTGCTGCCCCAATAACGTATTACGATACAGAAAAACATAAAACGAAATTTGCCTGCGAAGTAAAAAACTTCAATATTGAAGATTATATGGATCGCAAGGAATCACGCAGATTAGATAAATTTGCTCAATATGCCGTAGCAGCAAGTGACGAAGCTATTAAGGATGCAGGACTTACGAATGATAACATAGACAAACAAAGAGTTGGTGTTATATGGGGAGCGGGAATTGGAGGTTTGGAAACTTTTCAGGAAGAAGTAATGTACTACGCTAAAGGTGACGGGACACCTAAATTCAATCCGTTTTTTATCCCCAAAATGATTGCCGATATAGCTCCGGCGCATATTTCGATGCGTAATGGTTATATGGGACCAAATTATACAACTGTTTCAGCATGTGCATCTTCTGCAAATGCCTTAATTGATGCTTTCAACTACATTCGTTTAGGAATGTGTGATGTTATTATTTCTGGAGGATCAGAAGCCGCCATTACTATTGCAGGTATGGGAGGTTTTAATTCTATGCACGCATTATCTACAAGAAACGAAAGTCCGGAAACAGCTTCAAGACCTTTTGATGCTACCAGAGATGGTTTTGTTTTAGGTGAAGGAGCAGGTGCGCTTGTTCTTGAGGAATATGAGCATGCGAAAGCGAGAGGAGCAAAAATTTACTGTGAAGTTGGTGGAGGCGGAATGTCATCAGATGCTTACCACTTAACAGCTCCACATCCGGAAGGAATAGGGGTCATTGCGGTAATGAAAAACACATTAAGAGATGCGGGAATGAATCCTGAAGATGTTGACCATATCAATACACATGGAACTTCTACTCCATTAGGCGATGTTGCCGAATTAAAAGCAATTAGTGCGGTGTTTGGTGAACATGCTAAAACAATCAATATTAATTCAACAAAATCAATGACTGGGCATTTGCTTGGGGCTGCAGGAGCAATTGAAGCAATTGCTTCAATTTTAGCTATGAAACATAGTCTTGTTCCTCCAACAATAAACCACAAGGTTGTTGATGAAAATATTGATCCGGCATTAAATCTTACTTTAAACAAACCGCAAAAAAGAGAAGTAAATGTTGCTATGAGCAATACTTTTGGTTTTGGTGGCCATAATGCATGTGTATTGTTTAAAAAATTATCAGAATAATTTTGCATATGAATATTTTCAAAAAAATCCTCTCAAAATCCCGTTCAAAAGAAGACGGGATTTTTTTTGACACTATTCAGAAAATACTTGGTTTTCAGCCAATTTCAATTGAATATTATAAGAAAGCCTTTACCCACCGTTCCTCAAACAAACTTGATGAATCCGGAATACCCGTAAATTATGAAAGATTAGAATTTTTGGGAGATGCTATGTTAAGTGCAGTAATTGCAGCACATTTATTTAGTAAAGTACCCAATGGAGATGAAGGATATTTGACTAAAATGCGATCTAAAATTGTTAGCAGGGAACATTTGAATGAATTAGGCAAGGACTTAAACCTCGTTCGCTTTATTGAAAGTAAAGTTCCTGTACAGCATTTTGGTGAAAATATTCACGGAAACATTTTTGAATCACTTGTAGGAGCCATCTACTTAGACAGAGGATATGGCTTCTGTGAAAAGTTCATACAAAAAAGAGTCATTACACCTTATGTTGATATTGCCAGACTGGAGGGAAAAGTAATTAGTTATAAAAGTTTGGTTATTGAATGGTGTCAGAAAGAAAAAAGAGTTTTTCATTATGATATATTTGAAGATAATGGAATTGACGGTCAAAGATTATTTGGTGTCAAATTGAGTATAGATGATAAAGTTATTGCAAGAGCAAGAGCAACTTCTAAAAAGAAGGCGGAAGAGAAAGCATCTCAACGTGCTTATTTTGCATTTCAGGAAAAAATAGATAAGAAATAACAGTATATTTATAGTAATCTTCTTAAAGCTATATCGTTTTAGTTTATAAATTAACAAAAACAAGTCCATCTGTATTATTGATGGTTCAATAGAAATAGTATATTTACACCTTGATTTTCATGATATGGCTATTCATAGATTGGATTTAGACGAATTTGACGAAATTGATTACTATTTAATGGCAATCCATACTTCATTAGAAGATTATCGACTGGCCTATTTTATCAATAAAGCACTTCCGATAAACTTAAGTAAGAGCAAAAACGAGATCCATGCTCAAACTAAGGAAGGACAGACAAATTTTTCAAGATTCTATTATTATGATAACGATAAGGCCTTATCGTGGAATCTGATTCAGAATAAAAATGAAATCATTTCAGTGAGTAAAAATGATTTTCAGGATTTGTTTTCCAATGAAACAAGTGAGGTTTCAACAACAATTCATTTACTTCCTGAATTCAAAAAAGTAGATTTTTTCCTGAAAATAGATAATAGCGATGAGGCTATGGACTTTTCAGAAATTCAGCAAAAGCTAAATACAATTGAGAGTATTGCAGCTATATATGTTGTTGATACAAACAAAATAAAATCAAAAAACAATTTAATTTTTTAAAAAATGCTTACAAACAAAAAAACCAAAATTGTAGCCACACTTGGACCTGCATGTGGAACTAGAGAGATCATCAAGGATATGATCGACGCAGGTGTAAATGTGTTTAGAGTTAATTTTTCGCATGCAGATTATGAAGGAGTAAAAGAAAAAATCAATATCATTAGAGGACTTAATGAAGAATTTGGCTACACTACAGCAATCCTTGGGGATTTGCAGGGGCCAAAACTTAGAGTTGGTGTGATGGAAGAAGGAACAGTAGTTAATGATGGTGATATAATCACTTTTACAACTGCAGAAGATATTATTGGAACTGCTTCAAAAGTATTCATGAAATATCAAAATTTTCCAAATGATGTTAATGCAGGAGAGCGTATTTTGCTTGATGACGGTAAACTTATTTTTGAAATTATCTCAACAGATAAAAAAACAGAAGTTGTTGCTAAAGTAATTCAGGGTGGGGAATTAAAATCTAAAAAAGGGGTTAATCTTCCAAACACTAAAATTTCTTTACCAGCTTTAACAGAAAAAGATATTGCAGATGCTATTTTTGCTATTGAACAAAAAGTAGACTGGATTGCACTTTCGTTTGTTAAAACACCCCGTGATCTACAAGATCTACAAGAATTAATTGCAAAACATTCGGATGTTAAAATTCCGATTATTGCAAAAATTGAAATGCCGGAAGCATTAGTGAATATTGATAAAATCATAGCTTATTGTGATGGTTTAATGGTGGCTCGTGGCGATTTAGGAGTTGAACTGCCTGCTCATGAAGTGCCATTGGTACAAAAAGACTTAATCCGCAGAGCTAAAACTGCAAGAATTCCTGTAATTGTGGCAACACAAATGATGGAAACTATGATTACCAGTTTAACGCCAACACGTGCGGAAGTAAATGATGTGGCCAACTCGGTTATGGATGGAGCAGATGCTGTAATGTTATCAGGAGAAACGGCTACTGGTAATTATCCTGTACAGGTTATTCAAAAAATGACTCAAATATGTGAAGCTGTAGAAGATTCACCACTAATTACCGTTCCACAAAATACGCCTCAAATTAAGACAAAACGTTTTATTACCAAAACAATTTGTCAACAGGCAGCGATAATGGCAAATACAATTCATGCGAAAGCTATTTGTACGTTAACCAATAGTGGGTACACAGCCTTTCAAATTTCAGCATGGAGGCCTTCTGCTCACATTTTAGTTTTTACTTCAAATAAAAGAATATTAACTCAATTGAATTTGTTATGGGGAGTAAAGTCATATTTCTACGATAAGGACGAAAGTACTGATGATACAGTTACAGATGTAAACAATATTGCAAAAGAAAAAGGTTATGTAGTAAAAGGAGATTATTTAATTAACCTTGCCGCTATGCCAATTAAAGATAAGGGAATGGTAAACACTGTGAGAGTTTCTGAAATAGAATAATTTTTTCTGAATTTAAAAAATAAAAAACCGTCAAAAATATATTTGACGGTTTTTTTATGCAATCATTTTGCTTTATAATTGATTATTAAAGTCGGATGATTTCCAATATGGTTTAATTATTTTCTTTTCTTTATGACTTAAAGCCAATAATATAATCGCAGCAATAAGACAAAATAATGTTGCCTGAGCAGAACCTTCAGGTCCAAATTCGCCTCCGGTAAGCAATGTAGAGCCTTCTATTTTAGAAATTAATAAACTATTTGTTTTCTCGTTTCCGGAAGTTATTGCTCCAAAAATACCTGATTGTGTAAAGTTCCATGCAAAATGTATAGCGATTGGAAACCATAAATTTCGGCTGTAAATAAAAGCCGCACCAAGCAAAAAACCTGCAAATGTAATGCACAGTCCAGAAAGCAAAGTGCTGTTTGGATTTGCCAAATGCAATGCACCAAATAGAATTGACGAAATAGAAAGGGAAATATAACTTCCCAGTTTTTCTTCAATAATTCTGAATACGATGCCACGAACTAAGATTTCTTCAATAATTGCAATTGTAAAGGCAACTGTAAGCGGAATAAGGATAAACGAAATTGGATTTACAGCAATAATGTTAAAACCTCCATTAAGGTAAATAACTAAAACAGTTAGTGCTTGCAGGACAAAGCCAATTAAAGTTCCGATAATCAGATTTTTTGCCAATCCTTTCACGACTAATTCAGTTACGGCCCTTTTTTCGTAATATTTAAAAAAGATACTATAGCTTATTATGGCTAAAGCCGAAACAATAATTCCTTTAAAAAGATTTCTAATGTCTTTGTCAAGAGCTGTTAATCCTAATAATTTTCCGGCAATTTGCTGCCCGACAACGACAAAAGCCATAAAGGCAATTAAAGCAAAAATAATTTTGGTTACAGGAAAATTGAATAATTTTTGTTTTCTGGTCAGGGTTTCCATTTTGAATTGATGTATGTATTAAGTTGTAACAAATGTATGTCACATTAAAACCAAAAAATAGAATGAAATTTGCCTGCTTTATAATTTTTGAAATTGTTTGGGTAAAAATCCGGTTTGGTTTTTAAAAGTTCTGATGAAATGGCTCTGATCTGCAAAACCACATTGAAAACCAATTTCGGTAAGATTAGTTTGATTGGATTGTATCAGCGAAAGTGAACGATTGATTTTTATTCTTCGCATATATTCTCCTAAAGTACATCCGAAATATTTGGGAAAATGCTTGGATATCGTAATCGGATTTAAATTTAAAACCTGTGACAAATCTTGTAATCTGGGATTTTCATTCCAGCAATCGTTTAATAATTCATTTAAACTTTTTACCCAAAACGGACTTTTTTCAAAACGTTCCAAATGAGAAGTGTTGGATAATTGAGCAAATAACATGGTAATAGTATCGCCCGAAAAAGCATCGGCAACTAAACTTTCCCTAAAGATTTTTAAAATTATAAATTTAGTAAGCGTTGCGTTTTGAACGGATTTTTCGATTATCGCTTCAGTAATTTGAAGTTCCTTAAACAGATTTTCTTCAATCTCAATATTAATATTTTTGGAGGGGAAAAGTGTATCCTGATTCAAATGCAATTCATCACTATGATAAAACAACAATGAACCCGAACCAAGTGTTTTGCTAAAGTTTTTTCGTTTTTCTGTTGTGCCACCTTTTAGAAAAAGAGTTATGTGGGCGTTATCATGCGAATGCCAGCCTTCATAAACTTTATTTTGATACTCTGTTTCAACAACCGCAATACCATTTGTATTAGTGAAAATCTTTTTGGTATTTCCTAAGTATATTTCTTTTTCCAGTTGGTACATTATTGTTGATTGTATTTGCAGGGCAAATTAGTAATTATTTAGGTAAGAATAATGAATATTAATAATTGAGTCTAACCCGGGTAATTTGTAAGTTTATAACGCACAATAAAAATATTGTGAAAAAATTAACTTCCATAATTCACACAAATTATTTATTATTTAATTGTTTTGTAACACAAATATAATAATGGCTACTAATAAGTAACTATTTAAATCATTGATTATGTATAAAATTACGATGAAATCAGTTTTAGTGGCATCCGCCTTTTTAGTTGGCGTTAGTGGCAGTTTTGCACAAGACGTTTTAGTGAATTCGCTGAAACTAAATGCAAGTGATAAAAGTAAAGAGAACTTTAAATTTACAGAACAAATTAATTTAGGAACTACTTCAGTAAAATTGCAGGGTTCTTCAGGAACTTGTTGGAGTTATTCGACCAATTCATTTTTAGAATCTGAAATGATTCGTTTAGGAAAACAGCCTGTAGAATTGTCTCAGATTTATTCGGCAAGAAATGTATATGTTGAAAAAGGAATTAATTATGTGCGTATGCATGGTGCAGTTACCTTAGGTGACGGCGGTGCCTTACATGATGTAATTAATATGTATAAAAAATACGGAACGGTACCAAGAGAAGTTTACACAGGATTAAACTACGGAACTGATAAAAATAAATTTGGTGAAATGGCAGCGCTTATTGAAGGTGTTTTGACGGCTGTTGTTAAAAATCCAAATGGCGAATTAACACCAAACTGGCAAAAAGCATACGCTGCCGTTATCGATTCTTATTTAGGAAAAGTGCCGGACAACTTTACTTATAAAGGAAAAAATTATACACCACAATCTTTTGCTAAAGAAGTAGTAGGAATTAATCCTGATGATTATATCGAAATGTCCTCTTTTACAACTTCTCCTTATTATCAGAAAACAACAATGATGGTGCCGGATAACTGGTCATTTGATCAGGTTTATAATGTAAAAGTAAATGATATGACAGATGTTATTGACAATGCTTTGAAAAAAGGATACACAGTCGCTTGGGCAACAGACGTGAGTGAAAAAAGTTTTAGCTGGAAAAATGGGGTAGCGTATGTTCCGACAAAAAAATTCGAAGACATGTCAGCTGAAGAAAAAGCAGATATGTTTAACGGACCAAAACCAGAACCCGAAATTACTCCTGAAATGCGTCAGACTGCATTTGATAATTATACTACAACAGACGATCACGGAATGCATATTATTGGTTTAGCCAAAGACCAAACCGGAAGAGAATATTATATTGTAAAAAATTCCTGGGGAGAAACAAATGACTATAAAGGTTTCTTGTTTGTAACCAAAAATTTTGTAAAATACAAAACAACTGCTTTATTGGTAAATAAAGGTGGAATTCCAACTGAAATTGCTAAGAAATTAGGCGTTTAGTTTATAGATTTTAAAATAAAACCCCCAAGAGCAGAAAATATTTTTTAAATGCCTTGGGATTTTTTATTAAATTTAAAATCTGATTTCTGTTTTGATAAAAGAATTAGTTTACCAAATGTTAGACATATATTTAGTTTAAGATTTGTAATTCCTAACACGAAATCATTTTATATTTTTACAACTTCAGATCAAACAATTTAAAATGAGAAAATTTGTTATAGGCGATATTCATGGTGGTTTACTCGCACTGAAACAAGTAATGAAAAAAGCCCAGGTTACTGAAAAAGATACTCTAATATTTCTGGGCGATTACGTCGATGGGTGGAGCCAGTCACCCCAAGTAATTGATTATTTGATTGATCTTCAGAGCAGACAAAATTGTATTTGTATCAGAGGTAATCATGATGATTTATTAGTTGAATGGCTTAAAAACGCGAAAAACAATGAACTTTGGTATCAGCATGGAGGCGAGGCCACAGTTTTGGCTTATGAAAAACTTAATGACGAACAAAAACAAATTCATATAAAATTTTTGGAGAATCTTAAGGACTATTATATTGATGCAGAGAATCGTTTGTTTGTGCATGCAGGATTTTCCAATCTGAATGGAGTTAGTTATGAATATTTTTCAAAAACATTTTATTGGGATAGGACTTTGTGGGAGACAGCACTTTCATTGGATCCAAATATGAAAGAGGATGATTTGTATTATCCAAAAAGATTTACCTTATATAAAGAAATTTTTATTGGCCATACTCCTGTAACAAGGATTGGAAAAACAGTTCCGATAAAAAAAGCTTGTGTATGGAATGTTGATACTGGTGCTGCTTTTAAAGGGCCTTTGACCATTATGAATGTTGAAACCAAAGAATTTTGGCAAAGTGACCCGTTAAACGAATTGTATTTTGATGAAAGAGGCAGAAATTAAGTCTAAAAATTCTATTTTTGCAATTAAATTAAATATTAGATTTATGAAAATAGTTTTTACATTATTGCTTTTAACAGTATTTGGAATTTCACAATCGCAAGAAGCTTTTAAAGGAAAAGGAGATACAAAAATTAATATTGGCGCCAATTTACAAGATGGTGGTTCAGGAATTCAGGGTTCAATTGATTTTGGTCTGGCAGAAAATTTTTCTTACGGATTTGTTACTACTTATTTGTTGGGAGTAAATGAATTTTCAGGATTTTATAACGACAATCCGGATCCATATACAAATGAGAAACCAGAATTTAAAGATCGTTTTGATGCAAAATTCAGAATTAATGCCAATTTAGGAACGGTATTTAATATTGATGAAAAATTAGATATTTATCCTGGCTTAAGTTTAGGATTGAAAAATTTTGGCGGTCATGTTGGAGGACGTTATTTCTTTACTGAAGGATTTGGTGTTTTTACGGAACTAGGATTTCCAATTGCAAAGTATAGTAGTGATAATGATATTTTTGACCATTTGAATAATCAGGTAACTTTTAGTTTAGGAGCTTCTTTTAACTTGTAACATTCTTAATAATAGCAGCATAAAAGCGGTAGTTTGAAATATTCAAACTACCGCTTTTTTTATAACATTTCGAAGTTAGATCTAAATCATAAAGACAAACTCCCTGTAGTATAAACTTATTCAATTTAAAAAATAAGAATATTCTGTTATTTAATTATTAGGTTTAAAATTGAAGTTTTTAATGATATTTTACGCGGTAAGTTAGTATTTACAGTACTAAGATAATTCTAACACTATAACGTTATAACTATTAAATTAAAAAAAAATTAAGGGTTTTTTTTTATTATGTGTTTTTTTTATGTTTTTTTTTGTGATTAATAAAATTTATTTACTTTTGTGTAATCGATTACATTTCATATTGCTTGAAATTATAAACTTTACACTATTTACTTAAACCACAATTATGAAAAAAAAATTATTTTATCTGATTTTAATTTTTATGTCTGCGCAAGTGTGGGCACAATCCGTTACTATAACTAAATCGGCCGGCTGGTTAGAATCTGCTTTTGTAGAATGGTCTCCTGTTTCAGGAGCCGATAGCTATAATGTTTATTACACTGGAGGAGGCGAAACAGATAAAAAAATTGACGAACCGCTTATTCGCAGTTATGGCACCTATTTTCGTGCAGATGTACCAGGACTTGTGGCTGGATCTTATACTTTAACAATAAAACCAGTAACAGCGACTGTTGAAGGAATTGGGACTACCACTTCAGCTTTAACAGTTGTAGCTCATGATCGTAACGGTTTTGCATTTGAGGGAGGACGTATTCCCGGAGGATATAATGCTGATGGTACTCCCAAAACAGGAGCTGAGATTCTTTATATTACTAAAAACACAAAGAATACAATTTCATTTGATGTTGTTACTGGTTCAAATGGTATAACAAAAACAAATTGTATTGGTTTGCAAAATATTTTATATGGTATAAAAAAAGGAAAAGATACACGCCCTTATATTATTCGTCTGATTGGAAATATCACTGATATGGCTGTAATGGAAGGTGGTGATATTACTATTGAAAACGCCAACAATGCAAATAGCTACCTTACTTTGGAAGGAGTAGGAAATGATGCCGTCGTAAATGGAATGGGAGTTCGTCTTAAATCTGCTTCGAATATTGAGGTTAGTAATCTTGGTTTTATGAACTGTAACAGTACTGCTGGGGATAATATTGGCATGCAGCAGGATAATGATCATATTTGGGTTCATAATAATGATTTGTTTTACGGAAATGCAGGTTCTGATGCTGACCAGATAAAAGGAGATGGTGCATTGGATAATAAAACATCCACCTATGTTACATTATCATATAATCACTTTTGGGATAGTGGAAAAGCAAGTCTTCTGGGCTTAAGTGAAAATAAAACAACAGATTTGTATATTACCTATCACCATAACTGGTTTGACCACTCTGATTCCCGTCATCCTAGGGTGCGTTTTTATTCTGCTCATATCTATAATAATTATTTTGATGGAAATTCTAAATATGGTTCCGGATCAACATTAGGTTCCTCTTTATTTATTGAGGGAAATTATTACCGCAATACTAAAAACCCTATAATGACATCATTGCAGGGTACTGATATATGGGATTCGACTAATCAGATAAATAATGCAGGCACTATGGGAACATTCTCTGGTGAAGCCGGTGGTAGTATTAAAGCTTTCAATAATACATTTGATACAGATATTGCCACTAATAGTATGCGTTTTGTAGCCTATGGAGATACAAATCCTTCGTATAATATTGCAGGTAAAATCAATTCGACTACAGATTTTGATGCTTATTTAGCTTTATCAAGAGATGAAATTGTTCCGGCTACTGTGATCTCCAAATCAGGAGCTAATACCTATAATAATTTTGATACTAATGCAGCCTTATATGTTAAAAATTTGGTAATAGACACACCTTTAGATGCTAAATCTAAGGTAACACAATATGCAGGACGTGTTTCCGGAGGTGATTTAAAATGGACATTTAATAATGCTACAGATGATAAATCTTATCTTGTAATTGCGGCATTAAAAACAGCATTAACTAACTATACATCGACAATGGTTGCTGTACAAGGTGAAATAGCAGCTCCTGGAAATCAAACTTTAGTTGCAACAACCAATAATAATAACCAAACAGTATCTACTGGAGCTGCAATTAGTAATATTGTATTTACCTGGGGAGGAGATGCAACTGATGCAACTGCTACTGGTTTACCAAATGGAATTACAACGATTAAAAATACTACTAATAAAACGTTGACTCTTTCAGGAATACCAACCGAAACTTTAGATTACACAGTTACTACTACTGGTACGGCTGGTAGTGCAGCTTCTGATTCCGGAACGATTACTGTATTGCCTCCGAGCAGTCAGATTCTTACTTCTACAAGCAATAATAACAATCAAACAATAACAATTGGTGCTTCAATAACTCCTATAATGTTAACCTGGAGTGGTGATGCAACAGATGCTGATGTTTCTGGATTAGCAGCAGGACTTGTGTCTGTAAAAGATGCAGTAGCAAAAACCATTACAATATCTGGTACGCCAACTGCTACGGGTTCTGCTACTTTTACTTTAATTACTTCAGGCACTTCAGGAACTCCTGTTGCTGTATCAGGAACAATTACGGTTAATGCTGTAGTTTCAGGTAGTCAAATACATAATTTCACGACATCTGGAAAAACTAGTTCATTTTACACTTTTGGTGCAACAGCTAACATGAATTCAACTGCTGGATCTGCATCTTATGATGGTTTGAATTTAACTGCACGTTTAAAAATAGAAACAGCTACAACAATTACTTATACAACAGCAGCTGTTTCATCCTTAACTTTAGTATTTGATCCAACATTTGTTGGTAAAGTCAAGCTTAATGGTGTAAATAGCGTTGCTGCAGTAGGAGGAATAATTACTATATCGTCAGTTCCTGCTGGTAATAATGTAATTTCTAAAGGAGACACAGCGAATCTGTTTTATATAAAAACAGCTTATGCGACATTAGGCTTGGGAGATAATATTGAGGCTTCAAAATTATCGTTATATCCAAATCCTGTTTCAGATCAATTGTATATTTCTTCTGAGAGTCAAAAAATAGAAAACGTTATGATTTATAGCCTATCTGGAACAATAGTCAAAAACGTTTCAAGGGTGGTTGAATCTATTGATATGAGCAATCTGGCTACAGGAAATTATTTAGTACGAGTAACTACAGGCGAGGGTATTATTACCAAGAAAATTATCAAAAAATAATTAAAAATTAAATTTAAAAAAAGGCTCCCAAATTTTTTGGGAGCCTTTTTTTATTGTGTTGTTGTTTAAGTTGTTCTAACGAGGCCAGAGTGATTTTTTGGAATTGATTTACAGTTTGTTAATCTTAAATTGTAATTTTTTTCTTATATTATTTTGTAGCTTTAACATACTTAAATTTATAAAACAAAAAACGTAATTAATGTTAGTATTTGTTAAGTCAAATTTGTGAAATGGCTGGGAAGCTTGTAAAATAAGGAATTTTTAATGTGTGTAATTTATTACATTTAATGCAACAAATTACATTTTAATCATTTAAACTGTCTTATTTTATTTAATATGTTTTTTTATAATAAAAATATTATGAATAATAAAAATTTTTATATTTTTGAGTAATCGATTACATTTTATTGATGCATTCGATAAAAAATAAAAACCACTTTTAAATAACTATCAATTAACCAAACCACAAAATGAGAAAAAAAATATTTTTTCTGACCTTTTTGTTTGTTTCAATACAAACATGGTCACAGCAAATTCAAATTAACGAGGCATCGGGCTGGCTGGAATCAGTTTTTGTAAAATGGCAGCCAGTTAGCAATGTTCAAACCTATAATGTTTACTATACCGGTAACGGTTTTACGGATCAAAAAATTGATAATCAATTAATCCGAAGTTATGGCTCTTATTACCGTGCAGATATTCCTGGACTAAAAGCAGGGACTTATACCGTAAAAGTTAAACCAGTCATTTCAGGTGTTGAAGGAACGGGAACGACAACGAGTACTTTAACTGTTTTGGCTCAGGATCGCAACGGATTTGCTTTTGATGGCGGCCGTGTTCCCGGAGGATACAAAGCCGATGGAACTCCAAAAGATAATGCGGTAATTCTTTACATTACAAAAAATACAAAAAACACTATTTCAATGGATATTACAGGTGCAAGCACAAATCCTTGTGTAGGGTTACAAAATATTTTATATGGAATTAAAAAAGGAAAAGACACGCGTCCCTTCATCATTCGTCTTATCGGAAACATAACTGATATGAGCATAATGGAAGGCGGAGATATCACGATCGAAAATTCCAATAATGCCAACAGTTATCTTACTTTGGAAGGTATTGGTAATGATGCAGTGGTTAACGGAATGGGTGTTCGTCTTAAATCGGCATCTAATATTGAAATTAATAATCTGGGTTTTATGAACTGTAATAGTACAGCAGGTGATAACGTGGGACTTCAGGATAAAAATGATCACGTTTGGGTCCATAATTGCGATTTATTTTACGGAAACGCCGGAAGCGATGCAGATCAGATAAAAGGAGATGGCGCCATGGACAATAAAGGTTCTACCTATGTAACGTTTTCATATAATCACTTTTGGGATAGTGGAAAAGCAAGTCTTTTAGGCTTAAGCGAAGGCACCACGACAGGTTTATATATTACATACCATCATAACTGGTTTGATCATTCTGATTCTCGTCATCCAAGGGTTCGTTATTATTCTGCACACATTTATAACAACTATTATGATGGAAACTCAAAATACGGTGCAGGATCAACATTAGGTTCTTCTTTATTTATAGAAGGAAATTATTTCCGAAATTGCAAATATCCTATGCTTACTTCTAAACAGGGAACAGATATTTTTTATGATTCTGAAGGTACTTTCTCCGGAGAAGCAGGAGGAACGATTAAAGCTTTTAATAATACAATGAGTGGACAGACACGTTATGTTCCTTATAATTCTTCTACTAATCCAATTGAATTTGATGCTATTGAAACGTCAACCCGAGGTGAAATTATTAGCAGCAGTATCAAATCAAAATTGGGAGCAAATAGTTATAACAATTTTGATACTAATGCCGCGCTATATGTTAAAAATCTGGTTATCGATCAGCCAGCGGTAGCACAAACTAAAGTAATGCAATATTCTGGGCGAGTTTCGGGAGGAGATTTAAAATGGACTTTTAATAATGCTTTAGACGACGCATCTTCTACCGTAATTACAGCATTAAAATCAGCTATTACTAACTATACAGGAACATTGGTTTCAGTACAGGGAGAAACAAGCGTAGTAAGTAATCAGACACTTTCTTCAACCACTAATAATAACCAAACTGTGACAAGTGGTACTGCAATTAGTTCAATTGTTTTTACTTGGGGTGGAACAGCAACAGATGCTACGGTAACTGGGTTACCTGCATCAGGAATTACTTTTGTAAAAAATACTACAGCTAAAACCATTACTATCACAGGAACCCCAACCGCTACTCTTTCTTACTCAATCAGTACTGTAGGAACGGGAACTGCAGTGACAGGATCAGGAACAATTACAGTTACTCCTGTAAGTGCTCAAACCCTTACTTCAACAAGTAATAAAAGTCAAACTGTGACAAGTGGTACAGCAATTAGTTCCATTGTTTTCACTTGGGGTGGAAGTGCAACAGATGCTACGGTAACGGGGTTACCTGCATCAGGAATTACCTTTGTAAAAAATACAACAGCTAAAACAATTACTATCACAGGAACACCAACAGCAACTTTGTCTTATTCTATTGCTACCACTGGAACAGGAACTGCAACGACAGGATCAGGAACTATTACTGTTACAGGAACTGCTTCAGGAAATCAAATACATAATTTTACCGTATCCGGAAAAACAAGTTCATTTTATACTATTACAGGAAATATGAATTCTTCTGCGGGTTCAGTAACTTATGCAGGATTAACATTAACTGCTCGTTTAAAAATAGAATCCAGTACCTCTATAACTTATACGACAACTGTTGCTTCGACTTTAACGCTGGTATTTGATTCTAATTTTACCGGAACTGTAAAAGTCAATAATATCTCTTATACTGCAACTGCAGGAATCGTTACGGTATCACTTCCTGCGGGAGCAAATACAATAACAAAAGGTTCTGTTGCAAATTTGTTTTACATGAGTACCGCGTATAATACGACAGCCCGTATGGCATCAAACAATTCTGTGGAAGAAACTTTAAAACGGTCTAAACTGACACTATATCCAAATCCGGTTTTAAGTGAGTTGAATATTGATTCAGATAAGGCGATTCAAAAAGTGGAAGTGTATAATTTATCAGGTGGATTGGTAAATACACAACAAGGAAATAATAACATTGTTGATATGAGCAATCTTGCTAATGGCAGTTATTTGGTAAAAGTTCATACCGAAAGCAGCGTTACAGCTAAAATCATCATTAAAAAATAATGCCTACTAACTAACCAACTATTTATTAAAAGCAAAAGGCTTCCAATTTTGGAAGCCTTTTGTGTATTTAATTTACAAATCAAATTTAATCCCTTGAGCCAATGGTAGGCTAGTTGTATAATTGATAGTATTGGTCTGGCGTCTCATATATATTTTCCAGGCATCAGAACCTGATTCTCTTCCTCCTCCAGTTTCTTTTTCTCCTCCAAAGGCTCCCCCAATTTCGGCACCGGAAGTTCCAATGTTGACATTTGCAATACCACAATCAGAACCTGTAACAGATAAAAATCTTTCTGCTTCACGTAAGTTATTGGTCATAATGGCTGATGATAATCCTTGAGCCACACCATTTTGCTGTTCAATGGCATTTTCTACTTCTCCGGAATATTTCATCAGATATAAAACCGGGGCAAAAGTTTCATGCTGTACTATTTCGAATGAATTTTGGGCTTCGGCAATTGCTGGTTTTACGTAACAGCCACTTTCATAACCCTCACCGGAAAGGACGCCTCCTTCAACTAAAATTGTTCCGCCTTCTGCAACCACTCTGTTTAGGGCTTTTGCATACATTTCGACTGCATGAATATCAATTAGCGGCCCAACATGATTGTTTTCGTCAAGCGGATTTCCAATTCGTAATTGTTTGTAGGCGGCAATCAATGCCTCTTTTACTTTATCATAAATGCTTTCATGGATGATTAATCTTCGGGTAGAAGTACAGCGTTGTCCGGCAGTACCAACAGCTCCAAAAACAGCTCCAATTACTGTCATTTTTATATCGGCATCAGGTGTAACAATAATAGCGTTGTTTCCACCTAATTCTAATAATGATTTTCCTAAACGACCTGCAACAGCCTGAGCTACTATTTTTCCCATTCGGGTTGAACCGGTGGCTGAAATTAAAGGAATTCTATTGTCTGCTGTCATTAACTCACCAACAGTATAATCTCCATTGATTAAGCATGAAATTCCTTCCGGCAAATTATTTTCTTTGATTACCTGAGCAATAATATTTTGGCAGGCGATTCCACAAAGTGGTGTTTTTTCAGAAGGTTTCCATACACAAACATCTCCGGAAATCCAGGCTAACGCTGTATTCCACGCCCAGACAGCAACCGGAAAATTGAATGCAGAAATGATTCCGACTACTCCTAATGAATGATATTGTTCGTACATGCGGTGTCCGGGTCTTTCAGAATGCATCGTTAACCCGTGTAATTGTCTGGATAAACCAACAGCAAAATCACAAATGTCAATCATTTCCTGTACTTCACCATATCCTTCCTGTAATGATTTTCCCATTTCATAGGAAACCAGTTTCCCAAGAGCTTCTTTATTCTGGCGTAATTTTTCTCCAAATTGGCGTACAATTTCTCCACGTTGTGGTGCAGGTGTTAATCGAAAAATTTTAAAAGCTGCTGTTGCTGACTGCATCACTTTTTCATAGTCTTCAAACGTTGATGTTTTTACAGAAGCAATAAGTTTACCATCAACGGGGGAATAGCTGTCTAAAATTTCTCCGGACGAAAAGTTTTCCATTCCTGTTGAGGTTCCTTCATTTATAAATTTGATGCCCAATTTTTCCAGAGCTTCATTTATTCCAAATTGCGATGCTATTGTTGTCATTTTAACTTTTTTAGTTGAAATTGTGATATTTTTTACGTAAAGATATTATTTCGAAATGAATTTCATTAAAGTAATCCAAAGTAAATTTACTATTATTTAATAGGATTTTAATTGTATGTCATCAATTTATCCATCTTAATTGATGAAATTTGTACCAATATAAATTTTTAAATATGTCAATTGTAAAGAGCTTTTTAGTTTGTTTCTTTTTAATTTCGATCCATACATTTGCGCAAAAAAAACAAAACTCAACTTTTCAGGTTGTTCCTTTAGGAGTAAAAGGAGGTATTGACGAAAAAAATCTTTCGGCTTATTTATTGGGTCCTGTCAACACAAAAGATTTTGTTTGTCTGGATGCCGGTACAATCAATTCTGGAATCGAAAAAGCCATTGAAAATAAAGTTTTTAAAGTTTCAGCAAGTGAAGTGTTGCGAAAATATATTAAGGGCTATTTAATTTCGCATGCACATTTAGACCATGTTTCGGGTTTGATAATTAACTCGCCGGCAGATTCTTCAAAAACGATTTACGCAACAAAAAGATGTATGGAAATGATGGAAAATCATTATTTTAATGATCAGACCTGGGCTAATTTTGGAGATGAAGGGCCTGGTTTTCACATTAAACGTTATCATTTCCAGACTTTGAATATTGGTGAAGAAACTCCAATTACCAATACTGCAATGACGGTAAAATCTTTTTCTTTAAGTCATGTCAATCCATATGAAAGCACTGCTTTTTTGATAAAAAACGGAAATGATTATGCTTTGTATCTTGGTGATACAGGCCCTGACACGGTAGAAAAAAGCAGTAATTTAAAAGACTTGTGGACAGCAATTGCACCTTTAATTCAGAGTAAACAATTAAAAGGAATTTTTATAGAAGTTTCTTTTCCGAATGAGCAGCCAGATCAGTTTTTATTTGGACACCTGACTCCAAATTATTTGATGAAAGAACTTCATGTTTTAGAAGAATTATCGGGTAAAGGTTCCTTGGATAATTTTAAAATAATTATTACCCATTTAAAACCTCCGGTTAAAAGCATTAAAATAATTAAAGAGCAATTAAAAAATCAAAATGATTTGGGATTGAAACTGATTTTTCCGGAACAGGGAAAACGTTTTGAATTGTAATTCAGTAAATTTATTCAAATTAAAAATTAAATAAAAAAAAACCGACAAGATTTAACTTTGTCGGTTATATATTTAAAAGGAGAATTTACTACAAGTCAAATCCTAAATTTACGCCTAATTTCATAGCGATGATTTTGGTAATTCTTTGTTTTAATTCCGGTATTTTTATACTTTCGATAACTGCATTTGAGAATGCGTACATCAATAAAGCTTTGGCTTCTTTTTGTGGGATTCCACGAGATTGCATGTAAAACATAGCCGTTTCGTCTAATTGTCCAATGGTACATCCGTGAGAACATTTTACATCGTCAGCAAAAATTTCCAATTGGGGTTTTGCGTTGATAGTAGCTTTGTCGCTCAATAAAATATTATTGCTTTTTTGAAAAGCATTTGTTTTTTGAGCTTCTCTTTCTACCAAAATTTTTCCGTTGAAAACTCCTGTAGAACGATCAGAAAAAATTCCTTTATAATCCTGGAAACTCTCACAATTTGGCTGTGCATGTTTTACTAAAGTATAGTGATCAACATGTTGTTTGTCGCTTAGAATTGTAATTCCGTTTAACGTACTTGTCAATCTTTCGCCAAAGTGATAAAAGTTCAAATTGTTACGGGTTATATTTCCACCAAACGAGAATGTATGAACATAAGCGTGACTTTCCTGTTGTTGCGAAACATAAGTGTTATCAACTAGATTTGCTTCGCTGTTATCATTCTGGATTTTATAATAATCAACAATAGCACGTTTTTGAGCGAAAATCTCTGTAACCGAATTGGTCAAAACAGGATTTTCATTTAAACTTTGGTGGCGCTCGATAATCTGAACATGCGAATTTTCACCTACAATAATCAAGTTTCTTGGCTGAACCATTAAAGCCGCTTCGTTTCCTGTTGAGAAATACATAATCTCAATAGGTTTGTCAGCCACTTTCTTTTGCGGGATATTGATAAAAGCCCCTTCACTTGCAAATGCAGTATTCAACGAAGTCAAACTTTCGTCTTTGCTTGCAATTTGATTGAAGTAGGTATCGATAACCATTTTATATTTTGGTTTGGTCAATGCCGAAGACATCAGGCAAACATCAATTCCGTCGTGTGTTGTAGAAGATAAATGTGAACTGAAAACACCATCAATAAATACTAATTTATAAGTGTCTATTTCATGTAAAAAATATTTTTTCACATGATTAAATTCGATTGCATTCTCTGCCTTTGGAAATACCGTAAAGTCATTTTTTAAGATGGCATTAAGTGATGTATATTTCCATGCCTCTTCTTTTTTGGTTGGGAAACCTTTATTTTCGAAATTTTTTAAGGCATTTGTGCGAATGTCATGTAAATCTGAATGTACATCGACACGCTCTTCAAAAGCCATAAAAGACGATACTAATTTTTCTTTTAAATCCATTTTTGTTTTGTTTCCTTCGGAGTTTTAGGTTTCAAGTTTCAGGTTGTGTACCGGAACTTAATTCCTTTGAATCCTTTGTTTCATGTTTTCTATTGAAACTTATTTCCTTTGAAATCCTTCTTATTTAGATAAGTGATAAAGTTTTTTAGTTTACCGCTTAAGTTTTCATAATCTGTTTTTAAAATTTCGAATTTTTGTTCTGAAATATATTCAAAATCAAAAACGCGATAAAGCTGAGATCTTGTTTCTCCAGCTGAACCTTTTGCTATAGATAAAAATAGTCTAAACTCTAAATTTCCATCTCTTTCAAAGCCTTCAGCTATATTGTCCATTACTGAACCAGATGATGCTTTTATTTGATTTTTGAATCTGAAATCTGATTTTAATTCTGTTTCAATTGCAATAAGATGTATTTCTTTTGCTAATCGTCTAGCTTCTTTCCAGATTTCTAAATCTTCAAATCTATTTATTGTTGCCATAATTTCTATTTTTTTAATTTAAGCTTAAACTTACAAAATAAGTCAAACCTGAAACTAAAAAAACCTAAAACTTGAGACAAAATTTTTAGTTTTCTGCTTTAATCCAGTCGTATCCTTTTTCTTCCAATTCGTAAGCCAATTCTTTACCACCAGATTTTACAATTCTTCCGTTGTAAAGAACATGAACGAAATCCGGAACGATATAATCCAATAAACGTTGGTAATGCGTGATAACAATAATTGCATTTTTCTCGCTTTTCAATTTGTTAACTCCGTTAGCTACAATTCTTAAAGCGTCAATATCAAGACCAGAATCGGTTTCGTCAAGGATAGCCAATTTTGGCTCTAACATTGCCATTTGAAAAATTTCGTTTCTTTTTTTCTCCCCTCCGGAAAAACCTTCGTTTAAGGAACGGGATAAAAATTTACGATCGATTTCTAATAATTCAGATTTCTCACGAATTACTTTTAGCATTTCATTCGCTGGCATTTCAGCCTGGCCGTTTGCTTTACGGGTTTCGTTAATGGCAGTTTTCATGAAGTTAGTTACACTTACTCCGGGAATTTCTACAGGATACTGAAACGAAAGGAAAACTCCTTTGTGCGCTCTTTCTTCAGGAGCAAGATCAGCGAGATCTTCTCCGTCAAGGAAAACTGCTCCGTCTGTAACTTCATAGTTTTCGTTTCCTGCAATTACAGCCGAAAGTGTGCTTTTCCCGGAACCGTTTGGCCCCATGATAGCATGTACTTCTCCAGCTTTTACTTCTATGTTTATTCCTTTAAGAATTTCTTTATCGCCAATTGCAGCGTGTAAATTTTTTATTGATAACATTGTTTTTTTTATTTTATATAAATGTCAATTCTATTTTTTTTGTTTGGCTCTGACTTAGAATGTTAGCATTAAAATGCGCGTGACCTAAGTATTCCATACCTAAATAATCGGCTGATTTTTTGAACGGAATGTAAAAACTATCTTCAATTTCGTTGTCGTGCGAATTTGATATCACACCAATTTTTTTTCCTCTGAGTTTTCTTCCGGTTTCTTTTTCAATTCGAATTAAATCCGAAATACGATCAAAGAAAACCTTCATAATTCCACTCATATTATACCAATATATAGGAGTAGCAAAAATTAAAGTATCATACTTTTCAATTATACCTCTTATTAAAGGCAAAAAATCATCGTCAATATTTTTGCTTTCGTAATCATAATATGAAATCGTATAATCACTCAAATCGATTACATCTATTCCGGATTCTTTGGCAATTTCATCCGCAATTTTTGTTGTGTTTCCGTTTTTTCTGGAAGAACCTAAAATGATGACTGATTTGTTTTCCATTTTACAACTATCCAACAGATCCTTCAAGAGAAATCTCTAATAATTTTTGAGCTTCAACCGCAAATTCCATTGGTAATTTGTTCAGGACATCTTTACTGAAACCGTTTACAATTAAGGCAATCGCTTTTTCAGTCGGAATACCTCTTTGGTTGCAATAAAAAACCTGATCTTCTCCAATTTTACTTGTAGTTGCTTCGTGTTCTATTTTGGCTGAAGGATTTTTGCTTTCGATGTAAGGAAAAGTATGTGCACCACAATTGTTTCCCATTAATAAAGAGTCACATTGTGAAAAGTTTCTTGCATTATCAGCTCTTGGGCTAATCTGCACTAATCCACGGTAACTGTTTTGTGACTTACCGGCTGAGATACCTTTAGAAATAATAGTCGATTTAGTGTTTTTTCCTAAATGGATCATTTTAGTACCGGTATCAGCTTGTTGGTAATTATTGGTAACTGCAATCGAATAAAATTCTCCTACTGAATTATCTCCTTTTAAAATAACCGAAGGATATTTCCAGGTTATTGCTGATCCAGTTTCTACTTGTGTCCAGGATATTTTAGCATTTGTTTCGCATAAACCTCTTTTGGTTACGAAATTGTAAACTCCACCTTTTCCTTCCTTGTTTCCAGGAAACCAATTTTGAACGGTAGAATATTTGATTTCGGCACCTTCTAAAGCGATTAATTCTACTACTGCTGCGTGTAATTGGTTTTCGTCACGGCTTGGAGCGGTACATCCTTCCAAATAAGAAACATAACTTCCTTCATCTGCCACTAATAATGTTCTTTCGAATTGTCCAGTTCCTGCCTGATTGATACGGAAATAAGTTGATAATTCCATTGGACAACGAACACCTTTTGGAATGTAACAGAAACTTCCGTCAGAGAAAACAGCCGAATTTAATGCTGCATAAAAGTTGTCTTTTTGGGGAACAACTGTACCCAAATGTTTACGAACTAATTCGGGATGCTCTTTAATAGCTTCGGAAATACTCATAAAAATAATTCCTTTTTCGCCCAAAGTTTTCTTGAAAGTCGTTGCTACTGAAACTGAATCGACTACAATATCCATAGCAACATTGTTCATCATTTTTTGTTCATCGACAGAGATTCCTAACTTTTTGTACATTTCCAAAAGTTCCGGATCTACGTCGTCTAATGTTTTATTAGGATCGATTGTTTTTGGTGCAGAATAATAAGAAATTGCCTGAAAATCGGGTTTAGTATATTTTACATTTGCCCATTCTGGTTCGATCATTTGTTCCCATGCGCGAAAAGCCTCAATGCGCCAATCGGTCATCCATTGTGGTTCTTCTTTTTTTAGAGAAATAGCACGAACAATATCTTCATTTAAACCAATAGGAAACGTCTCCGATTCCAATTCGGTATAAAATCCATATTCATACTCTTTGGTTTCGAGTTCAATTTTTAAGTCGTCTTCGGTATATTTTGACATAATAGTTGTTTAATTGTTTTACAGAGAAAAACTCTCTCCGCAACCGCAAGTTCTACTTGCATTTGGATTGTTAAAAACAAATCCTTTTCCGTTTAATCCGCCTGAAAATTCTAATATAGTTCCAGCTAAATATAGGAATGATTTTTTTTCTACGGCAATTTTTATATTATTATCTTCAAAAACCTTATCGTTTTCGCCTATTTGTTTGTCAAAAGTTAAATCATAAGATAATCCAGAACAACCACCAGATTTTACGCCTACTCGAACGTAATCTTTGGCAGCGTCAAAACCATCGTCTTTCATCATATCGACAATTTTTTTACTTGCAGATTCAGAAACTTGTATCATAGCTATGTTGATTTTGTCTAAATTAACTGCAAATATACGACTTAAAAACCTTTTTCCATAATGCTTCACATTAATATAACTAATGTTAAAATAGATATTAGTTATTTAGATTTACAAAAAATCCCCTTCAAAATGAAGAGGATTTAAAAACAATTAAAAATTTATAATTATAAAGCAGAGTAATATTAAAAAGGTTTTAATAATTATTTATATTATTGCTCATTAGATATTTAACTGAGTTTTTATAAATAAGATAGTATGATTTTAACTTTAACGACATAATTAATCCATATTTACATAATCTACAAAAAATATTTTAGAATTATAATTTATCCATCCGTAACCATTTTGTCCCCATTCATCGCCCCATGAATTTCTTACTAGCCAAGCACTTCGATTATTGTCCCATTCAACAATAGCTACACAGTCGTTTCATTTGAATCATTAATCTTTAAGCTTATTACAGAGTTTTCAACCTAGTAATTGTTAAAATCTTCATTTGTAAGAATAACTACAGCTAAGGCGCCTTGTGATCTTAGTATTGATTTAATTGAAGTAACAGATGTGCTAACGCTTCCATAAGATGCTGCAGAGAAAGTTCTAGGCTTATCTGTGTCACAAGTTCTTCTTGCTTCTCTATACTATGCTTAATCTAAAATAAACTACTGGTTTTTTCATAATAATTGGTTTAATATTCCTATTTGCTTTACTAATCTTTGTGAATTTGAATTAAAATTGTTGCCTTTTTATAGTTATTAATGATTTTTTTCATGAGAGGATATTTTACATTAATTTTTAATTATCTGTTTGTGTAATTATTTTGTATTTGATTTCCAATGCTTAAGGATGTATATAACTTGAGGCAATGCACTACTACCTGCAGATCTTGTGGTTTGAAGATTAATCAAAAGTAATTTTGCGGATTTTAAAATTGATAGTATCAGCAATATATAGATTGCCTTGAGAATCTATTGTGATTCCTTGGGGATTGTTAAATTGTGCTATTGTAGCAATTCCATCAGCAAAACCATTTGTTGCCGTTCCAGCAATTGTTGAAACCAAGCCAGTTGGAGAAATTTTGCGGATTCTTGGTCCATCAGTAACAAATAAATTACCGAGAGAATCAGCTATAATTCCATTTGCGTTGTTAAATTTTGCAACACTGCCTTGGCCATCTGCAAAACCACCAGTAGTCGAGCCTGCAATAGTAGTAACTAATCCTGTTGGAGTTATTTTTCGAATAATTTTAAATCTATCACTAACATATAAATTACCTGCAGTATCAATTGTTAATCCTTGAGGATTGCCAAAACTTGCGGTATTACCCTGACCGTCAGCAGAACTAAAATCTCCGCTTCCGGCAAATGTTGTTACATTATTTCCTGCAATTTTTCGTATTCTTCTATTTTGGCTGTCAGCAACAAATAATGTTCCCGATACATCAATAGCTATTCCAACAGGACGATCAAATTTAGCCTCGAAACGATTGCCATCTAAAAAACCGCTTACAGCAGGCGTATCAGATCCTGTAACAGCTCCTGCGGTTGTATTTACTAAGCCAGTATTAGAGATTAATCTTATCATATCATTGAACTCATCAGCAACAAATAATCTTCCAGATTCATCAATAACTATTCCAGCAGGACCATCAAATTTTGCCAATATACTTTGTCCGTGTTCAGAACCCGTTGTGCTACCAGCAATAGTTGTAACCAAACCAGTTGATGAAATTTTTCTTATTCTATCTCCATCCGTTACGAGCAAGTTTCCTTGGTTATCTACAGTGATACCTCGTGGAAAATCAAATTGAGCCGCTGAACCTTGACCATCTTGAATGCCTTTTATATTTCCTGCAATCGTGGTTACAGTTGTAGTGACTATAAAATCAAAATTGTTGCTTTCTGCACTAGCATTACCTACCGTCAGATTTATTTTGCCCGAACCTGCACTTGGCGGTATGGTAATAGTGATTTGTGTTGGAGTGCTGTTTATAATTGGACAAACTTTATCGTTAATAGTTACAGCATTTTCAGAACTTATAGCACTGAAACCTGATCCTGTAATAGTTACAGGAGTGTTTTTGGGTCCTGATGCTGGGCTGATGTCAGCAATTGATAAAATAATTGTTTCCTTTTTATCTTCATCATTGGAGCAGGAAAACAAAAGAATTAAACTGATTAGAGTTATGATTTTTTTCATGATAACATGTTTTATATTAGTTCTTTATTATTTTTTGTGTAACTATTTTGCCATTGTTTTCAAGTCCTTTTAGGATGTAAATTCCTTGAGGCAACGCACTAATATTTGCCGAAGTTGAACTGCAGGGAACATTTGTTTTAAGACCTGAAATAGTATAAAAAGCTATTTCTGTAAGATCTTGTGAAAAATAAATTTCGGTTGTTGCAGGATTTGGATAAATCAATAAAGTTTCTTTATTAAATTCTTTGGTTGATAGTGTTATATCACTTGATAATAATCTAGTTATGCGCCCCACAGTTTTACCATTGTAAGCAGTAAAGTTACCTGCAATTAAAATTTTTCCATCTGGCTGAATTAATATAGCTCGAATTTCATTATTTGCTCCCGTTCCTGGATCAAAAGTGGTATCGAGTGTTCCATCAGTATTTAATAGTGCAATATTATTCCTTAAAATTCCATCATAAGAAGTAAAATATCCACCACCACCTATTAGGATTTTTTTATCTAATTGTACTTTTATAGATTTAATCGGACCATCTGCTCCTGTCCCTGAATTAAAAGTGGTATCAAGTAATCCGTCGGAATTAAGTCTGACTAGATATTTTTTTGCAGTACTATTATAAGATGTGAAAATTCCACTTATTAAAATTTTTCCATCCGTTTGCAGCGCTATAGCATTAACGATATTGTTTGCTCCTGTTCCTGGGTTAAAAGTAGTATCAAGCGTTCCATCGGCATTTAATCTGGCTATGCGGTTTCTTGAGATACCATTATAAGTAGTGAAAGTACCTCCAATCAAAATTTTTCCATCAGGTTGCACTACTATAGAATTGATGGCATTATTGGTTCCTAATAGTGGGTCGAAAGTGGTGTCAATTTTTCCATCGGTGTTTAGCCTGGCAATCCTATTTCTTGAAACACCTGTATAAGAACTGAAAATCCCTCCAATTAAAATTTTTCCGTCAGATTGAAGTGCAATTGAATAAACATCTCCATTTGCATTACCTGCTCCTATATAAAATGTTTCATCTAAAGATCCGTCTTCGGCATTCATTCGGAGTAATCGACCTCTTAATATAAAATTAGAATCAAAATGTCGTCCTGCAAGCAAAATTTTTCCATCGGGTTGTACTACAATACTATATTCTACTGCGCTTCCTGTTCCTATTGTTGTTGGATTAAAAGGGGCATCAAGCGTTCCGTCTGCATTAAGTCTTATTGTTGCCACTTTTGGAATACCATTATAAGAAGTAAATTCTCCTGCAAGCAAAATTTTCCCGTCAGGTTGCATTGCCACGGATACAATCGTATTATCTGATCCTTTCGCAAACCCTTCTGGGTTGAAAAAAGTAGTATCAATAGTTCCGTCAGTATTTATTCGGGCAAGTCGTCCTCTTAAAGTATCATTATAAGAAGTAAAATCCCCTGCTGTTAAAATTTTTCCGTCTGCTTGTAAAGCAATAGAAGAGACTGTTTCATTCGCACCAATTGCTGTATCAAAATTAACATCCAGCGATCCGTCAGCATTCAGTCTAGCAATCCTATTTCTTGAGATACCATCATAGGAGGTAAATTGTCCTCCGATTAGAATTTTTGCATCCGATTGTATTACTATTTCCTTTACTGAAAAATCAGGTCCCCCTCCAAGATTGAAAGTATTATCTATAGTTCCATCAAGATTCAGCCTTACAACACCATTTTTTGAAGTAAAATTATAAGCGGCAAAGTATCCTCCAATTAAAACTTTACCGTCGTTTTGCAATGCAATAGATTCAATACCAACCGCTCCATTTCCTGGAAAAAAAGTAGTGTCAAGGGTTCCATCAGCATTAAGTTGTGCTATACCGTTTCTTGAAATTCCGGCATAGGACAAAAAAGCACCTATAATCACAATTTTTCCGTCGGTTTTAATTACTATTTCTCTAACCGTACTAGTAGGTCCAACTCCCGGATCAAATGTATTGTCTAAACTTCCGTTAGTATTTAGTCTTACGATGTGCTTTGTTGCAACATCATTATAAGAAGTAAAATATCCTCCAATTAAAATTTTTCCGTCTGTTTGAATAGCAAGGCAACTATAACCATTAAAACCTGTTCCTGCTATAAAAGTTGTATCGAGTGTTCCATCAGTATTCAATCTAGCAATACGATTTATGGCAATACCATTATAAGAAGTAAAATTCCCTATGATCATAATTTTACCATTTGGCAATACTGTTACAGCAGAAATTCTGTCATTTGCTCCCGTTCCTATATCAAAAGAGTAATCAAGAGTTCCATCGGGATTTAATCGTGCGATACGGTTTTTTGGAGTATAAGCATAATTTGTAAACTCTCCTACAATTATAATTTTTCCGTCTGTCTGAACTGCCAATGAAGTAACATTAAGATTTGCTCCTACTCCAATTGTTGCATTAAAGTTTAAATCAATATCGCCAACTTGTGCATACATTCCTCCAATTGCAAGGAATAAAAATATTTTTGTGAGTAATGCTTTTTTCATAATTATTGTTTTATGATTTTTTGAGAATAATTATAGTCTTCATTTTCAATATCCAGGATATATGTACCATTTTGTAAATTCGTTAAATCCAATATTTTATTTTCTAAATTTTCTGGTTTAGTTTGATGAATCATTCGCCCATTTAAATCAAAAACTTTTAGGGAAACATTTTCAATATATTTGGTAGTTTGGATATTGAAAATTCCTGTGGATGGATTTGGAAAAATAACAATATCTGATT
Organism: Flavobacterium sp.; assembly: GCF_039930565.1. Classification (GTDB taxonomy): domain Bacteria; phylum Bacteroidota; class Bacteroidia; order Flavobacteriales; family Flavobacteriaceae; genus Flavobacterium. The sequence continues at coordinate 29,280 of NZ_JBDTTP010000015.1, read as the reverse complement.
CGTTATGTTTGTTTTTAGAAATCCTCAGAAGTGGCACACTTCCTAAATATAAATCGTCATAACAGCCATCATTATCGCTTCCGCTTCGGAGGATTGTATGTAGTTTTATTCTGATTTTTCGGGCATTAATCGGAGCTAATAATATTCCAGTCACATTAATCCAAGAAGAACTGGTACTAAAAGGTCCAAAAGTAAACGTGTTTAGAATAACATTATTTACATCCAGATACTCAATAAAAATATTAGACTCATCGTTTAATCCTTGTTCAAATGATCTTGTATAACCACTAAAAAAATAATTTTTAGTTCCAAGATCAATTGCCGAAGCATCGGAAGTTATATTAATAATCTGCTCTATTTCACTTACATTTAATCCGCCTACATTTTGAACATTATTACCCGCCCAAAACCAAGAATCCCCATTAGGAACCGTATTGGCTTCAAAATTGAAAAGAGCCGCATCATTTGTAGCAACCCAGGAGCTACCAATGGTTTCTGTCCAATGTGGTATTTCGCCATTTATTGCAGGCTCTTCAGCACTTGGATTAAGAATTAAATTTTGCGAATGTGCTAAAAAAGTAGCCGTAAAAAACAATATTAAAAAGGTAATTTTTTTCATAGTATTCTTATTTAGTAACAAAAACATCATTTGCAACTGTAAAATTTTTACTAGCATCGAATGGCAATTCAGTTTGTGTTCCGTTTACCCAAAATTGTGGCTTATTACTCTCGCTAGATGTCATATAAACATCCGTTCCTGAAAGGAAAAAAGCATCAAATGGTTCTTTATCAAATCCGTTTAAAGTTTTAGTTGTACCATTCAACCAGTATTTAGTTGTATAGGTAAATATAAAATCCGTGTAATAAGCCACACAAACATTACTACCATCTACATTCAAAAAACTTCTTGTTACTTCAGAACTACCATCGGTAATTTCAGTTTTTACTCGGTCTTTTAAATACAATAGCTTTGTTTTTGTGTCTGATATTTTTTCTTCAATTAAAACATGTTCAACCCCCTCTTTTATAACCATCCCGGCAGCAAAAAAATCACTTGATCCACTACCCAAAACACTAACAACATTGTTTTTCCACAATTTTGTTTCCTGAGCAAATGTTGCTGTATTTAGTTGATTAAATAGTATTGAGACCTCATTTCCATTGACCTGAATGTCTTGCAAAAAATCAAAAATTTTATCTTTAAAAACTGATACAGCTGTTGGAATTGCATTTTTCCAATATTTTCCAGTTAGTATTGTTCCAGAAGCATTCCATTCAAATCCTATACAATAAACATCGTTATTGACAACTACCATTTTTGAAACATCGTTTTGTTCAAAATCATCATCAACTGTTACACTAGAGTTAATGATTGTAGTAGCAGTACCATTTTTCCAATACCTGTATTTGTCTTCCCCTCCAGCCAATCTTTCTTCTCCTAGTACATATACACTTCCATTATCCACAATTATTTGTTTGATTTCGACAAAATTAGCAGCTTCCGAAAATCTCGATTGTACACCATTTTTCCATAAAACAATACTCATTTTATTGTTTGAATTTGTTTCAACTCCTACTACATATAAATCATTGTTTTCTACCGCCACTTTTAAATCGTCAATATCTGTGTCTGCAATGGCAGGCAAGAAGCTTTTTTCTCCATTCTTCCAAATTACAGGCACAAGAAAATCTCCTTTGGCTTCACGGCCAACTACAAAAACTGTATTGGAACTGTCAATTCCTGAATCAGAATCACCATCATCTTTTGAACATGAAGTTATAAGTATTAATAAAAAAATTGAGAGTCTTATTTTTAAGTTTTGCATAATGTGTTGTAATTTTAATTGTTTTGAAATCAGATATTTATCTTATTTTATGATGTAAAATTGATTTAAAATGAAATATCCTACAATACGCAATTGAGAGTATAGGTAAAGTGATATTTTTATTAAATAATGAAGTAAAAGTTAAATAAATAACTGTTTTTAGAAGATGTGCATATTTGGATCCAAAAAAAAATACGCTCAATGGCGTACTTAATTTTTATGCTATTTAATGAATGTTAAAAAGGAATCTCAATACTGATTTTCAATCCATTACCGGATTGAATTTTTACATTCCCTTTTAAGAGGGCTATTCTTTTTTTAATATTGACTAATCCATTACCAAATTTATTGCCTTCCTGCATGCCTTTTCCATTATCCTTAATAGTAATGAGAAGCCCTTTTTTGTCAATTGAAGAAATGGTAATAATTACTTTAGCAGCATCTGCATGTTTAACCGTATTATTTAGAGCTTCCTTTATAGAAAAAAATAGATTTTTTCGGGAATTTCCGTTTAGGATTCGGTTCGAAATACTCTCAATATCATCCGAAAAAAGTAACTTGGTTTCAGTTCCCTCAAAAAATTTATAGGCATATTGTTTTACGTATTCTGTAAAATTCCGAACGTTATTATTGTCAGCATTCAGGGACCAGATAAAGGCATTAAGACGTTGTGAAATTTCAGAACTGGTATTGCTGATTTTGTCAATGAGTATTTTTTGCTTGTCATTAGGATCGTAATTCTTTAATAAATTGGCATTGATTAAAATACTGCTTAATTCACTGCCAATATCATCATGAAGGTCTTTGCTGATCTCATTTTTTTGATCTAAAATTTTCTTCTGTAATTTGTTCTTTCTTCTGATAATAATAATGATAAGCATTAAAATTAATCCGAAAAAAATCGTGGCAAGAAGCTGCAGGATTTTTATATTTTTTTCTTTATCTAATTGATTGATTTTAGATAAGAGTAATTTGTTTTCACTATTAATATATTGGTCTGTGATTTTTTGAATGTAAAGATTTCCGTTTTGATTCGTGTTTTTTTCAATTTCTAATAGCTTTCCCTGCGTTGACAATACTAAATTTTTATCACTAAGAGATTGAAATTTAGATAATGACTGCTCATAGAAAAGTTTTTGAAAAGAAGGATTTACATTGTGTTGTTTTATTATTTCCTGTCCTTTCTCAAAATAATAACGAACTGTTTGAGATTCTTCGGAACTGGATTCAATTAAGCTTCCAAAACCTAATAAGGCAGTGTCATAAATTGCGGAATCTAAAGATGTTTTGATGCTTTTTTTGAAATAAAAATCAGCTGAATCTTTTTTGTTTTGTTTTAAAAAAAGATCTCCAAAAGTACGTTCAATGTTAGCAATACATCTCTGGTCTTTTAAATTTTTAGCAAAACCATATGCTTTTTTATTATAAAAATAAGCCGAATCCAATTGTCTGGTTTTTATTTTTAATTGAGCAATATCATTATAAATGTATTCCTTGTTTATTTGATATCTTTTGTAATTGCTATTAGATTTTAAAGGAAAATATTTCTTTGCTTTATGATAGGAATCTTCCGAATTCGCGATTTTACCCATTTCGAACCAATTAATTCCTTCAATTAGAAAAGCATTGGAAAGGTGTAAACTGTCCTTGGACTTCCTGGCTAATTTTATTGCTTTTTGAGCTTCATGTAAACCAAATTGATACAATCCAGAATAATAAAAAAGCTCCGACTGTAAACTATTGACACAATATTGCTGCATATCGTCTGGATACTTTAATAACATTTTTTTAGAATAGTTCAGCCATTTTTGCGCTTCTTCAATTTGATCCAGTTCCAGATATTGTTCTGATACAGCTATCGAATTAGTTATTTTACAACTGCTGGTTGTGCATTTATCAAACGCTTTTTTTTTATCTGAAATTGTTTCCTGGGAAAAAACAAGAACAGCTGAAAACAGAAAAAATAAGAAATAATATAACTTCATCTTCCTTTTTTTTAATTATCTTTTTAGATACAAGTTTACCGCTTCAACCCTGGTGTTAACCTGGAGTTTTTCATAAATATGCTGAATGTGTTTTCGAACCGTTCCTCCGCTTATCTGAAGGTTGTCTGCAACTTCTTTGTTCATTTTTCCGGTAGCCAGTAATTCTAAAATTTCGTTCTCGCGAGGTGTTAATAATTGTACACCTTCATCAATAGTGTCCAATTTCGAAAAACTCCCAACTACTTTTCTCGCAATGCTGCTGCTCATCGGACTTCCGCCATCAAATAAATCGTTCAGGGCATCAATAATTTTTGTTGGACCTTCAGTTTTTAAAATATATCCGCTGGCACCAGCCTTTAAACTTTTAAAAATAATCTCATCGTCTTCGTAGGAAGTGCACATGATAAAAAAAAGGCTGGGTTTTTTAGCTTTTAAAATCGAAACGCATTCATAACCGTTATATCCAGGCAAATTTACGTCCATCAATAAAGCATCGATTGCTATTGTCGGCACAACTTCTATTGCAGTTTCTGCATTTTCAAAAGTGCCAGCAAGTTCATATTGTTCCGTAAACTGAATCATCATTGCCAATGCTTCTCGTAAATCACGGTTGTCCTCCACAATGCCAATTCTTTTTTTCATTTGCCTTGATTTATCTGACAATATTAAAAATAATAAAGCACTTCTAAAATACGCAAATAAGCGTAGTAAATAAAACTAAAGGACTAAATTGCATCTTATTCTGAATTAAATACAAAAAAATGAAACTTTATCCTATAGAATCAGGAAACTTTAAATTAGACGGAGGTGCGATGTTTGGAGTTGTGCCCAAAACAATCTGGAATAAAACGAATCCTGCCGATAACAATAACTTAATTGATATTGCCGCACGTTGTTTACTTATTGAAGATGGAAAACGCCTGATTTTGATTGATACGGGAATGGGAAACAAACAATCTGAAAAGTTTTTTGGGTATTATTCGCTTTGGGGAACGCATTCGCTGGATGATTCTCTGGCGAAATATGGTTTTCACAGAGATGATATTACCGATGTTTTTATGACCCATTTACATTTTGATCATTGTGGTGGAAGTGTGCAATGGAATGCAGATAAAACCGGGTATGAACCAGCGTTTAAAAATGCTAAATTCTGGACAAATGATAACCATTGGGAATGGGCGATAAAGCCAAACGCCCGTGAAAAAGCTTCTTTTTTATCAGAGAATATTTTACCAATGCAGGAAAGTGGTCAGCTGAATTTCATAAAAAGACCCGGAAGTGATTTTTTACCACAGTCGGAACTAGGTTTCGGAATTTTCTTTGCCGACGGCCATACCGAAAAACAAATGATTCCGCACATTCAGTATAAGGATAAAACGATTGTTTTTTGTGCTGATTTATTGGCCACTGCAGGACATATTCCCTTGCCGTATATTATGGGTTATGATACAAGACCACTTTTAGCATTAGATGAAAAAGAGAAATTTTTAAATGCTGCTGCGACAAATAATTATTATCTGTTTCTGGAACATGATGCGCATAATCAAATTATAACGTTAGAAAATACAGAGAAGGGGGTTAGGTTAAAAGAAGTTTTTACTTGCGAACAAATTCTTTAGATAAATTTGAAAGCATAAAAAAAATCCCATTTTCATTATTTTGAAAATGGGATTTTTAATTACAATAGAATTGTAATTATTCCATTATAACTTTTTTAACAGAAGCGGTTTCCTGATTGATTAAATATACATAATATATTCCTTTTGGCAAACCGGATAAACTGATGGTGTTATTTATATTGTTTGAGTTTAATGTAAAAGATTTCACCAATTGTCCTAATGCATTGTAGACTGTTGCTTTTTCTAATGCAATATTAGTAATAGTAACTTCATCTTTAGTAGGATTTGGATAGAGTGCTATTTTATCGAATAATAAATCTTCAAGACCTAATTTAGTGCATGCTGACGCATATGTTGCTGTAGCATCTTTTATGTTTGTCCAGTTGGCATTAGAATAAGCAATATCGTCAACTTCAATGCAAGTTAAATTTGGATTTTTTGAAAAGTTTGAATAGGTAAGATCTAAATTTAGGTTGTTTCCGTTTTTTAAATTTAGGTACGTTAACTGATTTTCTTCACAAGCCAATTCTGTTATTTTTGGATTTTTAGAGATATCAAGACTAGTTAGTTGGTTTTCTAAACAGTCAAACATTTCTAGTTCTGGGTTGTTTGAGACATCAATACTAGAAAGTTTATTACCATTGCACATAAAGCCTTTTAGAAGAATATTTTTTTTAATTTCCAGATTTGTTATTTGATTGTTATGACAATAAAAATCGATCAAATTTATGTTTTTTGAAACATTTATTCCTGTTAATAGATTATTACCACAATTTAAATATGTCAATTCAATATTATTGTTAATATCTAAAGAAGTTAATTTATTCGAACTAACTGATAAACTGGATAAAAGTGTGTTTGCAGATAATTCTAAGTCTGTTAACTGATTTACTAACGCATTTATATTAGTCAATTTTGTGTTTTTTGTAAGATCTACGTTTGTTAATGCGTTTGTCTGAAAATCAATCCCTTCCAAAAGAACATTTGATTTTAGATCTATTTCTGTTAAGGTATTAAAACCAATATTTAGACCAATTAATTTGGTATTTTTTGAAACATTTAAACTTGTTAATTGATTTCTACTACAATCTAGATATTTTAGTAAAACATTTGATGAAAAATCAGCAATTGATAATTGATTTTTTCTAGCGTATAAATTTTCAAGAGCAGTAAAATTTTCTATTCCTGTCAAATCAGCAATTGAGCTATTGTTAACATCCAATGTAGATAGGCTCGATATGCTTGAAGTTAATACTTGTCCATCTGGAGTTCCCGTATCGATCCCTAAAGAAATTAATTGTTTTTCAAAATTAACATCTGGGATGTTTGTGTATTGTGCATAAATAGAAAAATTTGCCAGTAATAGCATCAAAAGTAGTTTTGTTTTCATAAATTCAATAATTGTTTGAGTTTGCAATAATACAAATAATACGTCATTTTCTTACTTAATAATGTTGTGTTCCAATAGATAAATTACTTAGAATAATTTTTAAATATTGTTAGGTGATAAAATTTTGAAATATAAAAATCATAACACAGTGTTAACGGTTAGTTTTTTATAACAAAAAAGTATAATTTAGTCGAATTATTTTCAACATCTATTAAATTATACATGATTCCTATAAAACCTCTCAATTTATCTGCTTTTGCATTACTTGTTTTAGCAGGATGTGGCGCAACTATGCAGGCGCAAGTTTCAACTTCAAAAGAATTTATAAAAGCGCCTATATCGGTAGTTAAAAAAGCACCTCTTAAAGAAAATGAATTAAAAAGATGGAGTCATTTGGACTTAATAAAAGACTCTATTCCCGGAATGAGTGTAGATAAGGCTTATGCCGAATTATTACAAGGCAAAACCGGTAAAAGAGTAATTGTCGGAATTGTAGATTCTGGTGTTGATATCGAACACGAAGATTTGAAAGGAATGATCTGGACAAATCCAAAGGAAGTTGCAGGAAACGGAATCGATGATGACAAAAATGGTTATGTTGATGATATTCATGGATGGAATTTTCTGGGAAATATTGTTAATGAAAACCTTGAAATGACCCGCATTGTTAAAAAAGGAGATGATGGTTCCCAACAATATAAAAGTGCTTTGGCCCAATATACAGAAAAGTACGAGAAGGCACTAAAAGAGAAGGAACAAGTAGATTTTTTATTAGATGTACACAACACCTTAAAAACGGCATTAAATAAAGAAAAATATACACTTAAAGATGTTTCAGGTATTACATCTGCTGATCCGAAAGTTAGCAGAAGTAAAATGATTATGACACAAATCTTTACCAACGGCGGACCAAATTTTGATCCAAGTGTTGAATTAGAAGATTACAGAGAACATGTTTACGGCGAATTAAATTTTACCCTGAATAAAGATTTTGACGGAAGAAAAGTTTTAGGTGATAATGCAGACGATATTAAAAGCACAAAATATGGTAATAATATTGTTTTTGGACCGGACAAAGAAAAAGCATTACACGGAACTCACGTTGCCGGAATTATAGCTCAGGTTCGCAACAATAACTTAGGTGGAGACGGAGTTGCCAATAACGTTGAAATTTTGGCTGTCAGAGCAGTGCCAGACGGAGATGAATATGATAAAGATATCGCTCTTGCAATTCGTTATGCGGTCGATAATGGAGCAAAAGTAATTAACGGAAGTTTTGGTAAAAGTTTTTCGCCTCAAAGAAAATGGGTATATGAAGCTATTAAATATGCGGCTAAAAAAGATGTTTTAATTGTTCATGCAGCAGGAAATGATGGTTACAATATTGATGATGCAAAGAACATTAATTATCCTAATGATTCTGAAGACAATATTAATGAATTTGCAGATAACCTAATTACAATTGGCGCGATTAACAAATCTTACGGAAAAAATGTTGTGGCTCAATTCTCCAACTTCGGAAAATTAAACGTAGATGTTTTTGCTCCGGGAGAGGAAATTTATGCAACTGTTCCAAATAATAAATATAAATATCTCCAGGGAACTTCAATGGCATCCCCAAATGCAGCTGGAGTAGCTACATTGATTCGTTCTTATTATCCAAAATTAAAGGCAAAACAAGTAAAACAAATTTTGATGGATTCAGGAGTAATGCTTCCTTCAAGTGTAGTTTTGGGAGACAATCCAAATCCGGATCAGGAACCTGTTGCGGTTTCGTCTGCTGAATCTTCCCGAACAGCCAAAATGGTAAATGCTTACAATGCTTTATTGATGGCTGAAAAAATGTCTAAGTAAAACATAAATTTTAAATAATTTAATTACAAGTTTACAAGAGCCTCTTTTGTAAACTTGTAATTTTTTAATACCGCAGTAATTCAAATGAAAAAAATTATCCTGCTTTCTTTTTTTGGCTTTGGTTTACAGATTTCCTTTTCTCAAAACACTTCTTATTGGCAACAGCATGCTGATTATAAAATGGAAGTATCAATGGACATAAAAAGCTATCAGTACAAAGGAAAACAAGAATTGGTTTACTCCAACAACTCTTCTGATACTTTAAAAAAAGTATATTATCACTTATTTTTTAATGCTTTCCAACCTGGAAGTGAAATGGATGCGCGTCTTCATTTTATAAAAGATCCTGACGGAAGAATGGTTAATAAGGTAAAAGGTGCTGATGGTAAAGAAATAAAACAAAGCCGAATTGAAACTTTGAAACCAAATGAAATCGGTTTTTTAAAAATCACCAATTTCAAACAGGATGGCGTAACGGCTCAAACCAGAACTTCCGGGACTATTTTAGAAGTAACTTTGTCAAAACCAATTTTACCGAATTCTAAATCGACTTTTAGCTTAGATTTTGACGGACAGGTTCCGGTTCAGATTCGTCGTTCGGGAAGAAATAATTCTGAAGGCGTAGCATTATCAATGTCGCAATGGTATCCAAAATTAGCCGAATTTGATTTTGAAGGCTGGCATGCAGATCCCTACATTGCAAGAGAATTTCACGGGGTTTGGGGTAATTTTGATGTAAAAATTACTATTGATAAAGACTACACCATTGGAGGTTCAGGATATTTACAGGATAAAAATGAAATTGGTCATGGTTATGAAGATAAAGGTGTAACAGTTACTTATCCAAAGAAAGCAAAAACTTTGACATGGCATTTTATTGCGCCAAATGTCCATGATTTTACCTGGGCTGCTGACAAGGAATACACACATGATATTGTAAAAGGGCCAAACGATGTAGATTTGCATTTCTTCTACAAAAACAATCCTAAAACCACAGAAAACTGGAAGCAATTACAGCCTTTAATGGTTAAAGTAATGGATTTTTACAACCAGAAAGTAGGTCAATATCCGTATAAACAATATTCTTTTATTCAGGGTGGAGATGGCGGAATGGAATATGCAATGTGCACGTTAATCTTAGGAAATGGGACTTTAGAAGGTGTCTTGGGAACAGCAACACACGAATTGGGTCATTCCTGGTTTCAGCATATTCTGGCTTCAAATGAATCCAAACATCCGTGGATGGATGAAGGTTTTACAACGTACATCGAAGACATTGCTTTGAATGAATTAAAGGGCGATAAAAAAGCAGTGAATCCTTTTAAAGGAAATTATGCAGCTTACTTCAGTTTGGTAAATTCGGGAAAAGAACAGCCACAAACAACGCATGGTGATCGTTACGACGAAAACAGACCGTATAGTATTTCATCTTATATAAAAGGAAGTATCTTTTTATCACAGTTGGAATATGTGATTGGAAAAGAAAATACAGATGCGACTTTAAAAAGATATTTTAACGATTTCAAATTCAAACACCCAACACCCAACGATATTAAAAGATCGGCTGAAAGAGTTTCAGGTGCTGAATTGGATTGGTATCTGACTGATTGGGCTCAAACAGCAAACACAATTGATTACGGAATTAAAGATGTTGCTGATAATAATGGTAAAACAAGTGTCGCTTTAGAAAGACTCGGCAGAATGCCAATGCCAATTGATTTGACTGTTGAATATACGGACGGGACTTCTGAAAGTTTTTACATTCCTTTGCGAATGATGAATTTTATCAAACCAAATCCTAATCCAGACACAAAAAGAACTGTTTTGCAAGATTGGGCCTGGGCACAGTCAAATTATAGTTTTACAATTGATAAAAACAAATCAGCGATTAAAAAAATCACAATTGATTCAAGCGGTTTAATGGCTGATGTAAAAGCTGGAAATAATGTTTTTGAAGTGAAATAACCCTTATTTAAAGTAATAAAAAGGTCCCGTTTACATTCTAAACGGGACCTTTTTGTGTTTAATAAATTTTGTTTTAGCCCAAATGCTCCAGCATATCCTTCGTCATCGATTCCAAATTAAAAGTATGTTGCCATCCCCAGTCTTTTCTGGCATCAGCATCGTCAATGCTGGCAGGCCAGCTGTCCGCAATTTTCTGACGGAAATCAGGATTGTAAGTAATTTCAAATTCCGGAATATGCTTTTTGATTTCGGCTGCAATTTCGGTTGGCGTAAAACTCATTGCAGCTAAGTTATACGAAGAGTGAATTTTGATTTGTTCAGTTGGAGCTTTCATGATGTTGATTGTAGCATCAATCGCATCATCCATATACATCATCGGCATTTTAGTTTCTGATGATAAAAAGCACTCGTATTTTTTATCGGCAATAGCCTTATGAAAAATGTCAACAGCATAATCTGTGGTTCCGCCACCAGGAGGAGTCGACCAGCTGATTAGGCCTGGATAACGGATACTGCGAACGTCAACTCCGTAAATGTTATGGTAATATTCACACCATCTTTCTCCCGCTTGTTTACTGATTCCGTAAACGGTCGAAGGTTCCATAATGGTGTATTGCGGTGTATTTTCTTTGGGAGTTGTAGGTCCAAAAACAGCGATACTCGATGGCCAGAAAATCTTTTTTATTTTTTTTGCTTTTGCCAGATTCAAAACGTGGAATAAAGAATTCATATTCAGATCCCAGGCAAAGGCAGGATTTTTTTCTGCTGTAGCCGATAAAAGTGCGGCCATTAAATAGACATCTGTAATTTGGTGTATTTCAACAAGATGCTCAATTTGGTTAAAATCTAATGCATTGACCACTTCAAACGGACCTGAATTCACCACATCAGTATTTAATTTTCGAATGTCAGAAGCAATAACATTTTCTGTTCCGTACAGCTTACGCAGTTTCTGTGTCAGTTCTGTCCCAATTTGACCACAAGCGCCAATGATTAATATTTTTGGAGTCATTTGAATATATTTAAAGAACAAATATAATGTATTCGTAAATAATCATACTTTTAAGAATGTTAAATTATGAATTTAACAACAAATAATATTTTTTTTGTCTAATTCGTTTTCAAAAAATTTTCTAGGATCCCCATAAAATCATTGTAAATCAAAATTCATAATTGTAAATTTACTTGTAACTTTGTAGCTTAATGTTGTACCTGATGAAATACAAAACATCTCTTTTTCTACTTTTAATTTTTGTGCTGAATTCATGTCAGGATCAAAATGAAAAACGCCTTGCAGAAAATATTAAAGAAGCTAAAAAGAAAGAAATCATTTTTAATAATATAAATAAAGGATGGTCGTTTATTGATGAGCCTATTAATGAAATTTCAGAAAAAAATGTCAAGGATTGGAAGGAATGGGGGGATTTTTTAAAAGAACTGGGCGGAAAACCGAGAAAAACAATTGGTGCTTTTCAAAAAAAATCTTTAGCAATTGCTAAAAAGGCAGTGGCATTAAATAATAATATTCCGGCACAATTCAATCAGCCAAATATAAAAAGCCGAATCTCAATTTTAATTACTAAAGTAAAAATGATGGATTTGTTTATTCACTTAGATAGAATCCCGGATGAAAAAGTAACCTTTTTGATTGGCGAAATAAATAAAGAATTGGTTTCTTTACAAAGACAAATGGACAAAATTATCGAGAAAAGTAAAATTCCAAAAGAGCAGGGAGAAGAAGATTTTCTCAGAATGTTAGATACAACACGTGCAATCCCAAATGCAGCCTTAGCGCCGGTTCCGGCACGAAATATAGATCAAAATTTAACAAAAATTGAGTAAAAACGCCTTATATACTACGTATGACAATCTGCCTAAAACACAGCAGATTGCCACACAATTACTAGATCAGAATCAGGTAAAAATGCATCTTAGCGGATTATTGGGTTCAGCAGTTTCGTTTATAATTCGTGCTGTTTTCAAAAAAACCGAATTGCCTTTTTTAGTTGTCTTAGATAACAAGGAAGAAGCTGCTTATTATTTGAATGACCTCGAACAAATGATCGGTGAGCAGGATGTTCTGTTTTATCCTGCTTCATTTCGTCGTCCTTATCAGGTTGATGAAACAGATAATGCCAATGTTTTGCTTCGTGCTGAGGTATTAAACAGGATTAATTCCCGTAAAAAACCAGCCATAATTGTCACCTATCCTGAAGCGCTTTTTGAAAAAGTCGTTACACGTCAGCAACTTGATAATAACACTTTAAAAGTCGCTGTCAACGATAAAATTTCGATTGATTTTATTAACGAAGTTTTATTCGAATATGAATTTAAAAGAGTAGATTTTATTACAGAACCTGGAGAATTTTCGGTTCGTGGAGGAATAGTTGATGTGTTTTCTTTTTCAAATGATCATCCCTATAGAATTGAATTCTTTGGAAATGAAGTAGATAGTATCAGAAGCTTTGATGTTGAAACTCAATTATCGTTAGTAACACATAAAAAAATTACCATTATTCCGAATGTCGAAAACAAAATTTTTCAGGAAAACCGTGAAAGCTTTTTAGATTATATTGCCGAAAAGACCGTTATTTTTATTCAGAATACCGAAGGACTTTTTAGTCAGTTAGACAAACAATTTGCAAGGGCCGAAGAAGCTTTTGAGAAACTTTCGGGAGAAATAAAACACGCTACTCCGGAACAATTATTTTTAAATCAGAGTTCGTTTATCAAAAGAGCTTTAAATTTTTCGATAGTAGAATTGGCTTCAAAATCAATTTTCAAAACCACTAAAAAATTCGAATTTCATTTTCAGCCGCAGCCATCCTTCAATAAACAGTTTGATTTGTTGCTGAATAATCTAAGTGAGAATCATTTTAACGGCTATAAAAATTATCTGTTTTGTTCGAATGATGCTCAGGCCAAACGGTTTCATGATATTTTTGAAAGTTTGGACGAAGCCAATTCAGAAAACATCCGCAAGCAATATCACACCGTTGTGTTGCCCTTGTACCAAGGTTTTATTGACGAAGAAAATCAAATAACGGCCTATACAGATCACCAGATTTTTGAGCGTTATCATAAATTCAACATTAAAAACGGCTATTCTAAAAAGCAAAACATTACGCTTAAAGAATTGACCTCACTTTCGGTGGGCGATTATGTAACACACATCGATCATGGAATTGGAAAGTTTGGCGGTTTGCAGAAAATTCAGGTGGAAGGCAAAACTCAGGAAGCTATCAAATTGGTTTATGCTGATAATGATATTGTGTATGTAAGCATTCACTCGCTTCATAAAATTTCAAAATACAACGGAAAAGACGGAACACCGCCTAAAATTTATAAATTAGGATCGAACGCGTGGAAGATTTTAAAACAAAAAACCAAAGCACGCGTAAAACATATTGCCTTCAATTTGATTCAGTTGTATGCCAAACGAAGATTGGAAAAAGGGTTTGCGTTTGCGCCTGACAGTTATCTTCAAAATGAATTAGAAAGCTCGTTTATTTATGAAGATACCCCGGATCAGACCAAATCAACACAGGAAGTAAAGGCCGACATGGAAAGCGATCGCCCAATGGATCGTTTGGTTTGTGGCGACGTTGGTTTTGGAAAAACAGAAGTTGCCATTCGTGCTGCTTTTAAGGCCGTTGACAATAGCAAACAAGTTGCGATTTTGGTTCCGACCACGATTTTGGCTTATCAGCATTATCGAACTTTTACAGAACGATTGAAAGATATGCCGGTTTCTGTCGGTTATTTAAACCGATTCAGAACCGCCAAACAAAAAGCACAGACTTTAAAAGATTTAGCCGAAGGAAAACTCGACATTGTCATCGGAACGCATCAATTGGTCAATAAAAATGTCGTTTTTAAAGACCTTGGTTTATTGATTGTTGATGAGGAACAAAAGTTTGGAGTGAACGTAAAGGATAAATTAAAAACGATTGCCGCTAATGTCGATACACTGACCTTAACCGCAACGCCAATTCCGAGAACGCTTCAGTTTTCATTAATGGCTGCGCGCGATTTGTCTGTAATAACAACGCCTCCGCCAAATCGTTATCCTATTGAAACAAATGTGGTAGGTTTTAACGAGGAAATTATTCGTGATGCGATTTCGTATGAAATTCAACGAAACGGACAAGTTTTCTTCATCAATAACCGAATAGAAAACATCAAAGAAGTAGCTGGTATGATTCAGCGTTTGGTTCCGAATGCGAGAGTCGGAATTGGTCATGGACAAATGGAAGGAGCCAAACTCGAAGAATTGATGTTAGCTTTCATGAACGGGGATTTTGATGTTTTGGTAGCCACCACCATTATTGAAAGCGGTTTGGATGTACCAAATGCCAACACGATTTTTATCAATAATGCCAATAATTTCGGACTATCAGATCTGCATCAAATGCGGGGACGTGTTGGTCGAAGCAACAAAAAAGCGTTCTGTTATTTCATCTGTCCGCCGTATTCTTCCATGACCGAAGATGCCAGAAAACGTATTCAGGCTTTGGAGCAATTCAGCGAACTCGGAAGTGGTTTTAACATTGCTATGAAAGATTTGGAGATTCGTGGTGCAGGAGATTTATTGGGCGGCGAACAAAGCGGTTTCATCAATGAAATTGGTTTTGATACCTACCAAAAAATCATGAACGAAGCCATCGAGGAATTAAAAGAAAATGAATTCAAAGATTTATATCCGGAAGAGAATGATATTGAAACGAAGGAATACGTCAAAGATTTACAAATCGATACCGACTTTGAATTATTATTTTCTGATGAATATATCAATAATGTCACGGAACGTTTGAGTTTGTACAACGAATTGGGCTCGGTAAAAAACGAAGAGGAATTGATCATCTTTCAAAACAAATTGATCGACCGTTTCGGCCCGATGCCTCCGCGCGCCAATGCCCTTATGAACAGCATTCGTATCAAATGGATCGCAACCAACATCGGAATCGAAAAACTGGTGATGAAAAAAGGCAAAATGATTGGTTATTTTGTTTCGGATCAGCAGTCTGATTATTACCAGTCTTCAAAGTTCAGAAAGGTGTTGCAGTTTGTACAAAAATACAGCTCACTTTGCCAAATGAAAGAAAAACAAACGCCAAACGGCTTGCGACTTTTATTGACTTTTGAGAATGTAAAATCCACCAAACGAGCTTTGGAATTGATGGAGATGTTGGGCGTGTAGTAAAATTAAAAACCCAACCAGGATTTTCAAATCCTGGTTGGGTTTTAACTAAAAAAATAATCTTTAGTTTAAAATCCTAAACCAACCGCCATAGCAGTCGCTGAAATATTAAAATCCTTAATTTTTGTAGCCGCTCCAGTTGTCAAATTCACAGAGTATACGGATGTCATTCCCCCTACTTTAAACAAAGCAAAAGCAGTATTTGAACTGCCTCCAATGTCAAAACCATTTTCAGCATCCACATCTATTCCTAAAGCACCTACAGGAATTAAAGTACCATTATTAGGTGGAGTTTGGTTGTAAAGCATATTGGTAGTGTAGTCGATAACAAATAAATTGGTCGTAGCTGTAGTTACAAAGTTATTGGTATAAGCAGCACCGCTAACAGCTGGCGTCCCTGGACTTAAAGTGGTATCTGTTCCCGCCACAGTACCTAAATCGGGATGCAATCTTAAGTTTTCCCCGGTATTGGTTACTAGTCTTATTCTATCTGCCATTGGATTAAAATCAAACCCAATTGAGGTTCCGGATAATGCAGTTGTCAAAGGCGTACCAACTGCTGTAACTTGACCGCTGGCAGTGTTTATAGTCAACAACCTATTTTGGTTTGTTATTGCATAAAGTGTTCCCGTTGCAGGTCTAAAATCCAATCCAATTATAGTTTCACTGTCCAAAAGACCAACAAAATTCACAGAATTCATGGTTGGATTAGTCGGGTCAAAACGGTATAATTTATTATCAGATGAAGCTGCGTAGGCAACAGGATTAGTTTTAAATGCAATTCCAATAACTGCTAATCCAAAAACACCTAATTTTTCTGCTTTTCCAGTTGTTAAATTAACTGTATATAAATTAGATATATTGTTATTGTAGGTAACAGCTAATGCAGCGCTGTTATCAGGAAGAATATCGAAATTTCCAACTCCTGCAAAATCAACTGTCAAAGGACCTACTTCCTCAATGGTTCCATTATTTGGTGGGTTTTGAAGGTATAATTTATCTTGCGCAAAATCAATATCAAAAAGTTGTGTAGTTGTAGCACCCGCAACACTATTGGTGTAAGCCACTGCCCCGATGCTTGGAGTTGTTCCTCCATTTATTGTACCATCTGTTGCTGCAACAGTCCCTAATTCAGGATGCAATCTCAGATTTTGCCCTGATGGTGTTACCAAACGAATTCTATCCACGGTAGGATTAAAATTTATAGTAGCAGTAGTTCCGCTTAAGGCTGGTGTAAAAGAAGTACTTCCTAATGCCGTTGCCAAGCCCGATTGTTCGTTAATAAAATAAAGACGGCTCGAAGTTCCTAATGCATACAATTGCCCTGTTGCAGGTCTGTAATCGATACTTACGATTTTCTCACCGCTTGGCAAACCTGTAATGGCTGTTGTTGAAATAGGTGTTGCTACATTTTTGGCATTATACTTTACAATACTATTGCTGTTTGTTAATGCGGTAAAATTTACATCCGGTGCTGCCGGTGACATATTTCCTAAATCATTATCGTCATTATTGCAGGAAAAAGCAGTCAGTGCTAGTGTTCCTAAAAGTAAAAACGAAGCAAGACGATTGTTTAAAGTTGTTTTGTTCATAATATGATAAGTTTTGGTTATTAATGATGTACGAACAAAAGACAGTTATGGTTTTAGTTTTATAAGAAAAAAGCTTTAAAAGAAAACAAATGATATTGACCCATGAGTTTTTCGGGTTTTAGAGATCTGGTTTATAAAAATAAAATTCATTTTTATAAAAGATATTGATCCATTTAGATAGCTCTTTTTATCTGTTCTTCTCTAAATTTGTATCATGTCTGAAACACCAATTTATCGAAAAATAATCCATATTGATATGGATGCTTTTTATGCTTCGGTAGAGCAAATGGATAATCCTGCTTTACGGGGTAAAGCTATAGCAGTTGGCGGATCAGAAAACAGGGGAGTTGTTGCGGCAGCAAGTTATGAAGCCAGGAAGTTTGGCGTTCGTAGTGCCATTAGCGGCGTTTTGGCAAAAAAATATTGTCCGGAAATTATTTTCGTTCGCCCTCGTTTTGATCGTTACAAAGAAATTTCATCTAAGATTCATAAAATTTTCCATGAATATACAGATATGGTCGAACCCCTTTCACTTGACGAAGCCTATCTTGATGTAACTCAAAATAAAAAAGGAAATCCGAGTGCCTCTTTGTTGGCTCAGGAAATCAGGTTGCGAATTTTGAATGAAGTTGGAATTACTGCATCGGCCGGAATTTCGGTAAATAAATTTGTCGCCAAAATTGCGAGTGATTATAATAAACCAAATGGTCAGAAAACTGTTAATCCGGATGAGGTAATTCCTTTTTTAGAAGAATTGCCCATTCGGAAATTTTATGGAGTTGGAAAAGTAACGACCGAAAAAATGTATCAATTGGGCATTTTTACCGGAGCGGATTTAAAAACAAAATCAGAAGAGTTTTTAGAGAAGCATTTTGGAAAGTCCGGCAAATTTTATTTTCACGTTGTCAGGGGAATTCATAACAGTGAAGTAAAACCTTCCCGAAATACAAAATCTGTAGCTTCAGAGCATACCTTTGATGTTAATCTAACATCCGAAATCTTCATGTTGGAACAGCTTGAAAAAATTGCAGTTTCACTAGAAAAAAGGTTAAGGAAGCACAATATATCCGGGAAAACGGTAACGCTTAAAATTAAATACAGCGATTTTACACAACAAACAAGAAGCAAAACACTACCATATTTTATCTCAGACAAAAGTTTGATTCTTGAGACGGTAGAAGAATTATTGTATCAGGAACGGATGAAAGATTCTGTTCGTTTATTAGGGATTTCTTTAAACAACCTCAATACGGAAGAGAAGAAAGCTGTTGTTGTTCAGTTGAAATTTGATTTTTGATAGATTAAACAAGAGTTAAATTCTAAAATTTAAGTTTTGTTTATAAATTTCTCATTAACTTTGAACAAATCATTCTTATGGAATCTGTAAATTATTATAGTGAGTTTTTTTCCGAATTTGATTCAAATTTAAATAGTAGCCCAGTGCCGCTACTTTGTTGGGATTTTCATTATGAATCTATAAATGAATTAAAAACATTTTCTTTGGACATAAAAAAAATCAAACGTATTTCAACAAAATTTAAATGGAATGAAATCGGTCTTGATATTAAGCAACGTTTAATGAACGAAGTTGTCGTAATTACAAATAGCGAGCAAAAAATAATTTTTGCATCTGAAGGCATTTCCAAGATGACAGGTTATACAGAAAATGAGATTCTGGGGAAATTGCCAAAAATTTTTCAGGGACCAATGACTTCAGCTTTGGTTCTGCAGGAAATCAGAACAGCAATCGAAAAACAAATTCCTTTTGAAAAGACAATATTGAATTATAAAAAAAATGGTGAAATCTATGATTGTATTATTCACGGTGTCCCCGTCTTTAACATGAAAGGTCAACTATCCCATTTTATAGCTTTTGAAAAAGCAGCATAAAAAAACCTCCTGAAGTAATTTCAAAAGGTTTTTTTCATTTATTTAAAATTTAATTAATCTTTACTTGATAATTTTGATAGTAATCTTAGGAATTCAATATACAACCAAACTAAAGTTACCATTAGTCCCATAGCACCATACCATTCCATGAATTTTGGCATTCTTTCCTTTGCCCCTTTTTCAATTTGGTCGAAATCTAAAAACAGGTTTAATGCTGCAATAATAATTACAAAAACACTAATTCCTATACTCATCATAGAATTTCCGTAATGCACAGGTTGCCAGCTTGTAAACATAGAAACTACCCATGAAATTAAATAATAAGTTGCAATTGCTAATGTAGATGCAATAACTACAGATTTAAATTGCTCTGTTACTTTAACGATTTTAAATTTATACAAACCAAGGCAAACTAAAAAAGTAACTAAGGTTGCAGCAACAGCATTTAATACAATTCCAGGAAATTTTAATTCAAAAATAGCAGAAATACCTCCAATAAACAATCCTTCAAATAAGGCATAACCGGGAGCTAAGTAAGGAGACGCTTGCGGTTTAAATGCAGAAATTACGACTAAAATAAGTCCAACAATAGCCCCGCCAATTGCTATTGGCATTACGTTCATTTGCTGAAAAAACATCCACCACGTTACCATCGCAGCTCCGCATAAAATTAAAAATAAAATTGCTGTTTTATTGATTGTACCTGATACAGTCATTTCCTGATTGTAATCAATAATTTGTGTCTGATGCACTTCTTCAGCTTTTGAAACAGCATTTGATGAAAAACGCTTGTTGCTTAAAAATGGATTTTTCGAATTGAAGTTCATATTTCTAATACATTTAATTGTATCCAAATATAGTTAGTTTTTTTGAAGTCTTTAGTTTTGTTCAACATTTTTAACATGATTTTTTCATCTGAAAATGATTCAGTTAAAAATAAAAATCCATCAAAATAACATCTGATGGATTTGTATTTATTAAGATTTAATTTTTTAATTCAATAAATCTAAAACTATTGACGGGAATAAACCTAAAGCAATATTTAAAACTATTGAAATGATGGCAACAGCGTAGATAAGAAAAGGTTTTCCGGTACGTTCCTGATTCGGTTCTTTGGAATACATGGCCAATATCAGTTTGAAATAATATCCAACACTGATAATGGAATTAACAACAGCAACAATTACCAAAGCAATATAACCCGCCTGAATTGTTTGATTAAATAAAAATAATTTCGCAAAAAACCCTGAGAAAATCGGAATACCAGCCATTGATAAGAGTGAAGCTGTAAGGATAGCTGCCAATAACGGATTTGTTTTTCCTAAACCATGAAAGTTGCTGATATCTTCATGATTCTGATTGTTTTTGCACACATACAGAATAACACTGAATGCAGCAATTCCTGCTAATGCATAAGCTGTAGTGTAATATAACAAAACACCTGCGGATGTTGCTACAGTTAATAATGTCATCAACATAAAACCGGCATGAGAAATTCCTGAAAAAGCCAGCATACGTTTTACATTTGCCTGACGCAGTGCCATGATGTTTCCTACGGTCATAGAAGCAATGGAAATAACTACAATGATATTTTCGAAAGTATATAGATGGTCCTGATTTTCTAAAGACGGAATTAAATTTAAACCCGAAATTAATTTGAAAAGTGTTGCAATTGCTATCACCTTTGCCAAAGTGCTCATTAAAGCAGTCGTTAAAGCAGGAGATCCTTCATAAACATCCGGGGCCCAAAAATGAAAAGGAACTGCGGCAATTTTAAATAACATCCCGATAGTCAGTAAAATCATTCCGATTGGGAACCAGATTGGCAATTCGGCCGATAAGGAATATTCGCTAATTTCAACGATATCAAAACTTCCCATTGCTCCATAAATTAGACAAATCCCAAAAAGTATAATTCCTGATGCAAAGGAACCCATCAAAAAGTATTTCATTCCTGCTTCGTTACTTTTAAGATTCAAACGTTCGCTTGCTGCCAGAATATATAAGGAAATTGATAATATTTCGATACCTAAGAAAAACATTGCTAAGTTTCCAAAAGAAACCATGGCAACTCCTCCAGCTAATAAAAATATTTTTATAGCAACAAAATCGGAGATTTTGGTTGGATGATTTTCATAGAAATTGTGACTTAATGCTACAAGGAAAATAGTTAAAACAATAAACAATGATGAAAATGCGGTTGAGAATTTACTAACTGTAATCATATTATAGTAGTAACTTTCTGTAGATCCGAATTCGTAATAATTAAGCGCCAAAACACCCAATAACCCAATAATGGTTACAGGAACAATGGCCTTTCTTAAATTAAGAATTTCAAACAATAGGCAGAAAATACCCAATCCTGTTATAGCTATTAATGTATTCATTTTTGTTTTTTTGATTTAGGAAATCCAAACTAATGACGCCCTAATTTATTTTTATTTAAAATATTAATTCTTGTTGATAGCGTTTAAAATAATTTCTAAACTCGGAGAAATTAAGTCTGTAATTGGCTTTGGATAAAATCCGAAGAAAATTAAAATAGTAATAATTACTACTAATGAAATTCCTTCATTAAGCGTTACATCAGCAAAAGTTTTAGTATTAGCTTCACCCAACATTACATTCTGAAACATTTTAAGCATATAATATGCCCCTAAAATAATGGTTGTTCCGCCCAAAAGAGCAAACCAAATATTGATTTGAGAAAGACTGTACAAAACCGTAAACTCACCTACAAAGTTAAAAGTTCCCGGCAACGCAACCGAAGCCAAAACCAGGATCAAAAACATGGAAGCGAACTTTGGTGATTGGATACGAATACCGCCCATTTCAGAAATATTTCTGGTTTGAAATCTTCTAAAAATAATTTCAGCAGCGAGGAATAATCCAACTACCACAAAACCGTGTGCAATCATTTGTAAAACAGCACCGCGTAATCCGTCAAGAGTTAAAGTATATGTTCCCGCAGCAATTAATCCAACGTGCGCTAATGATGAATACGCCAATAATTTCTTTAGGTCTTTTTGTCTTAAGGCTACGATTGAACCATAAATTACTCCGGCAATTCCTAAAGCAATAATAATATTCATTAATTCTTTTGCCGCAAGCGGTGCAATTGGCAATTGCCAGCGAATAACACTGTACAATCCCATTTTTAGCATAATACCGGATAAAAGCATTGTGCCAACAGTGGGTGCTTTTTGGTACACATTTGCCTGCCAGGTATGGAAAGGAATAATTGGAATTTTAATAGCATACGCTAAAAAGAAACCTAAGAATATCCAGATTTGCTCTGTTTGAGATAAATCAAGTTGATATAAATCTTCAATTAGGAAACTTCCCGCCTTTTGGTACAAATAAATAAGCGATACTAACATGAATAAAGACCCGGCAAAAGTGTAAATAAAGAATTTAATCACTGCTTTTTTACGCTCTTCAGCATCCCCATTCCCCCAAATAAGGGCAATAAAATAAATTGGAATAAGAGCCAATTCCCAAAAAATATAATATAAAAGACCATCTGACGCCAGAAAAGTTCCTGTCATTGCAAAAGCCATAAATAAAATTAAAGCATAAAAGCTTTTCGCATTTTTATAGTCATTCCCGAAAGATGAAAATATAATAATAGGCGTTAACGCTACCGTTAATAAAAGCATCGCCATTGCCAATCCATCTGCATTTAGCGCAAATGAAATTTTAGGCTGTGTAATCCAGGCATTGATTAAACTGATATTTTCGCCATCCAAAAAGTGATTCAACAACACAACGGAACAGCCCAAAGCGGCCAAACTAAAGAACAAAGCTACTTTTGATGCCAGTTTATCTCCGGCAAAATAAGTGACAAATGCACCAATTAAAAGAATAATTAATATAAGGGAAACGTTCATAGTTATAAAATTATTGAGCTAAAAATATATAGGAAACAATGGCACATAGACCCAAAACAAAAGCAAAAAGATAGACTCCCACACTTCCATTCTGTAATTTTTTACCCTGAAAACCTATTTCATTGGTTACTTTTCCTAATCCGAAAACGAGTGCTGATAAGCCTGTTTCAATATAATCCCTAAAGAATTTTGACAAGAAGTTTACTGGAGCAACAAATAGGGCATCATACGCTTCGTCTACATAATATTTGTTGTATAAAACTTTAGTCAGACCGGTTATGTTTTCATCTGATTCTGGAACATTATCCTGTTTGAAGTATTTGATGTAAGCAATTAAAATACCAACTAATCCACCAAGTACAGCAACTCCCATCAGGATATATTCTGTAGTACCTAAATGGTGTTCTTCGCCTGCCACTTTCGTGAAAAGTGGAGATAAATATTCGTTTAGCCAGCTATTTCCAGGTAAACTGATAAGACCTCCAAAAGTAGCCAAAATTGCTAAAATCATTAACGGAAAAGTAATCAAGCCGTCACTTTCATGTAAATGATGTTTTTGTTCTTCTGTCCCTCTAAAGTCCTTAAAGAAAGTAAGAAACATTAATCGGAACATATAAAAAGCAGTCATTATTGATGCGATAGAACCCACAACATATAAAGGAATACTATTGTGAAAAGCTGTCAGTAAAATTTCATCTTTAGAGAAAAAACCAGAGAAAAACGGAACTCCTGAAATAGCTAATGATGAAACCAGCATCG
This sequence comes from Flavobacterium sp., assembly GCF_039930565.1. Classification (GTDB taxonomy): domain Bacteria; phylum Bacteroidota; class Bacteroidia; order Flavobacteriales; family Flavobacteriaceae; genus Flavobacterium. The sequence goes on along the minus strand of NZ_JBDTTP010000015.1, from coordinate 5,310 downwards.
TCCAGAAAGTGATGGGCATTACTTTGCGCAGACCACCCATTTTACGCATATCCTGCTCTCCGTGCAATCCGTGAATTACAGAACCTGATCCTAAGAATAAACAGGCCTTGAAGAAAGCATGTGTTATTACGTGAAAAACAGCGACTTCATAAGCGCCAAATCCCAATGCTAAAAACATTAAACCTAATTGAGAAACGGTAGAGTAGGCCAATACTTTTTTGATATCGGTCTGAACCAAACCAATTGTTGCGGCAACCAATGAAGTTATACCTCCAACAATTGCAATAATGGTCTGAACATCCGGAGCCAGATCAAAAACAAAGTTCAATCTCGTTACCATAAAAATACCTGCAGTAACCATCGTTGCCGCGTGTATTAATGCCGAAACCGGAGTTGGTCCAGCCATCGCATCAGGTAACCAGGTGTATAATGGAATTTGTGCCGATTTACCACAAGCACCAATAAACAAACATAACGCAGCTAATGAAAGCAGCGGAATATTTAAGTCAGTTGCTCCGGTAATCGCCGTTTGTAAAGTTGCATAATCCAAAGTTGAAAACATCGAACCCAGAATGAACATTCCAATCAAAAGACCTAAATCTCCAATTCTGTTCATGATAAACGCTTTTTTCGCAGCATCATTATAGTCCTGGTTTTTATACCAGAAACCAATTAATAAGTACGAACAAAGTCCAACACCTTCCCAACCTATAAACAATACCAACAAGTTGCTTCCAATTACAAGGGTAATCATGAAAAAGACGAACAAATTCAAATATGAAAAGAACTTGTGCATATTTTCATCATCGTGCATGTAACTGATAGAATATATATGAATCAAAGATCCAATTCCCGTTACAAAAAGCAACCAAAGAATAGACAATTGATCTAATAAAAATCCAAGATTGATTTTAAGATTACTGATCTGAATCCAGTCAAATAAGGTAATCTGAATGGCTTTTTCAGTTTGGGTAATCTGATTGAAAAAGAAAATTGTTACAAGAAACGAAATCACTACAGAAGCCGTTCCGATAATTCCCGAAACTGTTTTTCCTAAGCTTTTTCCAAAGAAAACATTGATTAAAAATCCTAAAAAAGGAGCTAATACTAAAACTAAAGCTAAATTGGTATCCATTTCCATTTATCCTTTTAAATTTTTTAAATTATCGATACTAATCGAACCTAAATTTCTAAAGATCGAAACTAAAATAGCCAATCCAACTGCAACTTCTGCTGCAGCAACTGCCATCGAGAAGAATACAAAAACTTGTCCTTGCGCGTCTTGATGATAAGTTGAAAAAGCAACAAATAAAAGGTTAACAGCATTCAGCATGATTTCGATAGACATGAAAACGATAATAGCATTTCGTCTGTACAATACACCAAAAATACCAATACAGAAAAGTACAACACTTAAAAAGATGTAGTTTTCAATACCTATTTGATTTAATATATTACCCATTATTTATTTAATTTTTCTTTTTTAGACAATAATACAGTTCCAATCATGGCTACCAAAAGCAGGATTGAAGCAAATTCAAACGGAACCATATATTCGTTCAATAATATTTTACCCAATACTTTTATCGACTGGAAATCTTCTCCCGTAGAATCGTATTCTCCAACAATTGGTTTGGAGTTGATAAATATTGCAATCAAAACAATACAAATCAAACAGAAAGAAACAATAGCGCCAAGACGAGTAATTCTCGGTCTGTGCACCTGATGGCGTTCGTTCAGGTTCATCAGCATAATCGTAAACAGGAACAGGATCATAATTGCTCCCGAGTAAACTATAATATGTACGACTGCCAAAAACTGAGCATTCAGTAATAAATAATGACCGGCAATCGAAAAGAAACAAATCACCAAATAAATGGCACTGTGAATCGGGTTTCTGCTAAAAATGGTCAAAAATGCGGTCGCAACCGTAATAAACGCTAAGAAACAAAAAATAATTTGTACTGTAGTTGCGTGTGCAAAATCAGGAATATGTATCATTTAATTAGCGTTGTTAAGTTGAGCGTTTTTGATCGCCACATCAAGAGGCATCACTAATCTGTCTTTTCCAAAAATAAAATCTTCTCTTTCGTAGCTGGAAGGAACCAATACTTTCGAAGTAGTTAAATAAATGGCATCTTTTGGACAGGCTTCTTCACAAAGTCCGCAAAAAATACAACGCAACATATTGATTTCGTAAATCGAAGCATATTTCTCTTCTCGGTACAAATGCTTTTCATCCGCTTTACGCTCAGCAGCTTTCATCGTGATGGCTTCTGCAGGGCATGACAAAGCACACAATCCACAAGCAGTACAGTTTTCACGACCCTGCTCATCACGTTTCAACTGATGCTGACCACGATAAACCGGACTCATTTCACGTACCTGTTCCGGATAATGAATAGTAGCTTTTTTTCTGAAAAAGTGTTTAATCGTAATAAGTAAACCTTTTACAATCGCCACAAGATACAATCGCTCCAAAAAAGTCATCTCCTTATTAGAGACCAACTTTTTTCTACCCGATAATGATATAGTTTCTATTGACATTCTTTTAATTTTTATTTTGAAGCTTAATCCTGCTATCCGCTTGTATCTTTTTTGGCAGAAAAAGCCAAAAAAGGATACCGCTTCTATCAGGGCTAGGACATTTTGGTATTAATGAATTTTATTTTTTATAACCAATTTTTGTTCTTTCAATTTTATTGTCTTGTTTGTCCATCAACTCATCTAAATAAGTAAAGACCATTCAATATTTTTATTCTGATTCGATATTTCTTTTTTATCTCTTCGATTTCTAATTTCATATTCAGAGTTTCCGAAATTTCTTGACGTATTTTTGTAAAAACACGAATAATCTGAATATTAACTTTTATAGCAATAGCACTATTTAAAACACTTTACAACATTGCAACTCCTTGTTCAGTAAATACCATCGGTTTATATTTTGAATAGGGTCCTTGCTTTAAGGTGCCAAATTGGCACCTTAGAATTTCATTTTCAATATCAGTCAATTCAAACATAAAATCTTCAGGAAATCGCTCTGTATTTCTACGAACCTGCCTTTTAAGTTGTTTAGTTTCTACTGCGTAAAGTATTGCTAACTCAGAATCAGTCATTACTTTCTGTCCTCGAATAAGCAATATTTTGCTAATTATGAATTCTTCAGTAATCATTAATTCGTTACTCATTTTATTTGTTTTATGAAATGGTCACTAATTGTAACTAACTTTTTCAATACAATTTTAAAATCCGAAATAAGCCGCAATATCGTGTCTCAAAATAACAACACCGGTAACGATGATATTCAAAATCGAAAGCGGAATTAAAATTTTCCATCCCAAATGCATCAATTGGTCATATCTAAATCTCGGAATCGTCCAGCGAACCCACATATAAAAGAATATGAAGAAACATATTTTTATAAACAGCACGGCAATTCCTAATAAGTTAGCGGTATTTACACCCACATTCTCCACCATCCACTGCATTCCCGGATAATTATATCCTCCAAAAAACAATACCGAAATAATAGTCGCCGAAATAAACATATTCGCATATTCAGCAAATAAATAGAATCCCATTTTCATCGATGAATATTCCGTATGGTAACCACCAATTAATTCCGACTCACATTCTGCCAAATCAAAAGGTGTTCTGTTGGTTTCTGCAAAAGCGCAAATAAGGAAAATAAGGAAAGATAAGGGCTGGTAAAAAATATTCCAGTTCATTCCTGCCTGTTGTAGTGAAATTTCTTTTAAGCTTAAAGTTCCGGTCATCATCAACAAAGCAATCATTGATAATCCCATGGCAACTTCATAAGAAACCATTTGAGAAGCTGCACGAACAGCTCCCATCAAAGAGAATTTATTATTCGAAGCCCATCCACCAATCATGATTCCGTAAACTCCAACAGAAACCACTCCGAAAAAATATAATAATCCAATGTTAATATCTGTCGCCTGTAATAAAATATCTCTTCCAAATAAATGCAACCTGTCTCCCCACGGAATAACAGCGCTTGTCATTAAAGCCGTACTCATCGCAATGGCAGGGCCTACAACAAATAAAAATTTATTAGGCGTATTAGGGAAAAATTCTTCTTTCGAAAATAATTTCAAACCATCAGCAAGAGGCTGTAATAAACCTCCCCAGCCTGCACGGTTTGGACCCACACGATCCTGCAGGTAAGCCGCAACTTTACGCTCAGCCCAGGTCGAGTACATCGCCATAATCATGGTTATAGCAAAAACCACAAAAATCACCACACTTTTTTCTATAATAAACGCACTATTTACCATATTTAAGAATTTTGGTTGTTAGTGTTTAATGGAATTTCAGCCATACTAATTTTTTTACGGTCTTCGTCTCTGCCCAAAAGAATGTTTTTTTCTGTAGCGATTTCTACTTTCTCTAATTTCTGAGTGTAGTTATTTTGGTTGATAACAGAATCTTTTTCAAATTCTCTGGGTCCTTCAATAGTCCAGTCACTAACATTTTTGTGGTCAAAACGGCAAGAGTTACAAATGAATTCTTCTACTTCATGGTACTCGTCTTTACGACCGGTCACACGTTGAATTTCTCCACCAAACATCCAGACAGTTGTTTTTCCACAGCATCCAGGAGTTGTACATTCTCTGTGTGCATTATAAGGTTTGTTGAACCAAACTCTCGATTTGAAACGGAAAGTTTTATCTGTCAATGCCCCTACAGGACAAACATCAATCATATTTCCTGAAAATTCATTATCGATAGCTTTTGAGATTCCTGTTGAAATATTAGCGTGATCTCCACGATCTAATACACCGTGAACCCTGTTGTCTGTTAATTGATCTGCAACCTGTACACATCTTTGACATAAAATACAACGGTTCATATGTAATTGAATATGCGGACCAATATCTTCTGGTTCGAATGTTCTTTTTTCTTCGATAAAACGTGATTTCGGATTTCCGTGTTCGAAACTTAAATTTTGAAGATCACACTCACCAGCCTGATCACAAACCGGGCAGTCCAATGGGTGATTGATCAATAAAAATTCCGTTACTGATTTACGGGCTTCCGTTACTCTGTCTGAAGATTTGCTGTTCACTTCCATTCCGTCCATACAGCCTGTAACGCAAGATGCCATTAATTTTGGCATTGGTCTTGGATCTGCTTCACTTCCTTTGGAAACTTCCACTAAACAACAACGGCATTTTCCGCCGCTGCCTTTTAATTTTGAGTAATAACACATGGCTGGCGGAACTAAATCCCCGCCAATCATACGTGCAGCCTGCAGGATGGTAGTTCCTGGTTCTACGTCGATACTTT
>NZ_JBDTTP010000014.1:0-70274 GCF_039930565.1 Flavobacterium sp. | reverse complement strand
CTCTGCGTTTCATCTCATCAAATAACTGAACAGAAAGTTTAGCTCCTGTACAACCCAGAGGATGCCCTAAAGCAATCGCGCCGCCGTTTACGTTTACGATATCAGGATTTAAACCTAATTCACGAATTAAAGCCAAAGACTGAGAAGCGAAAGCTTCGTTTAACTCAATTAACTCAATATCTTTCAATTCTAAACCCGCTTGTTTCAACGCTTTCGGAATTGCTTTTACAGGACCGATACCCATAATTCTTGGCTCCACTCCAGAAGACGCAAAGTTTACCAGTCTGGCGATTGGCTCAAGATTTAATTCTTTTACCATATCCTCGCTCATAATCAAAACAAAAGCAGCACCATCACTCATTTGTGATGAGTTACCTGCTGTTACACTTCCGTCAGCAGCAAAAACAGGTTTTAATCCTGCTAAGGCAGCAACAGAAGTTCCGGCTCTTGGACCTTCGTCTTGTTTTACAACGTAAGACTTCGTTTCTTTTTTGCCATTTTCATTAATGAAAGTCTGATCAACAGTAATCGGAACGATTTGTTTGTCGAATTTCCCCTCAGCCTGCGCTTTCAACGCTTTCATGTGAGAGTTGTAAGCAAACTCATCCTGATCTTCCCTCGAGATTTTGTATTGGTTAGCCACCGCTTCAGCAGTTAAACCCATTCCCCAGTAATAATCTTCGTGACCTGCAGCAGCAACTTTATAATCCGGAGTTGGTTTGTAACCTCCCATAGGAATAAAACTCATACTTTCTGCACCACCAGCGATAATACAATCTGCCATTCCGGATTGGATTTTAGCAGTTGCCATTCCGATAGTTTCTAATCCGGATGCGCAATAACGGTTAACAGTAACCCCAGGAACATCTTCTACTTTTAGTCCCATTAAGGAGATCAAACGTCCAACATTTAGTCCTTGTTCTGCTTCCGGCATGGCATTTCCTACCATAACGTCATCGATACGTTTTTTATCAAAATCAGGCAGTTCGTCCATCATAAACTGAATCGTTTCTGCAGCTAATTCATCAGGTCTCTTAAATCTAAAAACCCCTTTTGGAGCTTTTCCTACCGCAGTACGGTAAGCTTTTACTATATATGCTGTTTTCATAATTATTATTTTGAATTCTGAATTTTAAATTTTAAATTATTTCAAAGACATTTAAAATTCATAATTTATAATTTAAAATTAGTTGCGAAGTGGTTTCCCTTTAGTTAACATATATTGGATTCTCTCCAAAGTCTTACGCTCAGTACAAAGCGATAAGAAAGCTTCACGTTCTATATCCAATAAATATTGTTCAGATACTAAAGTTGCTTCAGATAAATCACCACCAGCCATTACGTAAGCCAGTTTGTTAGCGATTTTTTTATCGTGCTCAGAAATGTATTTTCCCGCTTCCATTTGGTCCGTACCAACTAAGAACATTCCAAGCGCTTGTTTTCCTAATACTTTCACATCCGTTCTTCTAATCGGTTGTGTATAGCCTGCTTCAGCCATTAATAAAGCATGTTTTTTAGCCTCAGCGATCTGACGATCTTTGTTGACTACGATAACATCTTTTCCATGTTGCAAAAGTCCGGTATCAAAAGCTTCATAACCAGAAGTAGATACTTTTGCCATAGCGATAGTCAAGAAATACTCCTGAAGAACGTTTAATTCCACGTCATTTTTGCGGAATAAATCAGAAGCTCTTAAAGCCATTTCCTTAGATCCGCCACCACCAGGAAGTACACCAACACCAAATTCAACTAATCCCATATAAGTTTCTGCAGCAGCAACCACTTTATCAGCGTGTAAGCTCATTTCACATCCACCGCCAAAAGTCATTCCGTGAGGTGCAACCACAACTGGAATTCCAGAATAACGAACGCGCATCATAGTGTCCTGGAACATTTTGATTGCCATGTTCAATTCGTCATATTCCTGTTCCACCGCCATCATGAAAATCATTCCGATATTGGCTCCAACAGAGAAATTCGCTGCCTGGTTTCCAATAACTAAACCTTGGTATTCTTTTTCAGATAAGTCAATTGCTTTGTTGATAGCCTGAAGTACATCGCCACCAATAGTATTCATTTTAGATTGGAATTCTAAGTTCAAAATTCCATCTCCTAAATCCTGAATGATTGCACCACTATTGCTCCAAACTTTTTTGCTTTCGCGGATGTTGTTCAGAATAATAAAGGAGTCTTGTCCAGGAACTTTTACTTGAGATTTTGTTGGAATATTATAGAAATAAGTAGCTCCTTCTTTTACAGAGTAGAAGCTTTCACTTCCTGAAGCCAACATTTCGTTAACCCATGCAGCTGGTTCTAAACCTTCAGCTTTCATTATTTCAATTCCATTGGCAACACCAATGGCATCCCAGATTTCGAATGGGCCATTTTCCCATCCAAAACCAGCTTTCATCGCATCATCAATTTTGTATAATTCGTCTGAGATTTCAGGAATTCTGTTGGATACATAAGCAAACATTCCGGCGAAACTCTTACGGTAGAATTCTCCCGCTTTGTCTTTTCCTTTAACCAAAACTTTAAAACGATCGATAGGTTTATCAATTGTTTTTGTTAATTCTAAAGTTGCAAAATTTGCTTTTTTAGCAGCACGATATTCTAATGTATCTAAGTCAAGAGTCAAAATATCTTTGTCTACTTTTTTGTAAAAACCTTGTCCTGTTTTGCTTCCCAACCAATTATTTTCCATCATTTTTGTGATGAAATCAGGAAGCTTAAACAATTCGTGTTGTTCGTCAGTTGGGCAGTTTTCGTAAATACCATTGGCAACGTGTACCAAAGTATCTAAACCAACAACATCAACAGTACGGAAAGTAGCCGATTTTGGACGACCAATCACAGGACCTGTCAATTTATCCACTTCTTCAATTGTCAATCCCATTTCTTTTACCAAGTGGAATAAACTCTGAATACCGTAAATACCAATTCTGTTTCCGATAAACGCCGGAGTATCTTTAGCAACAACCGAAGTTTTTCCTAAGAATTTAGATCCGTATTCGTTTAAGAAATCCAATACTTCAGTTGAAGTTTTTGGACCGGGAATGATTTCAAATAATTTTAAGTAACGCGCAGGGTTAAAAAAGTGGGTTCCGCAGAAGTGTTGTTGAAATTCTTCGCTTCTTCCTTCGCTCATAAAATGAATTGGAATACCGGAAGTGTTTGATGTAACCAAAGTTCCCGGCTTGCGGTACTTTTCAATTTCTTCAAAAACCGTTTTTTTAATATCCAGACGTTCCACTACAACTTCAATAATCCAGTCAACATTGGCAATTTTTGCCATATCATCAGTCGTATTTCCAGTCGTAATTCGGCTGGCGAATTTCTGACTGTAAATAGGAGACGGTTTCGATTTTAATGAATTCGCCAGGTGATCGTTTACCAATCGGTTGCGAACAGCTTTACTTTCAAGTGTTAATCCTTTTTTAGCTTCGGCTTCTGTCAACTCGCGGGGAACGATGTCAAGCAGTAAAACTTCAACACCAATGTTGGCAAAATGACAAGCTATTCCTGAACCCATAATTCCGGATCCAATTACAGCGACTTTTTTAATTGTGCGTTTCATATTTGTTAATTTTATTTTCTATTGGTCAAATATGTTATCGCTTTTTTATTATTTTGGAAAAAATTTAATGTGGGCGATTTCATATTAGATATTTTGTTTTTATTTGAATTTGAATGTCCTCAATAATTAAGGTTATTCTTTTTCTGTGGTTTCTGTTTGCTTCGCCAGTTCGCTGTCGCTCGTGTGATTAAATATGTTTTTGTCCTGAATCAATTCGTTGATGATTTCAGAAACTTCTATAAAATGTTGCAGCTTTTCGTCTGAAACATGTTTTCTAACCGTTTCATTAAATTTCAGAACCGTATTTTTAGATAAATCTCTTTTTTCTTTTCCAAATGGCGTCAGGTAAATCAATACGCCGCGTCCGTCAGTTGGATTTTTTTTGCGGACAATCAAACCTTTGTCTTCCATAGATTTTAATGTCCGGGTAAGGCTTGTCGCTTCCATTCCCATTCTTGGTCCTAAAGCTGTTGATGGAGTTCCTTCTTCCTTATCGATGCTCAAAAGTGCAAATCCGGTAGCCATCGTAGCGTCGTATTTTGCCGCTTCTTCATTATACATTCTTGAAACAGCCTGCCATGTTGCTCTCAAAATATAATCTATTGTTTTGTCTTTCATAGGTAACTATATCGATTTCAAATATAAACAAAAAATACTATGCACGCATATAATTTTTTGATAATTTTTTGGTTATTTAAAAAAAATCTCTGAATCAGAGGGTTTTATGGTTTAATTAAATTGAAATATACTATTCTTTTTTTATGTTTTAAAAAATTTGAAGGCGTAAAAATTATTATAAAGCTAAAAGCATCCTTAAATTTCTAATTCTGTAAATAGAATCCTGCTTAACTTGGTTCTTCATATTTTTGCAATGCTTTCCGGAGCATTGTTTTCATTCTGTTTCGTAAGTTCTCCGGTTTTAAAATCTCAATACCAAAGCCAAAACCTAATAAAAGCCGTTCCATTTCGTAATTGGGAGCAATAAACAAATGCACAATAATGCTCTTGTCTTCGTTCTCTTTTATCAGTCTTTGCGTGTGGTGTAATGGTTTCGTAAGAACATAAGGCGCATTATCAGCATCAATCCAGAGTTCAATTTTTCTGGGCTGTAAACCGGAATTTACCGTTACCCCAATGACATTTTTATAAAATAAATCGGCATCAAAATCCTCTTCCAGATAAGGCATATTGAAATCGTAGTCAATCGAAATAATCCTGTCCAGTGCCAGATTGCTCACAGGAGCAGCCGTTTTTTTCTTCCCCACCAAAAACCATCTGTTATTAAATTCCTTCAGGATAAACGGGTGAAAATAAAACTTATTTTCCTCTCTCGACTTAAACGATTTGTACGTAATCACAAGTGCCACTTTTTTAATAATCGCCTGATAAATTTCATCCAGATAATGCAGCCCTTTTAAATTTTCGTTTTTATCCAGATAAATGACCGGTTTCGTATGCGACTTTTCAGAATAGATTTTATCCTCCAGGCGCTGCAAAATATCCGATACATCGCTAAATAAAGAAAAATCCTTAAACTGTTTCAGCATCGAAACCGTTTCGGTCAACACATTCATATCGGTTTCCGTCAGTGGAATATCGGTTATCGTAAAATCCTCATCCTCATATTTATAATACTTTTTATCGTACACTATAATAGGTGCATTATACCCCAGTTTTTCACTTCGCATCAGCTGAATATCCATCTGAATCGTGCGTTTGCTAATCGGGTTTTCTCTTCCTTCATATTCAAACAAAGCTTCAGAACAGCATTCAATCAAATCCTCCAAAGTCCATTGCCGGTATCTGTTTTGCAGACATTTATCAATCGTCTTGTACCGAATTAAGGCGTTTTTATTTTGTGACATATTTCCAGCTCGTTGTAGATTTATAAGTTAGTTTTAAACTAAATTTTGTATAAATATTTTTTAAATGATAAAAATACACTTTTAACAATACTGCGCAAATTAATTGCGTACGAGATATTTTAGATACATTTAAAAAATGCGTATTTGTACTATTCTTTTGTAAAAATAAAACACATACTTTTACCCACTTTAACAGAAACATTTAATTCTACTCTATGGGTAAACTTTACTTATTGTACTTCTATATAATATTAATACTCAGCACTTCAGTTTATGGTTTTGATAAAACCGAAAAAAATAAAGCTGTTAATGAAAATTACAAAGCGTTAATTGTACCCCCAAGTGTAGATTTTACCTTTACTAATAATGATGCTTGTTCCGGAACTCCTGTTACATTTAACTCTGTTATAATTGGAATTGGACCTTTTAAATACTCATGGAATTTTGGGGACGGAACACCTAATTCAACAGAAATTAATCCAAGTCATATTTACACGGCTTTAGGTTGTGGATTTCAAAATTTTTCTGTTACTCTTACTGTTACAGATGCAAATGGGGAAGTAAATACAAAAACAACCACTGTTTCGGTAAAACAAAAACCGGATTTAAAGTTTACTGACCAAAATAATCCCGGATCCAATAAGCCTTTTGAAAGATGTGGAGATAATAATTCAAATCCTAAATATACGATCAATGTTGGAAATAACTCAACTTCATCCGGATGCATAGCTGCTTACAATGTAGATTGGGGTGATGGGAGCTCAGAAGCAAATGTAATATTTCCTAAAACACATGAATATCAAAAGTTAGGTTCTTTTAATATGATCATAACGGGCAATGGAACAAGTGGTTGCAGTAATTCGATTACTTATGTGGTTAAAAACTCAAATAACCCAATTGGTGCTCTTATAGCACCGGGTAATACAACCAATTTATGTATACCTGTGGCTCCAATGGATTTTGCAATAGGATCATGGGGATTAAATCCATCAGACACGAATTATCAGGTTAATTACGGAGACGGAACTAATCAAAGTTATAGTCAGGCGCAATTAGAAAGTTCAATATATTATAATAAATTAAATCCCCAGGCATCTCAAAATTTTCCTGTACCTCATAAATTTACAAGAGCTAATTGTCCGTCGGGTAATACAGTTACCTTAACCATAACCACATCTTGCGGCAGCACCTATCTTACTGCCGGACCAATTATTATTTTAGATGTACCTGTTATAAGTTTTTCTGTTCAATCTGTGGCATGTGTTAATACGGGAGTATATTTCAATAATTCAACTTATGCCGGTTATACTAATGGCTGTAGTACCGTTAATGTTTATACCTGGGATTTTGGCGATGGAAGTCCGCTATCAAGAGAGGTGAATCCTTATCACATATATACTGCACCAGGTAAATATAAAGTTACATTGAATGCAACCACACCTTGTGGAGTCGGATTGCCGGCAGTCACGCAAAATATATGTGTAGAACCAATATTACAGCCAAATTTTACTTTTGGAAATGCGTGTGCTTCAAGTAACCTTCAAATGACCAATACTACAGACACAAGTTTAAGTTGTGGTACGGAAAGTTACAATTGGGAGGTTTATTATTATGCTGAAGGTTTTTGCGGCAAGGAAACATCACCAGGATCAGCAAGAGGACAATGGAATTTTGCAGAAGGAACTTATTCATCCTCGAAAGATCCAGTTTTCAATTTTGTGACGCCAGGTACTTATTATGTCAGATTAACAGCCTGGAATACATGTGGAATAATTCCACGATATATTGAAAAACAAATACAGGTCAAAAAACCACCGGTTATAACTTTAGATCCTATTTCAGATTTTTGTAACTCTGCAACAATAAAACCTGTTGGTAAGGTAGAACAAACCTGTTCTCCCGGTAATGAGATTACTTATCTGTGGAGCTTTCCTGGCGGAACACCCTCATCATCGACTTCGCTTGATCCGGGATCTATTAATTACACTACTAGCGGAAATTACCAGGCAAGTTTTAGTGTTAACAACAGTTGTGGTACAACTACAAAAACGGCAAATTTTTCGGTAAATACTGTTCTTTCGCCCATTATAACTGCTAAAACATTACAAATATGCAGTGGCTCTTCTTTTCAGGTTACGCCTTTTACAAACGGAACAGATAATGTACCAGCTGGAACGACCTATATTTGGTCTGCGCCGGTAGTTTCACCTGCTGGAGCAATAAGTGGAGTAAATGCCCAATCAAGTCCCGTAACAACTATTAGTCAGTTTTTAACCAATAATACAAACAGTCCGGCTACAGTTACTTATACGATATCGCCGATATCCAAAGTTTGCCCCGGACCTGATTTTACAATTACGATTACTGTCGATCCTTTGATAAAAGTGGTTGAATCTATAAAAACGATTACTTGTTTTGGCTCAACTGACGGATCAATAACAATAACGGTAGCTGGTGGGATTCCTTTCACATCAGGAAATCCGTATACCTTTTCCTGGACAGGTCCTAACGGATTTACAAGTTCTGATCAAAATCTTATTGACTTAAAAACAGGTACTTATAATTTAAGGGTTTTGGATAATGGAAAATGTCCTTTTACAAAAAGCTATTATGTGAGTGAACCTGGTAAATTTCAGGTTTCAGGAGAATCTAAGAATGATATAACCTGTTTTGGTTTAAATGATGGAAAAATTAATTTAAACATAACTGGCGGTACTCTGCCTTATAATTTCGTTTGGACAAAAGACGGAATTGCATATCCGGTAAACTCTGGCAATCTTTCAAATCTGGCCCCTGGCGTTTATGATGTAACCATTACAGAAGTAAATAATTGTGATATATTAAAGAGAAGTTTTACCATTATTGAACCACCTTTATTAGAACTAACCTATGTAAGCCAGGTTAATATTTTATGTTATGGATATTCCACAGGTGAAATAAACGTGACTACAACAGGCGGTAGATTTACAGAAACATCTCCGGGCGTTTTTAATTACAGATACCGATGGACAGGACCAAACGGGTATACAAGTACAGTACAAAATCCGAGAAACTTATTTGCAGGAACTTATAATTTAACAGTTACCGATAATTCTGGCTGTACGGATAATTTGCAAGTCATTTTGCTTCAGAACGATGAGATAAAACTAATCCACACCCAAACCGAAATAGCTTGTTATAACTATGCAGACGCATCGATAACTATTAATAGTATTACTGGCGGAGTTCCGTTTGCAACCGGCGATCCTTATATTATAAAATGGAGCAATTTAGGTTCTGGTCTTGTGCAAAATAATTTATCTGCAGGAACTTATATAATTACGATTACAGATTCTTTAGGCTGTCCAAAAGTATTTACCATAGTTATAGACAATGCGCCTGTTTTTGCGATTAATCCGGATGTAAGACAAATATCTTGTTTCGGTCAGAAAGATGCTCATATCCGATTAAATCTCGTTGGAGGCAAAACTCCGGTAAGTTTGGTTTGGGATGATGATCCAACGGCAGGGATTGAAAGAAATAATATTGGAAAAGGAAAATATACAGTAACGATTACCGATGCCAAAAATTGCATAATAAAGGAATCTTTCATCATCGTAGAACCTTTATTGCTGGAAATAAGAGGAGATGTTTCTAATCCTTTGGATTGTGTAAAAGCAGATACCGGTGCCATAAATTTAGTAGTAACTGGCGGTACACAACCTTATTCATACAGTTGGTCGAATGGACAAAGAACCGAAGATTTAGTGAATCTTGTACCAGGAAATTATACCGTTATTGTTACTGATGCTAACGGTTGTAAACAAACGGAAACCTGGAAAATTACAAGATTTGACCAGCTTACACCTACAATAGAAGTTTTAACCGACTTTGATTGTGTTACCAAATACGTCAAACAAACATTCGTTGGACACGTAAAAGGCGGCATTCCACCTTACACATTAAGCTGGTCAGACGGAGTTGTGACAGGTGCCAATAATGAAATTATGAATACCGAAAATAATGGGTTAATTATCTTTAGTGTTACGGACAGTTTTGGCTGTAAAGCCGACTATTCATACAATGTAGATACGCCGGTTTTGGGTCTGGCAAATTTTTCAACAGGCTCTTATGGTAAAGAAATGTTTGATTTATATTCTATTTATGATCCCGTAAAATTCACCAATCTGGCGACAGGTGATTTTACCAGTACTTCATGGGATTTTGGAGATGGTAATTTTTCAACCGAAGAAAGTCCGGAACATATTTATACCAGAGTCGGAACCTACACAATAAAACAAACGGTTAATTATCCTTTTGGATGTCAATATACCTATAGCGCGACAATAGTAGTTGAAAAAGGATACAGCCTGATTATGCCTAATGCGTTTACACCAAACAATGACGGCTTCAATGATACATTTGCACCCGTATTTTTAGGATTGTCAAACATTACGCTGGATGTTTTTGATACCTGGGGAGCTGTTGTATATTCAGAATCGGGCATAAATATTCGAGGTTGGAATGGAAAAGTAAAAGATCTGGATGCCGAAAATGGTAACTACTATTACAAAATTACCTTAAAAACATTTTATGAACATACGGTAGTAGAAAAGGGAGCCTTCACATTAATTAAATAAGCAACAGGATTACAATGAAATTTAAACTATTTTTTATCATAATAATAGGTTGCTTTTTTTCTAAGGCAAGCGCGCAAGACCCCATTTTTACACAATATTTTTTAATTCCGGAAACTTTAAATCCCGGATTCTCAGGTTTCATGGAAACCACTTATGCCGGTATAATTCACCGCGAGCAATGGCCGGATCTTGATTTAAGGATTGATACAGATTATGCCTTTGTAAATACATGGAGCGAAAACTTAAATAGTGGTTTTGGCATCAGTGTGCTAAACCAAAGAGAAAATGTAACCCATTATAATTTTTCTGAAATTAATGCTAATTATGCTTACAGGGTGCGATTAAATGACAATTGGTATTTTAGGCCTGCAGTGGAAGTAGGTTTCGGAATAAAATCGTTTGCTTTCCAGAATTTGTTATTGGAAGATCAAATAAATATAGGAACCGGTGTTATAAACCCAAACTCAATTGATCCTGTATTATTAAACAGAAAAGTCAATTTTTTTGATGTTTCGGCAGGGATGGTTTTTAATACAGATGAAATCTGGATTGGCCTGTCGATGAAACATCTTAATAAGCCAAACATTGCATTCAGCTCTGAAGGAAATGTGCCTTTAAACACCTTTTTCTCGCTAAGTGCAGGCTATGAATTTCTTATTATAGATTATATAGATGTACTATTATTGCCGTATGAAACTAAGTTTTTTGTTACTTCAAATTATATGCAGCAAGGCCGCTATAATCGCTTTGATTTGGGAGCTTCCATCTTATTCGAAAAAATATTCTTCGGTGCTACAGCTGTTACAAATCCGGCTAAAAATGGAACCAATGGCGATTTACTGACATCTGTAAATTTATTTACCGGATTGCAGTACGAAAATTTGCGATTGGGATTATCTTACGATTTAAACACAACCAAAATAGGAAAAACCGGTGGCATTTATGAACTATCGCTAACGTACCAATTCGATTTGAGAAAAAAATGTTTCGGTTGTCCTAATTACTCAGGAAAATAAATTAAAGGCATTTGTATTTGTATCATTTGGGCGTGTCCCTACGGGTCGGGCTTTTCGTTGCAATCTTTTGTTTTTTAAAGAAAAAAACAAAAGGATTTCCACTGCAATCCCTCACGCTTTACGTTAATAGAGAAATCTCCTTTTCAATATTGGCTCTTGCTTTTTCTTCATATAAATTCCTGAATTCATTGGTTTGAAAAATAAATTCATTTTCCAAAAAATGTTTCAGGGCATTTGCGCGTCCGGGTTTGTATAGAAAATCAGGATAAATACGGTATTCTTTCCGAATCTGTTCAAAGTAGATTTTATAATCGTCCCAGTCTCTGGCAAGAATCTTCAAATCAAAATCAATCAGCCAATTGATATCTTCGTTGTCATTATGCTGATGCAGCTGAGTCGCCACAATAGTATCAAAAACCATTTTAGAATTTAAGTTGGCATCCTTCGGAAGAATTTTAATAGCATATTCAGCACTTTTCAGTTCATTATCTTTTTTGGAACTCACATAAATATAATCGTGATAAAAGATTGCATACAAGACTTCATTCGGAAACTGGAGTTGGTCTGAATACTTTTCATAACTATAAATCATATCCTGTATATGGGTCAGATTATGATAATGTCTTGATTTTTTCGAATAGGCTTTGTCTAAATCCAGCCAGTTTTTTATGATTTCGTTTTCTGGAAAATCAATATTTGTGAGCAATTCAATAAATTTTTCCTGTAAATTCATATCCTTTTTACTCAAATATAGAGTTTTTTACTGCGCAAAATAATTGCTTAGGACAGTATCTTAAAAGTGAACTTTTAAGATTGTAAGCATTGTTTTGTCATTTCGAAGAATGAGAAATCTCTGCAAGTAACTCCGTAACGAGAGTCAAATCCTTGTCGATTTTTTCGTGAAGATTTCTCATCTTCGAAATGACAAACTAAACGGAAATGTTTTTATGAAAATGATTCCCTAGCCCCGATAGAAGTGGAAATCCTTTTGTGTAATGAAATGCAACAAAAGATTGAAACGGATAGCGGGATTAGCTTCTGAAAAAATCTTCAAAATCTCCAAAATCAGCAAAATCAGCAAAATCTGCGTGAACAAAAAACTTTGCGCCTCTGCGACTTTGCGCGAAAATAATTAACAAGCAAAAAAAGACTGCGCAAAATAACTGCGCACTACAATACAATCTTTGTACTATCAAAATACAAAAAAACATGAAAACACAAATCAACGGATTTGAATTAATGGAATTAGGATTCCCACAAGGAACCATAATAGGAATCGCATTAAAAATAAACAGCAAGAGAAACGGGTTTACGCGTGATGAAATGATAACCAATTTCAAAAACGTCTTAGCAGCACCGGAAAATTATATAGAAGACGTGATTTTTAGCAAACTGGCTATTGCACTAATTGAAAAATCAAACGAAAAACCCAAAGATTTTATCGCTTTGAATCCAAATCCAAAAGCTTATATCGCTTACGGATTAGAACATATTGAGGACGGTGCCAGAAAACAAATGGAAGTTGCCATGCAGTTGCCGATTACCGTTGCCGGAGCTTTAATGCCCGATGCGCATCAGGGTTACGGACTACCCATTGGAGGAGTCTTGGCCACCAAAAACGCTATTATTCCGTATGGTGTTGGCGTTGATATTGGGTGTAGAATGGCATTGTCGGTTTATGATATTCCGGAAGCTTTTTACTTTGAAAACGAAGCTAAATTCAAAAGAGAATTAGTTGCACATTCTAAATTTGGAGCCGGACACGGTTTCCACGGACAGTATAAAGCAGATCACTCTGTTTTGGAGAATGATGCTTTTAATATGAATCCGTTTGTGAAAAACCTGAAAGATAAGGCCTGGTCGCAATTGGGTTCTTCGGGTGGTGGAAATCACTTTGTGGAATTCGGAATCATAGAGTTTGCCAAAGATGATGCGGTTTTGAATATCCCAAAAGGAAAATATGTCGCTTTGTTAACGCATTCCGGTTCACGCGGAATGGGCGCAACGATTGCCGGACATTATACCAAAATTGCCAAAGATGTTTGTAAGCTTCCTGAAGTCGCCAAAAATTTAGCGTATCTGGATATGAAAACCCAATTGGGTCAGGAATACTGGATGGCGATGAATTTGGCGGGAGATTACGCTTCGGCCTGTCATGAGATTATCCATAACAAAATGGAGAAAGCTTTGGGCGCCACAATTTTAGCCAAAGTCGAAAATCACCACAATTTTGCCTGGAAGGAAATCTGGAACGGCGAAGAAGTAATCGTACATAGAAAAGGAGCAACTCCGGCCGGAAAAGACGTGATGGGAATCATTCCGGGAAGTATGACAGCACCGGGATTTTTAGTGAGAGGAAAAGGCGAGGAGAACGCAATTAACTCCGCTTCGCACGGAGCAGGAAGACAAATGAGCCGAACTCAGGCCATTAAAACAATCACCAAAAATGAAATGAAAACCATTTTAAAAGATCATGGCGTAACGCTTATAGGTGCCGGTCTGGATGAAGCGCCAATGGCCTACAAAGATATTAATCAGGTGATGGCAGCCCAACAGGATTTGGTGGATGTTGTGGCGAAGTTTACACCCAAAATGGTCAGAATGGCTGATGATGGGAGTAGGGAGGATTAGATTTTTAGTCCAAAGTCCAAAGTGTTTTCTCGCATTTTGTGTCATTTCGACGTAAGGAGAAATCTTCGCAAGTAACTCCGCAACAAAAGTTCAAGCTTTGTCGAGCTTCTTACGGAGATTTCTCCTTACGTCGAAATGACAATATTGTGGTTAAATTTTTGCTTCACATTACCTTATCGACAAAAAAAACAAAAAATAAATAAAGGAGACAAAGAGGAAAAAACTTAAAATCTTAGCCTCTTAGAACCTTAGCAACTTTTAAAAAAAATGAAAACATACATAGATATAGGAATCAACCTAACCAATAAACAATTCCAAAACGACAAAGACGATGTCGTACAAGACGCTTTAGATGCCGACGTATCGCAAATGATCCTTACCGGAACAAGCGTAAGAAACAGCGAAGAATCCTCCAGAATTGCCAAACAATATCCGGGCGTTTTATATGCCACGGCGGGAATTCATCCACATGATGCGAAGAGTTTTGACAGTCAGAGTATTTCGAAACTTAGAAAATTATTAGAGCAGAAACATGTCGTTTCGGTAGGCGAGTGCGGACTCGATTTTGATCGTGATTTTTCGCCCAGAAATATTCAGGAAACGTGTTACAAAGCCCAATTAGAATTGGCGATTGAAGTTCAGAAGCCATTGTTCTTGCATGAAAGAGCGGCTTTTACCAGGTTTATGGAAATTACAAAAGACTATTTGCCACAATTGCCAAAAGCTGTTGTGCATTGTTTTACCGGAAGCCTGCCCGAAGCCAAAACCTATCTCGATAACGGATTCTATCTTGGTTTTACCGGAGCGATTTCAGACAGTAAACGTTTTGAACATTTAAAAGAAGTGATTCAGTACGTTCCGCTTGACCGAATGATGATTGAAACCGATGCGCCTTTTATGCTCCCTAAAAATGTTCCGAACAGTCTTTTGAAAAAATACCACGAAAGCCGTTGCGAACCTGCTTTTCTGCCTTATGTGGCCGGAACTATTGCGCAGTTTAAAGGAATTGCTTTAGATAAAGTAGCGGAAGAAACAACTATGAATGCTAAAATCTTTTTTGGGATTTAGATTCAAAAATGTAAAGACTCAAAAGACAAAGGATAAAGCTTAAATAAAAAGAATAAAAGAAAACTTTGCGACTTTGCGTCTTTGCGCGATTAAAAAAATATTTAATTAATCAGCTTTTAAATCACGTATTATTACTTGGATTAAAGCTTTTTTGTTTATTTACATTTGAAACCAGCCATGAAACAAAAAATACTCCAAAAAATAAAGGAAATAGAAAAACAGAAAGACGTAGAAATACTTTTTGCTGTAGAATCAGGAAGCCGTGCCTGGGGATTTGCTTCTCCGGACAGCGACTACGATATCCGTTTTATATACAAACACCAACCCGACTATTATTTGTCACTTTGGGAAAAACCTGATGTGATCGAATTCATGACCGAAGATGATCTCGATGGTTCCGGCTGGGATTTACGAAAAGCCGTAAAATTATTAGCAAAATCGAATGCACCTTTGATGGAATGGTTGTATTCGCCGGTTGTATATTTTGAGAACGAAGATTTCGCCGGACAAATGCGTAAGATAGCCACAGACTGTTTTTCGCCAATAGCCGTTTTGCACCATTATTTGGGAACCACAAAAAACTTTATGGAAGTCTGCGAAATGGAAGAAGTAAAACTAAAAAGTTATTTCTACGCCTTACGCACCGCTTTAGCCGGAAAATGGATTATAGAAGCCAATACTTTTCCGCCCGTAGCTTTTGCCGATATATTGCCAATTGCACCAAAACACATACAGGAAAAAATACTGGAATTACAACAAATAAAAGCCAGCCAAAACGAAACCTACTTACACCCAAAAGAAGCTTTGATAACTGATTTTTTGTTGGAAACGGTTAAGTTTAATCAGGAAAATGCGAGTACGTTGGGAAGTGGGAAGAAGATGAATGAGGAGTTGGATTTGTTTTTAAGGGGAATTATAAAATACTAACATATACTAACAGAATTATGAGTAATAGAGGTTCAGAATGGAGAAAATGGAATTTTCATGTTCATACTAAAGGAACAAATAAAAATAATCAATTTACTTCTGCGAGTATGGATGATTTTTTTTGTGCATTTTTTAAAAAAGCATTTCAGAATAAAATTGAAGCAATAGGTATAACTGATTATTTTTCGATTGATAGATATTTAGATACAATTAATTATGTTAAAGAAATAAATGGTAAAGTAGATAATGATTTTGGTGATAAACTTTTTTCTGATGATGAAATAGAATTTATTCAAAAAATATTCATTTTTCCAAATGTAGAGTTACGTATTTCCCCTATAACGAAAAAAGGAAAATTTATAAACTTACATTTTATATTTGATCCAAAAATTGTCGAAAACTTAAATAATGAATTTTTTAATAAGATTTGTAATGTTGATAATTATTTAATGAATTATCAAGGTATAAAGGATTATGGGAAACATATAAATCCATCATTAAATGAGGATCAATTTTATAAACATGGGATTGATAATTACAATATAGAATTTGGAAAAATTAAATCTTTACTGGAAACAAGCAAATTGATAAGAGATAATTCACTGATTGCAGTCAGTAGTAAATCGAATGATGGAGTTTCGGGGTTAAAAGATTATTATGAAGAATTTGAAAATGAAGGAGGGAGTCTATTAGGAACTGTTAAGTCAATTTATAAACTTACTAATATTATATTTTCAAATGCTCCTTCTGATAAGGAATATTTTTTAGGAAAAAAAACTTCCGAACAAGAAGTAATAGCTCACACAGGATCTTTAAAACCATGTATAATTGGGTGTGATTCTCATAGTGAAGACACATTATTTAATAGATTTACATGGGTAAAATCAGATTTAACTTTTGAGGGATTAAAACAGATATGTTATGAACCTGAACAAAGAGTTAAAATACAAAACGACAAGCCAGATTTTAAAGAAGATAAAGTAATTATTGATAAAGTTAAATTTATCTCTTTGAATAAAGTTTTTACGGATAATGAGATTTTTTTAAACCCAAATTTAAATGTTATTATAGGAGGGAAGTCTTCAGGTAAATCGATTTTCCTTTATTCTATTGCAAAGACATTATTAGTTGACGATACCATTTTAAAAAATGAAAATTCAGAAGAAAAATATAATTTAAGATTAATAGACTCTGATTTTAATTTTGAAATTACAACTACCGCTGGAATTACGCAAAAAATGTTTCGTCATATGGAAGAAAATTCTATTATTCCAGATATTAAATATATTCCACAAAATTATTTGGTAAAATTAGCTGAACCAGAAATAAACAAAAAAGGAAAATCCTTAAATAAATTAGTTCGTGATTTGATTAATGAAGACCAAGACTCAAAAGAGAATTATGATCACTTTATTAGGAATGTAAAACAAAATGATAAAGAACGAGATGATTTAATAAATAGGTATTTTGAACTTTTGGAAGAGGTATTGAAAAGTGAATCTGATTTAAAAACTAAGTCAAATAAAGAAGTTCTTGAAAAAAACATTAAATCTAATACAGAGAATGTAGAAAAATTAAATAAAGAATCGGGTTTAAGTGATGAGCAGATTGTTAAATATAAAGAAATTCAAATTAAGCTAGAATTTAACACGACTCAAAAAAGTAATTTTAACGATGATTTTGCTAATATTAATTCTAGTTTATCTGATTTAAAAAAACTTTCAAATGAAATATTAGAGAAGAAAAAGGAATTTATAGAAAAAATTAAAACAGAAAACATCAAACAACACTACATCAATAAATTGTCGTTTATTGATGATGTATATTCAAATATCTCAAAGATATTTGAAGAAATCGAAATTCAGACAGATGAAAATGGAAAAAGATTTTTTAAAAATGAAAATCTTTTAAAAAAGAATTTAATTTCCATTAACGAAGAAAAAGGAGTTTTAACAAAAGAATTAGAGCCTTATCAACAAAATGAAAAATTAAAAAAGCAAATTGAGGTTTTAAATCAATCAATCATAGATGATAAAAAATTATTGTCTGATATTGATTTTTTGAATAAGGCTATAGTAGATAAAAAAGCACTAATTGAGAATTGTCGCAAGGATATATTTAAGCTATTTAAAGAAAACTTTGATGAATATAATTATGTTATAAATGAACTAAAGAATAGAACTTTAGAGTTGAAGGTGATGGATTAAAAATAGATGGTATTGCTCAATTTAATTTCCCGAAATTTACTAAATATCTATACGAAATTAGTGATGGAAGAAAAGCTTCATACAATAATTATTCTATCTTAAACGAAGCTAATAAAGCTACTTCGCCAACAAACTTTGAAGAAATTATTCAACAAATTGAAAAAATATTTATTGACATAATTAATGGAGATTATTTTATTTTGGCAAAGTTTGGAAAAATACAAGCTATAAAAAAATTGCTCGATGATTATTTCTTTGATTATTGGAAAATAACTTATAAAGATGATAAATTAGGAGAAATGTCTACTGGAAAAGCGAGTTTCGTGATTTTAATGTTAATAATTGGTTTGAGTAAATCAAAAGCACCAATTTTAATTGATCAGCCTGAAGATAATTTAGATAATCGATCTATAACTTTGGATTTAGTTTATTATTTAAAAAATAAAAAATTGGAGAGACAGATTATTATTGTTACTCATAACGCAAATATAGTTGTCAATTCAGATGCTGAAAATGTGATTGTAGCAAATCAAAAAGGGCAGAATGAAATTGATTCTTCTAGTAAGTTTAAATTTGATTTAATAAATGGTGCAATCGAAAATACTATTGAAAAAAGATTAGAAGAAACTGATGTTTTAAAAAGTATGGGAATTCGAGAACATATTGCTGACATCGTTGAAGGAGGAAAAGAAGCCTTTAAAAAGCGTGAAGAAAAATATGGATTTTAAATCTATGACCATCCAAACTCTAAAATCCCAAAATCTAATCCTTTTCGAAGTAATTTCGGGCAGTAAATCGTTTGGGTTAAATACACCAACATCAGACACCGATATCAAAGGCGTTTATTATCTGCCTAAAGAAAAGTTCTTTGGGTTAGATTATATTCCGCAGATTGCTAATGAGACGAACGATGAGGTGTATTATGAGATTGGTCGTTTTGTAGAATTACTGCTGAAAAATAATCCCAATATTCTGGAGATTCTTGCTACTCCCGAAGATTGTATTTTGTACAAACATCCATTAATGGAAAATCTGAGAATAGAAGATTTTCTATCAAAATTGTGCAAAGATTCTTTTGCCGGCTATGCCGTTACGCAAATCAAAAAGGCGAGAGGTTTAAATAAGAAAATCGTAAATCCGATGGCAAAGGAAAAGAAAAGTCTTTTGGATTTTTGTTATGTTTTGAAAGGATATGAAACTATTTCTTTAGCTGCGTTTCTAATGGAGAATAAAATGAAGCAGGAACAATGCGGTCTGGTTAATTTACCCAACTCAAAAGGTATGTTTGCGATGTTTTATGACGAAAATAAAATTTTAGGCTACAAAGGCATTATTCAGAAAGAAAATTCCAATGAAGTGTCGCTTTCGTCGATTCCAAAAAGTGAAAAGTTAATCGGTTATTTATCCTGCAATCAGGATGGTTATTCAAAATACTGTAAAGAATACACAGAATATTGGAGTTGGATCGACAAACGCAACAAAGACCGCTACGATACCAATCAACAACACGGTAAAAATTACGACAGCAAAAACATGATGCACACGATCCGGCTTTTGCAAACAGCTGAGCAGATTCTTTCTACAGGAAAATTAAATATCAGGGTTTCCAATCGGGATGAATTATTAGACATAAAATCCGGAAACAAAGAATATGATGATTTACTCGAAATGGCTGATGATTTAATCGCTTCAATCGAAAATCAGTATCAAACTTCAACATTACCCGAAAAGCCAAATGAAGAAAAAGCGATTCAAACGCTGATTAAAATCCGGGAAGAATTATACCAATAAAAGAAAGAGTTTTTTAAAATAGAGAATCAGATTCAGTGATTTAAGGAAAATTTTAAATTTTTAATGCCTGAATGGGTATACAAATAACAAATGTGATCCTTTTTGAGCAGGAACAATCTCAAAAGTTCCATTGACAGCTTCCATCCGCAAAGACATATTGGTGATTCCATTTCCTTTTTGAAGAGTATCTGCTAATCCGATACCGTCATCAGTGATCGTGATTTTAAAAAAAGTATCGGTTTGCTCAAATTCGATAAGAATGTTATTCGCCTGACTGTGTTTGTACACGTTATGAACGGCTTCTTTAACTACTAAAAAAAGGTTTCGTCTTGCTTTTACAGGTAAATTGATTTCCTTTTTAATACTGTTCGAACTCAATTGTGAATGAATGGCGGTTTTATCCAAAAAGCGTTTGACATATAAATTAGTGTATTCTATAAAATTGCCAATAGTATCATTTTGTGAATTCAAACTCCAGAGAATTTCCCGCATGGCCAGATTCATATCTTCAGAAGTCGTTATAATGGCTTCCAGATCTTCTGTATAACTTTCGTCTGGCATTTTGTATTTTAAAAACTCAGCCTGAAGTTTTATGGCAGAAATTCCGGCGCCTAAATCATCATGCATATCCTGTGAAATCCTTTCTCTTTCTAACTGAATCGCTTTTTGACGTTCTAATTCTTTCTGCAGCAATTCATTTTTAAATTCACTTTCTTTTATCTGGTTCTCCTGCTGCTGGATCAATTGTTTTTTATTGTAAACAAATACTACCATAATAATAAAACACACAAAAAGAAGCATCACAATAATGGCAATGATATAAGTGAGTTTTATTTCGTGTGGGAGTTGGCTCATTTATTTAGATTTTTTGCTATTGTTTCGTATTTCATAAGAGCATAATAAAATAAAGCATACATAATTAAATTTACTACCGAGCCTATTTTTCTTAGGATGCTTAAGAAAAACTGATCTTCTTTTTCGAATAGATACATGGGCGTAAATCTAAAAATGATATAAGTACTCCAAAAAAGTAAAGCGGTCGAAATCCAGAAATTAGGATCATTTGTAATTTTACCCTGAACAGGAAGTTTTAATTTTTGGAAAAACCATAAAATCGCACTGAAAATATAGAACAGCGCTACTAAAATTCCTAATTGAGGTAAAAATTGTTGGCTTAGAAAATCAACAAAAAATAAAAGATATAATAGAAGAATTAAAGAGGCGAAAATCCCAATTCGCTTAAAAATTCCAATATATATTCTGGAGAAATAAATTCCAAAAAAGAGAATACAAATTATAGCATAAACATTGAAATAAACAGCAAAGTCAAATTGCTTCAAATGCGTTTTAGTTATTCCAAAGATTTCTAAACCTAGTGTAATAACTAAATAAATCACCAAAAAGTTTTGGGCTTTAAGTGAATACTTAAAACCCAAAACTATGGCTTTACTTGTTGTTATGGTCAAACAACTGAGGTACAAAAGTAGTAATCCCTCCATCTTTTAAGGATAAACGGTTCCAAAGTCGTGACCAATGCTGGTTATGTCTTTTTTATTTGATTCCTCATTTATTATTGTATGAACACTGATACCAACTCGATCATTCATATCAGGATTATAAGTATAATTTTTAAAAATGATTAGATTCATCATAATTCCGGTTATGTTAAAACAATTAGATAATAAATTTTTAATTATATATCTCAATACATCATCAATATCGTATTTAATATATTGTGTATTCGTTTTTTTTGTATAATTATCAATTTCAGTTAATTTGTTTTTATTAAAAGCTATTTTATACGTTTGAAAGTCAGCTTTATTGACTTTCAAAAACAAATCGTTGCGTATAATCCAAAAGTAGTCTAGGTCATTTTTAATTGTACCATCTCCAATTTCATCTTTTATAGAAAAAGAGACACCAATATTTAAATCTAAATCCTGTGATTCCTGAATTAAGTGGATTTTTAAATACTTAGCACCAAGTTCATAAGCCTGAAAAATTAATTTTGTAAAACTATTTTTCTCTATAAAAATTCTCTTTTTAATAGTTACTTTTTTACGTAGTTGTTCAAATTCATTGTCATATTTTATTTGATCTTCTAAACCAATTCGTTCAATAAATGGTTCTAATTCAGGAAATAAAAATTCGTAAAGTTTTTGTAATTCTTCAAATTCCATAATTTCTAGTTTTTAGTGTTAAACTTATTAATTGCTTCAATTTTGTTACTTACCTGTAATTTTCTATAGATATTACCAATGTGTTTTTTGATGGTATCAATTGTGACATTTTTTTTATCGGCAATTTCTTTGTATAGAAGTCCCTGCGCTAGCAATTCGAGAACTTCTTTTTCGGTTACAGTCAGTAACGATAAGGTTTGTACTTGTACTTTTGATTCCTGAAAATGTTGTAAAATACGTCTCGCAATCGCAAAACTCATTGGCGCACCTCCGTTGTGTGCTTCCAGAATCGCCTGAATGATTTTGTCCAAAGGATCTCCTTTTACAAGATAACCACTCGCACCTGCACGCAAAGCTGAAAAGATTTTTTCGTCATTTTCAAAACTGGTACACATTACGAAAGTTGTACCGGGCATTAATTCTGTCAGTTTAAAAACAATATCAATACCTGATAAATCCTGCAGCTGAATATCCATTAAAACCACGTCTGGTTCGAGGGCTTCCAATTTTTGCAGAGCATTTTTACCATTAAAAAATTGAGCGATGCATTCCATATCCTGTTGGAAATCGATGATGTTTTTTAAGGCCTGATTGTAATTTTTATCATCTTCTACTATGGCTACTCTTATTTTCATGGTGTTACATTTTCTTTTACAAAGTTGTGCAATAAGCTCATTAAGCGCAATTACCCTTTTGGGTGATATTTGAAATTAAGCCGAAACTGGATATAAATTTTAACATTTAATAAACTTACAAAAAAAAGATAAGAATGTAAGAAAATTAAATATCACCCAAAAGGGTAATTGATTGGTATGTAGTTCAGTAAATACATTTGACAGATAACTAAAAACATTAGAAATCATGAAAACAAAATTAATTACCCTTTGTTTATTTTTTGGAATTATTGGCTATAGCCAAGTAGACACTAAGATTATAACAGTCGATCTGAGTAAGCCGCACAAAAAAAGTATAACAGTTTATACAGATTCTTTAACTATAGCTTTGGATAGTAGTAAATGGCTTTCTGCAAAATCCAGAGAAATGATTTCTGTCAAATTAATAAATGGGAATGCTTTTAAGTATAATTATAAAATTGATACCAAAGACATTTCTTTTTTTAATGATCAAAGTGCTGCTAAAGAAAAAACAAAAACAGAAGCAAAAATAAGTGCAGACAGTACATTCAAGCTATTGTCTTCTTTTCCCGATAGAGATAAAATGTTCATTAAAAGCATTATTGATAAAAATCAGGAATTAAGTCAAAGTATTGACAGCTTAAGTTATGAGGTGAAGAATTTTTACGGAATTTTAAAGCAAAAACACACACTTCAAGAAAAAGATTATGTTCAAAGAAAAGATTTCCTAAATAAGGGAAAAGAACAGTTGCAAAAAAGTTATGAATTATTAAATGCTTTAGAGCAGTTTAATGATAATCTGCAATATGAAACCGTAAAAAATAGTGTAATTGAAACAAGAGAGAAAGCCGAAAAAAGCATTGATTCAATTATTGAAAAATTCTACAGTATTAATTTGGATGTTTATACACCGCCGTTAGATATACAAGGCAAAAATATTGATGTTGTAGAATTTAAATTAAGACGTTTTGATAAAGAAACAAAAGAAGAAGATCTGGATTTCGCACCAACACCTTACAATATCTGGATAAAAAACGGTTTAAAAATAGATGTTAGCGCCGGAATATTTTTTGCTTCGCTTTATGATTCTGAGTATGACAAAAGAGACGATCCTGCAATTGAGGGTAACAAAATAATCATGCTAAAAAATAGTGGAGATTATGATATGGCATTTGGTTCTACCATAAATACTTATGTCCGAATGAATTCCTGGATTGTTCCAACACTTAATTTTGGGGCAGTAATAACTCAAAACGAGAAGCTGCAAATACTTCTAGGCGGTGGAGTCATATTAGGAAAGCAGGAACGCATTATTTTTTCAGCAGGTATTTCTATGGGAAAAGTAGACAGGATTGCAGATGGATATCAAGTTGGCAGTTCTTATAATCTGGGTGACTCTGGCACTATACCTACACAAAGCCAATTCAAATTCGGACATTTTTTCGGGATAACGTACAACTTATCTAAAGTTAAGAAAATAAGTCTGGATAAAGGAATTGAAGAAAATTAATTACTGCAAACGACCTTCGAATTAAAAAAACTGCTAAGTAGGTCTTTCTAAATAAGTTTTGAAAACAACACGGACAATTTCTAATCATCAAAATCAATTTTTATGAAATACACTAAATACCTTTCGATATTTGTAGCTGCAATTGTATTTACAAGTTGCAAACCTCTAAAAACGGCTATAAATAATCAATTTCCTCCACTTTCTACAATTGATCAACAATATGCATCTATTGAAAGAAACCTTGTAGAAATATCGGACTTTGAACCACATGTAGGAATAAATATTAATAAAGATATTATCCTAAAATATTTACCTATAGAAATCAAAAATGAAGCGGAATCAATCGATGATGAAAACATTATAATTCAAAATATTGAGCCAAAAGTATATTTGGACAAGCAAGGTATTCTTATTGAAGCTGATTTTTCAATCCTTATTCCAAAAAATGATGTAGAAATTAAAATTTTAAATGAAAATGCAAAAATAAAAATTCCAAAGGAAAGCATAGAAATCAAAGGTTATTTAAAAGGTTTGACTGCTGTTTCAACTAAATCAGATTCCTTATATTTAAGAAGTGCATTAAATTCGTTAAAAGTAGAGAGCATAAAATTTACGAAAAAACCAAAATTACCAAAAGAAACTTTAGCAAAATTAATTTCTCCAATTCTTAAAAAGTACATTGAAAATTTAAATGGGGCTTTTTTAAAGAAACCAACAGTAATATATACTGGCTGGGGCGAGACTTATAAAGTGAGCCTCAAAAAAATGTTTAAAGACCCTAACATAGAGGTTATAGCAGACTCATTAACAGCAACTCGATTTATTAAGAAATCTTGCATTCGTATAAAATCTGATGGCATTTCAGTAATGATTCAATTAATGAAAGATAAACCAATAATGGATACATTAACTACTGCAGCTATTACTCAGAAAACTAATCCAGAATTGACAAAGATATTTAATGCATTCAATGAAAAATATGATAGCACGTGGATAAGCATTTTTGAACCTATTGATATAAAACATTTAGCCGTTACAAATATTAGCAAATCAGAAATTTCAAATATTTTAAATGAGACTTTATCTAAGCAAATAATTTTGAAACAAAATTTCATTATTCCTGAGGCGACATTTAATGAAAAATTAGAAGTAGAAAAAGCAGACATTGATTGTCAAAAAGTAAGAACTGATTTTAATTATCCTAATTTTAATGGAGATAGCTGTGATTGGGATTGTATGCATACGATAAAAGTTGGAATTTGTCCATTCTGCAAAAAAGTAAAACTGGAAGATCCCGCATGCGCCGCATCACGAATAGTATGTAGAATAAGAGTAGAAGCAGAACGAATAGCGTGGCAAACCGCTCGTGAAACTGCCCGCATTGCTCGTCAAGTAGAAAATGAAGCAAAAGTAGGTGCATGTAATATTTGGAGAGAAACGACAGGTATTTTAGCTTTAGGGAGATTTAAAGGGAATATATCAGGAAGTGGAAATGCAACTATTAATCTTACATCTTTTAATTTTAATTCTGACCTTTCAGAAATTACGCTAAAATATTCTGGAGGAGTTGATGCAAAATTAAAAGCTAATTTGGAATTAAAACCAATTGATTTAGGGAATATCTTTTTTTGCTATACCAATTACGATAAAAACATCTCCAGCAATATAAATGTAGATGTTCCCGAAACCACATCAAAAATATCGATTACTCCAAGACAAGAAGGAGAAAATTTACTTTTAAACATTAAAGTAGATAAAGTTCGATATCATGCATCAATAAATCCTAGTCCATTACATAGTTTGCTTTTAGACCCTGAATTCCACTTAAAATGCCCTATAAGTAAATTATTAAATTTGGGTGTTACAGGTGCTTACACTAGTAGATTTTTAGGCATGGTTAAATTGGCACCCGAGCAGGAGTTATTACTATTGGGAAAAGTAAGTGGTAGTTATGGTATTGATGCTATCGAAATACCATTTAAACCCATTACTTTCAAAATAAATGGAGAGAAAAAAAAATCTTTAATATTTTGGAATAACAAATCATTCCAGTTTGCATATTTAAAACCTTGAAGAATAAATAAACATAACAATTCTTTTATACAAACGCGACGAGATATAACTAAAAAAAAGCACTATGAAAAAAATTGATTTAAATAACCCTAAACTAAGAGGTAAATATTATAAAACTAACATTGAAGAAACGGAATTCTCTATACCTCCACGAGATTTTTTAGAGATGGGAATTCAAAAAGCTGATGATGATTTAAGTCTATTTATTTG
Organism: Flavobacterium sp.; assembly: GCF_039930565.1. Taxonomy (GTDB): domain Bacteria; phylum Bacteroidota; class Bacteroidia; order Flavobacteriales; family Flavobacteriaceae; genus Flavobacterium. The sequence continues at coordinate 43,965 of NZ_JBDTTP010000014.1, read as the reverse complement.
TAATAATACTGGATGCAATAATCAAGTTAAAATTATAGACCGGGGAAATGCAGAATACGCATGGTATTATTTAGACAATGTTTCGAATAGAGACGCTACAATTACCATTGAAAGAAGATGGATATATCAAGGTTCTTGGCAACGTGAAACGGCACAATGTAGATTATATCCCGGAGAAACAAGGGAGGTTTTTAGTTTTCCAAGAAATCAAAATCCGATGTGTTGTATTGTAGTTTGTACAATAACATAATTATATATTATATCAAAAAAGAACAAGATTATTTGAGTAGAAATGACAGATGATTTAATCACTTCAATAAAAAATCATTATCAAAATCAACTTGCCCGAAAAAAGACAGATGAGGTAAAAAAAACACTCAAATCATATCAAATTCGAGAAGGATTACAGCCTTAAAAACCCAAACCCCGCAAATACCAATTGGCGGGGTATTTTTTTGGAATCAATTTTTAATTTTATTGAAGGTAGGTTGAAATAATTTTTTAACAGTTAAAATATGTCATTTTAATGTAGGTTTAATTTGAATTTATTACTTTACCTATCCGGAAATTATAATTAGAATCAAATGAATATTACTATATCAGTCAGGCAGTTAGGGAAAAAGCAGCCCCTTCTTCAGGATAAAAAAATTCAGATCGCTACAGGAAATCCTACCATTAGTACCCAAAATCTTATTGAACTGGTGGTTGATTATCAGGTACAATTGTTTCATGCTTCTTCGTTTGAGTTTGAAGATGAAGACAAAATCCATCTTCCCAAAGAAAATTATTTACCTATTTTGACCGATACCGGAAAAGTAGGTTTTGGTGCGATTTATAACCACAACAAAGTAGATTTGGCAAAAGCGCAGGAAACGGCCCTTCAGGCGTTTGAAGACGGAATGTACGCGATCTTTTATGGCGATGATCAGCTGGAAAATCTAAATCAGGAAATCAACCTCGAAGAAAATCAACCGCTGACGTTTATCAGGCTGACGTTTTTGGCGGGAAGTTATTGGTAGTTTTTCAATGGCAAAAATTAATTGCAATGCCAAAAGTCAATTTCAATTAAAACACAAGGCTTAAATAATTTACAATCTATAATCTAAAATTGGATAAACGTGTAATTCTATAATCTAAAATAATATATATGACGATCGAAGATATTCTCGTAAGTAAAAAAATAGAAAACCCGATTAAGAAGTTTAAAAAAGAATTAGAAGAAATTATCAATAGTGGTTTTGTTTCGCAGTTGTTGTCTAAAAGTAAACTGAAGAAAGAAGTTGCTGAATTTGGTCTTCAATTACTCAAGCTTAACGACAGTTATACCGGAGTGTACATTGCACTGGGTTCTAAACATTGCACGGAGTTTGAGAAATGGGTAAAAACAGCCATGTGGGAAGATAAAAATTACTACGAGCTGCTGGTTTACTTTTTTGGTGCAGAAAGTGCAGTGTATGTAAAAGAGGCATGGAATCGCCTTCCGCAGAAAATGTATCAGGATGGTTATGCCAGGCGTTCTTTTAGATCGCCAGACAACGCCCGTTTTTTATTGGTCAATCAGGTCAATTTTTTGCGCTCGCTTCTTGGTGGTCCAAATATTTATAATTATCAGGATAGTGCGTATTATGATTTAAGTATAGAAGATCAGATTCGTTACGATACCGAATTGCAGAATCCGGTAAATCAGTTTATGCTTTGGTCTTCGGCTTTGGAGCAGGAAAAGGAAGGGCTTTTTCAGTTGTTTGAGGCTATTATTTTCAACAAAGACCCAAGAGGAAAAGTATCACGAAATATTATCAAAGCACTTTTAAATACGGAGAAAAAAGAATGCTGGGAATTGGTTGAGAAACTACTACTGGCAGCACAAAGACAGGAAGGCCTGCGCCAAACAGTTCTGGAAGCTTTAGACGAAACCAGTATTGGCGCATTGCAATACATGATCAACGTAATTTTAGAAAACAAATTAACGCGTTTTTCATCGGTTGTACGTGCAATAGATACGTGGACAGGCTTGGGTTGGGATGCTGAAAAAGAAACCACGGTTCGGAATATTTTACAGCTAGCAGCCGGTTATTTTGCCAATCCGGAGTCAATTGCAAAAGCGATTCAGAGCAAAAACAACAACGAAGTTTATATGGCGCTTTGGGTTCAGGGTGTTTTTGATGTTGGGAAAACGGTACCGCATCTGCACGAATTGTTAGAGAAAGGCTCGGTTGAGAAAAAATCCCTCGCATTGAAATTTGCCGGAGAAACCGGAGATCCGTATATCGAAATGCCAATGTATTTTAAAGCTTTAAACGATGAGAATCTTCAGGTTTTGGCTTTTACCATGCCCAGATTGAATGCTTTGTTAAACGCCAATTCGAAATCAAAATATTATGTGGAAAATACAGATTATCCGCAATTTTTTGAGAAGGTCTATACTTTAGCGGAAGCGATAACAGAAAAAGAAAAAGTTTTTGAAAGCAAAGTATTTTCCTGGCTTACGGTAAAGTTTGAAAGAGATTCGCTTTATGCAGCTGCCATTTATTTGATAGGCGATAACAACGAACAACTGGAACTGGTATTGAGTAAATTCGAAAGTTTGTCCCTGACTTTGAGAGAGCATCTGGCACGTGAAATCTTAGGCAATTTTTACAGTTATTCGTATTACTCAATGAAAAGTAATAACGGAAATGATGACAAAATCCCAACCGATTTTCAAAGAGATTTTGCACTCCGTATCTTAAAAGACAGAGGAGAATCTTTGGTGGCTTCAGCTATTAATGTGTTGAATAGATTACAACTTACGGGAGCAGAATTAGAGATTTTTCAGGAATTATTTAAACGTAAAAATTCCAATTTAAAGAAAAACCTGATTGCGATAATCCTTAAACAGGAAGATTCTAAAATCGAAACCTTTGTCAATCAGACTTTAGAAAAAGGCGATATGGAGCAGCGCATGTCGGTTTTGGATGTAATGCTGCAATTACAAAAAAGCAGTAAACTTACCGAAAAAGTAAATGATTGGGTGAAAGAATATGGGGCACGGCCCAAAATTACAGAGAAAGAAACTAAGTTTCTGGAGCAATTAGAACCAGAGAAAAAGAAAGATATTTTAAGCGCAGAAAACGGATACGGATTTTATACGCCAAATGAGATTTCGCCTTATGAATTACCAAAACCTGAGGTAGGTTCTTTGTATGCAAAAGCAGTAAAAACAGAAAAATATGGTTTTTCTAAACCAATGTCGCACATCAAAAATGAAATTGCGAAACTTTATAAATTGTATGAGGAAAACAGCAATTACGAATACGAAGTCGAGAATTATGACAATAGTAAAATGACGCTGTTACTGGGAAATACTTTTAGACAGGTCAAATATTTAAAAGACGAAAAAAATGATGAAATCACAGCTAAAAATTATCCGTTATATGAAATCTGGTCAGGCTGGTTTGAGAATTCCGGTTTAGCAGAAAGGGATTTGTTTTTACTAACGCTTATAAGCAGCTGCGACCGAAAGATTTTCCGTGATTTTCTGGAGAAACATGTTTTTTATTATAAGGAATTACTGCCTCACCAAAACAAAAGAGGCTATGATTGGGACAATACCATTTTGAATATTCTGAATGCCTTGCAGCTCAAATATTCATTTAACGAAAAAATCGATTTCTTGATAGATGCCTGCAGTACGTTGTATGCCGATATGCCAAAATCGATTCTGGAATTTGAATATAAAGCCGGTAAAGATGAATATTATTACAATACCGACAACGGAAACGGCTGGCAGAATCAGCACTTTTTTGATATTTACCTGAATAAAATCAGTTTAGGAGATTTAACCCAGGAACAAAATATAAAAGTCTGGAACCTCTACAGATGGAGACAGCTAACGGGATTACAGCGCAATATTGCCTACAACAAGCCGCCCATTTATTTGTACTGCGCCGCATTTGAGCAAAATACAATTACAGAAGGAGAACTTTATGAAGGTGTTCTGGAAAGTGACAGGATTTCTACCCTGACAAGCGAAAACAAAAAACATCACAGACATATTGCGGGTGAAGAATTACTGAATAAGTTTCCTTTTTTAGAAGGGATGATCGATAAAATTCGCGAGACATTTTTGGATATCGAAGTCAAAAGAGGCGATTCGAATACTTCCGTTACGCATTTGGTACAAAGTTTCCAGAAGATTTTCGGCATCAATCGTCTGGTCGAATTGCTGACAGCTCTTGGCAAAGCAAGTTTGTACAAAGGCTATATTTATTCGTGGAGTTACACCGATTTGACGAAACAAAAATTGTTCAGCTATTTATTAAAAAGATGTTTTCCGCTGGTATCAGATACGCAGGAACTTTTTAATGAATCGATAAAAAAAGCAAAAATCTCAGAAGAAAGATTAATTCAGGCTGCAATTTATGCACCGCAATGGCAGAAATTCATCAGCAATTATCTCGATTGGAACGGACTTGACGAAGGAATCTGGTGGCTGCATGCTCATACCAAAACTGCAGCTTACGGCGATGTAAATGCAGAACTGGAAAGCGAAGTGGCAAGATTTTCTGCTATCGATGTTCAGGATTTTAAACACGGTGCGGTCGACAAAGACTGGTTTACATCAGCATACAAAAAATTAGGAAAGGCAAAATGGGAAATGCTTTACGAGGCAGCTAAATATGTAACAGATGGAAACGGCCACCGCAGGGCAAGATTGTATGCGAGTACGATAACGGGAGATTTAAAAATCAGGGAAGTAACCACAAAAGTAAAAGACAAAAGAGATCAGGATTATCTAAGAGTTTACGGTTTAGTGCCTTTGAGCAAAACGAATGCTGAAAAAGATATATTGTCGCGTTACGAATACTTACAGCAGTTTAAAAAAGAAAGCCGGGAGTTTGGCTCGATGAAACAAACCAGCGAAGCACTTGCGATAAGAGTGGCTCTGGAAAATCTTGCCAGGAATGCAGGTTATCCGGACCCGGTGCGTTTGACCTGGGCAATGGAAACGAAACAGGTTCAGAATATATTATCGAAAGATACGGAGGTTACAATTGACGATTCAAGAATAAGCCTTGTGATTTCTAAAGAAGGAAAAGCAGATGTATCTGTTTTAAATCTAAAAACGAATAAAGAGGTTAAAGCGATTCCGGCGAAAATTAAAAAAGAAAAAGTCGTTCTGGAATTATTAGAGTACAGAAAAACAATGCGCGAGCAATTGACAAGGTCCAGAAAAGGTCTCGAAGAAAGTATGATTCGCGGAGACGAATTTTTATTCGCAGAAATGCAGAACCTTTTCGAACATCCGATTATTTCGAAACATCTGGAAAAATTGGTTTTTATATCAAATGATAATCAAATCGGTTTTTATGTTGATGGAAACTTGATTTCGGCCCTGGGCGAAGTTTTATATTTGAATGACAAACAAACTTTCAGGATTGCACATTGTTTTGATTTGCATAAAAACGGCGTTTGGACTGATTTTCAATCGTACTGTTTTGATACTAAGTTACTGCAGCCGTTTAAACAGATTTTTAGGGAATTATACATTCCGACAGCAGACGAACTAAGCGAAAAAGCAATTTCACGACGCTACGCCGGACATCAGGTACACCCGAAACAGACTTTGGCTTTGCTTAAAAACAGAGGGTGGAAAGTAGATTATGAAGAAGGATTGCAGAAGGTTTTCCATAAAGAAGGTTATCAGGTAAAAATGTACGCATTGGCAGACTGGTTTTCACCGGCTGATGTAGAAAGCCCGACTTTGGAAACTATTGAATTTCATTCTTTAAAGGATTATAAAAACATTCCGTTTGAAGCTATAAATCCGCGTATTTTCTCAGAAGTCATGCGTGACATTGATTTAGTGGTAAGTGTTGCCCATGTAGGCGGCGTAGACCCTGAAGCGAGTCATTCGTCGATCGAAATGAGAGCGGTATTGCTTAGGGAAACTTTACGCCTGTTTAAAATTAAAAATGTTGAAATCAAAGAAAAGCATGCTTTGATAAAAGGAGAACTGGCGAATTACAGCGTTCATTTAGGAAGTGCCGTTGTGCATCAAATGCCTGGAAAATACTTGTCGATCCTACCTGTTCACTCGCAGCACAGAGGACGTTTATTTCTTCCGTTTGCAGATGAAGACCCAAAATCGGCTGAGGTAATGTCTAAAGTTTTGCTTTTGGCGAAAGATAACGAAATACAGGATCCAACAATTTTAACACAAATTGATAAGGTTTTTGTTTAAAATAATTACATTTGCTCCCGAAATGAAAACAAAAAACATACATAGCAACCTGTCTTTAGGACAATATAGTGATCGTTCAACGGGATTTCTTCCGGCTGATGATTATGGATGTGATATGTATTTTAGGGAATTGAAGTGTAAATTGTAGTTTCAAACTCAACATAAATATAAAAAGCGTCCTGATACCGGGACGCTTTTTTTGTTTTAGGACAATTTGATTTCGATTAAAATGATTAAAAAAGAGTTCAGAATGATAAAAATTAAGGCTTAACTAAAAATAACTAAAAAAATAAATGATAAAATGTTTAATGCATAATCTAAATATCGAAATATAATCTTGAAAAGTAATCTGATGAGAGACAGTCATTTGATACAATTACGGATCTGCACACGTTTGCGGAAAGGGATTTTTATGGAGTTTAAATAGATATAAATAATTAATAATCAGTGAAATAATTCAAAAAATAATTTGGATAATTGATTTTTTCGACTTTATCTTTGCCGAAGAAAATCTGAATAACAAAACAAAAGATTTTAAAATATAATACAACATATAAAATGGCTTTTAATACTAACATACATAACGCAAAACTGATAAACCCGAGTTTGGATCTTGGATGTTTAACAATACAGGTGCATGAATACAGGCAATAGGATATGTATATCTTATTGAATCTCATGAAGCACCTTTAACCGGTGCTTTTTTTTATGCCTAAAAAATAATGATTTCGTAGCTCAATAGGCAGAGCGATTGGTTGTTAACCAATGGGTTGAAGGTTCGAAATGCGGAGTATTCATGAATACAAAAAAAACAATAATGGGAGCATGAATAACCCTTCCGAATCGCTCGTTCTCTAGAAGGAACTGGCTCATTGGGGTTACTGGCTAACCTTCCCGACTGTCTCTCGGGAGAAACGGGTTCGACTCCCGTATGAGCCGCAAATGGTGTTTTTAGTTTATTTGGTAAAACCTCGGGCTGTGGATCCGAAGAACAGGGTTCGATTCCCGAAAACACCCAAACTGGGAAGATAACGGTGGTTGTTTACCCGCCTTGGACGCGGGAGGTCGCAGGTTCGAACCCTGCTTCCCAGACAAAATGGAAATACGCTAAAGCTGGAGAGTTAGAACGGTCTGAAATGAATTTTTTCATTCAGCGAAACCAAAAAAACAATAAAAATGAAGAGCTAAAAACCGCTGTCTTTTGACTGAGTAGGTTCGAATCCTACTATTTCGACAAATTTCAGGTTTAAATTCTGAAGATTAATTAAATGCAGGAATGGCGGAATGGCGGAATGGCAGACGCGGCTGACTTAGGATCAGTATTTTGAGAGTTCAAGTCTCTCTTCCTTTACAAAATAAAGGTTTATAAAATATTTAATTTCCTGCGCAGATTTACTGCGTAGCATGAATTGAATATTTGCCTAACCAAAAGAAACGATATGAAAACGATTAAACTTTATTGTAAAGTCTGTAATGTAAAACTAACAGATCAATTAGAGGAAATTCATGAAAGTGCATTAGTGTTCAATGATGGTGAGACTGTAATTGCTAAAAACAAATTTTCAATTCATACAGAAAACGGAAGCAAAGAAATAGTTGTAGCTATTGATACTTATTTTTTAGAAAATCATACGGACAGGTTGAGGTTTACAGGTTGTTGTGGAAGTTCCGGATTGGATAGCATGAATAAAACATGTATGAATGGTCATGAAGTGGCAACAGAAGTTTCAGATTGCTACACACCGCATTATATTAGTTTCAATTTAAAAAAGGTCATAATTAAAGAAGTAACAGATGATTATAATTTAAAAACAATTATAATTTAAAAATATCAAACAAGTCCGGTTGCGTGTTTCTGTATAGCACCATTGTAGGGGACTTTTCGCGAAAGCGTATCATGTTTTTCTATGCAGCTTGATTTGGAGGTTTTGAAGGTTTTCCAAAAAATCATCACACGACTCTATAGGTCATGGGTTCGACTCCCATTCGCAGCAATGCGATAGTTCAGTTGGCAAGAACAATAGAAAATTCGCAGGTTCGAATCCTGCAACAAATTTAGGTTTGGTTGACAGCGGATTGTTGATTACAGACTCAAAATCTGTATTTCCAGAGACCATCACTCTTAAAAAGATGACCAGAAAAAACTGATTTGTCTTTGTCAGTGCAACACGGATTTTAGGATTCAAATTGCACACTCATGATGAAACCAGCGCGAATAGCAATGTATTTTGAAATATTCTTTTTCTTTTCGGTTTGATTGTTTTAGTGATTTTTTTAGAATTTAAAATCGCTTTTACAAAATAGAATTGCAAAACAAATAGAGTAAGGAAATAACTAACTATTCGTCCGTTTTTCTCAGAGGAGAAAGGCAAGGAGGTTTTTTTAATTTAGAGTAAAGAGTAATTAGTGAATAGTAATTAGTAAAGAGTCTTTAGTTATTAGGATTTGAAACTTGAAACAAAGAAAACTTAAAACAAAATATAATGATCAATACAATCAAAATCGAAGCATACCAGGTAGGTTTGGTATTCGAAAACAGAAAATTAGTGAATGTAGTAAAAGAAGGTTTCCATTGGATTTTTGGAAATAAAAATGTCATGATTTATGATATGAGTACCTCTTTTCAGGCACCGTTTGAATTGAATATTTTATTGGAAAATGAAGTATTGGCCGCTATGTTGGAAATTGTTGCCGTTGCCGATAATGAAATTGTTCTGCAATTTGAAAACGGAAATTTTAAACGTGCTTTAACTGCCGGCAGATACGCATTTTGGAAAGGAATTGTAAAAAATGAATTCATTAAAGCAGATATTTCTAAAATTGAAATCACAGAAAATATTGCTGTGAATTTACTGGAGAATGCACAATTGAGATTGTTTACCAGAAAATATATGGTTTCCAGTAACGACAAAGCTTTATTGTTTGTAAATGGCGCTTTCGTAAAAGAATTAAAAGCCGGGACACACTACTTTTGGAATAACGCCATTACAATTGAAGTCAAAACGGTTGATGCCAGACAGCAGCAAGTAGAGATTTCTGGTCAGGAATTGTTGACGAAAGACAAAGCGGGTTTGAGAATTAACTTTTTTGTAAGATACCAGGTGGTTGACATTATGAAAGCCCTGGCAGACAACAAAGATTTTGAAAAACAATTGTATATTGCTATGCAACTGGCTTTACGGGCTTTTATTGGAGGATTGACTCTGGATGAATTATTGTCTAAAAAAGACACGATTGCAGAAGCCATTTTAGCTGATGTAACAACCAAAATCAACGAGTTGGGATTGGTAGTTTCTGATGCCGGAATCAGGGATGTTATCTTGCCGGGAGATATGAAAGAAATCATGAACCAGGTTTTGGTTGCCGAGAAAAAAGCGCAGGCCAACAGCATCATGAGAAGAGAAGAAACCGCTTCAACAAGAAGTTTACTAAACACAGCCAAGCTGATGGAAGAAAACGAAATGTTATGGAAATTGAAAGAGATGGAATACGTAGAAAAAATCGCTGATAAAATTGGCGAGATTACGATTTCCGGAGGTGGAAACATCATCGGCCAATTAAAAGAAATCTTCGTAAAATAAAAAACGGCTGTCTTTATAGGACAGCCGTTTTCGTTGGTTTATATTATTCTGATTTATTTATTTTTGACCGTATATTTTATCGTAAAGATCTTTATATATTTCTCTGATTACTTTACGTTTTAATTTTAGGGTTGGAGTAAGCTGACCGCCATCGATAGACCAGACATCCGGTGTTAATTCAAAACGTTTGATTTGCTCCCAATGACCAAATTTTTTATTGATGCCTTCGATTTCTTCGTCGATACGTTTTACTACCTGTTCGTTTTTAACAATCTCTTCGTTTGTACTGCCTAAAGTTATTTTATGGATTTTCGCCCATTCTTTTACAAAGTCAAAATTGGGCTGAATAAAAGCTGCCGGCATTTTTTCACCATCACCAATCACCATAATCTGCTCTATAAAACGGGATTGTTTCATGGCATTCTCAATAAGCTGAGGTGCAATGTATTTTCCTCCGGAAGTCTTGAACATTTCTTTCTTTCTGTCTGTAATCGATAAAAAACCATCTTTATCAACATTTCCAATATCACCGGTATGAAAATATCCGTCAATAATGGCTTCAGCTGTTTTTTCAGGATCTTTGAAATAGCCCATCATAACATTAGGTCCTTTGCAAAGAATTTCACCATCTTCGGCAATTTTTACTTCTACATTATTAATGATTCTTCCGGCAGTACCAATTTTAAATCCTTTGTTTCTGTAATCATTTACTGAAATAACAGGGGAAGTTTCAGATAAACCGTAACCTTCCATGATGTATATTTCTGCTGCAGCAAAAATTCTGGCTAATCTTGGCTGAAGAGCGGCGCTTCCGTTTACGATTAAATCTAATTTTCCGCCTAAACCCGCTTTCCATTTACTAAAAATTAATTTTCTGGCTAATTTTAATTGCAATTCATACCAAAATCCATTCGCTCCATAAGGTTCATATTTTAAACCTATTCCAACAGCCCAAAAGAAAAGTTTCTTTTTGATTCCGATAAGCTCAGCACCTTTGGCAATAATTTTTTCGTAAACTTTTTCAATAAGTCTGGGAACACCAGTCATTACTGATGGACTGATTTCTTTTATATTATCAGATATTTTTTCAATTGATTCTCCAAAGTAAATAGAACAGCCATAAAACTGATAAATGTAGGTTACCATTCGCTCATAAATGTGGCAAATTGGTAAAAAGCTTAAAGCGCGGCTTACGCCAGGTTCAAAAGGAATTCTATCGGCGCTGTTTAAAACATTCGATACAATATTTTTATGGGATAACATGACACCTTTTGGTCTTCCTGTTGTTCCTGAAGTATAAATAATCGTTGCTAAATCTTCTGGATTAACATTGTTTTTTCTTTCTTCAACGACATCCTGATTGCTGGTGTCTTCACCTAATTTTAATAATTCAGTCCAGTTTTTGCAAGTATCAATTTCATTAAAAGAAAAAACCTCTTTCAAAGAAGGGACATTCGCTTTTATGGTATTGATTTTATTATACAATTCAAGATCCGAAACAAACACATACATTGCTTCAGAATGATTTAAGATATACTCATAATCTTCTTCAGTTATGGTTGGATATATAGGAACATTCTGTGCGCCAGTTTGTAAAATACCGATATCCATGATATGCCATTCGGTTCTGTTATTACTTGAAATGACCGCTATTTTATCATTTTTTTGCACCCCCATTCTTAGCAAAGCTCTTGAAATAGCATTTGCTTTAGCAATATATTCCTGGCTGGATGTTTTTTCCCAAACTCCATTTTGCTTTGTGGCTAATGCAACCGGAAGATTATACATTTCCTGCTGATAGTAAGGAAAATCAAAAAGGCGTGTTATTGTAACCATGTTATGATATATGAATTTTATCGCAAATTAAATAAAAAATAGGTATAATATTTAATTTTGTGAAATTAATTGGCAAAATTTATACGTACAATTCAAAATCAACGAAAACGTTTTCTCCTGATACTGCGGAAATTTCAATTTTAATAAAAATTATCTGTTTTGACCAGGTTTATTAAAGTCATTATAATCCTCATATTCTTTTACACGCTCCCCCATGATAAACATTTTTTTCTTGTTGTAATGAATCGAGAATTGTGTGAACATCCAGTTTTCATCACCATCAGTCGTGTACCATAAAGTATAAGATGCACTGTTGAAACCTTCCTTAAAAATAGGAATCCCTTCTTCGGTACATTCGATTCCCCAGGTGATGTTTTTTTTAGAAAGGTCTTCATGTTGAAAAACTCCTGTTCCATCGGAGTTTAATAAAATGGATGGTTCTGATTTTCCTTCAAATAAAAATAAACCTGGTACCGGATATCCTATGGTTGTAGTGATAAAATGATCATGGATTTTGTAGGTAATCTTATCAACCTTGATTTGTGCTTGTAAGTGGCTTAATCCAAAAAAGAGTACAAGTAAGAGTATTTTTTTTTTCATTAATTAGCGTATTTGAGATTTGGGTTTGAAAATTCTCTGTTCTGTTATTTTTGCGAATATAAGTTAAAATTGAAAAGCATTTAAAAATTGAAAAACCTTTTTGCATGAATTGATTTAAATTTAATTTTTCATGGAGTATAATCGAATTTAAATTGCACTATTTCTCTTGAAAACGTTATACATTTGCAATACTAAAAAACAATTTTTTTTGTTATATAGAAAAAGAAAACATGAGAAATTTTTGGATTTTACTTTTGATAAGTGCCGTTACTTTTGCCCAGGAATTTAATAAACTGGATACAAACGGAAAAAAAGAAGGACTATGGAAAGGCACTTACGAACTTTCTAAAAGACCTCGTTACGAAGGAACTTTCAGTCACGGAAAAGAAAAAGGATTATTTAAGTTTTTTGATGACACCAAAAAGGGCGATGTAATCGCTACTCGTGATTTTAGTGCCAATGACGGAAGTGCTTATACAATTTTTTATGACCAGAATAAGAATAAGGTAAGTGAAGGAAAAGTGATTGGTAAAAATTATGAAGGAGAATGGAAATATTATCATAAGGCATCAAAAATAATCATGATTACCGAAAATTATAGTAATGGAAAATTAGAAGGCTTGAGAACTGTCTTTTATCCAAATTCTAAAATTGCCGAAGAAATGACGTACAAGAATGGTTTAAAGGAAGGTATTTATAAAAGTTTTGGACAAAATGGTTCCCCTTTGGAACTGACTACCTATAAAAATAATCAATATGAAGGAGAAGCTGTTTTTTATGATGTTGATGGTGTTATTGCTTCTAAAGGAAAATTTTTAAAAGGAAAAAAAGCAGGTATGTGGCAGTTTTTTGAAAAAGGAAAATTGATAAAAGAAGTTAATATGAGTGACCCTAAAAGTAATTACCAGTCAGACTCAAAACCTAAAATGGAATAGTTTTTAGTTGCCAAATTGAATTCTATTTATAAACAATAAATTTTATCTACCTTAAAATCATTTTAACTAATCTTAACTACTACAATTATATATAATTTGATTTATCTTTGCACCCTTGTAAAAATATAAACGATTTAGAATGAAACGTGTAGTTGTTGGACTTTCCGGTGGAGTAGATTCGAGTGTTGCTGCCTACTTATTGCAGCAGCAGGGATACGAAGTTATTGGCCTTTTTATGAAAAACTGGCATGACGACTCTGTTACTATTTCTAATGAATGCCCATGGTTAGAAGATAGCAACGATGCTTTATTAGTGGCTGAAAAACTTGGGATACCGTTTCAAACAGTTGATTTAAGTGAAGAATATAAAGAAAAAATCGTTGATTATATGTTCAGCGAATATGAGAAAGGGAGAACTCCAAATCCTGATGTGCTTTGTAACCGTGAAATCAAATTTGATGTTTTCATGAAAATTGCCTTAAGCCTTGGTGCTGATTATGTGGCAACAGGACATTATTGTCAAAAAAATGAAATTGAAGTTGCCGGAAAGCCGGTTTATCAATTAATTTCCGGAGCAGACAATAATAAAGATCAATCGTATTTTTTGTGCCAGTTATCTCAGGAACAATTGTCAAAATCATTGTTTCCAATAGGGGCACTAACCAAACCCGAAGTACGTGAAATTGCTGCCGAAATGGATTTGGTAACTGCCGAAAAGAAAGATTCCCAAGGACTGTGCTTTATCGGAAAAGTGCGTTTACCGGAATTTCTACAGCAAAAATTGCAGCCTAAAGAAGGTAAAATTGTTCAGATTGATAAAAGCGATCCTATATATTCTATTGTAAAGCCGGCAGGTTTAACATTAGAAGAAGAATTGAAACTGGAATCCCAAAAAAGAAATTATCTTCCAACAATGGGAAAAGTAGTAGGAAAACACCAGGGAGCACATTACTTTACTGTCGGACAAAGAAAAGGCCTGAACGTAGGAGGAACAACGGATCCATTATTTATCATAGCAACCGATGTTGAAAACAATACGATTTATACCGGATTAACGAGCCAACATCCTGGTTTATTTAAAAAAGCTTTGTTTATCGAAAAATCTGAAGTGCATTGGATTCGTACCGATCTGACTTTGAAAGTGGGTGAAACAATGGAAGTAATGGCAAGAATTCGTTATCGCCAGCCTTTGCAAAAAGCAACGCTGCATCAATTTGAAAACGGGATGTATGTTTATTTTGATGAACTACAATCTGCTATTACTGAAGGGCAATTTACAGCCTGGTATTTAGGTAGTGAATTAGTTGGTTCGGGAGTTATTTCTTAGCTTTATACTTTTATCGGGTTCCCATCCTTAAAAAGTAAGCCACTATGAAGTATCTTTTAGCCTTTTTTTTCTTGTTGATTTCTGCTGTGATGTTTTGTCAGCAAGATGCCTGGGTTTATTTTAATGCCAAGCCATCTGCACAGAGCTATTTGGATTCACCTTCATTAATGCTTTCTCAGCGCGCTTTAGATCGTCGTACTAATCAAAATATTGGTTTAAATTTTACAGATATTCCACTTGAAGAAGCATATGTCGCCCAAATAAAATCAAGTACTGGAATTGTCATAATGGCACAATCAAAATGGCTAAATGCATTACATATTCGAGGAAGCCAAACTAATATTTCTGCATTAAAATCATTTTCATTTGTTGATAAGGTCGTTTTTGCAAACAAGATTTTAAATACAACTTCTAAGAAAGTTTTTGAAAATAAAATTTCACAAGCAAATGATAAGCTAAAAACGACTGTTAATTATACTTACGGAACTTCAGCTAACCAGATTCAAATGCTTAACGGACAAGTTTTGCATGAAAATAATTATGCCGGTTCGGGAAAAATAATTGCCGTTTTAGATGCAGGATTTCCAGGTGTAAATACGGCTCAGCCTTTTCAAAATTTAGTTGCTGACAACAGAATTTTAGGAGGTTATGATTTCGTTTCCAGAAATGAAAATTTCTACGCAGGAGATGACCATGGTACATTGGTGCTTTCCACTATGGCTGGCTATAAGGAAAATTTTCTGATAGGTACTGCGCCCGATGCTTCCTATTATTTATTTATTACGGAAAATGATGCTGTAGAAAATCCGGTTGAAGAATCACTTTGGGTAGAAGCTGCCGAAAAAGCAGATAGTTTAGGGGTTGATATTATTACAACTTCTTTAGGATATTTTGGTGATTTTACAAATCCTGATTATAATCATACTTACAGTGATATGAACGGAACGACTAATTTTATTTCCAGAGGTGCTGAAATTGCTTTTAGCAAAGGAATCATTGTAGTGGCATCGGCTGGAAATGAAGGAACAACAGCTGAACCTCACATTGGTGCACCTGCAGATGCAGTTTCAGTCATAACAGTTGGTTCTGTCACGGCTTCTAAAAGTAAGTCAGGTTTTAGTTCAATAGGGCCAAGTTTTGATGGAAGAATAAAACCTGATGTTATGGCGCAGGGATCACTTGCAGTCGTTTCTGATGCTTCTGGAAATATTGGGGTTGCTAACGGAACTTCATTTTCATGTCCTATTATGGCAGGCGTGATTGCTTGCTTATGGCAGGCTTTTCCAAATAAAACAAATCAGGAAATTCGACAGATGATTTTGCAATCTTCCGATAAATTTCCATTTCCAGATAACAACTTTGGTTACGGAATTCCTGATTTCGGTTCTGCATTAGGATTGCAGGCGGTTAAAAATACTGATTTTATAGTGTATCCAAATCCTGCAATGACAAATGTTACTTTTGTTTTTCCAGATGAAATAAAAAATGCATCCGTAACGGTGTATTCTATATTGGGACAAAAAGTAATTCAAAAAGAAATTAGTAGTCATAATCCAGACCTTTCGGTTCAAAACCTAAACAGCGGACTCTATTTTTATACTTTTGATGCAAACGGTGTTTATAAAACCGGAAAAATTATCAAAAAATAATATTTTTTTGAATGAATGCAATAACACAACTTTTTAATATAAAGTATCCGATAATTCAGGGAGGAATGATCTGGAACAGTGGCTACAAGCTTGCTTCTGCTGTTAGTAATGCGGGAGGTTTAGGGCTTATTGGTGCAGGTTCTATGTATCCGGAAATATTGCGCGAACATATTCAAAAATGTCAAAAAGCTACCGATAAACCTTTTGGCGTAAATATTCCGATGCTGTATCCTAATATTGAGGAAATAATGAATATTGTAGTGGAAGAGGGTGTTAAAATTGTTTTTACATCTGCCGGTAATCCAAAGACATGGACTTCTTTTTTAAAATCAAAAGGTATTACAGTGGTGCATGTTGTCAGCAGCAGTATTTTTGCGTTAAAAGCACAGGAAGCCGGGGTGGATGCCATTGTTGCCGAAGGTTTTGAGGCCGGTGGGCATAACGGACGTGAAGAAACCACAACATTGACTTTAATTCCGATGGTTAAGGAAAAAATTCATATTCCAATTATTGCAGCTGGCGGTATTGCCACAGGACTAGCAATGTTGGCTGTGATGATTTTGGGTGCTGATGGTGTCCAGCTGGGAAGCCGTTTTGCAGCATCAACAGAATCATCCGCACATAATAATTTCAAGCAAAAAATCAGAGAGGTAAAAGAAGGAGACACACAATTGACCTTAAAAGAATTGGCTCCTGTGCGATTAATTAAAAATAAATTTTATAATGATGTTCAGGCCTTATATGAAAAAGCACCATCAAAACAAGATTTGATTGATTTATTAGGAAGGGCAAGGGCTAAAAAAGGAATGTTCGAAGGAGATTTGGATGAAGGTGAATTAGAGATTGGACAAGTGGCAGGAATAATACATGAAATTCTGCCGGTCCAAAAAATTATTCAGGAAATTTTAGCTGATTTTGAAGCTGCATGCCGGGAAAAAGGTAAATTTGAGTTTTAAAAGCACATATTAAACATTATGAATATTATTAGGACTTATTATATAGTATTTCTCTTTTTAGGAATTGGGTTGCAGCAATCTTACAGTCAGTCCTATCGTTTTAGAACATCAGGTTTAAGTGTTTTAAGTAAAAATGAAAAAGGAAAATGGGGCGAATGGTCAAAACTTGATCTTGTTAATCTTTCTGTTATTTTGGATACAGATAAAAACCGGATTGTTGTTTACTCTCAGGAAATACAGCTTTTTAATATTACAGATTATATCGAACGCGAAGAAAATGATACGGATATTGTCTATTCCTTTATCTGTAAGGATAATGATGGAGTTGATTGTAAGCTTTCTATTATTACCCGTAAAAAACAGGATTATCGTAAGCAGCTTTACATTAATTATGATAACCGCATTATTGTATATAATATTTTTAGTTTATAAAATTGCTTTTTTTTAAGCTTTGAGCTTCTTATTTCACCTTTTATACTTAATCTAAATCAATCAAGATTCAATCACCAGAATTATGGCGAAAAAAAAATATCTGGTATTACTACTATTAAATGTTTTGATAGCGTATTCCCAACAATGGAAACAAAATTTTAAAATTGTTGAGCCAGTAAGAATTAGAGATAATAGTTTTGGTTTTTCTGTTTCTACTTTTGAAGGTTATGCTGCATACTCAGCAGATGAAGCTAATATTGCCGGTATAGAAAATGCTGGTAAAATATATATAGCCAAACAAGATTGTGACGGATGGTCAATTTATCAGGAATTAACACTTCCTGATGCTATAAATTATTGTGGTTTTGGAACTTTATTAGTAATGGAAGGGAAAACACTGGCTGTTGTAGGTTGTGATCCTACAAGAGGACTCGGAGGAAAAGCAGTATATATGTACGAAAGAGATTCTGATGATTTGTATAAATTAACCCAAAAAGTAGCTCGTTCTGAAAATATAATATATGATAACTACGCAACCTCTCTGGACATATCTGGAGATTTGATGATTGTAGGTGCTTTTTATAATAGCACTGATAATAATTTGTCAAACTATTTAGAAAATGCAGGAGCTGCATATATTTACCATAAAGATAATGGAGTTTGGAATTTTGTTCAGAAAATTGTTGCAAGTGACAGAGAGAGAAGAGATAATTTCGGAAATTCGGTTTCTATTTTTGAAAATACAGTTATTGTAGGAGCGGTTGAGGAAGGAGCAAATTGGGCAGGTGCAGCATATGTTTTTGAAAAAAACAATAATGCAGATACCTGGAGTGAAGTTCAAAAATTAACTGCCTATGATTTTAGAGGATTACAGGACAGATTTGGTGCCAATGTGAAAATTAATAAAGATAACATCATAATTTCTGCTCCCGGTGAAGATGACTACGATTCTGATCAAAGCGGAGATGGTGGAGGGCCATTAACATTTTCTGGTTCAATTTATGTTTTTAGAAAAAATACAGGCAATCAATGGGCAGGATTTCAAAAAATAAGGGCTTCGGATTCTTCTGTTTCTGCTGGTTTAGGCGGTAAAATAGATGTCTCTAACGATAAAATGGTGGTTGGAGGAGGGGAACGTGAATATGATAACAATGAAGTCCTAACAAAAGTGTTTGGTCGTGTTTATATGTTTCAAAAAGATGAAAATAACAGGTGGAATGAATATCAGATTATTTATCCAAATATAAAAAATAATAGTGATATGTTTGGTAATTCAATTTCTATGTATAAAGAAGATTTGCTTATCGGAGCATGTTGGGGATCATTAGATTCTAATGAACAAAATTATGTTGGTTATGCTGGTGCTGCATATATATATAATACTTATCAGTATATGCTTTCTCAAAAGCCAATTTTGAAAACTGTGTCAGTTTTAACTTCCTGTGCTGATTTAGGTAATGGTTTTTCATCTAACTTTGATATGACATTGATAGAGAAAGATCTGGTGGAAAATACAAGTGACTACATTTTTACATATAAAGATCAAAATAATAACATTCTTTCTTCTCCTTTGCCGGTAAAATATGCTAACATAATTCCTTTTAATGAGAAAATTAATGTAAGAATAGCGAATAAAAATAATCAGGCTTGTTTTGAAGAGACACAAATTGATCTAAAAACGATACCAGCGTTTACCCTAAAATATAGGGAATCTATATGAATGTGACATTGATAAAACGGGTTATGCAAAATTTGATTTGTCTAATATTAATTCACTTTTAGTTGATATTCCAAGTCAATATAAAATAATGTACTTTGATGAAAAAGGAAATGATATTACTTACAAAATAAATGATTCTTATATTAATAAGAATAAAAATAAAGAAGAAATAACGATTAAAGTTGTTGATTTGAGTACTTCATGTGAAGTAAACTCAAAAATGACTCTACTTGTTTCTGATTACAGTTCAGATTGTATATCGCAAGAAGAAGAGAAAGAATATACAATACCAAAATTTTTCACTCCAAATGCAGATGGAATAAATGACATTTGGGAAGTAACCGGAACTTTTTTTTATAATTATACTATATATATTTATGATCGATATGGAAAATTGTTAAAGGAATTACAAACCAATTCAGGCTGGGATGGAAATTTTAATGGAAGACCGATGCCATCAACAGATTATTGGTTTCAACAGGTTTTTGAAAATGGTAAAACCTATTCGGGACATTTTTCACTTAAAAGATAATTGAAATTAAATTTCAATGTCTTTAATAAAGTCATCATACTCCAGATAAAACATTTCCAAAGCATTCATTTTTGTAAAAAAGAAATCAAAAATGATATCCCAATTATTGCGGTTGCTAAAACCAACTCCGGTTTTTTCTACCCATATACGGCTTATGGTTTTGCCACTTTCAAGTGTATGATTTTTTTCAAAAACCAAATCTGAAATAAATTCTTCTTCCAGAATATTTTTTAAGGCTTCCAGTTTTTCAAAATAAGCAACACGCTTCTCATCGCTGCGGTTTTCAATATCAATTAAAACCTGGGCCTTTTTATTATCTATATAAAATTTAAAGGAAAAGTCTTTTATTTTGGTGTCATAAAGCACCCATTTACGTGGATATTTTTCGGCAAAAGCGACCCAGAATTCTCTTTTTAATTGTTGCGATTCTTGTTTGCTGTACATTTTTATGAGTTTGGATTCCTGAAAACTTGTAAAAAGACGTTTTCTGAACTATATTTATATATTATATGAAGTACAAAAATAAACTTTGCTTATGGATTTTCAAGATTTTTTGCAACATGTTCCAGATATAATTCCAGTTATTTTGCCAGCTGAAAATTCTCATGCAAAAATGGCACCACCAGAACGTTTAAAGGAACTTAAAAATTTAGATGTAACGGAAAAGAATCCGAGAATTGCTGCTGTAATGATGCTGTTTTATCCAAAACAAAGCAATACTCATTTAATTTTGATAGTTCGCAATGCTTATAAAGGTGTCCACTCTTCACAAATTGCATTTCCGGGTGGAAAGTATGAAACTTTTGATGCCGATTTAAAAGAAACAGCTTTGAGAGAAACAAAGGAAGAAATAGGTATCGCTCCTGAAAAAATTGATATCATTAAAGATTTTACTCCAATGTACATTCCTCCCAGTAACTTTTTAGTACATCCTTTTTTAGGAATTTCACAGGAAGAACTTCTTTTTTATCCTGATTCCAGAGAAGTTGCTGCTATTATAGAGCTGCCTTTGTCTGTGTTTTTAGATGATGAAATTATTGTAGATACGATGTTAACTACTTCTTATGCAGACAATATTACAGTTCCTGCATTTAAAATTGAAAAACATCTGGTCTGGGGTGCAACAGCAATGATTTTAAGTGAATTGAGAGAAGTGTTAAAATCAGCATTTAACATTCAACTGCAAAAAATAATAATTTAACAATTTAATAATCATTATAATACTTATTTATTATTGAGATTGTTTTAAATCATTTCTAAATCAATAAATTTTGTATGTTTGCGGACTTACAAAAAACATAATACATACGCTATGGGATTGTTTAAACGAAATCCTTTCGGACATATATTATTTATCAAAAAATGGCTAATTCGTATTTTGGGAGCGATGACACACCGTAGATACAGGGGTTTTAACGAATTGCAGATTGAAGGTTCTGAAATAATTAAGACCTTGCCAGATACAAACGTTTTATTTATATCTAATCATCAAACGTATTTTGCTGATGTTGTGGCTATGTTTCATGTGTTTAACGCAAGTTTAAGCGGACGTCAGGATACTATTAAGAATATTGGTTACCTCTGGCAACCCAAGATGAATTTGTATTATGTTGCTGCTAAAGAAACCATGAAAGCCGGTTTATTACCAAGAATCATGGCTTATGCCGGAGCAATTACTGTTGAAAGGACGTGGAGAGCAAAAGGAGTTGATGTTACTGAAAAAAAAGACGTAAACCCAAATGATACAGAGAATATCAGAATCGCACTGAAAGATGGATGGGTAATTACTTTTCCACAAGGTACTACAAAATCATTTAAACCTGTCCGAAAAGGAACAGCCCATATTATCAAACAGCACAAACCTATTGTGATTCCAATCGTTATTGACGGATTCAGACGTTCATTTGACAAAAAAGGATTGCGTATGAAAAAGAAAAATATTCTGCAATCGTTTATAATCAAAGAGCCACTTGATATTGATTATGAAAATGATACAATAGAAGAAATTGTTGAAAAGGTAGAATATGCCATAGAGCAGCATCCGTCATTTTTAAAAGTTATTCCGGCAGAAGTAATTAAAGATGAGGAAGAACTTAATGAAATGAGAAGATGGAGTTATAAGGGACCAGAAAATGAAAATTAGATTGGTAAAGGAACTTGCTGTCTAAGAGTCAAAAAACTTTAAATAAACCCACGGCTATTTAGAAATCTATCTTTTTCAATTCCTTATAATTTGCATACAATCTGCGTAAAAGTCTTCCGTAGAGTAGTCTGTAAATACACCAAAATATACCCAACAAGCCCAATATTATCAAAATTAAAATTCCGACAGTGAAAAACATCGCTTTTCCGTCTGCTGCAAGTTTTTCTCTTAAAAAAACCATGTCGGGACTATAGGCAAAAGCGATAAAAAAGGTAAATATTGAGATAATAAGAAACATTCCAAGATTATACCAAACATAATACTGAACTGTTTTACGTGTTCTTAAAATAGCAATCATTAGAGATTTTGTTGCGACTGTTGTGGTAATTGTTTTGTAGTTTTTATAAAAAATGATTATAAAAATCAATACAACTATGTAATTAAAATAGGTTAATAAATCGAGAGCAAATACAATTTCAGGATGATTCATTTTTCGTAATATATCATCAGTATTGATAAATAAGTTTGAAATCGTCCAAAAGAGAACTTCCAAAATGCTGATAATCAATATCCATTTTACAGTTGAAGATGATTTTTTATGAATCATTTTATAGATTTCTTTTTCAGAAATCTGCTCAAAAGAATCCGAGTTCTTTTTCCAGTCTTTTTTTAATAAATCCAGTTCTTTCATAATAATTTTTAAGGATTTAGTATTTTTTTAAGTTTCCCTTTAATTCTGTTCATTTTCACACGTGCATTCACTTCGCTGATTCCTAAGGTCTCCGCTATTTCCTGATAATCCTTGTCTTCCAAATACATAAAAACCAATGCCTTTTCGATATCATTTAACTGGTAAACAGCCTTGTACATCAATTTTATCTGTTCTTCCTCTTCATAATTGTAGTCAACATCTTTTACAAAATGCTGATGGCTTTCATATTCAACAGTCGAAATGGTTCTTTTGGTTTTCCGGTATAAGGTAATGGCGGTATTTAAAGCAACACGATAGGTCCAGGTCGAAAATTTGCTGTCACCTCTAAATTTGGGATAGGCTTTCCAGAGCTGAATGGTAATTTCCTGAAACAAATCTTTGTGTGCATCTTCGCCGACAGTATATAACCTACAAATCTTGTGGATTATATTCTGATTTGCCTGCAATTGTGCAACAAATGACTGTTCTAGATTATCGCTCATGTTGTATTAGTAGTATTGAAAGCTTTTTTGTTACAGAGGAATTATAATTTTCGGGTTTCATAATAATTGACCATCAAATCCACAAATTTACTGTAGCTGTCCATTCCATCTTTTTGGTTATTTGTTTTTAGAAAATTATCGTAGAAAACATGAAAACCTTCATCAATAAAAGTATCATATAGTTTCCAGAAATCATGACTTTCCTTATAATTTTTTAAGATTCCAACATGAACTGTTTTCTTTAATTGATCAAAAACTTTCTCGTTTTTTACCTGCCAGATTCCTAAACAATAGCGCAATGCAAAACTATAACCGGAATATTGATAATATAAATTTTCATTTTTGACAGCAGCTAAAACACCTATAAAATTGCATTCGCTTTCGCTTGCATAACCCATTTGATGTGCCATTTCATGACATGTCGTTAGAGGGAAATTATACATGGGTAATAAATCATTTACCTGGGCTTCATTAGTAAAGGGATTTAGATAACCGCCAAAACCCATGTAAGTTAAAGGTAAACTGAAAAGAGATTTTTTAACACTTGAAATTTCATATTTAAAATAAGAATGTTCTTTCGCCAAATTAGTATATCCACTTAAATTCATTTGAAAAGCCTGTTTTTGCGAATAGGGGAAAACAACTTTTAAACTGTCATTTTTGGTAATCTGATTGTGAATTTCGTTTGTTTTTGTAATTAATTTTTTAGTAAAAGAGAGTAATTCTGCATCAGTATATTCTCTTTTGATTTTCATTTTTTCGAAAAGAGGTTCTCTGTAATAATTCAATGCCCAAAGTATATGAAACAAAAAGTAAAATATAGAAAGGCAGCTTAGTGCTTTCAGAAGATTATCTTTCCATTGCAGCTTCCAGGTTTTTCTGGTTTTCCAAGTCCATCGAATCAATAATAGAAGCAATAAGAAATAGATACAGTCTCCGACAGAGAAGGGAATTTTACCTAAAACTATTCTGGAAAAATGGGATATTTTTACATACAATCCGTTGCTGTAAAATCGTTCAATGAATTCCGGAAAATAGGGAAGTATCTTTAAAATGATAATCTGCAGGAGAAGTAATAAAGGTAAAATGTATTTTGATTTCACAGGATAATTTTTGGATACGTAAATATAAATCAATCTTATTTAGTACTGAAATAGAATTTAAACTTTGTAACTTTGAAGCTCTTAATTGTTAAACTTCAAACAAAATATAATGAGTCAGGAAATAAGGAATCTGGAACCGAAAGCGCTATGGAATAAATTTGCAGATTTGAATGCAGTTCCGCGTCCATCAAAAAAAGAGGAACGTGTAATTGAGTTTATAAAAAACTTTGGAAACAGCTTAGGGTTAGAAACTTTTGAAGACGAAATTCGAAATGTAATCATCAGAAAACCGGCAACTCCGGGAATGGAAAACCGTAAAGCAATTGTTTTACAAGGTCATCTTGATATGGTGCATCAAAAAAATGCAAATACGGTTTTTGATTTCGAGACACAAGGAATTGAGATGTATGTCGATGGTGACTGGGTTCGTGCCCGTGGTACTACACTTGGAGCAGACAATGGACTTGGAGTGGCAACTATTATGGCTATTCTGGAAAGCAAAGATATTCCGCATCCTGCAATTGAAGCTTTGTTTACAATTGATGAAGAAACCGGAATGACGGGTGCTTTAAACTTAAAAGGAGGAATTTTGCAAGGTCAGATTCTTTTGAATTTAGATACAGAAGAAGATGATGAAATTGATATAGGCTGCGCAGGTGGAATCGATGTAACGGCTACAAGAACGTATCATGAAGAAGAAGTTCCGGAAGGTTCTGTTGGATATATTATTACTGTTAAAGGATTAAAAGGAGGTCATTCTGGAATGGATATTCATAAAGGTCTTGGTAACGCTAATAAGATCATGAATCGTTTGTTGTTTGATGCTTTTGAAAACTTCGGATTGCAGGTTGTTGAGATTAATGGAGGGAGTTTACGAAATGCGATTCCAAGGGAAAGTACTGCAAAAGTGATTATTTCAGAAATGTTTGATGAAGCGTATATTTTTGATATGCAGGAAATCATCAATGATATTAAAGCAGAGTACAAAACGACAGAACCAAACCTTTCTATTGAAATCGTAAAATGCGATTTATCTGAAAAAGTAATGGATTTAGGTGTTCAGGAAGGAATTATCAGAGCAGTTTATGCGGCACATAATGGTGTTTACAGAATGAGTGCTGACATGGCTGATTTGGTTGAAACTTCTAATAATATTGCTCGTGTTGTTGTAAAAGATGGAGAAATTTTGGTAGGATGTTTGACACGTTCTTCTGTAGAATCATCCAAATTTGATTTAGCTAATTCGTTGCGTTCCGCTTTTGAATTGGTTGGCTGCGAAGTTGAATTGTCTGGTTCTTATCCTGGCTGGACACCAAATGTAAATTCTGAAATATTAGATACTTTGGTTGGGATTTATGAAAAACAAAATAATGAAAAGCCAAAAGTTGTGGCTTGTCATGCAGGTTTAGAATGTGGTATTTTAGGAACAAATTATCCTGAGATGGATATGATTTCTTTTGGACCAACAATTCATGGAGCACATTCACCAGATGAAAGAGCGAGTATTTCATCAGCTCAGAAATATTGGAAATTTGTAGTAGAGATTTTGGCTAATATTCCGGTTAAATAGTAATTTTCAGTGTTCAGTTTTTTAAATATTCAGTAAAATTCTGGATACTAAGAAACTGAACACTGTTTACTTTTTTAATCTCTCTTAGGAGAATTTTTCTTTTCTCTCTTTTCTTCTTTTTTTTCTTTCGCCGTTTTTAACGGTTCTTTTTTTGCTGTTTTCTTAGCATCCTGACTCTTTGCCATAATATGTTGATTTATAATTTACTATTTAATATACAAGTAAATATAGGGATTTTAAAAAACTAAAAGGAATAAAAAATCCCCAATTTTAAAATTGAGGATATATATTTAAATTAGAAACTTTAATTAATTTCGTTTCAATACTTTATATTGTTCATAACAGGAACTAATAGCATCCATAATTTGTAGATCATTTGCACTCTGAATAAAAGAATCAGAATAACTGCATCGCTCTAAAATTTGTGGAATTTCATCCTTGCTCACTCCTAAAAGAACAGAAACAGTTTCGCGGTCATATTTTGTTTCCAGGAGATTACGAACAGTATCGTCTTTCCTCATTTCCTTAAGTTTCTTGAGCTCTTTTCCGTTTTTTCCAAAGAAATTATAAAGCATATCAGCCGGATTGAAAATTGAACCCAATACTTTTCCGAAAGCATTTGGAGAATATTCACCCGCTTCGTAACCTTGTGTAAGGCCGGAAATACTGTAACGGTAATTTTCTTTGGTTGGAATTAATTTGGAATCTACTTCAAGATATCCTGTCAGATTAAATGGAGCGATAACAACTTCTTCAAGAGCAATTGCTTTTTCAGTAAGCTGAACACGTGTAACTTTGTTTTTTATCCAGTCATTTGTAACTCTGATTCTTAATGATTGAAATCCTAAGATAGAAAAGTGCAGCGTATCATTTACCTGTACATCAATTTCAAAATAACCTTTCTCATCAGATTTTGCTCCACGAACTTTGTTTGTGTTAATTATATTGACACTCGAAAGCGGCTGCTTGCTATTGTCATTAATTATATAACCAGAAACACGTTGCGGGAATGTAGACTCAGTTTCTTGTGCTAAACCGATGCTCGATAGTAATATAAAAAAGAAAACTGTAAAATATTTCATATCCTGATTTAAAGCATTAAAAGTAGTAAATCAGGATTAAATATTTCGCAGTCTTTGAATATAATTATCAGAAAATTAACAAAGGAAGCTGTCTTCCTTTAGTAATTAGCCAAACGAAATATAAAAGGTTTAAATTAAATTATTTTGAATTACATAACTCATCAATTCTGAGGATGTTTTGGTATTGGTTTTTACCCTTAAATTTTTACGATGGTTTTCTACTGTTGAGTAGGAAATAAATAATTCTCTGGCAATTTCGGGAGTTTTTAGTGCTTTAGCCATCAAGCCAATTATATCACGCTCTCTTTTTGTAATTGCAGGCAGATTCATGGATATCATATTTCTGTTATCCATTATTACACTGAAATAGTGATACGATTTATTCCTGTAATCACTTATAGTAAGTAATGGCGATTTGATATTTCCTAAATGTGATAAATCGGTAATTAATATGAGTGCGCTTTCAACTCGTTCCGTAATGTAAAATGCAGGAAATTGTATTAAAACCCATCGGTATTGCTTTTCGCCATTCATGAACCGTCCATAAATATTGAATTTCATGAATTCTCTATTTTCTGATTTTTCAATAGTTTCAAATGCAATTTGTATCGCTGATAGTACATAATTACGATAATCAGGATGGACCATATTGGCTAAATTATTTAGACTTATGTTTCTCCAATCTGCGTCTGAGTAATGTGAATAGGGAGTAAGCTGTCCGATGTTTTCACTTGTTGCGACCATCCCCATGGTTAAATTGCTTGGCACAAACCAAAAATAAGGACCAATCGCAAAACTGTCTATTTTGTCTATAAAAGGCTTAAAATATTCCATATAATCAATAGAATTATCATTTTTATTTACAGCTATTTTTTTAGTAAAATCCTCTACAGAAATAGGTTTTATAAATTTTGAATTCATATGCTTATTTGATTTTTATGAAATTAGTAGATTTCTACTATTACTTAAGATTTTTTTAAAATATAAATTTGATTCTGCAATATAGAATTAAAATGTTGTATAAACAGTTGATTTTAAAATGCAAAGGAACATATAATGATGAATTAATTTTTTATAAATAATTAAATTTAAATGTAATGAAGACAATAAAAAAACTTTCAATATTAATAGCAATTTTTTGTATACTCTCCTGTAGTAATGATGATTATTCAAATGAAGATGAAACTAAAGCTACTGTAAAAGATATATATGTTTGTGGTATGGAAATTAGAAGTAATGGTGGGAAATACATAGCAACTTTTTGGAAAAATGGTGTTGTAACAAGTTTAACAGATGGTTCTAAAAATGCTATTGCAAACGACATAGCAGTAGTAGGAAACGATGTTTATGTTGCAGGTTATGAAGAAAATTATGAAGGATTAGAAGTTGCAAAAGTTTGGAAAAATGGGACGCCAACAATTTTAGACGCTTCCCCTGGATCTGCTAATCTAATTGTAGTAAATGGAATTGATGTATATGTAAAAGGCACTGTTAATAAAAACGGAAAATATAAAGCAAAAATATGGAAAAATGCGCTTGAACTATTTGCTGCGGAAGGTGCAATAAGAGGTATTGCAGTAAATAATACAGATGTTTATGCTGTTGGAAGTGAAAATGGTGTTCCGCAAGATTTGAGTACTGCCCTTAATTCCTATGCAAATGCGTTGTTTATTACAACTAATTAACTTTTAATTATAAAATGTCTAATATAAAAAATCCCAAATTCCAAGTACGTCTGGAATTTGGGATTTTATATTTAAGATAATCAAATAATTAATCTTTTCTTGGTCTTCTTGGTCTTGGTGAATCACCGAAGCTTTCAGAACGTCTTGGAGCTCTGTCTGAACCACCTTCACTTCTTGGAGGCGAACTTCTGAAACCACCTTCTCTTGGAGCAGAATTTCTGTCACTTCTGAAACCGCCGCCTTCTCTTGGACCTGAGTTTCTGTCGCTTCTAAATCCACCACCAGAACCTTCACGTCTTGGAGCAAAACTTCCTTCACGTCTTGGAGCAGAATTACGTCCTCCGCCGCCGCCACTGCGTCCGTTATGGTCACGTCTTCCGCCACCATCGTTTTTAGAAATTTCAACATTAATACGACGTCCTTCTAACTGAACATTGTTTAATACTTCCATTACTTTGTCAGTGTGCTCAGGATCAGTATTAAAGAAAGAGAAACCTTCCTTAACATCTACTTTGAAAACGTCATCACGACCTAAATCTAACGTTTCTTTCAAATAGTCCTTCAATGACATCCAATCGAAATTATCTCTCGATCCAATGTTTACGAAATATCTTGTTGCACCACTATTATTGTTTTCTCTTGGTTCAGAATCTCCTCTTTCACGTCTTTCAGAACCTGAAGACTGAGCAGAAATATCTCTGTTCTTTTTGTAGTAAGCAATAAAACGGTTAAATTCTACTGAAACCATTTTTTTGATCAGTTCTTCTTTTGTCAAACCTTCCAAAACGCTGTTGATAGCAGGAAGATAATTGTCAATTTCGTGATCCACTTCAGTATCTTTAATCTTCGTTGCTAAGTGTAGCAATTGGATTTCGCATATCTCAATTCCGGAAGGAATCGTTTTCTCCTCAAACTTTTGTTTGATAATTCTTTCAATTGAAGAAATTTTACGAATTTCACTTTTAGTTACAATAACGATAGAAGTTCCTAATCTTCCAGCTCTACCAGTACGACCAGAACGGTGATTGTATGTTTCAATCTCGTCAGGTAACTGATAGTTTACTACGTGAGTAATGTTGTCAACGTCAATTCCACGTGCAGCAACATCAGTAGCAACAAGCATTTGAATTTGTCTTCCACGGAATGATTTCATTACACCATCACGTTGCGCCTGAGATAAATCTCCGTGCAAGGCAGCAGCGCTGTATCCATCTTCAATTAATTTTTCAGCTACAGCTTGTGTGTCACGTTTTGTTCTACAGAAAACAACTGAGAAAATGTCTGGATTAGCATCGGCGATACGTTTCAAAGCTTCGTAACGATCACGCGCGTTTACTAAGTAAAATTCGTGGGAAACTGTAGCAGAACCTGAATTTTTAGCTCCTACAGTAATTTCTACCGGGTCGCTCATAAATTGTTTTGCAATTCTGGCAACCTCTTGTGGCATAGTTGCAGAGAACAACCATGTACTTTTTTGATCTGGAGTATCTGATAAAATAGATACGATGTCTTCATAGAATCCCATGTTCAACATCTCATCAGCCTCATCAAGAATACAGTAATCTATATTTTTAATGTTAACCAAACCTCTGTTGATCATGTCTTGCATTCTTCCCGGAGTAGCCACAATAATTTGTGCTCCTCTTTTAATGTCCCTAGCTTGCTCTGTAATACTAGCCCCGCCGTAAACTGCTACCACATTAATACCTTTCTCGTATTTTGAGTAGTTTTTAAGTTCGTTGGTAATCTGTAAACAAAGTTCTCGTGTTGGCGATAAAACTAATGCTTGTGTATTCCTGTTGTCAGCATCAATTTTTTGAATTAGCGGAAAACCGAAAGCTGCCGTTTTCCCTGTCCCTGTCTGAGCCAACGCAACCATATCTGTGTCTTTTTCCAATAATAGGGGAATCGCTTTCTCCTGTACTTCTGACGGATTCTCAAATCCTAGATCTAAAATCGCCTTCAGTAACGATTCATTCAATCCTAATTGTTCAAATTTATTCATATGTGTATTTAAAATAGGGTGCAAAATTACTGTTAATTATTCAGATAAACTAATGCTATTTTAAGAATTGTGTATTTGTTATTATTTGATTATCAAAAAGTTATGTTGAAAGCAAAAAGATGATGATAAGAAATTTTAAAATTTACGTCTGAAAATATAAATTTTGCCTATTTAAATGTTGTATTTTAAACAATAGTTACATGGAGTTCAGGAAATCAATCAGTTGCTGAGTGGCTTTTGCACGATGACTGATTTTATTTTTTACTTCCGAAGATAATTCGGCAAAAGTTTTTGTATAATTTTCAGGCTCGAAAATGGGGTCATAACCAAAACCATGATTACCTCTTTTTTTCCGGATTATATTTCCTTTCGCTATTCCTGTAAATAAATGTTGCTGCCCGCTTAAATTTAATGCAATAACAGTCTTGAACTGGGCACTTCTTTCTTCTTTATCAATTAATGAATCCAAAAGTTTATTCATATTATCGTCAGCATTTTTTTGTTGGCCGGCATATCGGGCAGAAAAAACGCCAGGTTCTCCATTTAAAGCGGTAACTTCTAAACCTGTATCATCTGCAAAACAATCGTAACCGTATTTTTGTGTTACATAATTGGCTTTCAGGATAGCATTTCCTTCAATAGTGGCAGCTGTTTCAGGGATTTCTTCATTGCAGCCGATTTCTTCTAGACTTAATAATTCAATCGAGCCGTTTAGGATGCTCTGGATTTCCTTGATCTTATTTAAATTATTGGATGCAAAAACCAATTTCATAATTGTATATTTAGGTGTGATACTATTTTCAACACAAATTTAGAATTCTTATATTTGATAAAGTCTCAAAAATAAAAAAAATGCAATTATCAGTTCTGTATAAAAAAATAATGCCTTTTGTAAAGCCTTACAGAAAAATGGTCATTGCAACTTTACTACTTACGTTTTTAGGGTCTTTTGCCGCACAGGTAAATGCGTTAATTTTAAAATATACGGTTGA
Source organism: Flavobacterium sp. (assembly GCF_039930565.1). Classification (GTDB taxonomy): domain Bacteria; phylum Bacteroidota; class Bacteroidia; order Flavobacteriales; family Flavobacteriaceae; genus Flavobacterium. The sequence goes on along the minus strand of NZ_JBDTTP010000014.1, from coordinate 12,400 downwards.
TACAATTAATAATTTAATGGTAGCACACGAGCCCCTGTCAAAAGGATTTCATTTATTGGGTATAATCAGCATTGTTTTGCTGACTAAGGAACTGGTTAATTCTGTGGTGCAATTTGGACAAAAATTCTATGGTGAAAAACTCCGAATATTCATTACACGTGATATTTCTCAAACAATCGTTGAAAAAATTCTAAGTTATAGAATGGAATTTTATACTTCTGATGAAAATGAAAGCGGAAAACTTCAAACCAGAATCGATTTAGGAATAAGCAGCCTGACAAGATTGGTCCAGAATTTTTTTATTGATATCCTGCCTTTGTTTGCGAATGCCTTTGTTGCCTTGGTCATTATGTTTTATGCCAATTTTTATGTCGGTTTGGTTAGCTTGTGTATCATACCGATTTACTTTTTTATCAGCCAGATGCAAGCAACAAAATTAAGTGGTTTTCGTAGAAGAATGCGAACGTATCGTGAAACTAAAAACAACGGGATCATTAGTTTAATTGATTCTATAACTGTTATTAAATCTTTTGTCCGTGAACCGATGGAGGCCAATCGCCATAAAAAGATTCAGTTTGAAATGACCGAAAATCAACTGGAAACCAGAAAAACCAGTTTTATTTTTGAAAGTATTAAAAGCTTTGTCGAGCAGATAGGAGTAGTAATCATTATTATTTTAACAGCTTATTTTGTATTGAATAATACCATGACCATTGGAGCGATCATGTTTCATATTATGTTGTTCAATAATGTTTCGGCACCCATCAGGCAATTGCACCGAATTTATGACGAAGTCAACGATGCCTTAATTTATTCAGAAGGTTTCTTTGATATTTTAGAATCTGACAAAGAAAAAGAAACCAGCGGAAATTATGTTCCTGAAAAAATTGTCGGACTGATTGAAGTTAAAAATGTAGACTTTGTATATCCAAATGGAACTAAAGCACTTTATGATATTAATTTTACAGTAAAACCAAACGAAACCACAGCTTTGGTTGGATTAAGCGGAGCAGGAAAAAGTACAGTTATTAATTTATTGGATAAATTTTACTTGCCTTCAGCAGGAAAAATTTATCTGGACGGAGTAGATTTGATGGATTATGACACCAATTTTCTTCGCAGGAATATTGGGTTGGTTCTTCAAAAAAACCATATTTTTAAAGGTACAATCGCCGAAAATATTTTATATGGAAAACCGGATGCTTCACAATCAGAAATAATGGAGGCTGCAAAACAAGCTTACATTCATGAACAGGTCATGCAGTTGCCAAAAGGCTATGATTCTGATGCGCATTTACTTTCCGGCGGACAGCAACAGCGAATTGCTATTGCAAGACTTTTTCTAAAAAATCCTCCAATCATTTTTCTTGATGAACCAACCGCCAGTTTAGATGCTATAGCAACAGAACAAATTAAAAAATCGCTGGATGCTATTAAAAAGGACAGAACCGTAATTATAATATCGCACAGTATTTCGCAAATTATTGATGCATCCAATATTATAGTTTTGGAAAAAGGGAAATGTGTAGAAAAAGGAACTCATGATGAATTGTATGATAATAAAGGCGTTTATTATCAGATATTTATGGCTATGGCAAACAGTTTAAATATTGAAAAAATCACACAGACTTTTGATTGAAATAGTGCAGTATGATTTCTTCTGAAATAAAAGCAAATAGAACTCCAAAAGTATAAGCTAAAATATCCGTCCATAAAAAACCTTGTCCTAAAACGTATTTTCCAAAAAGTGTTTTTCTAAGTTCAATCATCCAGTCTGCTTGATATAACTGTAAAAACTCAATTCCGTAACAGGTTATCAAAGACAGGAAAGCTATTTGATCCCCTTTTTTGTTAATCAATACAATTCGGATCAGAACATAAATCATAATAGCATACAGAAAATCACCAGTACTTAATGGAATCAAATTCGTTTTTCTCGACATGATTCCAAGAAAAATTATCAGTAGTAAGACTATAAAATATGGAATTCTGTATTTTTTCAAATCTCAGTTTCGTTTGAAATATTAGTACTTTTTTAGGTAAACAAAAATACAAAGATTGCTAAAGGTTTACTTTATTTTATAAATTTATCACGCATAAACTTTCTAACCAAAAAAGAACCATATGAATACCCGATTTAAAATCATGATTTCTACCTTGTTTATTGTAACGAGTATAAGTTACGCCCAAAAAAGCAATTCATTTGACATAAAGAATGAGCTTGTATATTGCGTTGCTCAGGCTTCAAAAACTTTAAAAGTAATTCCGGACGATGGCACCTCTCCAAGATCAGTTCCTAATGGAAGCAAGGAATGGAAATTTGTCAATTACAAAGACTGGACAAGTGGTTTCTGGCCGGGAGAATTATGGTATTTGTATGAAGCAACAGGGGATAAAAAATGGGAAAAAGAAGCTGATAAATTTAGTAGGTTTTTAACACCACTTTCAGTTACCAAAGCAAGTGATCATGATCTGGGTTTCCAAATTTTTAATAGTTTTGGAAATGGATATCGATTAACAAAAAACAAAGAGTATAAAAATAGTATCCTGAAAACGGCCGATACGCTGGCAACACTCTTTAATCCAAAAGTGGGTACAATTTTATCATGGCCAAATAATAAATACGGAGGGCACAATACCATTATTGATAATATGATGAATTTGGAACTTCTTTTTTGGGCTTCTAAAAATGGTGGAAATAAAAAGCTGTATAATATTGCCGTAAAACATGCCGAAACGACAATGCAAAATCACTTTAGGCCAGATTTTACTTCTTATCATTTAATAATTTATGACAATGAAACTGGAAAAAAAATAAAAGGAATTACGGCTCAGGGATATAGTGATGACAGCATGTGGGCGCGAGGTCAGGCTTGGGCAATTTATGGATTCACGATGGTTTACAGAGAGACAAAAAATCCTAAGTTTTTAGATTTTGCGCATCAATTAGCTCGTGTTTATTTGAATAAATTAACTACCGAAGATTTAGTTCCGTATTGGGATTTTAATGCCCCGGATATTCCCAATGAGCCAAGAGATGCTTCTGCAGCAGCAATTGTATCTTCGGCACTTATTGAATTGAGTTCATTTACAAAAGATAAAAATTTGAAAAGTGAATATTTAACAAAATCTAAAAAGATGATTGTTTCGCTCTCAGATTATTATCAAAGCCGAGACATCAATTCGGCATTTTTACTTCATGCTACAGGTCATAAACCCGCCGGAAGCGAAATAGACTGTTCTATTAATTATGCAGATTATTATTATTTGGAGGCACTTTTAAGACTTCAGAAATTGAAATAGATTTTATTACTTTACGGATATTAAACTTCAACAAAACTAAAATAAAAAATTATGATTCTTGATTCGTTAGAAAATGCAGCTAAATATGAAATTTTGCATCCTTCATTTAAAAAAGCTTTTGATTACTTAAGGCAAAATGATTTAAAAAATCTTCCGGCCGATTTTAAACATGAAATTGAAGGAGTGAAGTTTTTTGGATATACCGGTAAAGGAAAAACCGAAGCTGAAAGTTTAGAAACTTTTGAATGCCATGATAAAAACATTGATATACAGTTTTGTATAAGCGAAATAGAAACTTTTGCGTGGAAGCCAAGAGAGAAATGCAATGAACCAAACGGAGGTTACAATGAAGAAAAAGATGTGCGTTTTTTTTACGATCAGCCTGACACTTTTTTTCAGTTAAAGGAAAATCAATTTGTAATTCTTTTTCCGGAAGATGTGCATGCACCGATGATTACGGATGGAATGCTAAATAAAATTGTAATTAAGGTAGAAATATAATTCTATTTTTTTGAAGTAAAATATCTAATTTAAAAATCTAATCATGATCAGGAAAATTATCCGAATCACATTTGCTGTTTTTTTTGCAATTTTATTGTTAAGCTGTAAAAATACCAAACAAAAAATTCAGGAACATGTTAATGTTTATAATAGCTCTGCAGCACTTTTTCAAGGCAAAAATATAAGGGGCACTACTGCTAAAGGATTTTTGGCAGAAAGTAAAATCGAACTTAGGATTGAAACAGATTTAGAACAAAGCGATTCGAATAAATTACTTTCTAATCAGGTATTTCCTGAATTGCTTACTGAAATGATCAAAAACGATAAGATTTCCAAAGAGCTGATTGAAGAAGGTGTTGTTTTCGATGTGTATTTTTTAGCCAGCAACAATACTATTTTAAACCAGCAACTTATTGATAAAGAAAAGTTAGCAGAATTGACTAAAAAATAATTTTTTCTTTTTTTTAAATATAAAATTTTAAAGCCTCTTTTTAATAAGAGGCTTTAAGGAGTTTAATGATGCCGGATGACATTGCTTAAATTGTCAGGAAAATAAGAATCGGCTAAATTAGCAAATTCATCACCGCGCATAAAGATGTTAATATCAACATCAGCAAAACTTGATTTTCCGGCCGCTGCCAAAAGTTCATTAGCCGAATGCAAAGTGTTTTTATGAAAATGATAAACACGTTCCGATTTATCGGTGACAACCAAACCTTTCATCAACATTTTATTTTGTGTTGCAACACCTGTAGGGCATTCGTTATTATGACAGCGTAACGCCTGAATACACCCTAACGAAAACATAAATCCACGTGCACTGTTGCACATATCGGCACCCAATGCAATGGCGTGCAAAATAGAATAACCTGAAATAATCTTTCCGCTGCCAATAAGGCGAATTTTGTCTCGAATATTTAATCCGACCAAAGTTTTATTGACAAAAATTAATGCAGGCGCAAATGGCATTCCAACACCGTCAGAAAATTCTAAAGGTGCCGCTCCGGTTCCTCCTTCTGCACCATCCACTGTAATGAAATCCGGATAACAATCTTCAGCAATCATCTCATTACAAATTGCTTCGAATTCGGCAGTATTTCCAATGCATAATTTAAATCCAATTGGTTTTCCGTTGGATAACTCACGTAATTGTTTGATAAAATGAACCAGCCCTTTAGCATCAGAAAAAGCACTGTGGCTGGGAGGGGAAAGAATCATAGTGTGAGGTTCAACACCTCTTATCCGTGCAATTTGTTCCGTATTTTTTGCAGCAGGAAGTACACCTCCATGTCCGGGCTTTGCACCTTGAGAGAGTTTAATCTCTATCATTTTTACATTGGGAAGATTCGCTTTCTCTGAGAATTTTTCAGGATTGAAATTTCCCTGAGCATTACGGCATCCAAAATAACCAGTTCCAATCTGCCAGGTAATGTCTCCGCCGCCTTCCAGATGATAATCAGTTAGCCCGCCTTCTCCTGTATTTTGATAGAAATTTCCTTTTTTAGCACCAATATTTAAGGCACGTACTGCATTTTCGCTTAAAGAACCAAAACTCATGGCGGAAACATTTAACAGGGAAGCCAGATAAGGTTGTTTACAGTCTTTTCCGCCTACTAAAATCCGGGGCAATTCCTCATTGACTTTTGCTGGAAAAATGGAATGTTTAATTCCTTCATAATTTCTGTCATTAAGATTTAATTGTGTTCCGAATGGTGTACTTGAATCGATATTTTTGGCTCTTTGATACACTAAAGAACGTTGGTTTCTGGAAAAGGGTTTTCCATCTGTTGACCTTTCTATGAAATATTGCTGAATTTCAGGTGCAATCATTTCAAATAAATATCTAAAATAACCTAAAACCGGAAAGTTTCTTAAAATGGCGTGTTTTTTCTGAATAGTGTTAAAAAATCCGATAACCAATAAAATTGGTAAGCCAACTAAAAGTAAGAATCCAAGTTTAAAATAATAATATACTACTGCAACAATTAGAAACAATAAGAATCCGTAAATAAAGAATTTCTTTCTCATGTCTATAAAAAATTTAATGTTTTAAAATTAATTGAATCGTAATCGAACATATACGTGTTTGATTCCTTTTTTGTCTGATTCCCTTTCGTCAATTTCAAGAATATCCGTCAGTGATTTGAGCATAGGAGTCAATTTGGAAAAACCATAATTTCTTGGGTCGAACTCTGGTTTTTTCTTTACTATTAGATTTCCGACATCTCCCAAAAATGCCCAGCCATCATCATCTTCAATGTCTTCAATCGTGGCTTCAATAAGTTCAATTGTAGCACCATCAATTTTGGCAAGAGCTTTTTCTGCAGGTTTTTCAACAGGTTTTTTTGAATCGGCTGCAACAGGTTTTGGTTTTTTCTTCTGAATGGCACCATCCAAAACTTCAATATAAATAAATCGGTCACACGCAACAATAAATGAATTTGGCGTTTTCTTTTCTCCAATTCCAATTACTTTCATGCCCGATTCCCTTAAGCGAATGGCAAGACGTGTAAAGTCACTGTCACTTGAAACAATACAGAAACCATCCAATTTACCGGAATAAAGCAAATCCATAGCGTCTATGATCAAAGCTGAATCGGAGGAGTTTTTTCCAACCGTGTAGCTATATTGCTGTATTGGAGTAATGGCATGTTCCAGTAAAACGCCTTTCCATCCATTAGAATTGGGTTTGGTCCAATCGGCATAAATACGCTTGGTGGTTGGTGTTCCAAATTTAGCGATTTCTTCCATCATGCCTTTTACATTACTGTACGGAACATTGTCTGCATCAATAAGGACAGCGAGTTTTAATTCTTTGGTGTTTTGTGACATGAATTTTCAAAATGAATAGGTTCATTCAAAGATACAGGTTTATTCTTAAAGCAAAAAAGTTATTGCCCTGCAGAAAAACACTAATTTTTTAATAATAGAAGAGATTAAGAGCATAAAAAAATCTTCTATCAGAAAACAAGAGCCCCAGGATAAGCTCCTCATTTTCGAAAATTAGTAATAATCCTTAATTTCATTATAGTGATTCTACAATTGCAAAAAAACCTTGCCCATTTTTTATTTGAACAAGGTTTTTAGTTGATAAGGAAAGTATTTCAAAAAGATTATTCTTCAAGAATTATAAAGTTACGCTTTAATTTCAACTGCTTCTGCAACCAATTCCGCAACTTGAATATTTGCAATGAGTTTGATGTTTTCGCCTAATCCTAAACCACCAGTATCTGTTAATTTATTCCAGGTCATCCCAAATTCTATGCGATTAACGATTCCTGTGATTTCAAAACCATGTTTTAAAACACCATGCCCGTTATCTTCTGAACCACCATATTCTACATTTAATTCAATCGGTTTAGTCACGCCTCTCAAAGTTAAATTTCCAATCATTTTGTAATCATTACCACTTATGTTTACAAACGAAGTTGATTCAAAGGTGATTTGAGGATATAAATCTGATGCAAAAAAATCGCCATTTTGCAAATGCTCGTCCCGTTGAGCCTGATTAGTATCAATACTTTTTACATCAATTACAAAAGTTACTTTGGCATTTGTAAAACCATTTCCTTGGGTCACTATATTTCCATCAAATTTGTTGAATGACCCAGTAACATTAGAAATAACTAAATGCTTAATTTTAAATAACACCTCGGAGTGCAGTGGGTCAATTACCCATGTTGTTGTATTTGTCATGATTTTTTAATTTAAATTTTATTTATAATTCAAAAGTACTTAAATTTACTACCTAAAGTATAGTAGTTACCCAATGGTAAGTAGTTACTCACAGGTAAGTAGTTTAAAAAGGATGAAGTAATGAATCAAAAAGAAGCAGTATGCCAGCAAAGGCTGATGGTTACAAGAGACACTTTGGAGGTCATTCAAGGCAAATGGAGATTACCCATTATTATTTCATTGACATTTGGAAACAAAAGATTTGGAGAAATTCAACGGGAAATTGTAGACATATCTCCCAAAATGTTATCGCAGGAATTAAAAGCTTTGGAGATGAACAAAATTATTACCAGAACACTTTATGATAGTATGCCTGTAACTGTGGAATATTCCCTAACTCCATTGGGACTGTCAATGAAAACATTACTTGACGAAATTTTAAATTGGGGTATTCATTTTCGGAAAGAAATTGTTGGGAAATAGGGTTTTCTCATAGCTTTCCAAAGTTTATTATGAAACCAATTGCCCTAGCCCTGATGGAAACGGTATCCTTTTGTGCCATTTTTTTGGCAGAAAAGATATAGTGGACAGCAGGAAATAGCTTCAAAAATTCACAATGACTGCTCCTGAAAATAAATTTATTTAAAAGATGCTAATAAATTATAAATAATTATTTTTGCAACCTCTTAAAATTAATACTACTACATATTATATATTATGGTAAAAGATTTATTCGAAAGAATTCAGAACAATAAAGGTCCTTTAGGAAAATGGGCTTCACAAGCAGAAGGTTATTTTGTATTTCCAAAATTAGAAGGAGATTTAGGACCAAGAATGAAATTTCAGGGAAAAGAGGTTTTGAACTGGAGTCTGAATGACTATTTAGGACTTGCCAACCATCCGGAAGTGCGTAAAGCTGATGCTGATGCTGCGTTGGAATTTGGCGCTGCTGCCCCAATGGGAGCGCGTATGATGAGCGGACATACAAAATACCACGAGCAATTAGAAAATGAACTGGCTGCTTTTGTAATGAAAGAATCAGCTTATTTATTGAATTTCGGTTATCAGGGAATGGTGTCTATTATTGATGCATTGGTTACAAGAAATGACGTTATCGTATACGATGTAGATGGACATGCCTGTATTATTGACGGAGTTCGTTTGCACAGCGGAAAACGTTTTACCTATAGACACAATGATATCGAAAGTATGGAGAAAAACCTGCAGCGTGCTACAAAATTAGCCGAAGAAATAGGTGGAGGAATTCTTTTTATTACTGAAGGTGTTTTTGGGATGCGCGGCCAGCAAGGAAAATTGAAAGAAATTGTAGAAATGAAAAAGAAATACAATTTCCGTCTTTTGGTTGATGATGCACATGGTTTTGGTACGCTTGGTAAAACGGGTGCCGGAGCAGGTGAGGAGCAGGGAGTTCAGGACGGAATCGATGTTTATTTTTCTACGTTTGCCAAATCGATGGCGAATATTGGTGCTTTTGTAGCAGCAGATAAAGACATTATTGATTACTTGAAATATAACTTACGTTCACAAATGTTTGCTAAATCATTGCCAATGATTCAGACTATTGGTTCTTTGAAACGTCTGCAATTATTGCGTGACAACCCGGGATTGAAAGATAAATTATGGGAAAATGTAAATGCACTGCAAAGTGGTTTAAGAAGCAAAGGATTTAATATTGGAGACACTAATACTTGTGTAACCCCAGTTTATTTGGAAGGAAGCGTACCGGAAGCAATGGTGATGGTGAATGATTTAAGGGAAAACTACGGTATTTTCCTGTCTATCGTAATTTATCCGGTTATTCCAAAAGGAATGATTTTATTACGTGTTATACCAACAGCTCCACATACATTGGATGATATTGCTCAAACACTTACTGCTTTTGAGGCTATCCGCGAGAAATTAGTAAACGGTACTTATAAAGAGATTGCTGCAAGAACTAAAGTAGATCACGACGCTTAAGTAAATTTTCCTGTATGGGAATTATATAAAAAAAATCCATTCTTTGTACGTATGGATTTTTTTGTTTACATTAAATTTATACACAGTAATTATAAAAAGAAAGTATATGAGAAAAATTATTTTATTATCAGCACTTGCATTGACAGTATTTGTTTCTTGCAAAAAAGAAACAGCTGTTACACCGGCAATACAAGAAATTCCAAAAGCACCCAAATCTGCCGCACAGCCTGATCCTTCCGGAAATCAATGTTATGCTTCAACAGCTAATAACAGTACGATTTGGATGAGTTTTAATGTAAACAGCAATCAGGAAGTTAATGGTAAACTAAGTTATAGCTTATATGGAAAAGATAAAAACGAAGGAACTTTGATTGGGAATGTTTATGGCGATACCTTAATTGCCGATTATACATTTGATTCAGAAGGAGTTTCTTCTGTTAGACAAGTTGCTTTTTTACAGAAGGACGGAACTTACATTGAAGGCTACGGAGATGTTGTAGAAGCAAATGGAAAAGTAAGTTTTAAAGATAAAAAAACATTAAAATTTGATATAAAAAATACATTAACAAAAATTGATTGCGTTGATGAAAAATAGTTTGATTCTATTTTAGTAAACAATACAAAACGTCCGAAAATTTCGGACGTTTTGTATTGTAGATATCCTGTAGGTAATTATATTGGAAAAGCAGCTAATGCTATTGTTGATTTTTTAGAGTGCCCGATGCCTTTATTGTACGTTATAATCCTCGTAAAACTTTATTCGATCTCCCATCAAAAACATTTTTTTCTTAGCAAAGTGAATAGCAAACTGGCTGTACATCCATTCGTCGCTGTCTTCTGTTCTGTACCAAAAAGTATACGAAGCGCTGTTGTAACCTTCTTTCAGTATAGCTACACCTTCCCAATTGCATTCTATTCCCCAATTTATTTTTTTCTTGGTCATATCATCATATTGTATCACTCCGCTTCCGTCATCATTTAAAACCGTGCTTGGCTCTTTTTTGTCAGGAGGTAAAAATGTACCGGTAATATGGTAAGGAAGGCTATTGGTAATATAATGTTCTTTTAATTTGTATACGATTTTATCAACCTGAACTTGTGAATGTGATTTTACAGTAACAAAAAATAAGATAAAAAGGAATGCTTTTAGGGTTTTCATTTTACGTAGGTTTTAGGTTTTGGAACTTTTTTTAAAAATGGTGGCATTTCTTTGGCTAATATACTTTAATTTTTGCAAGAAAATAACCGTTCATTTTTGAATTAGACCTAAAAAATAATTATTTGAAAAGATATAACCATAAAATACAATAATTGAAAAGAGATAATCGTTAAAAAATAGCCTCAGCAAATATGTATCACTGAGGCTTTCTATATAATGAAAAGTGAATTTAGTTCTTATCAATCCATTTTTTAGCATTCACAAAAGCTTCATGCCAAGGCGAAACTTCATCATTTCTGTCTTTTGGATAATGTGCCCAGTTCCATTGGAAAGTTGAACGTTCAATATGAGGCATCATCACCAAATGTCTTCCGGTTTTGTCACATAGCATTGCCGTGTTATAATCAGAACCATTCGGGTTTGCAGGATAACCTTCGTAAGCATATTTAGAAACAATGTTGTAGTTTTCTTCCGGTTCCGGTAAATTAAATTTTCCTTCTCCGTGAGAAACCCAAACTCCTAAAGTACTTCCGGCTAAAGTCGACAACATAACCGAATTATTCTCCTGAACTTTTACAGAAGTAAAAATACTTTCGTGTTTCTGGCTTTCGTTATGAAGCATTTTTCCGTGCACTTCATGCTCCGGATTAATAACTTCCAGTTCCATAAACAATTGGCAACCGTTGCAGATTCCAACAGATAAAGTATCTTCTCTTTTAAAGAATTTATCCAATGCTGTTTTTGCTTTTTCGTTGTATAAAAATGCTCCGGCCCAACCTTTAGCAGAACCTAAAACATCTGAATTAGAGAATCCTCCAACAGCACCAATAAACTGAATATCTTCAAGAGTTTCACGACCAGAAATCAAATCGGTCATGTGAACGTCTTTTACGTCAAAACCTGCCAAGTACATAGCGTTTGCCATTTCGCGTTCAGAATTACTTCCTTTTTCACGAATAATAGCCGCTTTTGGTTTTGGTTTAGAATTATCGATTTCTGGTTTCTTTCCTGTAAAATGAGCTGGGAAAGTATAATTTAAAACCTGATTTTTATAATTTTCAAAACGTGCTTTAGCTCTTCCGTTTTTAGATTGTTTCTGATCTAACAAATAAGAAGTTTCAAACCACACGTCTCTGTATTCCTTTATGTCTAAAGTCCAAAGTCCAAGGTCTAAAGTCTCCGTAGTTGTCGCTTTTCCTAACTTGAAGAATTCGATATTGTTGGCTTTCAATTTAGATTCAACTGCAGCATCAGATTTAGCCTGAAAAACAATTCCGATGTTTTCAGCGAAAAGGATTTTTAATAGATCTTTTTCCGCGAAAGCGCTAAAATCAACTTTTGCTCCCAAATTTACATCAGCAAAACACATTTCTAATAAAGTAGTAATCAATCCACCGCTTCCTATATCGTGTCCGGCTAAAATTTGGTTTTCACCGATTAATTCCTGAATTGTATTAAAAGCATTTTTGAAGAATTTCGCTTCTTTTATAGTAGACGTTTCGTTTCCGATGGTGTTTCTGATTTGTGCAAAAGACGAACCTCCTAATTTGAAATCATCCTGAGACAAATTGATATAATAAATAGATTCTCCGTTTTTCTGTAAAACCGGTTCCACTACTTTTTTAATATCTGTACAGTTTCCTCCAGCCGAAATAATAACCGTTCCCGGCGCAATTACTTCGTCGTTTGGATATTTTTGTTTCATCGAAAGTGAATCTTTTCCTGTCGGAATATTGATTCCCAATTCAATTGCAAATTCTGAACAACCTTCAACGGCAGCAT
>NZ_JBDTTP010000013.1:0-70711 GCF_039930565.1 Flavobacterium sp. | reverse complement strand
CGAAAGAAGCCTTTCTAACTGGTCTTCCTGAGGGAGCCGAAACTATAACAATTAGCGGTAAGAAATATTACAAAATCGATAATACATATTACGAAAAACTTATCTCCGAAAACGGTACTGAACGCTACGTCGCTGTTGGTGAAAAAAATCAATAATATAGGAGCAATCGGTTCACTGGGACGGTTAGCAAATTTTAGATAGAAATTATCAAACCTGCCTCAAATTATTCCCTTTTAAAGTAGTGTGCTGGCCGGAGGCAGAAATGCGACAAGAGACATTAGACAACAACAATAATACAGTAAAACAGAAGTGTACTTCAATACAATATTTTTCCTTTGAAAGGCGAGTAAAAAGTATTTCTTCATTGATAGGCATTTTTATAAATGTTGATTTATGTATTGCAATATCTACAAAAAATAAAGATGAATAAACACAAGTACCTTTTATTAACGGCATTCTTATTTGCAAATACCTTACTTGCTCAGGATAGGGATATATTGAATGTCAACTATGCCGTTTCGACATTAAAATATAACGACACTGCTGCTAAAGCCAATTTATTTGATGTAAAACTCAAACTTCCGGTGTTCCAAAAAAAACAGCATACCATTGTGGGAATATTGGGCTACAAAAATCTGTCACTGCATAATTTCCCGGCGGATTATACCGGCAATTTACACGGTCTCACTTTACAGGGAGCCTGGATTTACAAATTATCCGATAGAAAAAGCCTGACCTTTTTTGGTCAAGCAGGATTGTTTTCGGATTTACAGGATGTGAGCGGTAAAGATTTCAGGTATACTGCAGGCCTGCGTTACAGAGTGAAACATTCCGAAAAGTTCAGTACAGGCTGGGGTCTGGCTTATTCCAGACAGTTTTTCGGTAACCAGGTTATTCCGTTCATTGATGTAGATTACAAACCCAATGATAAATGGAGCATTACCGGACAGTTCCCCATCAAACCAAAAGTACTTTATCATTTTAATAATAAATGGAGTGCTGGGATTGAATTGTCCGCCGATGCATCGAGCTATAGGCTTTCAGCAACGGAAAGTAACAATCAGTATATCCAGGTCAATCAATGGATTGGTTTGGCAAAGCTTGAATACCAGTTTGCAAAAAGGTGGCAGCTAAATATTGGCATTGGTAAAAATATTAAACAGAGCTATAAACTTTATGATGAAGCAGCTAGTACACCCTGGACAATTATTACGATTCCTTTAGGTAAAAAGCCAGACCCTATCTATGAAATTGACAGCAAAGGATTGAATTTCCAAGTGGGTATTTCACTCAAAGCGTTCTAGAAAACCTTATCTTTTTGTAACTTTATCAGAAAAATGAAATTACCCATCGAAAAAATACTGCCCATTGCTTTATGTATCTTATTTCCGGCATTAAATGCGATTACGACCAGGGGCATTAGCAACATTACTGATTTTGATTCGTTGGTGTTATTTCGTTGGGTCGCTGTTTCTACAATACTTTACCTGCTTTGGCTGCTGCTGGATTATATTTCTAAAAAAGCAGAAACATACCAATTTCTTAAATCAATAATAGCAGCAACCGCGTTAATTATTATAGTTTATAATATATTTCTGCTCACACCGCTTTTTCAAAATAAGAATTTACAATGGATGTTTGTGGTGAGGTATTTTATTGCCATTATTCCATTTTTAATAATTCAATATGCCTTTCGTGCTAATAAAAAAGTAGCACAATTGGAACTGGAAAAACAGCAGATACAAACAGAAAACTACAAGGTTCAATTAGAAGCATTACGCACCAAAGCCGATCCGCATTTTTTATTTAATTCCCTCAATACCCTTCGTACAATGGTGCGGCATCAGGACCCGAAATCTGAACGGTTTATCCTGAGTCTTTCCGACTTTTACCGGCAGACTTTACGATATAACGAAGGTACATTAATAAATCTCAGTGATGAAGTAAAGGTCCTAAAATCCTATTTATTTCTAATGAAGAACAGAAATGAGCACGCCGTACAAATCAGTATTCACATTGCAGAAGAATTGTACGAACGCCAAATTCCTACATTGGCATTACAAACCGTGGTAGAAAACTGTTTTAAGCATAATATGATGACATCGAAAATACCTTTGTATATTGATATCAAAAGTGACCACAACTATATTGAAATTAAAAATAATGTCCAGCCCATGATAACCGGCAGTTCATCTTCAGGCTACGGATTAGAAAATTTAAAAAAAAGGTATGAGTTATTAAACATTGAAAACGGAGTGGATATTGAATCGACAGAAGATTACTTTCTGGTAAAACTTAAACTTATTTAATTCCCGATGTAATCTAAATTCTTAACAGAAATAATATGAACGTACTGATAGTAGAAGACGAATTGCATACTTCCAAGTTACTGAAAGAAATAATTGAGCAGGATAAAGATTTTTTGGTAACCGAACGTTTGGAGTCGGTAGCAGAAGCCGTGCAATATTTAAGTAAACACCAGCAGAAGTTAGACTTGATTTTTCTGGATATTCAGTTAGCCGACGGGCATAGCTTTGAGATTTTTAACCATATTTACGTTACTGTTCCCGTTGTGTTTTGTACCGCTTATGATGAGTATACTTTACAAGCCATTAAAAACAACGGCATTGATTATATTCTCAAGCCTTTCAAGGAGGAAGATATTCACGCCGCACTAAACAAATACAAAAGGCTGGCTCAAACTTTTAGGGATAAATCATTTACACCTTTACAATTTCCTGCTACAACTCAGTACCAGCAAAGCTTTCTGACACAATATCGAGATAAAACACTGGTAAGATATGTAAAAGATATTGCTCTTTTTTACATTGAATTTGAAACTGTTTATGTATACACCTTTAACGGTGAAAAATTTTCCTTGTTCAAAAATCTGGAGTACATCGAATCAGTTTGTGACCCTAAACAATTTTTTCGCATCAACAGGCAGGTTTTGATCAATAAAGAAGCAGTATTGTCTATTGAGCCGTATTTCAATAGAAAAGTCATTGTTCAAACAAAGTTCAGCCTATCAGAAAAATTAATTGTGAGCAGGTTAAAAGTTACTATTTTTAAAGATTGGCTGGAATCCTAGTTTATACTGTTCATCTCTACTCTCAGGTCAATTCTGATAATTTCTTTTTACTAATTGCTATTTAATCTTTAATTGAAAAAAACATTGCAATTCAATTCAATGTCTGAAATGTTCAATTGAAGTTTTTGTTTGTTCAATTCATCTATATTTTGATTTGTTTAAAGCTTAACAGTCAATAGTTTTGTTTGTATAAACAATAAAACTTTTATGTTATGAAGAAACTATTTATTTTCAAATTAATGATCATTGCAATGTCGGTAACAACTTTAATATCTTGTAATGATGATGACGATGATTGCTATTATGTAGAACAACAGGATGCTGCCCGCGGAACTATTACCAATGCGAGCCCTAATTCTGGCAGTTTAGACTTTTTCTCAGATGAAAACAAGATAAATTCTTCTGCCCTGAATTATACCGATACTTTTGGCTATTACAATTTCTATATTGGCAAAAGAACTTTTAGCATTAAAAACAATGCTGGAGATATATTGGCACAAACGGATATTGACCTGAAAAATGGCGACTATTTCAGCGTTTTTGCCGTCAATACCTTCAATAATATAGAACTCGTATCTTATAACGACTTTGTCACCTATCCTAAAAGCAATAATGCAGTTGTACGTTTTATAAATCTTTCATCTGACTCCCAGGCCATAGATATAAAGAGCGCCACCAAAGATTTTGCAGCTGATCTGTCTTTTAAGGAAGACAGTGAATTTATCGAAGTATCAAGTGGTTTTTATGATTTTACTTTTTATAAAACCGGCACCGACCATGTATTATTTTCTCAAAAAGATTTCGAACTCAGACCTGGCAGAATTTATACTATTTACACCAAAGGTTTTGTTACCCCGCCAAGCGGCAGTAATGACACTTTTTCGACTAAAACAATCGTAAACTTTTAGTGCTTCATTTTTGAACTGCGTTTGATAAAATTACCAAATGCAAGGATATCTCAGATATCCTTGCATTTGGTATGCTCTTCATTTGGTTTGTATAACGATCAAAAAAACTAAACCTCAACTATTTTATCTTTAATGAAAAACACTATACCACTATTTTTACTGATTTTCATCACACAAATACTTCTTGGACAAACCAATAGGAACTTTAAATTTAAAGAACGCGACATTGCCTACACAGCTTACTCTAATTACAAAGGCCATCTCGATAATCTGCCAGGTATGAATGTGGCAATCATTATGGGAAAGCCTGAGGAAAACATGGAAGAGCTATTCAAAAACGATACTTTAAACAAACATGAAGGAAAAAGTATGATTGATTTTACATGGTTTTATTACCTGCCGTTTCAAAATTTAGATGAAAATAAGGTATATGATTTCCTGAAAAATTTTATTGAACAAAATTTTGAAAATGACAGCTTTGATCGTAACCGGATATTTCTGTATTGGCCCAGTAAGAATCCATTATCATGCGAGAAAATTAACGAACTTAATACAATTATTTCCGGAATTTGTGTTGCTGAGGATAATACCATGCTCCAATGTAATGAAAACGTTTTTCCTGCTAAATCAATTACAAAAATTAAAAAAAGAAACACCCTGACTTCTTTAAAATATGAAATTCCCACCAGCTTGGATATAGAAAAAATTAAGGAGAGCAAAAATGCGCTGCAATTGTCCAGCAATTGGAAAAAATTGATGTTTATTGATATCACTTACGGACAACAATATATTGATCAAAATCACTTTGCTTCTTTTGACAAGCAGAGTGGTATCGACTTTTCTGACATCAATACTTTTTGGAACATAACTACAGGTTATTATATAAGTAATCGATTTGGCCTGAGTGCAAATTTTGGATTAATCCGGCAAGGGGTAGAAAAAGGAATTGATGAGATTAGTGAAGGTCCGGACGGAAGCATAACCGTACAGGGTTCTGGAAAAGGGGCAGGTCTTTACAGACTGGGCATAGGAGCGAGAATGATTGTTTTTAGTAAAAATAGATTTAGTACCTATTTCGAAGCTTTGACAGGCAGTCTAACAGCAAAGGCAGGAAGTAAAAGCCAGTCAGCAACAATTGGCGGAGTAGGAAATTCATATGGTCAAAGCAATATCTCCAGCCAGCAAGCTCTTTTTCTTACTTGCATAACAGCAATGAATTACAGACTCAATAAAACATTATTTTTGACTACTAATATTCAATATACTTTTTCTGAATTTGATCAGCCTATTGGTTCTATTTCCGGTTTTACAGGTTTCTCATTTAATTTTGGTATTGGATTCTCTTTTTATGTAAAGAAACAATAAATATTTGGTTTAAAATATAAGACGATCTTACTTGAGGACAAGTTTTTGCCGATAAATTTTTCCCCAATTTCCCATTGCTTCTATAACAGGTTTTAAGCTTTTGCCTTCATCTGTCAATTCATATTCCACTGTGACAGGCATTGTATCCTGTACTGTTCGTTTTACCAGATGATTCATTTCAAGGTCTTTCAATTCCTTGGAAAGCACTTTAGGAGCTAGTCCGGCTATATGACGATGAATCTCCATAAATCGCGATTTATCATTATAATAAAGCATACCGATTATTGAAGTTTTCCATTTGCCGCTCAAAAGATCCTGCGTGTCTTTTACGCCTTGAATGTTTTGCCTGCACGTCTCTGTTAAGGAAATTTTCTCTCTCATGTTTTTTATTATCATAACGAAGATACGGAAAACCGATAACTTTATTCCCTATTGCTTACCATTTGGTAACTACTTACCACTTGGTAACAGAAGTATAAGCAGTTAAACTTCAGGCTAACTTTGCATTATTAATAACATTAATATTTTAAACTATGATTTTAGTAACAGGAGCAACAGGACATTTGGGCTCAGCAGTAATAGAACAATTATTGAAAAAGAAATCTCCAGATGAGATTATCTGTTTGGCAAGAAACCTAGACAAAGCACAACCCTTGCGTGACAAAGGCATACAGGTTATCATAGGGGATTTGAATGATGTGGAATCATTGCAGAAAGCCTTGCAGGGAATTAATAAAGTTTTGTTGATTTCTACAGTAGATCATCACCGTTATCAGCAGCATAAAAATCTAATTGATGCCGCCAAAACAGCAGGTGTAATGCATATCGCATATACCAGTGCACTGATAAAGGATGTGGCCTCTTCAGCTGTAAGCGCACATTTAGAAAGTCATTTCCAAACAGAGAATTACATCAAGAAAACCGGGTTGACTTACACTATTTTCCGAAACTCTTTGTATGCAGATATGATTCCGATATATGTTGGTAAAGAAGTTTTTGAAAAAGGTATTTATTTACCTGCAGGAAACGGAAAAGTCGGATATGCCCTTCGCAGAGAAATGGGTGAAGCAATAGCTAATACACTTCTGCAAACTGATAACGAAAGTAGAATTTATGAATTGACAGGATCTGAAATGTATTCATATCAAGATGTGGCAGAGATTCTTTCTGAAATAGCCGGAGAAGATGTTTATTACACTGATGCAGATGCTGTCACTTTTCCCGATATATTGAAGCAGTTAGGTATACCTGAAAGGATGATAATGGTTGCATCTGGTTTCACAACAGACATTAGAAATCATCAATACGAAATCGTATCTCCAAACTTGGAACAACTATTAGGAAGAAAACCAAAGAATTTGAGTGAAGCCTTAAAAGAGATTTATGGCAATAAGATCTAGCCTCTTATACGGTGGATATAACTTTGCTGCCACAAAGTATTTGGATTTGATACCTAAAATAAAGTTGAAATAATCATAAAAAAAGATTGTAAGCAATCACAAAGCTTTTTTGTGTTAAATTATATTGAAAAAAATATATGCAAATGCTGCAATAATTATTAAATAATACTTAATAAGTCAGTAAAAGTTATGTCTGCTAAGCAAAAAAGTTTGAAATTTGCAAAACACATTACTTTATGGCAAAATCAACAGAATCACTTGAGGAGTTTTACCGATATAAATTCAACGATTTATCACAGAATCGCAATAAGCATAGTGGACAATTTAACGTCTTTAGAATTGAAGATCGTATTGCAGCTAATACAACATCAACATCCTATATTCGCAGGGACTTTTTTAAAATCATGCTTTATTCAGGGAATAATATATTTCATTACGGCGACAGCAGTATTGAGGTAAATGGCAATACATTGTTGTTTTTCAACCCTAAGGTACCATACTCTTATGATACAGTTCAGGCGAATACTAAAGGATGTTTTTGTGTATTTAAAGAGGAATTCTTTCAGGACAACTTCCGAATTAATCTAAATGAAATACCCCTATTTTCTGTGGGATTGTATCCTGTATTCAAACTCAATGACAATGAATACGCAGAGATTATTGCAATTTTTGAAAAGATCATTATCGCTACTGAAAAGGATTATATCTATAAGTATGAATTAATTAAGAGTTACATCACCGAATTGATTTACATAACTTTACAGCTGCAACCGGCTGAAGACCTTTTTGGGCATATTGATGCCGCCTCACGAATTACAGCTGTATTTACGGAACTTCTTGAGCGGCAATTCCCTATAGAGTCGACATCTCAGCGTTTTGAGTTAAGGTCCCCCAAAGCCATAGCGGAAAGGCTTTCTGTTCATGTTAATTATCTCAATCGAGCAATTAAAAAAACTACAGGACACACTACTACAGACCATATTTTCGAAAGGCTTGCTACCGAAGCAAAAGCATTGCTTAAATATACTAATTGGAGTATTGCAGAAATTAGTTATGCCCTCGGTTTTGAGGACCAGGCACATTTTAATAACTTTTTTAAAAAACAAACCAACAGCAATCCCTCATCAATTAGAAAGGTTTGAATTTGACAAAAAATGGTGCTATTTTAACAAAACTACCCTAATTATCTGTTTTAACTTTGTCTCAAAATAAAAATTATGAGCACAACTAAAGTTTGGTATATTACGGGAGCTTCTAAAGGAATGGGATTGTCCATAACAAAAGAACTGCTTTCCAAAGGCCACAGAGTAGCAGCCACCTCGAGAACGGTGAATGTTTTTAACCAGTTCGCAACATACGGAGACAGGTTTCTGGCCTTGGAGGTAGATTTAAAAAGCGAGCAATCCATTGAGTCGTCGTTTACTAAAACAATTGAGAAGTTTGGCAAGGTCGATGTAATAGTAAATAATGCAGGTTATGGTTTAGGAGGTGCACTTGAAGAACTTACCTCTGACGAAATGAACGAAAATTTCGAAGTTAATTTCTTTGCCGCTGTAAGGGTCATTCAGAAAGCCTTACCCTATCTCAGAGAACACCGTTCAGGTAACATCATTAATATTTCATCAATAGCCGGTTTCGCTCCAGGGTTGGGATGGTCAATGTATTGTGCTGCAAAATTTGCATTAAGCGGATTATCTGAAGCGCTTGCAAATGATTTAAAACCGCTTGGATTACATGTTACAAATGTTTTGCCTGGGTGGTTTAGAACAAGTTTTGCAACACCTGATTCCATTGCTTACAATAAAAACCAGATTGAAGAGTATAGCTATCTTCGAGAATATCATGAAAAAATGAACAGTATGGATGGGGTACAACTTGGAAATCCCGATCAAATTGCAGATGCTTTTTTGGAGTTGGTATCGAGCAAAAATCCACCGGTAAACTTGTTTTTAGGAAGCGATGCTTTTAACAGGGCAAAAAGTAAAATCCAGCAATTGAATCAAGAAATGTCTGATTGGGAAGCAGTATCAGTATCTACAGACTTTAAGTAATAGCAGACCAAAAATACATTCACTATAAAAATGACTTTAAGTCTTAAGCGTTAATTAACCCTGGAGTGGATAACTTTTTTGGATCAAAAGGTTAAGGCAGTTGAGTTACTTGTTTTCTCAATTGCCAACATTTTTAGTTCTGTGGAGACATCATGACACAGCATTATTTTAAAAGTAAATAACTAGTATTGGCAAGTGATTCGACAGTTAGGTGCGAATGTGCAGCTCTCATATCACATTTAAAGTTATATACAAAAATTTGCCTCAATCCCAAACAGGACATCCAAACCAAATTACTGAAGCCACTCAAAGACATTCTCTACCAGTAGTAAGCTAATCTCTTTAAATCCTCCATAAAATTTATAGAAATTTGTCCAGCCGAGGTCACAGTATACTTTATCTTTCAATTTATTAATCTATAATTCAGTAATTATTTATATGGGGATTTCTGGGTAAATAATTGACACACGTTTGTTTATTTCTTATCTTTGAAATTGTATTAATTTAATACGCTGAAGGCCAAGTGACCCTATAGGTGACCCTCACTTAAATAATATATCGCAATCCTTGTATTTACTGGAATTGACATAAAATCAGCGGAACCTCTTTCTCCGCGAAGGCCCGAAAACAAAGGAAAAACAAGATTTTCAAAGTTTTCAAAAAAGCCTAAAAAAAGCGGTAAACCCTGCAAATCCAACGATTTGCAGGGTTTTTTCTTTTATACCACTTTTCAATATTTATAAAATCGAACAAAATCTTTGTGGCACATTCGTGGCACACTTGGAAATTTCGAAAATGTGCCACAAAATTTCATCTTAAGTCCCGATATCAAAGGGGTTAAGCACGTTTACATCTTGTTTAAATGAGGTTATAATTCTACATTTACTAATCTAATAAGTTGAATTATGCTAGAGAACAGCTTTGGGTTGATATTCTTTTTGAAAGCATCCCGCAATGAGAGTAACATTAGAATCGTTTATTTCAGGATAACCGTTGACGGAATCCCGAAAGAAGCATCCACAAGACGGAAATGGGACAGTGAGCGCTGGAACCAGAAAACCGAGAGAGCAACAGGTACAAAAGAAGATGCAAAATCCCTGAACTTTTTTCTGGATTCACTCGCTATGAAGATCCATGAAATCAAATCAGAAATTATGTACACCGGAAAACTCATAACTTCCCAAAAGATTATGGACCATGTTATGGGAAGATCAATTTCCTGAGTGCACCTATATGCGCCCCTTTTTTTTAAGAGGGTTGGGATATCCTATTATTACTAAGCTTAAAACCAGGGTTCCGGATGATACTGCTCTACAAATAATTGAAAAAATTTAGCATGCAGAATTTTGTGGAAGATGGTGGACCAAACTATTTTTAACAATTAATAATCCAGAAAAAATAAATTCTAAAAAGTTTAGGTTCAAATTGCCCAATTTTATGAAGATGTAAAAACAACGTTTTCTAATTAAAAGAACACTCCTGTTTAGCTTTAGATCCTTATACAATAACAATTTTAAAAAAGTAGTTCCATTATTTTGGTATAGATTTCTGTGTTTTGATATACACCTGAAAAAACATGAGATCCCGAACCATAAGCAAAAACTGGAACAGGTATAGCTGTATGATCATTTGTACTAAAATTTCCCTGTACATATCCTTTGGTTACACTGCCATCAATTAATGATAATCCACCCGTTTCATGGTCGGCTGTTATTACTAAAAGGGTTTCAGGGTTTTTATCTACAAATTCCATTGCTTGTCCCACTAATTGGTCAAAATCAAGCATCTCGCGAACTACATATTCTAAATCATTTTTATGTCCGCCGTGGTCAATCTGTGCTCCTTCGGCCATAATAAAAAACGGATTTTTTGTTTTAGAAAAAACTGTAGTAGCTTTCGATAGAGATTTGGTTAAAAAATCGACTCTCCCCTCTTTTATAGAAACAACTGCCGCATCATCTAAAAGGATTATCCTACTGTTTTTAATGGTATCTAAACTGCTAAACTTATCTGAAAATGTGTATCCTTTTTCAATCAGCAATTTAGAAAGATCTTTACCGTCTTTTCTGGCTTTAAATTCTTTTATACCTCCTCCGATTAAGATATCAGACGGATTGCTTAAAAAATCATAGGCTATTGATTCATTATAACTTCTTTCAGGCTGATGAGCGTAAAATGCCGCGGGAGTTGCATCTGTTATATTTCCCGCAGAGATAATGGCTGTTTTAAACTTTTTCTTTGCTAACTGCTGCGTAATTAATTTCAAAGGTTTTCCGCTTTCATCAACGCTGATAAATCGGTTATTGGTTTTATTCCCTGTCGCCATAGCTGTTGCTCCTGCTGCCGAATCGGTAATATAACTGTCATATGCCTTAGTGATAGAAAGCCCTTGTATTGGAATATTAAAGAGACTTAATTGTCCTTTATTAGCTGTGTAACCTGCATAAATTTGAGCTAAACCCATTCCATCTCCAATAAGAAGAATCACATTTTTTGGTTTTTTCTTTGCAAAAGATAGCGGATTTTTAGGTATATATGCGGTATGAAATTCTGTGTTTTGATAAAATGTTGTTTTAAGGTTATGAATAAATTGTGCTAATGCCGCAACATTATCGGTACCAATATAATCAACTTTTAAATTCATCAAAGTCATCCACGTATTGACATTGTCCTGCGTAGACCAGAATCTGATTTTCTTATGCTGATCGTGCACCTTCTTAATTGCTGTTTGTATCTTTTGTAAGTCAGCTTGTGTCAAAACACCTTTACCATTCCATATCGTAAGTTTTTTTAAATCCTCACTGATCATTTCAACACGGGACAATTCTTCCGGCGAATAATTTTCATTCAGTCTTCCGTCAAAATAAATAAATTCAGGATATGCTGTCCATTGCGACGATAATGGCCTGTTTCCTGAAATAACCACTTTAATATTTTTAATAGAAATGATCTCCGGAAATGCTTGTAGCTGATGTACAATTGCTTTTAGAGTAGCATCACCATCAGATTTAACATCTATCATCAAAATCAAAGGCTTATTATCTGGATAGACATTTCCTGCTACGTTTTTTAATTTAGTTGAAAGCGGTTCAAGATATAAACTCTTTAGTGTATTTTGTTGGGTTATTTCTTTAGAAGTATGGGCAACAAACAGTTCATTATTAACTAAAAAAACATCTGCTTCGATAACGCCTGCCTCATTAGAATAAGCTCCGAAAAAAGGCAGTGGGCCAGCATAATCATTATGAGAATGAATATTAGAACAAGTGTATCCCTGTGCTTGTGTAAACAGGAAAAATTGGAGGCAAAAAAGGGTTATTATTTTTTTCATTGAAAAATAGAAATTTATTCATTTCCAAAGCCGTAGGTAGCCTGGCATAGAATTTTATTTTATTACTTTTAGTACATAATGTCGCTTTTACTTTTTACAACTGCAGGCCTGAGAAACCTGCAGCGTAAAAAAACTAAACAAAACAATATGAATTGATTTGGCTTCTACCTGCTTTTTATATATTACTAAATAAAAAATGAGTTTGAGTCAATAAACGGGAAACAGATTTTATTGTATGCCGTTTATTTTTTTATTTCGGTATTGTAGATCACCTCTCCTTTTTCATTAACAGCCTGTACATACAAAATATCGGCTAAAACTGAAAATACCATAAAACCATATTCTGAAGCAGCCAGTTTAGTAAAAGGTAAACTATCTATTGGTGTGATTTCAGAAGCTGAACCTGAAACAAAATAGTTGGTCTTGCCTTCTGGCAATAAATGCTGCAGATCATGATCATGTCCAGCTATATAGGCATCTACTTGGTATTTATCAAAAAGTGATTTCAATGATTTTCGTACTGCCTTTGTATCATAGCTTTCCCTTCTTTTCAAAGTTGCCGTGAACAATGGGTGGTGTCCGACAACTAATTTCCACTTTACACTTTTAGGTGCAGTAGTCAGGGCTTTAACAAGCCATTTTTTTTGAGCGGTGGTATCCTGTGAAATAACATTTTTACCATAAACGTCATTTTTATAAAACTCCGGAATTAAAGGATTGGTATCTATAAAAGCGATTAGTACCTGCTGGTTTGGATCTCCGTTTATATTAAAGGTCTTGCTGTAGTATCTGTCAGGCATATTCCAACGGCGGCTTATTTTTGAATACGCAACCTGAGCATCAGGATTTCCGGCATAATCATGGTTTCCTAATACCGAATACCAGTTCCAGTGGAGTGAAAAATCAGTATAAATATCCTCAAAAGAAGATTTCCATTGTGGGTCATGTTCACTTGCTACCCCTACCGGATAAAAGTTATCACCAGTAGAAATGATGAAATCACGGTTAATTTCTTTAGCAGTAATACCCATTTGCTTCGCTACAGGAATTTGATGGTCTTCGCCAAATCTGCCCCAATCGCCCATTACAATAAAATTTAACGCATTCGAATATTTTTTGATACTGGTATCTTTTGTTTGGGCAACAGCAAAATTTATAGTGAGTGTGCAAATAAATATTATTATGCTGTTTTTTTGTAGCAATGGTGTTTTCATTTTCTAATAATTAAAATTTGAAGGCTGCATGAGAAAACCGGCAGCCTCAAAAAAATATAATCTAATTGATTTAATACCCTTTATTTTGTACTAAATAACCAGGAACATTGGATGCACCATCAATGGCAACCTGAGGAATTGGGAAGAGCCTGTGGTCTACATTAGTATCTGTTTTTTCTGTCCATTTATCTTCAAAGTGTCCAAAACGAATTTGAGTTGTTCTTCTTAAACCTTCCCAGTAAAACTCAAAACCATATTCTCTGTACAAAATATCTAAATTGATAGCCGGAAGAGCAGCCGGAATTGGAGCGCGGGCAGTCCGTGAAGTTCTTACCGTATTTATGTCAGCCAATGGACCTGCATTGTCTCCTTTT
This sequence comes from Flavobacterium sp., assembly GCF_039930565.1. GTDB lineage: Bacteria > Bacteroidota > Bacteroidia > Flavobacteriales > Flavobacteriaceae > Flavobacterium. The sequence continues at coordinate 56,977 of NZ_JBDTTP010000013.1, read as the reverse complement.
CTTAATTTAGCTTCAGCACGCATCATAAAAATTTCAGCATACCTAAGTAATACCATGTCAACGCTACTGAAATAATTTCCATCAGGAGAAGTGTGGCTGAATTGGTATTTAGAAACTCGGTATCCGGAATAGTGCATACTTCCTTCTTTAGTAAAATCAACTTTCTCTTTAAGGTTTACATAGCCTACATTTAGATCTGGTCCGTTTCCTTTAATTTGTTTAACAGGATAAATTCTATATCCGCCATCACATTTAAAGAATGCTCCATTGGCATCTTTTCTTGCAGCCCATGGAATACCTCTCATAATTCCTCTGTCAATTTCAAAGTCTTCCGCTTTTACACAATAGTAATGATTCTGATCATTTAACGGAGAAAGTCCGGTTAGATCTTTCAGATTATCAGGTACTTTTGCATTATTTTTATAAAATCTCGAATCAGCATCTGCAGGGTCTACAGCACCATAAGCATCAATCCATGTCTGATAAAAATCTGATGTAATAGCCGGGCCATCTGTTCCATCGGCATTAATTGACTCCGGTCTTGGAAACATAGATCCCGGTATCGACCAGTATGCCCAGCGATTGTTTTCATCTCTTAAAACACCACGCTGGTCCAATGCAAAAATTAATTCTTTATTGGAGTTATTATTATCATCAAATAAGTCAAAATATTCTGGAGATAAACTGAATTTTCCTGAGTTTATAATATTATCCGTATATTTAATAACTTTATCCATATCAGCAGCAGTAAATTGAGGTGTTCCATAAGGATCACGGTAAACAGCAGCATTTAGATATAATCTGGAAAGCAGGCCCCAAACTGCCGCCTGAGTCATTCTACCCGGTCCTTTGGTATTATTGATTACGTCGGCCACAGACAGTAATTCACTTTCTATATAAGACACAGCATCTTGTCCTCGAAGTATTTGTGAAATGCTTGCCGATGACTCTTTTTTAAACACAAGCCCCCAGCTGTCTAATGTTTGCATATTTAAATAAGCCCTAAGTGCTATCATTTCATAAAGTGCTCCTTCTGCTTCTTTATTTCCGGCTTCTGCAAGAGGTTTTAAAACTTCAGTCGCAGTCAATGTTCTGGAAATATTTATAGTGAGCTCATTCCATGTAGATTTAACAAGGTCATTAGTAGGCGTAGTAGTATGTGCATGTACAGCCAAATATTTACCTCCGTCGTACCAGTCAGTTCCTCCTCTGTAAGGTAATATTCCTTCATCACTGGCAATTAACTGCAAACCGAAATTATTGGTATGTATCCAGGTCGCTTTTAATTGACCATACGCCGGTGCAATTGCACCGCTGATGGCTTCTGCCTGTCCGGCTCCTGTTAAGTTCTCATCCAATACTTTTTCTTCCAAGTCGGTACAGCTCCAGTTAAATAATAAACTGAATGCAAGAGCTGCTACTATTATTTTATTTTTCATGTTTTGATATTTTTGATTAAAATGCTGCATTTAGACCAATTGAAATGGTTCTGCTTCTAGGATAGCTGAAGTAGTCAATTCCAAACGACTGAATTTCTCCAACTGAAGTCCCTGTATTAATTTCAGGATCATAACCACTATAATTTGTAATCAGAAATAAGTTTTGTCCGGTTACAGAAAGACGTATGTTATCCATTACATTATCCAGTCCAATCATTCTTGGACTCAAATTATATCCCAGAGTTGCATTATTTAATCTTAAGAAACTCCCATCTTCCAAATATCTTGTAGATACTGTATTTGAATTCGTTGAGGCCTCATTTAAAAATTCCGAACCTCTGTCTGTTGTGTTGTAAGAATTTGCAAGTAGTCCTTTTGTAAATGAAGTCATTGCAACGTGGTTGTAAATTTTATTTCCGCCGGCACCATTAAAATTAAGCCCTAAGTCAAAATTTTTATATTTAAAATTTAGATAAAAAGCATAAATATAATCTGGTAATGCACTGCCCGCTACTATACGGTCATCGTCTTTAATTACACCATCCCCGTTTACATCTCTAAACTGATTCAAACCATCAGCACCAATGCCTGTAAATTCAAGTATGTAAAAAGAACCTATAGAGTCTCCATTAAGTGCCCCGTTTATAGTTGCTCCGGACTGTCCCCCTCCTTGTGCTCCTCCGGTTGTTAATATCTTATACGGTGAGTCCTGTACTTTATTGTTTGTAAAAGAAACATTTCCGCCAATATTATAAGAGAAGTCTTTGCTTTTATCACTGCTGTAATCTAAAGCAAGTTCGATACCACTGTTTTTTATCTGCATATCAGGAATGTTCGTCCAATATTTTGGTGCAGGCTGAATAGGGTCTACCGGTGCTACTTCTAATAAAATATTTTCTGACACTTTATTAAAATAGTCAACAGTACCTGATAATTTGTTATTGAATAAACTAAAATCTAAACCTATATTGGTTTGTGTTGAAACCTCCCATTGAATATTCGGATTAGCTAAACGGGTGTAGACTGAACCATATGGATATCCGCCTAAATCTGTAGCTGATGGGTCCAAAGGATACGTGTTGTTTCCTGTATTGCTTTCAGTATAACTTGCTTTAGTTATTTTAGAAGGAATTTCCTGAACGCCGGTCTGACCCCAGCTTGCTCTTAGTTTCAGATTGTTTACAACTTCAGATTCTTTTAAAAAATCTTCTTTTGTAATGTTCCATCCCAATGCAACAGAAGGGAAATAACCGTATCTGTTATTTTTACCAAATTTAGAAGATCCGTCAGCACGTAAAGTGGCTGTTAGTAGGTATTTATTTTCATAACCGTAGTTTAACCTTCCAAAAAAAGACTGAAGTTCATTTTCTACTGCAGATGAATTATGGCCTGTAGATTTCACAGCTGTTTCTAACTGATTTTTCGGTTCTATTCCATTATCAGGAAATCCTTCAAAATTATAATTCTTTTGATTTACTTGTATTTTCTGATAAGACTGCCCCGCTAAAATGGTAAAATTATGAGCCTTCGCACTAAAATTATAGGTTAAAGTGTTTTCGTATAAAATATTATTGTTAGTAGTACTAATATTGTTCAAAGTACTTAAACTTGTATTAGTAGACGATGTATAAGGCATTAACTGAATATCTCTTTCAGACATAGAGTAATCAACTCCAAGATTAAATTTATAAGTTAAACCTTTTATGAATTCGTAAGAGGGTGCAATATTCGCTAAAATGCGATTGTTGTTTGTCTCATCTGAGTAAATTCTCTGACTAATTAAAGGATTCACAACATTATTACTTAAATTAACATTCGGTTCTCCATTTACATAAACGGCATTAGTTGGATTCATGGTCAGCATATTACCGACAATATTTCTGATATCCGGTCGTGAATTTTCAAGTTTTGTAGCTGTCAAATTAAAAGCAACATTAAACTTATCGTTAAATGCCTTTTGATTTAAATTTAAACGTCCTGAGTAGCGTTTTAAATCACTATTTTCGAAAATGCCCTCTTGATTATCTATTCCTAAAGATGCTGCATAAGTTGACTTATCGGTTCCTCCACTCATTGATAAATTTAGGTCATGAGAAACTCCGGTTCTTGTCAATTCATCCTGCCAGTCGGTGTCGGCGCCGCCATCAATTAACTTTCCATTACTGGCAGTAACTTTTCTTCTAAATTCATCAGCACTAAAAACATCAACCTTATTGGCCAGTGTTGAAAGTCCTGTGGACATAGAAAGGTTTATTTTAGCGTTCCCTTTTGCACCTTTTTTAGTTGTGATTACAATTACTCCATTTGCAGCTCTGGATCCGTAAATGGCAGCAGCAGATGCGTCTTTAAGAATATCGATACTTTCGATATCCTGTGGATTGATAAAGTTTAAAGGATTTGAAGCAACACCATTGTTACTATTGTCCAAAGCAAATCCATCTATTACATAAAGTGGCGTTGTACCTGAACGCAAACTCCCCACTCCACGAATAATAATGTCCTGATTGGCTCCAGGTTCACCACTTGCAGCTGTAACATTCACCCCCGCAACTTTACCTTGAATAAGCTGTCCGGTATTTGCCACAACTCCTTTATTAAAATCTTCACTTTTAACAGAACCGATGGCTCCGGTTACGTCAGATCTTTTTTGAGAACCATACCCAACAACTACTACTTCGTTTAAGGTACTAACCTCTTCTGTTAAGGCAACAGTCAGTTTTTGATTTCCTGAATAGGCAACTTCTTTTGTTTTAAATCCTACATAGGAAAAAACCAAAACACCTTCATTTTGTTGTACTTTAATTTTAAAATTTCCGTCAAAATCTGTTGTTACAGCTCCTTTTGGTTCTCCCTTAATATATACAGAGACACCTGGTACTGGTACTTTTTCAAGATCAGAAAACACATCTCCTGATACCGTTCCCTGCGCATAGGAATAGGACATACATCCTAAGGCAAGAATTAACAATGCATAAAATTTTTTCATTTAAATACTATTTTTTGTTTTGCCAAAAGTATATTAAGCCACTTGCCAAATGGGGTAATTTTGCTTCACAAAAGAGGATTTTAGATTCAAATTAGGATAAAATTAACGACAAAAATGGGGTGTTTTGTACACTAACATTGACCTAACCTTGGGCAAACAATGAGCTAACAGAAACTTCTATTGCAATGCTTTGTGTTCTTTAGGACTTCTTCCAAAATATTTTTTGAAAGAACGCCCAAAATACTTTGGATCATTATAACCACACTCGAAACTTATCTCAGAAATATTTAATTTTTTGGTTTTTAATAGTATTTCTGCTTTTTGTAATCTAAAAGAAGTGATCACATCAGAAGGAGACTGATTCAATGTTTCTTTAAATATACGGTAGCATTTTACCCTTGAAATTCCTAAATTTTCTACAAGTGTTTCTACATTAAAAGAAGAATCCTGTAACTCTATTTTTATTATTTCTAAAGCTTTTTTTACCAATTTATCATTATTTGTTACTACGGGATCATCATCTGTCAAAATTTCAAATATCCTTTGCTGCATTTTATTTTGCTGCTGCGAATCTTTGTTTTTATAAATTAAAGAAGTGATTTTTTTATTTATAAATGAAGAGCTGGCAGGCAACTGAATAAGCGTATCAATACCCAACTCTAATAATTGTTCATGCAATTCATAATTAATATCTTCAGATATATAAATCATCGGCATTTTAAGACCTAAAATCTTTTTATTGGATGCTAAGAAATGAACCAGTTCTTTTGAGAAGGTTACCTGATAAAATATCAACGCACAAAAGTTAATTTGCTTAACGGCTGAGTTTAAATTAGCGACTGAATTTTCGAAAAGCAGGTGAGAATTATTATTTTCTAAAACCTGATTTGCAGCAGTATAATCAGATTGGTCACTAAAAACTAAAAACAATTCTTTATCTGAAGACACACCGTCCTGTTCATTAAAATACTTCCAGGAAATTGTTTCCTTAATTTTTAAATCTTCATCCACCAGTTCTAAAGGAATCTTTAAAGTGCTTGAGAATTTCTCGTCTGAGTTATCGAAAAATTCTCCTTTCAAATCGTCCAGTAATACATGCAAAGCTTTAAAGTAAGGACTATAATGCTGAATATTGTACCAATTATTTTTTAGGATGATGCTATCAGAAACCACTGTAACTTTTAAAAAGCTATTTTCATATCCAATTTCAATATTTAAACTACTCTCTCCTTCAGAATATTTACTGATATCATTTAGAAAATATTGCAGTAATAACTTTACCCGTATTACATCAATGGCAATAAAATTAGAGGAATTGTCTATTTCACAATTCAAATTAACCTGATTGCGCTGCAGCTCTTTTTTTAATTTTTCGACACTGCTTTTTAAAACAGGAAACAGATTAACGGCTGATTTTTTAATGGGACCAATATCTTTAACATAACTTAAATAATTCCATTCTGAAATAAGATTAGCCAGTTTACCCGATTGCAAAAGTAAATCTCGTTGCAATTCATTGTCTTTTTTGTAGGCACTTGAAATTTTGATTATTCTGGCAATTGGGTCCTGAAACTCAGCCAGCATAAAGGTTTTAAATTTTTCAATTTCAAAATTTTCGTTTTTAAGAGTACTGTGGAGTTTTAAAAGTTTTTCTTTCTGTTCTGAAATTTTTTTGTTCTTTTCATCTAGTTTTTCATTAATGGCTTTTAAATCTTTTTTCTGATTTTCAATTATTGCAGTACGGGCCTGTATTTTTGCTATTAGGTATTTTTGTTGCGCTGTTGCATTTTTATTTTTAACATAAATCAGCAGCATACAGCCAATTAATATAAAAAACGATAATAAAATATAAAAAACGATTGTCTCATAAAATGCTTTACTGATATATAATGTGAAAAATACTGGTTTAGTAATTCCATTTTCACCTTGTTTAATCAAAAATTCATAGCTCCCAGAGGATAAATTGGCGTACTCTACTTTTTGGGTATTTTGTAATAGAATCCAGTTCTTATCTCTTCCTTCTAATTTATAATAAATTTTACCTATGTCTTCTCTAGGAAATACAACAGGGGTTATTTCAATTTCTAATTCATTATTACTAAAACTCTTTTCAATTGTGGGCAAATAATTTTCGTTACCATCTACTTTCAATTTGATTTTTGCATTATATATAAAAGAATTCATAATATTAGGATTGAAATAATTAAGCCCATTTACACCACCAAAATAGAAAAGCCCTTTACTATCCTTATAATAAGCCCCTTCTGAAAATTCAGGTGCCTGCCATCCCTGATTTGGATTAAAGGAAGTGACTTTAAAATTATTTTTAGAAATAGATGCAATTCCTTTAGTGGTACTTATCCAAACTTTGTCTCCATTATCAATAAGACCATAAACCATGTGACTTGGAAGGCCATCAGCCTCTGTCATGTTTTTAACCAATCCCTTTTTTTTATTATAAATGCTGACACCACCTAAGGAAGCAATCCAGTAATTATCAGTTGCCTTATCAATCAGTAAAGAATAAACACTATTGCCTAAGATACCCTGTTCTTTTGAAATTTGGTCTATTTTGTTAGTGTCTAAATTAAAGACTATTACACCATCGTGTTCAGTGGCTAAAATTAAATTCTGCTTGTGTTTATTGACACATCTGATATGATATTTATCGAGTGTGTTTTGCCCTTTAAAGCTTTCAAATTTTTCAGTTACCAAATTAAATTTAGCTACACCTCCCCAACATCCTACCCAAAGCTGTTTTTTATCATCCTCATAAATAGAATAAGATCTGTTATTTGGCAGTTCTTTAATTTTTTCAGCCTCATAAGTATCGTATTTTAAACCTGAAATACGTATGATTCCTTTATATGTTCCAGCCCAGATTGTTCCGTTACTCGCCGTAAATAAACTCCTGATTCTTTCCCAGTCCGGATTTAAAGCCGCTTCTTTTATTACATATTTTTCGTAAGAATGGCTTTTAACATTGTACTGATACAGTCCATTTGTGTAATAACCTAGCCAGGTCTTTCCACTTGTATCTTTCGTAATAGCCCTAATGGTTTCTGTTGGTAAATTAGGGTATTTTACAGGATGTGGTAGTATTGTGTTTATTTTTTCTGAGCCTGGATAAGCCATACTCAAACCACCATCCTTTTGCCCTAACCAAACAGTTCCAAAAGCATCTTCGTGCAATGTTTCAATTTCATCACTCTTAAAAGAATAAGGCAGGTATAAATCAGAAGTAAAATGTTGAATATTTTTACTCGCATCATTAGCAATGATATACACTCCGTTTTTTCTGGTCGCATACCAGATATTTCCATCTTTGTCTTTTAAAACATCATTGATAATAAGTGCAGGATATTTTTTTAATAAGATACTTTTTAGATAGTCAGTAGCTGTTTTCTTTACGGAATTGTAACGTATCGCAACAAAAACTCCTTGTTTAAATTCGTAGTAAGCTGTTTTGGTTTGTACTACCATATTCCCATTTTGGGAAAGCTGAATGCTCTTTGCAATACCTTTAAACTTGAATTTGGCAAATTCCCCGTTTCCTATATACCGATTTACATCACCTTCTTTTGTAATAAGCCAGATATAACCGGCACAATCCCTTGTAAGTTTCATTATATAATCACTGGAAATCGTTTTAGGATCATTAAAATTATGTTTAAAAACTTTAAAGTTAAAGCCATCATAATAATTTAACCCATCCCAGGTAGCAATCCACAGCCCTCCGTCTTTATCATTTTCAATATCAATTATCGAATTATTTGACAGACCTTGATTTGTGGTAAAATTCTCAAACTTTATTTGTTGTCCAAATGCCTGTAGCGTAATAAACCATACGACAAATAACCTTGTAACCATTTGTTTGTTTTAACCAACAAGGATACAATCACAAGTTTACCTGAACATGAATTGTATGTTAAGTTTTAAATAGGTAAAAGGGTGTTTTCTCAATTAGCACAAAAAATAAAAAAAACACTTGAATAAAAGGCAATTTATAAATTAAAATTGAGTCTGTTTGTGGAGGATTTGAGGATATTAAATATATTTTTCAATGTTGGCCAATAATTATGATAAACATCTATATAGAGGATTATATGGAAAGGTGTACGGAACCTGGATTTCTGATTCTCCAAATGAAGTTTTTATCTTCTTATTGGAAAAACCATTACGAGCATTGGATGAAATTGTCTTTTCATGTTTCTCATATCCTAGATGAGAATCCAGCTCTCCAGATAGAATTGCTTCTATCCCTCGCTTTTGTAGTTGCGCTAGAAAACCATTTAGGTCTTCGCCCGTTTTGAATTGTTTTAAAAATTCATCTGATAATAAATCTTCTTTTTTCATAAGACTGTGTAAAAGTTAAAGTTAAAAAAAATGATGGTGGTTTAATAACCCCATCATTTTTTAACTTACACAGTTAGTGAGACACTACCTTTTATTTTTTCTTTTTCGATTTCGATTTTTTTGCCTTCTTTTTAGCTATTTTTTTGGCTTTGGCCTTATCTTTCGCTTTTTTGGCTTTTGCTTTCTTTTTTGCCTGTGCTTTTTGTTTGGCTTTTTTGGCTTTTTCTTTCTTTTTATCCTCTTTAGACTGATCTTTTTTCTTAGCTACCAGTTTTTTCTTTTTTGCTTTTTCTTTCTCTTTGTCGTTCTCTTTACTTTTCTCTTTTTCTTTCATCTTTTTCTTTTTAATTTTAGTTTTAGATTTATTTACATCCTCTTTAGCAATTTCTTCAGTTTCCTGTGAAACTTCAATTGAAAGGGCTTCTTCTTTTTTTTCTGTTGCTTCTGGTTCTGAAATCAAAGGCTTTTTCGTAGTTTTAACTGCTGTTTTTTTTGTACTTGTAGTTTGTGTTGCTGTTGCTGAATCTGTTTCTTCGGCCTTAATGTCATTTTCAGCAATAGTTTCATTTTTAAGAGTTTGTTCCACTGCATTTGCATTAGAATCCTCTATATTTTGATTTAATTCATTTGTATTTTCTTTTTCTTTCATATGGCAGATATTGTATTTTGATTTTAAAATTTACACAGATCCATTATTGTTTTAATATTAATTTAATGTTACTAAATTGTTAGCAAATATAACTTGAAAAACAATTGTTCAATGTTAAGTTTTACTTCAGAATAAAAACTTAACATTGAAAATACAAAATCCCTTTTCATAGTTTAATGTAAAGAATCCTTTAACCTTTAACTAAATCGCAGGCAGAAATGCAAATCGGATTTGTAAAAATATAAAGCAAATAGAATTCCGGAATAAAGCATAGTAAAATTAATAGGTGTAAACCAGCTTATCTTGAAGTGGTATTGAAGAATAGTATCAAAAATATAGCAGGATGATAAGATGGTACCTATAAAAATTGGAATTGATAAAAAAGTCAAAAAAGATCCAGAAAAACATTTAGTAAATACTTCTATTTTTACAAAATATTTAAAAAAGCAGCTCAATTATTTGATATAAATTTCTCAATTCTGATATACTCCTGAAAAATTTCGAGCCTCTGAACATACGAATAAACAGGGACAGATATGAGCTGGATGATGATTTGTACTATAATATCCCTTTACATATCGTATTGTATCATAGTAATCCATTATCTAATCAGCCTATTTCATAATCCGTGTTAGAATGAGGGGAGTTCATGTTTTTAGACTAACTAATTCTATGGCTGATCTACTTATTTTCAAAATCACGCATTTCGCGAACTTTATATCCCCATATGATTTTTTATATCCCCGCGAACAATTGCGCTCCTTCTTCCATAAAAAAAGGATTTCTTATAGAGAAAAACTATAGTTATCTTCGATAAATATCCTGTTAAAAATCTTCTTTCCTTCTTTTTATTGAAACTACTGTCGAATCATCCACAAACATATTTTGTTGTTTTTAATGGTATTTAAGGTGCTAAACTCAAAAAAGCAGGATGCTTTTAAGACATCCTGCTTTTAGAAAACAACTAACTAAATCTTTTTCCTTTTTTAGATTATTTATTTTCGTTACTGTTATTAATCTCTTAAAACAAGTTTACGTCATTTTTAAAAAGTGTAGTGCGGTCGCTTTCCCACGTAAAATGCTTTATCCTAATTATTGATCATTTTCAGCCTTGCCAATCATCTCTAAGATAATATCAAGAATAAGAAGAGTTTTAAGTCTGGTTCCGCAACTTAGATAAATCCAGGTTCCAGGAGATTCTTCGTATGGAAACATACAGGTAATTTGAGAAATGTTAATTGTATACTGGGTGAGATCATCTGTTCTGAATTGGATTGTTTTCATATCTATTCTGTAAATTGTTTATAGTATTACTTACATATGCCTCAGTAAGGGATAAAATTAGCATCTCATAATGGAATATTTAAAGAAAAAATATCCGTTTTTATTTAGATTCTATAACAATTCTCCAGGTATCAAAACTGCAATCATACTTGTATCCCAAGTCACACATCTCTTTAATCCATTTCCTCAAGGTTTCCTGCATCATTTTAATTTCATGGGTTCTACCGGATATTACAAAAAGATTTTTATCATGGAAAGCATTCCCATGATTAACTATATAATCGAGCTTTTGCAGTTCTCTTTCCAGTTTTTGAGCTTTTTCCAAACTATCAGTATGAAAAAAATAATCAATTTTTAATTCATCTTCTTCTTCAACTGCCGAATCACGCAAACTTACCAGTGATTCTATTGAAAGTCGAAGCTGTTTATCCTGATTCGCTGTAAATTCATTTTCAGAAACAAAAAATTGCTTCTTTTTTTTGGGCTTTAAAAAACTTAAAATTTCCATTTTATTTGAGGTAGTTTACAATTATAAATTTCAAAACAAAAGTAGGTAAATATATAAGCAGATAACCTTCGGTAATACAAACTTAACATAACAGATCCTTGTAACAATCAATTTTTCTACTGTACATGTGACTTACAGAATTAATTTAAAAATAATCACTAGTATTTACCAAATTTTCATTAATAAATAGTTTTATCTTAATGGCAGAAAGACTAATAATCTTTAAAAAAGCTGACAGGCTATCATCGACCTGCCTGCCAGCTAAAAAAAAAACTAACAACATCTTACTATCTTGCGCTATATACCTTTAAAGACGTTTTTCAACTTGGTTGCCTATTTTTTGCGACTCTGTAATCCTTTATAATATAGAAATCTGATTTATGCGAAGAGTATCTAATTTTTGAAGGAAGAACAACTTATTAATTTCGAGATTTTTATTGAAGTGCATTTGCTAAATCTTGAATTTGTTAGCCTGCTCCAATATATACATATATGAAATCCTGAATGCTAGGCGAAATAGAGATCACTTTACTTGATCCAGCAGTCAATACATTAGAGAAATTGCCGTAGTTAATGCGGATCAACTACCTTCACTTTTTCCTTATTAGTATATGGCAGATCGGCTGTGCCAAATTTATATATTTTTTAACTAATAAGATTTTTTAAATCCGACTGTCAATAAATTATAAATTACTGAAAGCCTCAACAATTTAATAAAAAGAGGAGACATTCCGACTCCCCATACTTAATTAACGAAATAAAAAAAATTACTATGTTCTTTAAAAACGCCTTTTACGACGGAGTTCTGTTTCCATTTTACGGACACAGGGATATATCCTTCTTTGTAAGGATTCGTGTTGGCCATTATATTTTTTTATACATCCCTCAAGTTCTTTCATCAAGATGTGGTAATAGTCATACAGACCCTTAAATTCAGTTATCTGTTTGCGGATAATTTCTTCAATATTCTCGGGAATTAGATCACTGCATGCAGGAGCATTTTTTTCAAACCGATCTATAGCTTTAATCATATTCTGATGTTTCTTGTCGTCTAATCCTTGCATTGTTTTGTCTTAATCTTGAGAGACTAAAATCTTAAGGCCACAAACGTTTAGCTTCCAAGTTTAATCTTTAACCTCTATGAAAATCTTTTGTTTCTATTCTTTTTTTAGGGCTACATACCATATTATAGTAACATAACATGCAATCATGTAAAAAAGCACTTACATTTACCGATTAATTTGTATCACTGCAACAGTTTGGGGGCTGTCTATTCGATATAAAAAGATGGTTATATTCTTGTTTATTGTTACAGAGTATATCCTCAAACCTGCGAAAGGCCTCCAGCATATTCTTATGCTCTTTTGAATCAATTCCCTGCACTCTAGTTTGCGTTTTTTAATAATTAAAAGATTCGTTTTAACTGGTTATCTTTAATACCCTATTTTCTTAATTATCAGTGGTTCAGACACTACATCAGGCTGTTGTTTTTGAAGCGCTTGTATGGTCTTTATGTTCATACTTCGCCCATTTCCGGAAATGGAACCTAAGGCTCGTTTCAACAGTATTTCATTTGTATTTCCTAAAGGGAATACTTCTAATACCTGAAACTCCTCTAGCATAATTGTTGGCTGTATCCCGGCAGCATAGTTGCCTTCCCCTTCAGCATTAAATAGTTTATAGATTACAGGGTATAAAACCCATCTTACCTGTCCACCACCCATCCTATCGTCCTCAATCGGGAAACTGGCAACATCTTTACCCACGGTTTTCTCTCCAATGGTTATCACTTCCATAAACGGTTTTAGGTTGTTGATTATTATTTCAGAAGCCGATGCAGTATGTTTGCCGCACAAAATATAAACCCTTTGAATTTGTGGATGAGCAGCCCTAAGTACCTCAAAGCTGACTTTGGATTCATTCATCTCCAGTGATTCTTTAAAGGTCTGGTTCACTTCTCCGCCGTTGAAATTTCCCTTAAACCTGATAAACTGGTTGGTAGATTGTATGTTGGGAGCTAAAAGTATACTGAGTGCTGTAGCCGATGAGACATCGCCTCCGCCATTATACCTTAAATCAACTACAATTTCGTTAATAGACTGATTCTTAAACTCCTGAAATACACTCAGTAGTGACTGCGAGAGACCAACATTAAAATGCGGTATTTCAATATAACCCACTTTATGATTCTGGTAGGGAATAACCTGGCTGAGGACAGGCTGCAAAAAAGTAAACCCCTGAGTAATATTAATCTGTTGAGGGGCTGTAAACCCTGATTGTTCAGAATAGGAAACTACCTGCAACTTAGCATCTTTAGCAGCTATCAAATTTTGATAGAGGTTATTATAATTTCCCTGGTTTAAAGCCGTGCCACCAATGGCGGTTATTAACTTTCCACGCTCAAGCCCATTTCTCTCTGCCGGTGAATTCGAAAGTACATACAACACTACGCCATATATCCGTCCTTCAAATTCAACAAAAGAAAGGTCAAAGCCAAATGAATTCGGGAGACTTTGTGGAAAAGTTTCCGCTGAGGAGGTATGGATCGCATACGAAAAACGATCATTCTTATTTACTAAAGATCCAAAATACTCCTTCGGGGGCAACGATAAATTGCCTTTGCCAGGAATACTTTCGTTCCAATAATAATAGCGTTTCATTTGTGTGTAAATCCAATCGTTTACATACTCATTTGTACCCTCCTCATAGGTTAAAGGAATATCGTCATTGGCTTGGCAGGCAAACAAAACACTTGCAAACAGGAGAATTAAAATTGACTTCTTCATCCTTTATTTTGGGTTTAAAAATAACTTTTCAAATTAATGCCAGTTTACACCAGTTGGAGAATCTTTTTAGGACATGGGGACATGGGGTAAACTTATGAGGTTTTTAAAATTCATAGATTTTATATGAAAATCTATGAATTACAGGTAATCTGCAATATCGATATCTCCTTTTACCACTACTGTTCCGTTTTCTAGTTTTTCCTGCAGCACAATCATATTGACACCATAGGTTTGAATGATTTGTACTTTTATGGGGCTTGTGCCGGTGTAAGGTTCTGTAGTACCCGGTTTGTAAAGCTCTAAAAATACGGGTGCTGTATTGCTGAAAAAATTGTAAATCTTAAATTCAGAAAAATCATCTTTCCCAATGTTTTCAAATGTAGCAAGTACCACCCCGTTTTCTCTTTTTAGTACTCCTTTTACACTTTCAAGTCCAGTACCTGAAAATTCTCCCAAATTAGCAAAAAGAAACTTAAAGCCCACTTTACCTACATTTATAGTAGGTTTTACAGCGTAGACTTCGAGAAAAATATCAGGTAAATTGAAAAAATAGAAATTCTCATAGTCTGTAAGATTGTCATAAGTAATTTCATAGGTAGCGATTTGAGCACCTGTTTCGTGGTTGTAAATAGCTAAGGGATTTTTTTCGCCTTTGTCCAGTACAAAGTTGAGGGTTGTTTCGATATTTTGGGTATAGAAACTATTCTCATTAATAATTACTGGCTTACCATCTAACCTAATTTCTATTGCATCGGGAGTAGAAAAACCTTTTATATTGACCTTTGCAGGTTTTTGTGCCACGTCAAATTCATTGGTAAGTTCACTTTCGCAGGATGTTGCAACTACTAACAAGGCGAGTAGTAAAGCTCTTGCTTTTTTCATAAGTATTTTGTTTTTATTCTTAATTTCTTTCGAAATGTTTTAGTTTCCCGAAGCTAAACCAATAGCTGCGGGAATTTTTTGAAGCTCTCCACTTCGCTATTGTCAGATGAATATTTATTTTTTGATGAACTTCAACTTTTCTACCGCCGTACCATTTGTTATATGCAGAATATAAGTTCCGGTAACCAAAGCCGATACTTCGATCTGGTCTTTATAGGCTGTAGCCAATACTTCTTGTCCTGCCATATTATATGCTTTAACAAAAGTATTGGTTGGGTCAAAAGCAGGGTTTAATTGTAACTGTAAAGTAGAAATTACGGGGTTTTGAACTAGTTTGGTAATAACTTTAGGAGCGTTTATATCATCAATACCTAATAGAGCTGATGCAAAAATCTGCATCTCATCTATTTGGAAGGTAGCGGATGAATTGGTATCCTTAAATGGATTACTAGAGATTGCCGCTGGGTTGTTTGCAACAGTATTGTTCTGCCAGAATCCGATATAGATTTTCTGTCCTGCATACTGGGAAAGGTCTGCCGTTGCCTGAGCGAATAATGCGTTGCCTGCATCAATATAATCAGCATTAGCAATTTTAAGTATTTTAGGAATAACACTTATATTACCATTAGCATAAGCTGCTGTAATATCAGTACGCAGCGCTTTAAAATCGGTTACATCTGGAACAGGTTTTATGGATGTACTTACATAAACAAAAACACTTTTGTCCGTATTATTAGCTGTAGAAGTAGTATTATAAGTAATTACTCTGCCTATCATAGCTGCCAAAATAATATTTCCAGAGGCTCCTGTTAAATCAATTTCTGGAGAAATGACCCAGTCTTCTATGTCGTTGGTATAATCGGCCTTAAAATTTGCAGGACCGCCAACAACATTCGGTATATAGCGACTGTATTTTAAAACGTTATCGGGCGATACTTCCTCATACATATTTGGAGTTGCGGCTTTACGAACGACGTGCTTTCCTATATTCCAGGTGTTGTTGTTATTGTTTCCGTCATAAAATGTCCAGCCAGCTCTTTCGGCTGGGGTATCAAAGGTGTTCTCCCAAACAATAAATTGTGCGTTGCTAACGCCAAATACTAATAAAGCAGTAAAGAGTAATAAATTTTTCATAATTGTAAAATATAAAAGAAAACAGGCGGTATCTTGCTGCCGCCCGTTTTCAGGTTAATGAAACTGTAAGTTAAAACGAATAATTAGTCCAGGTTCCTTGGAAATCGCCACAGTTTCTTGAAGAAACATCCCATAATCCTTCATTAAAGAATGGCTGAGTCATCCCCCAGGCAGTTGCAGGGTTAGACGTAGAAGTAGCTGTTACCCCAGAAATAGTAAGCGCTGCTGTAGTGCTGCCTATTCTTGAAGCTGTAGCATACGTAAAGCCGTGAGCAGTCACACTGGTGAAGTTAAGATGTGCTGAATTCACAGCAGCGCCACTAACTGTTTCGTTCAAGATGCCTACCGGATAACCCGTAACTGCCACATCATTTAGTGTTAATCTACCATTTCTTCGTATGTGAATAGCATTTTCATACAAAGCACCATTTGTACTGCTTTTAGCCCCTACAATAGTTAGATTACTAATTACCGGATGTGTAAAAGGTGTAGCTCCTGATCCAGATGCATTGTTGTCCAACTCAATCCCGTTTGAATCCGGGCTTGTACCACTTAAACTGTGAGTTGAGCTGTAATTCGCTAATGCCAAAGCACAGCTAATAGTACCAACATAACCATTGTCAAAATCGAAATTGTCATCATCTGCTGCATACGACACTAAATTGGTTGCATTTACTGTACCACCAAACCATTCGAATGAATCATCTTTACCAAAAGATACCTGAACGTGGTCGATTGTAGTACCAGAACCAACTCCTCCCATTGTTAATCCGTTGATTTCGTTACCATTCCCGTCAGAACCTATAGGCAATACTCTTCCTGCAAACTCGATACGCACATAAGTTAATGACCCTGAGTTATCAGTATTATTGGTAGTAGTAGTAGAACCATAGTAATATTGAGAAGGATTAGCTTGATCTGTTAGCCCTTCGATTACATTGGAATCTGTACCTGTATTCACCTGTGCATTCCCTAAAAGGACAACCCCTCCAAAATCTCCAGGACTAGCTGTAGTTTCATCATCACAATCCAAAAGATTGTAGCTGGTAAATACTACAGGAGCCGTAGCAGTTCCGTTGGCATTTAGTTTACCTCCTTTTTGTACTACCAATACTCCAGTAGCTCCGGTGCCGTTAGGTACGGCTCCTTTGATGTAAGTTCCTGCCTCAATAGTAAGAGTCACACCGTTTGGTACATTTACAATTCCATCAATTTCCCAGATTTTGTCTGCAGTCCAGGTTGTAGAAGCAGTAATGTTTCCGGAAACCGTTTGCACAGGTTTAGAACACGCAGCTGAATACTCAGCAGAAGCTGATTGCATACCAAACGAATCTGTATTTGATCCAGTCTCATTCTCACTACAGGCAGTAAGCGATAATGCTATTAGAGCCCCAAATAATAAATTTTTCATAATATTAATTGTTTAGAATTATTAATCCGGTTGTTTTGTTTTTAAATCCGGATCGTTTTACTGTTTAAAGGATACCCGCCTCTGTATCCCGTCACCTGGTTATGCTTTTTCACTTTGCATTGCCAGAGGCGGGACTCTGCAAAGCGTCTCTTCCTTTTTCCATTACCAGCATGAGCGATTCTGGTAAGGTTCCGTTTTTTCTACTGTACCCTTGGGGCTACCGATGGTGCACGCACCGATAAACTTTTAGATTACAGCCCGTCAGGATGCGGAAAAACCTGTACAATGGCGCATTATGCTAATTATAAATTTTCATTGTTATTCTCTTTTCTTACGGGTCTATACCCAAAATAAATGCCGTCTTTGTATTCATCTGAAGCAGTTTCAGGTGTACAAGGGCAAATTCGATCCTTCTAAAAACTATAATTCATATTTAAACTAAAAGTTGTTCCTCTGTAAGCCCTGAACATTAGCTCGTCTGTATCTTCATCGTATTTTTTTGATGTTCCGGGTGATAGTATGTATCGATCTCTTATCGCCGTATTACCTTCCTGACCCCAATTAGGATTGTCGGTCTTATAGCTCAGATAATTGTTATAGGTCTCTATTGGTGTATTAAATAGGTTTTTTATATTAAATTTTACCTGAAAGTTTTTATCTTTCAGGAAACGATAACTCAATTGTGCATCGGTAGTGCTGTATGGCCGCTGAATTTCTTCATCTTCATAATCATAACCTACCGTAATATATTGGTCACCTTTGGCATTCTGAACAATATTGAGCCCAAGGCGTTCCCCATCATAAGCAAATCCCAGATTGTATGCCCAGGGCGTTTGCCCATACAAGGGTCTATTGGCCTTATAAGTTGGGGCATCTGTTTTGCCGTCGTTCCCCAATATGACTTTATATCCTGTAACTTTAGTATCGTTAAAGGTAAAGTTGGCACTCACAAAAAATTTGTTCCAAAAAGGGCTTTGTGCTATAAAACCCAGGCTTTTTCGTAATTCGGCTTCAAAACCAGTTAAAACTGCTTGATTAGAATTCCCTACATACAACTGTAGATTTCCTTCAGCAGTGCTATAACCGACACGTTCAATAGGTTTTATAAATTTCTTATGGTAAACTCCAAAAGAGAGTATCTCGCCGAGTCCCGGAAACCATTCCCACTTAAAATCATAATTATCCACGATAGTAGATAGTACACCGTAGGCATTAATTACTGTTCCCGAAGAAATGGGATCATAAAAAGGAATAGCAGTGCGTTCCTGAAACGACGGTCGAATCACGGCTCGGCTATATGCCAATCTAAAATTTATTTTGGTAGTGGGGCTATAGGTGAAATTTGCCGATGGCAAAAACTCCCACAGTTTGTCGTCTAACTGCTTCTCATCAAAGCCATCCTCTACAGCATTCTCCCGTTGCGTTTGCAGCACTTCGTATTTGTAGTATTCTGCCCTTGCCCCCCATACCAGTCTCCATTTGGTATTTATACGCTGATCAAACATCAGGAAAGGAGCGTGCTGGCTAACTTTCCCGTGGTATTTTTCGCCATAATAATCTAGTACAGACCAACCTACTTGTCCTGGCTCATAATGGGTGCCATCGAGCAGTTCGGTTAACGAACTAAAGTATAAGATATTTCTTTCGGAAGCAGGAAGATTGGGACGATTTTCATCTGCTTTCAAGCTTGCAGAAGTCTGTTGGTTCGTATTCTCTCTCAAAGCACCAAAATATCCTGCCTTAATGGTATTTTTAAAATGCTCTTTATTGAATTGCAAAGTGATATTTGCCCCGAAATTATAATCCTGTGAATCGCTGTCAATATTTTTTCTGATAATCCCTGAACTCGCATTATAGATAAAATAATGAGCATACATTTCGTCTCCAGACATTCTGTAATACTTTAGATTGGATGTGAAGTCTTTCATATCATATTCAACTGCTGTGCGTGCTGCAAACCAGTTCAAATCTATCGTATTTCCCAGTTTATGATTTCCTTCCAGTTTATTCTGCAACAATTGCTGGTACACAGGGTAATTGTATTGGGCTGTTCTGGGGAATTCTATATCTGCGCTACTTGCCCCTTCCGATAATACTCCATTATAAAAATAATTGTATGCCCCTTCGGCAGAACCAGGATCTCCGGTACCGCTGTATTGATTCCAACCCGTTATCTGTGTAAGGCTAATATCTGCTGTATGGGTGTAGGAATTACGGAAAGAAAACCTGTTTGTTCCCAACTGTAGCCCAAAATTTAGCATTCCAGCCACAGTTGAACTAGTTGTGTAATTGGCTCCCTCGTTTTTGAAATCAAAAAAACGTGTTGGAGTAGTATCATCTGCTCGACGGGCATTAAAGATCCAGCTCGAACGCCCAGTATGGTCTATATCTAAAATGGTTTGTTCGTATTTAGTACTTACTGCTCCGGCAAAGCCCCATTTGTTATTATTTTTTAACTCGAACTTTTTACCAAAAGCCAATTGAAAACTCGACCCGGGGTCACCTGTAGTTTTGTATGTGGTAAAATTATCATTAGTAAATCGTTTGGATTGCTCAAAGAAATTCCCGGTATTAAAATCTGAATATTCAAGTCCTTTCGGAAAATCTCTTGTACCATCATCATATCCAAAATAATCGTTTTTGCCTTGTTGTCGGGAAAGGAATGGCTTAAAGGTAGATTGGGTATTATAGGAAGACCCCCAATTGAAAGAGAAAAAATCTTTATTCGGAATGTCTTTTGTTTTTATTTCTATGTAACCGCCAGCAAAACTGGCATTCATATCAGGTGTAGCTGTTTTGCTTACCACCACGCTTTCTACCATTGCCGTTGGAATTATATCGAAAGAGAATTGGTTGTTGTAATCCGTACTCGGCAATACTATTCCGTCCATTACCGCCGTATTCCATCGCTCTCCCAGGGAGCGTACCACCACAAATTTGTCCGCTATTGTTGTTACTCCCGTAATACGTTTTAGTGAAGCTGCCACATCACTATCAGGTGTTTTTGCTATTTGCTCAGCAGAAATACCATCGCTCATTTGAGCTGCTTTTTGTTGCTGTCTAAATAATCCATCTGTAGAGGCAGCTGTCTTTTTGTAAGTGCTGGTTACTACTACTTCACTTAAAGATTGGTCAGAGTTGTCTTTTAAGGCAATGTTTAAAGAGGTTGTGTTATTTTCGGTTACCACCAGATTGGTAATTCGTTGTGTTTGAAACGAAATATACCTTGCTTCCAGGGTATATGTGCCAGATTGTAATGAAAATGAATAAGTACCATCATTACCAGATATAGTTGTTAGGTTTGTTACTCCTGTTATTTGTAGGGTTGCGCCGGGAAGCGGTACCCCTTGAATGTCTGTAACAGTTCCTTTAATGCTTCCCGGCTGCAGCTTTTTTACGGGTATTCCCTTTTTGACAATAATATAGGAACTCCCACTTTTTTTGAAGGTGAAGTTTGTTGAGGATAAAGTGGACTGTAAAATTTGTTCCCATGTTTGATTTTTTGCTTTGTAGGCAGATATATTTACTCCTTTTACCACATTCAAATCAAAAAGGATATTTATTTTGCTTTCTTGTGTCATTTTTGTAAGTCGCTTGTCTAATGTTTCAGCAGGAAATTCTTTATTTAGGGTTTGTGCCTGTGCCTGTAAAGTGCTAATTGTAAAAATTTGTAGTAGTATGACCACTATAAGGTGACGTTTGTACATTGTATATTTATTGATTTTTGCTAATTTTATGTTTTTATGGTTTCGAAATTTTAATAGATAATTAATTTGCCTGACTGGCTGAGGTCATACTTAATGTTATACAATAAGCTAATACCTTGCATAACTTCTTTCAGACTAACATCGCTGGGGAAAGAGCAACTGAGTAATTTTCCGTCGAGTTTATTGTTTTTAATTTCAACGGATACATTGAAATGTTGTTTTAATCGCAGTTTGAACTCTTTAGCATTGGCACCGTTCATTACCAGTCGGTTTTCAATCCAGGATGCGGCATCTTCCCAGTTGACTTCACTTTTTACAGTACTTCCAGTTGTCTTGTTAAATGTAATTTGTTGGTTTTTAGTGAATATGCCTAACAAATTGCCCTGATGCATCACTTGTACTTTTCCATCTCGTACCGATACAGAACTTTCGTCTAATTCTTTATAGGCTCTGATGTTGAATGAAGTTCCTAATACGGTAGTTTGCAAACCTATACTATGAATGATAAAAGGTTTTTCGGGGTTTTTGGCAATTTCAAAAAAAGCTTCTCCTTCTTCAAGCCATATTTCCCTTTTCTCTTTATTAAAATAAGCCGTTGCAATTCCAATACGGGTATCAGCATTCAGGTACACTACTGAACCGTCCGGTAATGTCATCTGTTTTTTTTCTCCTGCACCAGATTCAAAATAATCCATTGTAATTTGAACAGGCTGTGTGCTAACATGACTTATTTGGTCATTATAAAAATAAAATCCTATTCCTAAAGCGATTACGACTATTGCAACAGCATACTTGGCATAATTATACAATTGTATTACTTTTGATTTTCTGGCAACCGTTGGCTTTTCCTGGGTTAACCCAAAACCAAATTCAACTGACAAACTTTGCCACACTTTTTCACAGCCTTTTTCAATCTCTTCGACAGTCGCTTTATAAGTTGTCTTTCCTGCTTCGGAGTTCCAGTTTTCTATTGCCTTTTTTTCCTTGTCGGTTGCCTTGCCGTCAAAATAGCGGGCAAATAATTCAACAACCCATAGCTTTGCGGATTGATTGTCTTCGAAATATTTTTTATCTTTTTTCATAAAATTTATTAATTCCCGGTGAATCAGTAATTGCTTCTATGTATGACCGTATGGAAAAGGCCTTTTTTCTTGGAAAACAGCATTAAGTATTTATTAAGAGTTTGTTATCAAAACATTACTCCTTTCATTACTTGAACATTAGGCAGTATTAAATGGTTTGAATTAATTATTTTTATTAAAATTTTGAATACTAAAAAAAATAATAATTCGATAACCCTAGCTGATAATTTAAAAAATACATTTGTAAAAAACTTCATTTATTATGGAAAAGTCTGACAAAGAGCTTTTGGAAGCTATTGCCGACAGGGATGAAAAAGCTTTTAATGAATTTTATAAGAGGTATTCTTTCATTTTATACAAATTTGCTTTAAATCGGATTGGAAATACCGATGCCTCTAATGATGTAGGACAAGATTTTTGGTCTAATCTTTGGCTGAAGCCTCAAAACATAAGAACAAATGATGCGGGTTCTGCCAAAAATTTTCTTCTTTCCTTTTACACTTATCGCATTTTAGATTATCTGCGAAACCCCAACCAAAAAGAAAAGGCAATGGATTCAGAGAAACAAATTAACAATATTGAATATACACTAGCCTACACCCATATCCTTGAGGAAATAGAAGAAAAAGAAATCCATACATTGATTGATGAAATTTTGGAAAGTCTGCCAAAGTTGACCCGCGAAATATTCGTGTACCGCTGGGAGCAACAGCATTCAATTAAGGAAACGGCTTCCTACTTTGATGTTGATGAAAAAACGGTTTATAACCGAACTTATGTTGCACTTACGGCTGTTCGGTCTAAGGTAAAAGATATGCTCTCGGATGAAGTTATTATAGCGGATTCCAAAACACTATTGAGTCTGCTTGTTTTGCTAAGTTTATTTAATGACTGATTTTTAAGTCCCAAAAAAAAGATATATCTTCCTGTAGCATTTGTAAAAAATCAGTTCATTCGACAAATTGAACAACTCCAGATAATTCACAAACTAGTTTTAATAGAAAAAGGTAATTCGAAAAACCGATCTGCAATACTTTGTCAATCGTGTTTATTACAACTGTTTTAACATCTAGACGCGTCCATGAAGTCCAAGAGCCGACATTACAGTTCTTCAATTATTGAAACTTCGGGCAGCCCGGATTTTTTTTCATAAAGGATTTAGAGCTGTTATCTGTTTTCTATTAAGCTATCCAAGAATCTATTTCACATATATCATTTTTAAAATCTCACAATACTCGATTGCTTCGTTAATAATGATATCCAGGTGGAGTCGGGAAAACTTTGCGATGTTAAGCTTTACAATAAGACAATAAGGCTACTACAGATAAATTTTTGTCTAAAATAATTTTAACATCATAAAAAATATACCAAAATTCACATTTACTAAATTTAACTATTACCGCCATTTAAATCGACAGGATCCTTTTAATCGATTAGTTATCAACAAATTAAAAATTTAACTCTGTGCAGAGATTATAGATTAAAAAAATATACTAAATTTAAATTCCCCAAATATTCTTTAAATTTTATAAAAACCTAACCACCTAAAGTTTAGAATATGAAATGGTTTAAAAACTTAAGAATAAAATTTAAGAGTACGTCTGTCAGTTCCAATACAAAACAGGAAGTGCTAAAATTACAAAGAGGTAAAAAGCTCTATTTGTCAAACAAATTTAGTGAAGCATTGTTATATTTTGATAATGCGATAGCTTCCGGATCAGATGTAACCATTTTTAAATTGAGAGCAAGGTGTCTTCAAAAATTAAATAAACATTCTGAAGCAATTGAAGATTTTGACAAATTGATTGAAGATAATCCATTGGAGTTTTCGAATTATTACAGACGTGCTATTTCAAAAAAAGCAATATCTGACTTAAAGGGTCAAATTGAGGATCTTACTACTTGCATTTATTATTACAAGAAAAATAAAAATCTAGAAACTACTATTTTACAAAATCTAGAAACAGATTTAATTGACGCAGGACACTATATAGAAAGGATGAAAAATTCCATAATTTCAATTCATAATGTCCCTTATGTTGATATAAAAATTCTTGTTAATGAATGTCTGCGTCAAATAAAAAAAATCAGACTTCAAAATAATAAATTTAAAAAACTGAAAAGCGATGGAATGCTGTTGCCAAACTAATACTGTGGTCGAAATTAAATTACAAATTCTAATATAAAATATTATTCTTTATTGGTCTCAGCAATCCAGTCATAAATTTCGGTCTGCGCACGTCTTGGAACATCTGCATCTAAAATTTCCAACTCATTATTGCCTTCACAGTTTATGATTCTCTTTTTTGTATTGTCTTCTAATTGAAGCTGAATGATGGTATTAATTTCGGCAATGTGTTTTTCGTCATACAACGGAAAAGCAACTTCAATTCTTCTGTTTAAATTTCGGCTTAACATATCTGCAGATGATAAATAGATTTTTTCTTGGCCATTATTCGCGAATTTATATATTCTCGAATGTTCTAAAAACATATCTACAATTCTGTAAATTTTTATATTCCCGCTTACATTTTTAATCCCTGGTAACAGCGTGCAAATCCCTCTTACAATCAATGTTACATCGACACCTGCATTGCTTGCTTCAATAAGTTTGTTAATAATATCTTTCTCATCAATACCATTTACCTTTAAAAATACAGCAGCTTCTTTTCCTGCTTTTTTATTTTTGATTTCCTGATCTATAAATTCTATTAATTTATCTTTCATATTAAAGCCTGCCGCCAGAATATCTTTTGGAGCGTCTGCTTTTTTCTTGGTTTTTAAAAATGTAAAGACCTTTTTTAAATCTTCTGCATATTTTTTTTCTGAGGTAAAAAATCCAAAATCTGAGTAAACATTTGCTGTACTTTCATTAAAGTTTCCAGTTGATAAATAACTGTAATGTTTTTTATTTCCATATTTATCTTTCGTTGTTACCATGGCAACTTTGGCATGAACCTTTAAATTTGGCATGCTTTGAATGATTTTTATACCGGCGTTCTTCATTTCCTGAGACCAGAATAAATTATTATACTCATCAAAACGCGCTTTAACCTCAACAAAAACCGTGACTTTTTTTCCATTTTTAGCGGCACTTATTAAAGCATTTGCAATTAGCGATTGTGATGAAATACGGTATAAAGTAATTTTTATCTCAAGAACATTTCTATTAATTGCTGCCTGATTAAAAAACTGAAGTACATAATAATAGGATTGATAAGGAAAGTGAAGCAATTGATTTTGTTTGTCAATTATTTCAAAAAATGACCTGTTGCTTTCAAAAGGCATATGTTTGAGACCCGGATAATTTTCTCCCTGAAGATTTCGTTTGACAGGATTTGGAAACTTAAATAAATCATAGAAATTATGATGAGTTCCTCCTTTTATCATTTCATCTTTTTTAAGGTGAAATGATTTTTTACATACCGAAATTGTTTCAGAATCCATAGTAGAATCATACAGAAATCTAGTCGAAGAACCCCTTTTGCGTTCTTCTATTTTTACTTCAATTTTAGCTATTAAATCTCCTGAGCTTTCATCTTCGATCAAATAATTTTCATCCCTGTTTAATTTTATAGCATGACAGGAAACAACTTTTCTTGAAGGAAATATAAGAGATAAGCAATTCCTTATTATTGTATCAATCGAAATAAGATAATGTGTATCTCCCTGACTTTGCAATTGCTTATAGCGATCCAGCTTATCCGAAGGAATATTCAGGTAAGCATAATTGTAGTTACCTGAGCTACATTTTAATTTTACCAGAAAGTATAAACTCCGATTATTTAAGAAGTAAGTTTTAGGCAGGTTTAACGAAATATAAATCACCTGAATATAAGACAAAATAATACTTTTAAAATAATATTCGATCTCATGCAGATGTTCGTTTAAAAGCTCCTGATTTTCATAATATACAATATTATTAGCCTCTAATTCAGACAGTATCGACCTATTCCAAATTGCTCCAAATCTATTTTGCTGGAGATTTACTTCGGTTAGAATTTTATCGAGTAAATCTTTATTTTTTTTTGAATTTTTAATCAGCAGCTTTCTGATTTTTACTCTGAAAAACTCATCTAAATTAGAAGAATGAATAGCTAAAAACTTAATTCTTTCGTATATGGAATTGTTTACATCATCTGCTTCATCCAAAATACAGTTATTAAAAGATAGCCACGAAATTTCTGAAGGTATAAGATAGTTTTGCACGTATAATGAGATACTTATTATTAGGGAATAAATTGGTTGATATTTATTAAACACTTTAAAATTTAGCAATAATGATCTTAAAATATAATATATGCAAGGTGTTAACTATAATTTAATTTATCGTTAACACATCTCAATATCTGGTCACTCTCTGTCACAACTTCTTCATACACCATACATTGAAATACCTGCTAAATAAACATCACTGTTTTCCTAAATTCATAAAACAACATATAATCCTAATCCTATTAACTTTTTGTTAACAGTATTATAATATTGCCTGGATAGTACGATTTCTGTTTTATCGTACTTCTATATAGTAAGAATTATAATTTAAAAAACACTGATGCTTTTTTTATCAGTGGGTTGTTGCCATTACATAATTTATCAAGATCATAGAATTTTAAATAGGTTATAAACAAATTAAAACTAGAATTATGAAAAAACAGAATCGAAAGAAAGTATTAAGCAACGTCTTAATTATGATGTTATCTGTAATTACATTCTCCTGTCAGGATGCAACATTGGAGGAAGTAGAAACTACTACAGCAGTAACAAAAGAGCAACAAAATTTCAAAAAAATGAGTTCAGCAGCAAGTTCTGATTTGGCACGAAGATGGGCACCGATTCATTATAAAGATGTAGATGCGACAGGAACTTATGCCGAAGGAGGAAAATCAGATTACCTCACTGCTATTAATTATGACAATGACTGGAATGGTGAAAATAACTGGAATAATCTTTCTGCTTTTGCCAATTCTTTGGCTGCACATTGTTACTATTCTGTTGTAGAATCGAAAACGCATTGGTTTATTATTTATGCTTTCTTTTCTCCAAGAGATTGGACAGATAATCCGCTTTTATATTCATTAGACCAACATGAAAATGATTTAGAAGGCGTATTAATGGTTGTAGAAAAAAATGGTTCTTCTTATGGTGTTTTAAAAGGAGTAGTTACAGTAAGCCACTCCGACTTTTTTTCATACGTACCATCCGGCAGTTCTTTTATAAACGGATTAGAAAGTATTGATGGGACACTGCAAATGAGAGATTACAACGGTGAATTACATCCCGTTACTGCGCAAGATGCTAAGGGGCATAGTCTTAAAGCATGGCCTCAGCACAATATCGATGGAGATGGAATTATCTATTACCCTTCTGCAAGCGGAACTGCAGAAATACCAGCTGATAATTATGACAATTATGTAGAGTACAAACTTGTCGATATTTTTGAAAGCTCAGGATTATGGGATCAGCGATTTAATACCCAATTGTTTTCTAGTCCAGCTGGAGGATTTACAGGAAATGATTTTAAAACCGGTGGTGCCAACGCTCCATGGGCATGGAATGATGGAAATGATGCAATTGTACAAGGTGGAGAATTTGCAACGGATCCTGCAAAATTAGCAGATAATTATTTTGATGGTGTGGGCAATTTTTCACGGATATATACAGATAATAAATATAATCCATCTGCCGGTGGTATAGTAACACTCTACCAAAATTGTAACTATACTGGTTATGCAATTGCTTTGCCCGCCGGTAATTATACATTAGCTCAGTTAAAATCGTATGGTATTGTAAATGATGATTTATCATCTGTTCGTTTAGAAAATGGGTATAAAATTACGATGTATCAAAATGATATTTTTGGAGGAGAATCTGTGGTTGTAACAGGAAATAATGGTTGTTTAGGCAGCTTCAATGACAAAGCTAGTTCTTTGAAGATTAGCGCTATATAAATACTATATTGCATTTTGGATACGTAAACGAAGATATTTAGAAAACTAAACTATATCCTTGTTTGCGTATCCTTTTTTTTTATTTTTATTAATTTTTGCTAAAAAAACTACTTTTTTACACCAAGTAAAATTTGCATATTCGTAACAAATACAAATATGTAATGACTGAGGTTCTGTCGCATCTGCCATATAAAAACAGAAAGAAGTCGCAGAGTTAAAATTATGCCGCTAATTTACAAAATGATTTAAACATACTTATCCCTGGACTAATCATCTGATTCTTCCTAAGCATATGCACCACTTCAATTCCATTCAATGTTCGTTTGGCAGATTTAAAACTTTTGAATCCTAATCCGTTTTTGTATCCTCCATTTTATGAATCGATGATCCTGTTCAACTATATTATTCAAATACTTACATTGCCGAATCTTTATATTCGAAAAAGAGCGTTTGTTATAAACTCTTATTACACTGGTGTTCGAGCCGCTTTTGTCTATATTTATTACCCTTGGCCGGCAGTTATTATTAATTGCCTTAATTAGAAAAGACTGAGCACTCATCCTCTGCCTTCTTCTGGTCAGAAGAAAATCTACTGTGTTACCTGATTTATCAACAGCCCTAT
This sequence comes from Flavobacterium sp., assembly GCF_039930565.1. Taxonomy (GTDB): domain Bacteria; phylum Bacteroidota; class Bacteroidia; order Flavobacteriales; family Flavobacteriaceae; genus Flavobacterium. Next base: position 28,180 of record NZ_JBDTTP010000013.1, on the reverse strand, counting down.
ATAAATAACACCAGATACCTTTAACTTTTATATAGGTTTCATCCATCCTCCAGCTCACTCCTACTCTATTCTTTCTCTTTTTCATCTGAGACTCAATCATGGGAGTAAATTTAAATACCCAGCGTTGAATCGTAGCATGGTCAACCGCTATTCCACTCATTTTCATTATTTCCTCCACATCCCTGTAACTCAATGTAAATCTCAATTTGAAATAAACGGTCTGAAGAATAATAGCTTTGGGATAACAATGATATTTGGTATTCATCTATATTTTTTTGAATCTCTAAAGATAAGAAGTTAGACATAGATGCGACAAAGCCCTTTTTTACCGCCAAAGCAGTAAATATTACAGTACATATTTTCAAAATGAGTTTATATAAACTTTCTTTCGCACTTTTCAAAACAAGAAAATATTTTTTGCATCATTTTCTAAATTATCGCATATTGCGATATGCGATATTTATAAATAAATTATTATATATCAATGTAAAAATTACTAATATTGCATATCGCAATATGCGATATTAGAATTAAATTAAGAATGAAATGGTGAAAAATAATTTAAAACCCCAGGATGTAGTTATCCTACTGAAAATAATAGCAATTGAAAATCGTGAATGGCACCAAGAATCACTTGCCTCCGATTTACACATGAGCCAGTCGGAGATTAGCCAGTCATTAAACAGATGCAAATATTCGGGATTAATTGATAGTACAAAGAAAAAAGTGAACAGATATGCATTTACAGAGTTTTTGATGCATGGCATTCAGTATGTATTCCCACAACAACCAGGGCCGATAGTGCGAGGAATACCAACGGCTCATTCAGCACCTCCATTAAATAAATATATAAACAGTGTAGAAAATTATGTCTGGCCATACGCAAGGGGAACAGTAAGAGGTCAAGCGATCGAACCTTTATATTCGACCATTATAGAGGCATCACAAAAAGACGAACTCTTTTATGAATATATGGCATTGGTTGATGCACTGCGTGTTGGACGTACAAGAGAAAAAGAAATAGCTAAACATGAATTAAGAATAAGAATTTTAAATGAACAATAAAATAATTAACATAGATGTTGTCGGCAAAGTTGCCGACGGACTAAAGGAACTACGCGAAAAAGTAGTTTTTATAGGAGGAGCAGTTATAAGTTTATACACTGATGACCCTGCAGCCGATGAAATTCGACCAACCACTGACATAGATATGACAATTGATATCGCTAGCTACAGTGAGTTAACTGCAGTACAACAAAGATTACTCGACTTAGGTTTTTCCCCAGATCACCAAGGTCACTCCATAATCACTTACTTCTATAATGGTATAGCTGTAGACATTATGCCAGCTGATGACAGTGCAGTTGGAGTTTCAAATCAATGGTATAAACCTGGTTTTGACAATCTAGAGAAAATTGAACTTGAAAACCAATTAGTAATACGCATATTTACCGCACCATATTTTTTAGCAACAAAGTTTGATGCATTTAAAGACAGAGGTAACTGTGATTATCCCGGCAGCCACGATTTCGAAGATATAATTTATTTATTGGATAACAGGACGACAATTGTCCAGGAAATTTTAAATGCTGATGAAAATGTAAAAACATATTTAATAAATGAAATAACCCAATTGCTGAAACACCGACAAAGTCATGAGATCTTATCAATGCATATTCATCCGCTAGTTGTTGACGACCGGTATCCACTACTAATTGAAAAACTAAATGCAATAATTGTGTAAATAAAACCTTCAAAAGATTTTTTTACAAGACTTGATACATTTTATCACATAAAACTAAGGAGTTTTTGTGTGAATTTGTTTATAAATTTTCATTAATCTTTTCTTTTTTCATAAAAAAGTGTATTTTTGTCATGCAATTAATTACGAATTATAACACATTACTAAACAATAAGTTACATATTAAAATTTGACAGTTTAAAATTTGTGGCACAGCAGTAATGGAATGGATACTACCTTTTCTGCCACAAAAAGCTAAGACGAATTTACAAATAATTTACCATTTCAAATTTTGTGGCAGAATCGTGACGCGTAACTCTTCACATGGTACTTAATTTATTAAAATAAAACTCTTCTCTTCTGAGGTTCGAATAGCAGAAGGATTCGAACTATATGGGCTGAAGCCTTGTAAACGCTTATATTTTGATTTTATAAAATCGACTTTACCACTGTTTTGCCACAGAAAAAGCATCAATTTTAAAAACTAAATATCGTAAAACAAAAAGAGGATAATCAGTTACGATTACCCTCTTGAGTGATCCCAGAAGGATTCGAACCTAACATCCGAAAGCCTTGTAAACGCTTATATTTTAATTTTAAAAATCTAGAGTGCCACGATTCTGCCACAGTTTTCATTTTCATGCTTTCACGTCTTAAAAAAGTCCCTGCAAGAGACCTCAACAACCTGTCATTGAACATTATAATTCATAAACAAAAATAATCTTTATTTTTAAAATTATGGCATACCGCGACAAAAAAATTACAAAAAACACTTCTATTATCTGACTTTTCTCTTTTAAAGATTATTACCAGGTAAAATTATTAGTATAAAAAAGAGGCTATCTCACTTTTATAGATATAACCTAGTAGGGTTTAATTCAATTTCGCTTTTGTAGCCTGGGTGATATGACGGTCTGTACTTAATATTTCATAAAAATAACTTCATTACTGCATTGGTGGATTTGCATCAGTTTTCTTTATTTTTCATCAATAATAGACGGAGTGGATCAAATTGCCTCTATATTAAGCTTTCTATTGATACCATTTTGCTTAACTGATCCAAGAAAAAACCACTGGCAATGTATACAACCTTACGATTCTGCATTAAATATTATAGGTTTGTTTTCCATCTGGATAATACGGATTCAGGTCGCCATTATCTATTACCATGCTTCGTTAGGAAAACTAAGTGTGCCTGAATGGGTAAACGGTACGGCAATTTATTATTGGTTTAACCATAGTGTTTTTTGGAATGCCAACCAGTATTTCAATATTCATGAACAAACTATTAAGTAATCCAGTTATTATCTCACTGCTCACTTATAGTGTTATTGTACTTGAAATTTTATTATTCTTAGGATTACTGGCATCTGTAAAATATCGCAAAACAATTCTTTGTTTTGGAATTTTATTTCATTTTTTTATTCTCATTTATCATGGCATATTTTCATTTTTCTTTTCCGTTTTTGCCGCTCTTATATTGTTTCTCTATCCTACCTATCAATCAATTAATTTTAAATTATGGTCGCTAAAAAAATAAAAGTACTGTATCTCATTAGTCTGTCGATATTTTTAACTTATCTTCTACTATTATTCTATCATTATTCAGAAATTCCTCAAACAGTTGCTTCTCATATGGATATAACTGGCAAAACAGATAGCGATCGAATTAACTGCGCAAAATGCACTTCAAACCCATGCCAGGGATGAACTCGGGACACAGGCCAATCCCCTAGCAGCTAACTTTGCATCGGCTGTTTCATTTATTATGGGAGGCCTGCTGCCTCTACTGGTTGCAATTTTTGCTCCCATCAAAGAAAATGATAGTTTACCTTGCCAAACCCATAATAAAATACTTCTTAAATCTTCTTTAGCTTCGCTACTTAAATGATAGCTATACATCCTAATTAAAAAATTTAAAAAAACCGTATTTGTACCTGTACCAATACAAACAAGGTTTTCTACTTTTAAAGCATTGAAATACTAATTTTTACAAATTTAAAAATGAAGCACCTGTATAAATTTTAAGTCAAAAAAAAGAATCCATAATTAAGCTTTAAACAATTTAACTTACAATATTAATCTCTGTCAGAAATTTTCTCCTAGATTGATTTAAACTTTGTCTCTACAGGCAACATATATAATAACTGGATATTTATGAACAAAAAAATTCTATTTGTTGTTACATCTAAAAATAATATGGGGGATCTTGCCTTGTGTCTTAATTGGGTAATGGACTTGGGTAGAAAAGATTATTCTTTTGGATTTGTTTTTGATGCCGAATTTATTAAATACGTCAACCAAGAGGACAGCTATTATCTTTTTGAGAGAAGCAAAAACATTAAACAAACCATTTTGGACGCAGTTGTTCAATTTTCTGCGGATGCAATAATTTTTGCTACAAACAGTTTTTGGAACTTACCGGGATACATAGGTTGTAAATTCGGAGAATTTGTATTGGATGAAGATGATGTAACCATTCCTGTTATGTCATTTGATCCTTTTGAGAGAGGTTTTGATCATATAATGCCGCAATCCGGCAGTGTTATTTCTTTTTCTGCTGTTCCAAGTTGGATTTACGCTCTTAGATATCTGTCCATTGAGCAACTTTCATCCAATGCACGTCATTTTTACTCTGAGTCTGTTTACAATAAATCAACACTTATGGATCCTGATCAAACTATTTTGAAATGGAAAGGAAAGGCTGGAGTGAAGACAATTTTTTACCCGCTTTCTAAAGATCGCTTTAATTCAATAGAAGTACTTTACCCGGACTATTTCAAATACCTCGCTACAATATTTTATAATTTAGCTGCCGACAACGTACAAATCATTACGATAATTCCTAGAAAAATACCCGAATGGCAAAGCCTGAGTAATGTAATCATACTGCCTGCAATATCATATCATGATTTTTTGAGCCTTGTGAATGCTTCAGATTTGTACCTGACGGATTCCTACATTTCATGCATCGTGGAATCCATTAAATTGGAAACGCCTGCACTATTGCTTATGAATTCGAAAGAAACCCATTCTGCGTCGGATGACTCTTTTCTTAAAGGAAAAGTTTTTCCTTTTTGGGTATGGCCATACGGCATGCAACGCGTGTGTATGCAGTTAGAAAGTCTTTTTGAACTTAAAGAATGTTATGCAAAAGCTGAGATTCTGAATCGGAACGAAGTGCTGCAGTCCATACGAAACTTGCTATTCAATAAGCAGCAACAGCTTGATATCATTAGTAGCTGCAGGAAATGGAAAAATAAAAGAAAGGACACCCTTCCATCACCAAAAGCTATTGTTGAAAATATACTTGAACATCACTTTAGGACTATAAGCAATAAAGAAACTGTGAAAAATAGGCCATAAAAATCTGTTCTATGTAAAAATCTATATACAATTGCTAAAGTGGTATTGATATAACTATCCAATAGTTAACCTATTCCGCATACCGCACTTATTTAAGAACAATTTGAAATAAAAATAATTTTAACCATGATGGATTTGCCAATAAATGCGTCTATTCACCAGACATTAAGTGATACTGATAAACTCATCATAGACCTTGAGGTTACTTCTCGGTGCAATGCCACATGTGGTTTTTGTCCGCGTTCCGTAATGCCGGATACAAAATCATATATCTCTATAAATACTGTTGAAAAGTTAGCGCAGAATATTATGGAAGGACCGCAGCGACATATTGTCCTATGTGGTATTGGAGAATCATTACTGCATCCGCATATTGAGCAAATTATAAAAATACTATCTGATGCAAATGCTATAGTTGCTATGACCAGTAATGGTGCTTTAATGAGCGGGGAGAAATTCAGGCAGTTATTAAATGTCGGACTTAAAACAATCAACTTCAGTATCAATGCTGCCACTGCTTCCATGCATGAAGCCGTAATGGGCATGAAAAATTTCGACCAAGTTATCGCTAACGTTGAAAATGCACTTGAAATAAAAAAGAATCTGAACGCTGATGTCAAAATAAATATCAGTTTCGTTGCCTGTGAGCAAAACATTCATGAAACGGAAACATTTGTTAAAAACTGGCTGAATAGTTCGGCAGATCAAATATGGCTGCATCCCATAAATAACAGAGCAGGCTTATTGGTACCCGGAATGAGTCCGATAAAAATAGATGCTTTCGCTACAAATTATTTACACGATAAGCGTGTAATCGTAGATCTGTTCAGATATTCCACCGAGATGTACAGTATTTGCAAAATTGCCAAGAATTTAGCATTCATTTCTGCCGATGGCACGATGCGCCTTTGTGCTATGGATTATCAAAGGATTACTGATTACGGCAATATTATTAATGAAAGTTTGCAACAGCTTCAATTTGAAAAATTATCAGGTTTCTTAAAAGGGGATTATAACAAACTCTGCAAAGACTGTGATTTCTGTCCGTCCGATTTGAAAAACAAGTTAGCGCATGACAGCGCAGAAGTATAATATATAATAGTCATTAGTTAGGCAAAATCAGCACTATTTAATTCATGAAAACAAACACCTATACAATTGATGAAGAAACCTACGCGTTTATTGAAATATTCAAACATCGGTTGGACCTATGGGTAGCGCAACAAGCTCAGATTGCTAATACAGAAAACAACAAATTACCTACCGTTTCTATCGAAGTCCCAGTTTTTAAGGGAGACTGGCTTATACCATGCATAGATTCAGTCTTAAACCAAACAGTTAATCAATGGGTTTTATATCTTGTATGGGATGAAGGTGATGCGCTTTCTCAACACATCCTTCAAATAATAGATCAATTAAACCATCCAAGACTTAAAGTATTTTTCAAGAAAAACCAAGGCATAGCCCGCTCACGCCATTTCTTAAGCAGTATTGCAAATGAAGATTACATTATTCCGCTTGATGATGATGATATGTTGAATGTGACAATTGTAGAAGACCTTACCCGGGAAGCTATCTTAAAACCCTGGGCAAGTATAATAAGGGCAAGGCGCAGGTATATAGATGAAAATGGCGATTTGGTAGATATGCCGGATTGGTTTCCTTTCGAACAAAGAAAATATCAGCACGGAATGGTCACAGACATTTTTAATCATTGTCAACCAACGCTGCTTAGCCGAAAGGCATATACATCAACAAGTGGATGGGAAGGTTTCCCAGATTTTTACTATGCTGGCGAAGATTGCGATATCTATTTAAAACTGGAAGAAAAAGGTACGGTGGAGCTGTATGACAAAGTCTTGTATTACTACAGGCTCAACGCAAAACGTACCAGTCATTTGCTTTTGCCAAAAGGTGCATATGAAATGTGGAGGCGCCTCGCCGATAAATCAATAGCAAGAATTGGATTGCCATTAAGGCGAGTCAACACTCAGCCACCTTTTATTTATGAGCGTACATCATCATCTGTTTATACTAAGGAAATGATTGACTTTGTAATAAACTTTGCTGCGGATGAGAAAGAATTGCCAGGCGCGCAAAAATACCTTGACCAGTGTCTCAATTCACTGAAAAGAATGGGTATAAAAGATAGTTCCATTTATGTAATTAATGAAAAAAAATCGTGCTCCGAAAATCGCAATTATGGATTTAGTCTTACCAAGCAGTTATTAATCTGCTTTATAGATTATAAAACTGAAATTATTCACGAAGAATCACTAAATAAAATGCTTTCTTTTATGACTACCTATAATGCTGACCTTGTAGGGCCAAGGGTAGTAACTGCCGAGCATACGTTTTTTAGTACAAGGCCTTATTTTAATGAAAACCATCAACCAATATTTGATGGCATTAACGAAAGTGATGATGGGAGATATCAATATATCGGCGAAGTACCATGGCTCCCTTCTACTTTTTTAATTGTAAAAAGAGAAGTAATTAAATCCATTAACGGGTTTGATGAAACATATGGTGTCGGCCAGCTTGAGGATGTTGACTTCTGTCTTAAGGCGCGGGCCAGAAACTTTAAATGTATGTATGCCGGCACGACAAGTGTGCTGCATCACAACGGTCAAAGAATAGATTACCATGAGGAAAATTTTAAACAGTTCATTCTTAAATGGGGGGCTCATAAAGCATTGTTCCAACAGATAAATCAGGTTCCTTATAAAGATGTCTGTTAAAAAAGATAGTACGAAAATATTCCCGAAAAACATTATGAATCTTGATCTTCCCATTGCAGAAATTAAGTCGGTTGCTTCTCTTTGGAATGCAAAATTAAAGAGTAGAATATTGGGTACTAATCACGAATTTTATTCCGTGACGATTGGAAACTGGTCTGCAATATTGCGGCTTACTCCCGTTCATCACCGGGATTTGAAATCAGTAGAAGGAGAAATAAAATTTTTGCATTATTTACAAGGAAAAGCACCTGTCGTAAAAGTTATAAAATCGCTTGAAAATAAGCTATCAGTACAGTTGCAGATAAATGGACAGCAACTAATTGCTTGTGTGTTTGAAATGATTGGCGGCATTTCTTTATGTAAAGATGAAACTAGGGATGCCGGATTAATTCAACTTTGGGGAGAAACGATGGGTTCTTTACATAAGCTCAGCAAACAGTACAACACTGAAGGTCAGCACTATCGTAAATTAGATGGTAAAACACTATTAGATCTGGCTGAAGTCCTGCAAATAAAAGAGCTTAGCGTTATTGAATTGGTTAAAAAAAAATGGGCTCAAATACAATCGTGGCCCCTGCCTAAAAGTGAATGGGGTATTATACATGGCGATCTTACGATGTCGAACATCCATCTTTTAGACAACCAACTTTATGTATTTGATTTTGATAATTGCATGCGAGCACCCTATTTGTATGACATCGCTATAACATTTCATATAACTCTACTAAGTTTAGCCAACGAAAAAGATTATCATAAACGCGCAGAGTATTTCATACAAAATTTTATTGAAGGCTATAAAAGACAATGCAGCACAACTATAGATACTGACTTGCTAAAGCTGCTTATGGAACTTTACAATCTCTTTTTTTATTTCTTGTTAAGCCAGGATAACAAACATCCATACAAGGAATATGTATTGAATAACATGGAAAATGGTGTATTAACTGGTTTCGATTTGCAAAAACTGGTAGATTAAAATAGCGAAAATTATAGTGTAAACATTTACAAACAATCGAATTAAATGAAAATTGTATCAGCAAACGGCGACTTTTTGATCGATGATTCCGGCTGCAAATATTTTGATCTTTGTATGGGATACGGCTCTGTGTGCCTGGGACATAATTATATGCCGGTGGTCAATGAGCAAATAAGACAAATGCAAACGTACTCTTCACCAGGATTTATTGAGTCAGCGGTTTATACGCAGGCTAAAGCGTTGGTAGAAAAACATGTCGACGGTTACTATGTTCAAGGCTTTTATCCTTCCGGTGCAAATGCAGTAGAAATTGCAATCAGGATGGCTTTGCTATCGAATGAGAAGACAAAAATTATCAGCTTTTCCAAAAGCATGCATGGCAAAACAATATTTGCTAATAAGCTTGGTCTCGAATCATATTTGGAGGATGATAATCAAATAATCAGGATTCCATTTTTTGGTAAAAAAACTGAGCATGAAATTCTGGAAATCTGCGAAGCTCAGATGCAATCAGGTACTATAGCAGCGGTTATCATAGAACCCATTCAAATGAGTGGCGGCGGCTTTAAAGGACTTCCGCAATTCTACCGCAGTTTACAACAATTGGCTGTGCGCTTTCGCGTGATTCAAATATACGATGAAATCCTTACAGGATTTTACCGGACAGGTTCCTCCTTTTTCTTTAAAACACAGGGTGTAAAGCCTGATATCGTTTTGGCTGGAAAAGCTATTGGCAGCGGCTTTCCAGTGTCAGCAATTATGATTGAAAAAACATTTGTCATTCCTGATAAGTTTCGTGGAGGTGGCACATTCTATAATCATCCTATGGCCTGTGCATCTATCGCAGCAACCCTAAATGCCTGCGCGCAACTTGACATCGCTGCGCTTACCAATGAAATTGAGCGATGTATATTAAGGCATTTGCCGGCTCAACATTTGTCTGGCCAGGGCGCTTTATGGAATATTGATTTGGGCTCGGTAAGTAATGCAAATGATGCTGTAAAAGAGCTCTTTGATAACAAAATCATTGTCACTTATTACGATAAATATATCCGCTTTTTTCCCAGCTTTCAGGTTGATCTTTCCCTTTTGATAAAAGCTTGCCAAATAGTTAAACGATACTTATGATAATACGTGTTGGAAATATTTCTTTACAACGTTTCTTGCCTGAGCATACAGATTTACTTTATGATTTAAGCAATCGCCCTGAAGTGCGTAAAGGGATGAAAAGAAGTGCTGAAATCCTTTATGAAAGTCATGTTTCGTGGGTTAAAGAAAACTTGATTGATGGAAATAATGTGCACTTTTTTTTGGTCATTGATGAACAGCAGGCGCTGGGAGCAGCACTGCTTAAAAACATCACACAAAACTCAGGAGAACTAGGTATAATAGTTGGCGATACTATTGCTGCAAAAAGGATGTCCCTGACCAGCAAATTACTTACAGGAATTTTATATTATGCCTTTCATGAAATGAATCTTGAACATTTAAACATTTGCATCATACCTGAAAACAGTAAATCTATTGCTGCAGCTAAAAAAATTGGGGCCGTATTTCAGGGGCAGGATGAAACCTACTGTCATTTTTTATTAGAAAAAGAAAAGTATGAAAACTTCCCTTTAAATAAACTGCTTCTTCACCGCTACCAACCATTAGTTCAAGTTTAAAGCAAAATAGTCATAACAACAATATAATATTATTTCTTTTTTTGAGCTTTCTCAAAAAACAGGTATAAACACTCTTTTTTCCAGTGATCTTTCTTACTAATATTGTAATGCTTATTTATTCAAAAAAACATTATGTCATAAAAATTGTTGGTGAATCTCTCGGATTGATTCTATGACAAACTTGAAAATTCGTTGTGTTGGTTTAGGTATTATAAAATAAAGACTTAATCGTAATGCATCAGTTCATAAATTAATTAGTCTAACCCGTTGGTTGCAATTATATTTTCAATGCAACGTGTAAAAGTTAAAACACGGATAAATATGCTTTTATATATCCAAATAAAAAAAATCCTTTTTATCAGCCTCTTCGTGATAACGAATCCGTCTAATCCACGCCAAATTATAATTTTCGAATTATACCCAATAATGGGTTAGTTTATTAAAAGTTGTGCAGTAAAATACCTTTAAAATCAAAACAATAAGATGCTTCAATCAATATCGACGGCATTTTGAATTATACATCTTTTTTTTTAGAAATAAATATTTATTGCTATTCTTAAAAGACGTTTTTAAATAAAATGAATATCTGTGTTTTCATTATTAACCATCAATAACCAAACTTTATGGGACAATTTCAAGATTTATTAAATGCAGTGATAAGCGCGAAGCTATCTAACATTAACAATGATGCTACTGCAGCAATTCGTTCTCGTGGTTTAGACCCAATGCAGCATGTCACCTCGGGATCTCAGGTGATAGGAAGCATAAATTTAGGGATATGCACTGCGGAGGCTATAGCTAGTTATGTACTGGAAAATCTGACCGGCCTCTCAAGCTTTCATATTAATTCGCTGGTTGTTACCTCCGCAAACGCAAGCCCCGACGGATCTTCCGTGAGCGGTGCAATACAGATGGATGCTGTTTTAACTTCAGATGTTGGCATTCAGGTGGGTGGTAACTTCAAGGCAGGATGCCTGTATTACACACCCTCTGTTGGGCTTAGCGGCAACGTTTCTGTTTCTGGTGTTTCGATAAGCGCAACAGGCGATTTTAATGCTACCCTGGGAACACAACTTTGTTTAACCGCAATGGATGTGATGAATCCAAACTTAAATTATGGTAACATCAATATTAATATTGATGGGCTGGGAATATTGAATGAACTGTTGGGTCCACTCGAAGACTTTATACTTGGCTTAGTAAAGGGGCAAATAATCAGCTTGATAGAAAACGCCATAACGCCGCCAATTAATAGTGCCATTAGCGGTGTGCTTCCACTCTGCACCAGCCTAAGTTAATATGTGCTTAAATGAAAATATTTATTGATTCAAATGAAGCAGGGAAATCGGAGATAGGTGCATTTTACAAATTGCCTAACCTTATTGGAAATGAATACTATTTAGAAATCAAATTAGAGCACCAATTAAAATCCAGATGGTGCTGGGTGTCTTTAGCTTGTGCCATTGCAAAGTATTATGAAACAATGAATGTGCAGCAAGCTGCGTTAGCAAACGAACTTGTGAAAAACGCAAATACAGAATCCGAAATTTATCCACCCGAAGACCGGAAGGAAAAGAATGTAAATTTCAAACTTGATGTTGCATTAAAATACATTGGCTGTTTTAGTCATTGGTCTGCGGGAAAGCCAAACTTTGAAAGACTCAAGTTTGAAATAAATCAAGGAAGGCCATTGTGTGTACGTTTAGAGTGGCTCAAAGGCGGCGCACATTATGTGATGATAAAAGGATATGATTGGAAAAAAGGCACCGTGCTGATAGATGATCCATTGCATGGTTTACACAGAATGCCTTTCGAAAATTTTCCTGAAAAATATAGGGTATCAGGAGCCATTTGGACGGAAACCTATTGGACAAATACATAAATTATTAAAAAGAAATAAAATCGAATTAGATATGGCAAATTTTGATATTGCGGTTGGTTTAACTCAAAGTGGGTTAAATTCTACCTTAGCGAGCTTATTTGGTAACTCAACGGCTCAGAGTAAACTTTTTACTCAAAGTTTTTCACAAACGGTAAGTGGCATACCTGTTGATATAACTTTAAAGATCGGCAATGCTCCTACAATAGTACTTGCTCCGCCTACTGCTGCCTATTGGCAACAGTCCTATAATGCTCAAGGGCAAACACAAACCGGCAATCCCCCATCTGAAAATGTTTTCCAGATATTGATTTCCAGTTTGAGCGTTAGTGGGTCCGTCTCAGGTGTTCCGGTATCCGGAAGCACTTCGTTTCAAGTGTATGCAAAAATCACATTCACAAACAATACACTCTCTTTTCAGGGTTTGTCGGTTTGGTTAGACGAAAGTGCTTGGAATAAAATGGGCTTAACAACGCTGCTTGTCAATGCAATTATTATCCCATACGGATTGAATACTGTAAACAATCTTCTTAAGGCAATTTCAATTCCGCAAATCCCAACTTTTTCGGGTATTAGTTTTCAGACACCAATCCTTGGCATCACCAATGCTAATGAAATAGTGGCTGCCACTTCTATGACGAGCAGTTCCGCACCAAGCTTAGACAGTTATACACCTCCAACAGCTCTTGATATTTTTCTGCAGGCAGACCTTGCAGTAACTAATGCCGTATTAGCAGCTGAAATTAAGAATTATACTTTTAATGAGTCTGCCAAAAAAGGAGACAGTGCAGCTTATGCAAGTGCAGCAATAAAAGGAACCGTGCAGAGCGTTAGAGCAAGTATTACGTCTGGAACTACTAATGCAGAAATTGCCGTTACCAATATCAGCGGTTATGGAGAGCTGGGAGGAACGGCTACAGCAGTTGCTAAAACCTTGTTATGTCCCATCGGTACGGCTATTGATGCCATCTCAAATCCAAGTGATTGGGATAAGATTATTTCAAGTTTTGCAATAACCTATAGCCCAGATCCACTCACCGTACCATTTTCATTAACCGTTAACACGGATGGTGATGTGCTTTTAAGCGTTGGGCAGTTAAGTTCTGCAACACTAATTTTTGCACCCCAATGGAGTGGTGTTATTGGTTCTGCATTGGCAGCAGTCGCTGCCAGTTTTGCAGACCTTGTAACTTCAATTTTTAAAGAAAAAGTAGTGAACCCATTCATACATGATTTTGCGCAAAACATTACTGTATGGTCCAGTGCTTCTGTAAGTACAGACCTTGAAGGTATAACTATAAAAATTAGCCCAAACACCGGAACGGCTCTGTCAACACTAGATGACACCTATATTGTAGAAGGCTTTACAGTTTCATTTTCCTAAAATAAACACCAAAATTTATGAAAAATAATAAAAAAATTAATTGTCAATCTCTTGAAACTGCAATGGTCAACAGCATCAAGAACGAACAAAATCAAGTATCATTGAAAGACACGCCTTTTTATCCGTTGGCTTTTCATACGGACATGCCCGAAAATATTGACTTTGATAATGGTCATGTATCTTTTCGTTTCCATGATTTTAATATTAAAGGACTTGATACACTGGAGTTGAACTCTGAATTATGCAAAGCAGATAAAAACAAACTGCATATTGCGCTGCGCTGGAATGATATTTCAATGAAAGCTAAATATGAAGTAAAAGCAAGCTATGCAAGCAAAATCAACATGGATACCGGCGGTAACATGCAGGAATTAGATGAAAGTTATGCAAGAGACGCAGGTGGAACCGACAATGGAATAAACCCGCTTTCACCGGCTGAGATTGATACAATGGTTAATCAGGCAAGAGATCAAAAAGAACCTATCAATGGAACTTATCATGGCCCTACAATGATGGCATCCTACTATAAAAACAACGAATCTTATAACAGTGTTTTCTGTGTTAGCGGGAGATTAAGAGGTCTTTGGAGTAATGGCGGCGTAACTGCACAAATGTCCAGAGACACAAGTAGTGCGTTAGATACAAGTGCATCGATAAATGGTAATACGTATTCAAATGGTCTTACTTATAATGCTAATGCTTTTCAACAACAAATAAATGTGTCAATAGCGTTGTACACTTTGGCCAATACATACCCACAGGGATCTGCTCTTTACCAACAGTACATGACAGCAGCAAGTGATTCTTCTAATTTTTCAACAAATGTTCAAACGCTTGGTAACGACTCACAGAACATTCCATCAATGACAGGAACAGATGTTTATGGCGTTCTAAACGACAAATCCAAATCTCCGCAAATAACTACCACAGAGAATTTCATCAACAACATGAACCAGGCTAACGGAGATGAAAGCACCAGTGCCGGAGCTGACGAAGAAGCGGCAAAGAATGGGTGGAGAATTTTGGGTGAACAAGAAAGAAGAGATATCCGCGAGCGAATGTTCTTGTTTCGAGAAGAATTGATGGCAGAAAAAAGCAATCATTTCGACCTTTTATGGAATGGCGACTGCCATGCAGAACTTAGAGGTGCTGAAGCAACAATGACCCTGACTTATAATGAGGAAAAAGCAGTCTGGAAGATTACGGAGTCTAATGTTAAATTTCCAGCATTTGCTGTGGAAGTAGATGACTCTATGTGGACAGGTAACATTGCCGACATTGTAAGAGAACGTCTTGCAAGCATGCATTTTGTAAAAAGCCTGCTGCAAAATAAAATACAATCCAGTATTCAAAAAGTAACCGAGAAAGTTATCCTTCAAACGCTGGCCACTCCTGGTATTGCACAATAATTAATAAAAAACACTTGCACTAAATTGAAAAACTCGCTTTACGAAATAGACGAACCCATGGGACAATGGCTTTATGCCGGAGAGAAATGGAAGGAAAACCCTTTAACGCGCATACACGATAAGCTGCTTAGCAAAGATATGGCCGATTTTGAAGCTGCGTTAGCACTGGCTTTAAAACCGCAGACAAAGTATTTAACCGATACCGAGCTTCAGTTATATGCGCGGGGCAAGAAGATAAGACCCATGATGCTACAGCTTTCTTCCCGGCTAATTCTGGGGGAAGAAGAATTGACGCACAAAATTGCAAAAGCTTGTGCTTCGTTGGAAATGCTGCACGTCGCCACATTGATACACGATGATATTATTGATGACGCTTTATTGAGACGCGGATTAATGTCTGTGAACGCAAAAAGAGGCACCAACGCCGCAATCCTGGTTGGCGACATGCAATTTGTGCAGGCAATAAGAACCTTTGTCGATGCCATAGACACACAAAGCGAAATGGGCTTAATAAAAGTTGTACTCGATACAGCATTCAATATCTGTGCCGGCGAACTGGATGAATTGGAAACCGATCCCAATTGGAGCTATGAGGTTTTGCGACAACGGTATTTTGAGGTAATTGAAAGAAAAACGGCTATCATGTTTGGAATGGCTTGTGAAACAGGGATGTCGTTGGCAAAAGCCGGCAAAACAGAAACGAGACGTATAGGGTTTTACGGCAGAAGAGTTGGCAGAGCTTTTCAAATAATGGACGACCTGTTTGACTTTTTGCAAGACGAAAAAGACTCCGGAAAGCAAGTTGGGGTTGACTTGATAAAACGTCGGGCAACTTTGCCGCTAATCTATGCAATGGAAGAGCTTGGACCGCAACATACCGTAAGCAGAATCATGCGAGCTGAAATACCTGCTCCAACTGATTTAAGTAATGAGATTGACGCAATTATGTCAACGCAAGCTATTGAAAGGTCTTACGCAGATGCAAGGAATGAAGCGTTGGACGCTTTAGAGTATTTAAAACATTTTAAGAAAAATGCATATAGAGACGCTCTGGAAGAGATCGCTATGTACACGGTCGACCGTAAAATTTAAACTTAAATAAAGCACTTATGGCTGGAAATTCAAATTTATTTCAATTCATTTTCACAACAATTTGCGGTTCTGCAAATAATCCGAAAAGCAATTTTTTTCTCCCTACTGTTTTATCCGGCATTCAAAGTGGTGGCTCATCCATTATTCCATTAAAAGAAAAAAGTTGGAATATTGGTACACTAACTGGAAGCAATGCCAGTTTTATTGCGCAGCAAATATCAAATTCCTACTCACAGATTTCAGTTCCTGATCAGAATCAAGTGGCAATACCTTTGCCCTCCAATCCTAATCCCACATTAAACCTGCAGGATCCACAAGGTGTAAAAATGGTCACTATCAACGGGTTGGATAATGCAAATGTGCAGAGTTTTCAGAATTATAATTATGATGAAGCAACCGCGAGTGTCACTGCTGATATTGTTATGAATTTCAATTATTGGACAAACAACCCAGGTGAACTGCAGCCAGGGCAGAAAATTACTCCTTTGTCAATTTCTACCCCATTTGTGCTGACACAAAATCTATGTATAGCTAATGTTTCTACTCCTACAACGTGTATTGACTCTAGTGCACCTCCTGTTGTGGTTCAAGGCGTGGGAAACTTTCAAGCAAATATTAGTTCGTTGCAATTTACTGCTTCTATAAAAATTTCTGTATTAGATAACAGAGCAGGACTTAATTGTCAGGTCACAAATATAAATCTCATAACAAGTGGTGCCGCGGCTCCTAAATTTCAGAATATAAGTGTCCAATTAACAAATTCAAATCCTGCCTTGAGCGGCATAATTGGTAACTTAATTAATTCAGCGCTTTCTTCTTCTGATGCAAGTGGTGCTATATTTTCACAAATGGGTAAATCATTAAATACAGACGGAAATCTGAAAGCGCTCTCAGGCACGCTGACAAATCAACTCGCCAGTTTCTTAGACAATCATTTGTCGCCTGTTGTAGGTGAGCTCCCTTCTGATAGTGGCCAGCAGGCAACCAATCTGGTGGATCTCTACCTATTCGATCGTGTACGGTATTCATTAAATGATCCTACAAGTGGCTGGTACGTGCAAACGTTGTTACAGCAGTACAAAAATCCTCCACTTAATCCGTTTAAGCCAAATGATATTAGTTTGGGAAGTTTTGATTTGTTTTCCGGCTTTACTTTATCAAACGCAACGCTAACCAACGTTGTAGTAAATGGCTTTCCAAATGCCACTATACCGGCAGCAAACATGATTTTGTCCCCTCCTACTTTTTCTTTTGCTCTTCTTCTTGGCTCTTTAGGTTCTGGCACAAATGCTTCAGCCACTTTTTTAGCCAATTATACTGGCGGTGGTCAACTCAATCTGGGATTAAGTGTAGCAATAAGTTCTGTTCCTCTTACTGGTGTGGTTGCACCAACAGGCGCAAGTGCAAGCCAGTTAAATGTACTATTCAATTCCATCATATTCAGCATTCCTCAGGCTTCAGCTATGGCA
Source organism: Flavobacterium sp. (assembly GCF_039930565.1). Lineage (GTDB taxonomy): Bacteria > Bacteroidota > Bacteroidia > Flavobacteriales > Flavobacteriaceae > Flavobacterium. Next base: position 10,456 of record NZ_JBDTTP010000013.1, on the reverse strand, counting down.
ATAACACTGGATGATCAATCTGGTCTTGCTCCTTCTGTACAAAAAGTTCTAAACTCACCTAGTGTTCAGAATTTAATCATTAATGCTATAAACGCTCAATTGACACAGCACCTTTTTCCTATCGGCAATGAAGTAACCAGTTTAATTCAAAATTTGGTGAGTCAGGCTACTGGTTAGGATGACCATATTGGAACTGTAAATAATTAATTGTAAAACAATAAAATTTTTGAAGAATGGACATTGAAGAGTGGAAAAACTGCGCAGAAGATAATCATGGGCAGCTCATTGTGTGGGTTGACCAGGAAAGCAGCCTCAAGATAAAAAAAGCTGCTATTGAAGGTGTATGTTTTACCATGTGCCTAGATTTTGTTTTAAAGTTTCAGGCAGGGGGAACATCGCCATTTAATTTTATAAATAGTATTCATTTTGCTTCTGCTGTGTCAAAAAAAGAGAATAACGTTCCTGATGTGTATGTGATAAAACAAAACTTATATAAAGCCGAACTGGATGCATCTACAAAGCGTATAAATGTTTTAATACGACAGATAAATGCTGCTGCTATTGCTCATAAAGATGCTTTAAAAAAGCAATTAGCTGATTTACGTCAATTGTTGACACGCAATAGATATGGTGGCGCCAACATGAAAGCGTATGAAGATTTTAACGCCGATTTTATTTTGGACTTTTGTGAAATTTTAGAGAAAAAAATGGACAAACAAGTAAAGGATAATGGCCCATCATATTTTCTGGTTGGGATGGTTAGCCCCGGGAATGGTGGACATGCAATTGCCTTTGGCCAGCTTACAGAAGTATATCAGTTCTTTGATCCCAATTTGGGGCTTTTTGATTTTCCATCAAAACAAGATCTTAGTAATTTCTTTAACGATAGCGTATATCCATATTACTTAGAAAAAGAATATTCTAAATTTTCCATCGCATCATATATTGCCTCAAGCAAATAAAAGGTATGGTTCCCTAAAAATCTCACATTATCATGTGTTATTAAAATAATTAATTTAATTCAATGTTATTTACATTATGAATAATTTAGTACCTCCAAATGTTGCCGCAATAAGAACATTGCTTAATATAGCCGATGACGGAACCATAGCCGGTGGGGTCGTTTCGATTGATGCTGCTACCTTACATTCTATTGATGCTGCGAATGTAATGCCGCAATTAATTACCTCGGCATATGCTGCGGGATCCATTGTAATCAAAGGAGCGCAGGCAACTCCTGCTTCAATCACGGATAATGTAGTTATTACGGGAACCGGTAAATTCAATTTTACTTCTGATTATGTGACGGTAAGCATGACTTTGAGTATAGTGAATAATAATGTTCAGGCATTGCTGCAATATGAAATGATTCCTGCTGCGGTCCCCGCCACGCCATGGAAGTTTTCTGATAGTTTTCCAGACCTGCCAACATTAATGAATGGAACGTTACCAGATGCAGCTGAAATAAGTCCATTAGACCAACTTCAAATGTCTAATGCGCAATTTCTACTTTCCACATACGAGCAAACAGTAGATGGAACTGCACTTTCGATTGGGGTTAACTTTTCTGCTGATTTAATACCTACTGGAATATTAGGCATATTTGAAAACTTAATAGGAAGTTGTCAGTTAATTATAAGCGGAACGGTAAATTCGCCAGATGCAACCCAAGCTGCTCCTCCATTGGGTCAAAATGAATTTGCCTGGGATCAAACAGGTATTGTGCCAGGTATTGATTTAAAAGCTAACTTAAATGTGTCTGCTTTTCAATTGGGCAGCATGACATTTTCAGCTGATTATTTCAGGGTTTACAGTCCTGCGAGCATTGATTGGCAGGCAAATAATGCAACTTATAATGCTACAGTGGGTTATACTGGAGCTTTTGATATCCCAAGTGCACAATCCAATATTGGCGTTGCTGTTATAACTCCTCCAGGAATTGAAGCTGCACAGTTGGCAGCCAATTTTGTAAACTCACCTATTGGCGATTTTAGTAAACTTGTTGATATTATAGGGATTAACAATGTTTTGTACTCATTCCCATCCGAAGTACAAACCGGCGATCTTGGAGGGCTTGGAATACAGAATGCAAGTGTAACATTGTCCTATAACAAAGGCATCGTAGTTAATGCTGCTTCTGTAACGGTAGGAATGCCGAAAATAAATTGGAATGTCTGGCCGGGCGTATTTGAAGTTGTTTCCGTGATGGCTGAACTAAGCGTGCAAAATCCGTTTGACAGCACAAACAGAGCCATTAATATCAATGTAACCGGTACAGTAGAAGTAGCAAATACCACAGTGACTATTAGTGCAGAAAAAGCTAACGATTTTACCGTTACAGCTTCAGTGGTCGAAGGTTTTGATCTTCCTTTAAGTACTTTAATGACAAAATATACTCCGGGTATTCCACCAGTGAGCGACTTGGCAATTGACGCACTTCAACTTTCAGTATCGCCGGGGAATTTTTATTCCTTCATGCTTGACATGGCGCAGCAGCCAAAACCATGGATTATTCCTCTTGGTGTTACTCAGTTAGAATTTAGCGATGTAAATTTATTTTTATTAAAACCAAGTGCTGGTGATCTGAGTGGTAATTTTTCGGGAACTGCTCAAATAGCAGGTGTTACTTTAAATGCGAATTATGATATTCCCGGAACGGTTATCATCCGCGGCGATTTCCCTTCGGTAACGCTGAATGATATCGTATCCTCTTTGACTGGGCAATCATTGAAAGTGCCCGATGGCTTCAATCTTACTTTTACGGATTCCTTTATTATATTGCAAAAAGCTGGTAACGACTATCAGATGCAGCTGGGTACTGTTATTGACGGAATAGCGAGCCTGGCATTTGTTTTAGCAAAAGGTACAAATGGCTGGGGAGTTGCAGTGGGCTTGCAGATTGAACTTAGTGAGTTAGGGAATCTTTCCGGTGGGATATCAAGCAGTGTTCAAACATTTGCCGAATGGTTCCCGTTCCAAACGTTTACATTGGCAATTTCCACCATAAAAGATTCGAAATTTTCTTTCCCGGGTTTTCAAACATTCAATCAACCATCATTAGGAACTTCCAAGATTACCCTGCCGGCAATTGCTCAGGGGATTCAGCCAGGTTTTTTTCTTTATACAAGTACCACATTTACAAAATCCAATAAAATCCTCAGTGCATTAATTGACTTGATCAATATTCCGGAAGGTACGCAGTTATATGGTTTTATTGCTTATCTTACCCAGAAAAAACAATTTCAATTAGGTATTTCTATATCCACTTTCCTTACACCCGATAGCGATGTAAAGACAAGAACATGCACGGGAGATGCAGGTTATCGGAATGGCTGCCTGACAGGTACATTGATGTTTGTTGGCGGCGGCGGGGGCGATTTTGGTATTAGCCTGATGGCTACTGTTAAGACAATCATACAGGATAATAACCTTGAATTTGACCTCATTATCGCTGTAGTAGAAAACGGTGCATTCATATCGGGTACACTTAAGGTGCAGCAACCCATAGCGTTTGGTCCTTTGCAGCTTGGAGGTCTTGCCATTGAGCTTGGTATATCATTTGAAGGAATTCCTAGCTTTGGATTTTCTGCCGAAATAGAAGTTGAGGACCTCTTCAATAGTTCTATTGCCGTTATGGTAAACAGTGCGAATCCATCAGAGTCTATGATTGCAGGCTCGTTGAGCGATTTAACCCTGGCAGATGTTGTAGATAAATTAGCAGGCACAATTCAAGAAAACCTCGATCCCACCTTAGAAAAGGTTCTTAAAGAAGTTGCCATTTCCGGAACTTCAAACGGGGAATTTCAGGTGCCGGGCGGGTCAGCAGCAAATACTTTGATTGACTCTCTGAATAATTTTGACGGACAAATTATATCTAATGATTTTATTAGCTATGGCAAGTTGTCAAGCTTTCCTTCTTCCAGCGATGGCATGATGATTTTTAAAGATGCTGATAATGGGAGATGGTATATTACGGAACAGGCAGGAGCCGGAAGCAGCTCTACCATCACGCATTGGCAATTAATAAAAGACTCGACTACGGGCGCGTTAAATGTGTCGAGAGAAGCTCAGTTCTATTTTGTTCCTTCGACAAGCGGCGTTAATATCGGCACGTTCTTCTATCCGCAGGGGATGAGTATAAGCGGCAACATTAAGTTCTTATTTTTAGACATTGATGTTGATATTGCTATTGAAGTCGACAAGGGTATATTGATTGATACCCAAATGGAAAGGATAAGCTTTATAAGCGACAACTTATTTAGTGTCACTGCCGAAAAAGGAACGGGTGGCCCGCAGGTATCTATTTGCACCTATAGCAGACCCAATGCACCACAAGGTTTTCAGGATCCGCATTTCTTCATAAACGGAAAAGTTACTGTTTTGGGGTCAAGCCAAGGCATGTTTGTAAATATTAATTCAAGCGGTGCTCAGTTTGAATTGTCGGGCGCAACACTTGGCGGCTTTTTTAGAGGCAAGCTTACAGGAATATTCAACGATACGGATTTGCAGGTTGGTGGTCAGATAAACATAGGCATTGGTTCTATTGATTTAGGACCATTGGGTACTTGGGATATCAATACCGGCGTAAATGCTGGAGCAAATATATATGCTCATTTAAAAGAAGGCACAGCCGGAGCCAATTTTAATGCAGGCTTCGAGCTGGGTGGCAGCCAATATTCAATCGGAACAATTTCATTGGATATAAATTTCGGCAGTCTTTCAGGTTTGCCTTCGGCAGCTTTTAATGCTGTCAAAAACTTCTTGATCGAACTCTTCACAGACCCTAAGAAATGGGCTGAGATGGCGGCAAAAGTATTGAATTGGGTAGAAGATCAGGTTATATCTGTACTGGAAGGAGCGTTTGGTTTGAGTTCAAGCGATGCGAAAGCTATTCTTTCCACACTTGGCTTATTTTGCCCTATCATTACTGCGGTGAATATCTTGGGTAACTAATATAAGAATGTGGTATAAGGCACATCTTTTTAAGGAATATAACAATAATGTTTGTTTTCTAATACAGATAATCAAATAGTAATAAAACAGAATTGAGCAAAATTCATTCAATCTATGAAAAAAACATTATTTATTTTTTCCAATGACTTTGGCGAATTGGTACTTTTAAGATTGCTAATGTACAACCAGTCTTTTTCCGCCATTGCTTTAATGCCGGAGCAAATGATGAAATACATAACATTACCTAATGTTGAAAAATTTTCGTATCAGAATGCCGATGATCTAAAAAGATATATCGATGATATCATGCCAACACAGATACTGTTTTTCAGTGCATATATATTAGCTACTAATAACCTGATAACCACTCCAGAGTTCTACAGCTTAATGGATTACCTTGATAAAAAAAAGATTGAAATATCAACTAGTGATCCCTTCATACGATATTATGATCATATGGACTTTGACCTACAGGCAAAGGACTTTCTGTCTAATGCCAGAAACGCATTTATAACGATCAGCGAAAGACTGTCTGGATACAGACACTTATATCCTTTACCTGCATCACTTGGTTCGACCCCACATCGTTCATTTTCAAACCATTTCAAGAAAAAAACGAAGGAGCACATATATAAAGGGAAGCAATGGACTTTTGTTATGGCCATGCATGATTATCAATTGCTGCAGTTTGAAAGCGGGCTAACGTATCACAAGAAAATAATTCCATTGTTTTCTTCCTTAGTCAAAGACTACAATATCATGGTAAATTTAGTATTCCCGGAAGAACTTCACAAAATTCTGGAAAAAGAGCTTATGGATGTTCCAGATATTAACTATATCAGTTATTGCAGTCTGGATGCCTTCGAAGACTTGATAATCCAGTCTGACGTGATGATTTACTGGAACCTATTTTCCGCGTCTACATTGCTGTGCAGACTCTATAACAAGCCTACAGTTTTTCTTAAGCAGGGACACATGGAAACAATTTTCCCAGGTTTTTTTAAATACAGCAAATCTTTTTGGTTTCCAGAAAATGAGCCGGTGATACTTGATATAAATGATCACTTCATTCCTGATGTTCTTAAGAGAATTAAAGCCGAGGAAGCTATTACAAACGACACCGCACTATTTCAACCCTATTTTGATTTAGATACTCCATCAGCAGTCTTAAATAAGCAACGTGTCAGTCAATAATTTTTTTTATCGGCTATAATGCTATGAAAACTTGTTGGCTTAACGTCAAGCTCAATGTGCAGATACTTCCTAAATTCATTTAAAACAGAGGGATTGGTATTTTTAAAATAGAATGCTGAGTTGCCAGTATTGTAAGCATGGGAAGTTAAAGTAAACTGAAAAACACAATTTGTAAAATTTCTTTTAAAATATGTTACTATTGTATCAAAACATTTAAGATGCCAGCACGATTGTTTTTTTTACGGACGTCAATACGAAATGTGTCAGCAATTTATACTAGCAAAAAAAACGCAGTACAAGGTTAGTTTCAAATATTAGTTAACCTAAAAAAATGGCATAGATATTAGTGCTCTGAGTTTTGTGGCAAAATCGTGGCACATTGGAGTTGGAGTGGATACCTTTTCTTCCACAAAAAATTAAGGCGGTTTTAAAGATATTTCACCAGTCTAAGTTTTGTGGCAGAAGCATGGCACAAGAGTATTTTGACAATGTAAATTCAATGTTGATAAGTCTTGCCTAATTTTGGTTCGAATCTGCAGCTATCCGTTTTTCTCAAGATTTTGCCGCTGAAAAATCAGCCACTGTCGCGAAGGAACAGATCCAACCGGTGTGACCTGAAAGAAATTCAACTATTGCAAAAAATGGAAAAATGGCTGAAAGAATATCATAAGCAGAAAATAGATGGATAATAATTTATTATATGTACAGTTTTTTTACTTTTTAAAGTAAATCAGTTTAGTTTTTTGTTTAAAATAAATCACTCAGACAATTCACTTTTTTTCAAATATTTGAATAATAAATGTTTGCGAGCACTTAATTTTTTCTGAAATATTATTTTGTTATTGGCCAATCTATTTTCTGAATTCTCCCAGATAGAAACATCAGAGTCTCCAAAACTTCACCCTCCTTTGGAAGTTCTCCAGTCACCATTTCTTTAAACGAAGAAGTATAAATTTTCTTTAATTGTTCCCACACAGCTGCAGTACTTTTAAATAATAGTGCATCTCCAGGGTGCACATATAGCCAGTCTTTATTGTTAGGATTCAGATCATCCGCAAAGTAATAATGAAGATAAACTATTACCAATCTTATCAAATTAAAAAATGAATGCTTATTTAAAAGAAATAGCTGGAGTTTGCGAAATCGAAAAAGAATTAACCTTTCACATTACACGACATAGATTTGCAACAACTGTAACACTTACTAATGGTGTTCCAATTGAAAGTATAAGTAAAATGTTAGGACATAAGAATTTAAGAACTACTCAACACTATGCAAAAGTTTTGGATAGAAAAGTGAGTGATGACATGCAAATTTTAAAACAAAATTTCAATTAAAAACTAATGAAATTGAAATTAAATCATCGAGCTTGTAAATTCAAAACTTTATTAATCAAAAATATTTTATTTAATGGCAGACCGATGTGCTACATCCAAAATTTCATAAATCACTTTTAAATGGTATTTAACCGTGTTTTCAGATATAAATAATTTAGTAGCGATTTCTTTATTAGTTGCTCCAGATCGAATAAGTTCTATAATTTGATTTTGCCGTTCGGTTAAATTATAGTTGGATAAATCTAAAGCTATATTTCCTTTTTCGTCTAATGCTTTTGTAAGTTGTTCAATTTCGTTGTGAATTCGGGTGTTTTCTTTTTCTACTAAAATCCTTTTGGCTACATTAGTTTGATATAAACGTATACCAAAAAACAATAAAAGAAGTAACGAAATGATTATACTATATAAAATGTAATCAAAATACTTTTCGTTTTGTTCTTTTAGTTTCCTGTTCTCATCTCCTATCTTTTTTTCGGATATTTCTAGCTTGCCATTAGCATCGTTAGCATCATAATGTTTTACAATTAAATCGTATTTTTTTTGAATGTAAAAAGCGTTTTTATAATCGTTATTATCTAGTAAAATATTACGCATAATTTCATATAAATACATTTCATATTTAACTTTTTTGTACTTTTTTGATAAAGCCACTCCTTCTTTAAAAGCAGTATCACGGTTATCAAAAAGCCCCATTCTATTATATAGTTCTATCTTTTTACCATAAATATTAGGCAAATCTTCTGGTGAATTTGCTGCAACAATTTTAAATGCTTCGTCTAAAAGTTGTTCTGCTTTTAAATACTCTTTATGGAGCATTTTTATATATCCATCTTGCATAATAATCCAAGATTTTGTTGAAATAGATAAGTGTTTGAATTGTAGCTTTCTCAAATGAACAATTAAAGCTTCTGCTTTTCTGTAATCATTGGTATCAAAATAAACAAAACATTTTTCGGCTTCAATAGTGTTGCTAACTTCTTCTTTGTGATCACTCTTTAAACCTTCAGCTAATGCTAAATCTAAATTATACAAAGCTTGATTGTAATTAAATAAACGTTTATAAGTGTATGATTTTAATAAATAAGCGTAATATTTTTCGTAAGGAACTGCATCTTCGTTAGTAATAATATCAGATAAAATCGCAATAGATTTTTCATATTGCAAAGAATCATTAAATATTTTAACTTGATTTTCTAATTTTTTAATCTTTTCAGATTGCCCAAATGAAAAAGAAATAGTTATTAATAAAATAAATAAAACGTAAACATATTTTTTTTTCATCGTGAATTTTCTCAAAGATAACAAACGACTAAATAAAACTCTAACAAATTTTTATTTTTAAAAAATTGATTTTTAGTACATTAATTAAAACTACCCAACGGGTAGTCATCAAAACTACCCATCAACTACCCGCTCCAAATTAGTTATTTTTAAAAATCTAACACAAATTTGCAATAAACAATATACAAATGAAAATATTAGAACGTATTAAAAACCACTTTCGACTTTTTTCCATAAAAAAGAATGAAGCCATTTACACCTGTATTCAAAATGATATTCCACTTACCGATGAAAATATTAAAGAAGTGCAGGAAATTTTAAAACAAAAGGAAAACAAAGAATTATTGAAAAAATTTAATAGAGAAAACTAAAGAGTTGCGAATAATCACCTAAAGTAAAGCATTTTAAAAATTACCACAATTAACAACCAATATTTCAATCAATGAACAAAAAAAAATTACTCATCGCGGCAACGCTACTTACACTATCACAAGTAAACGCACAAGAAGCAGTGGCTACCACAGGAGGTGATGCTTCAGGAACTAACGGAAACGTAAGTTACACCGTAGGTCAAGTGGTTTATACCACAAACACAGGAACTAATGGTTCTATGGCACAAGGTGTGCAACAACCTTATGAAATTCAAACAGTTTTAGGTTTAGACAATTTCAACATCAACTTGCAAATGGGTGTCTATCCAAACCCAACTTCAAATTGGTTGGTATTGGAGATTAAAAACAGTGTGATAGAAAATGTAAATTACCAATTATTCGATTTAAACGGAAGATTAATTCTAAATGAAAAAATCAATTCTGAAACAACCACAATCAATTTAGAGCAATTTCCTAGTGCAGTTTACTTACTAAAAGTTTTAGAGAACAATAAAGAAGTAAAAACTTTCAAAATAATTAAAAAATAATCCAATTAATTCTTTATAGAAAAAATTCATGAAAAACATCAAACATTTAGTTTTTGTAGCATTTATATTATTTAGCACATTTGCTTTTTCACAAGCTCCAGAAAAAATGAGCTATCAAGCTGTTATTCGAAATGCTTCAAACAATTTAGTAAACAGCCAATCCGTAGGAATGAAAATTAGTATTTTACAAGGTTCTGCCGCAGGAACTCCTGTTTATGTTGAAACACAAACACCAACATCAAATGTAAATGGTTTAGTTTCATTAGAAATTGGTGGAGGAACTATAGTTTCAGGAACTATGTCAACTATCAACTGGTCAAATGGTCCATATTTTATAAAAACAGAAACTGATCCAACAGGCGGAACATCCTATTCAATTACTGGCACTTCACAATTATTAAGCTCTCCTTATGCTTTATATGCTAAAACATCAGGTAGTTCAACGCCAGGTCCACAAGGTTCAACAGGATTGACAGGAGCTCCGGGAACCAATGGTATTAACGGAACAAACGGTTTAAAATCATTAGTAAAAACAACTGCGGAAACTGCTGGTACAAACTGTGCAAATGGTGGTACAAAAGTAGAATCAGGATTAGATACTAATAGTGACGGAACATTACAAGCTAGCGAAGTTACCGCTACAAATTATGTATGTAATGGAACTAACGGAACAAATGGTTCTAATGGAACAGCAGGAAGTAATGGTACAAATGGCACTAACGGAACAAACGGTTTAAAATCATTAGTAAAAACAACTGCGGAAACTGCTGGT
>NZ_JBDTTP010000012.1:0-75664 GCF_039930565.1 Flavobacterium sp. | reverse complement strand
TCAGAAGAATGGGCTTTTGATAAAATAAAAGAGGAATACCAAAAGTTACTTTCAGAAAGTAAACAATGGGAAAGTCCTACCGATACGGAAAGACTGATAAAAGCTTTTGATGAATTATGCGATGAAAATATAATCGCACTTCACAATGCGGGTTACACCACAACCTACGGTGAATATGAAGTAGTGGAGGTTGAAAGAGATTTGCAGGAAAACGAAACAGAGTCTGACGGTTATTGTTTTTATCACGAACAGGATTTGGCCAGAGCAATCGCTATTGAAAATCCAGGTTTGTATATCGCTTTTCAGAAAGTAGATAATGCTGATGATACAGTTACAATAGAGATAGGAAAACGAGTTGCCGAAGTTTTAATCAATAACGATTTTAAAATAATCTGGAACGGTTCTGCAAAATCTAAAATTGAAATTCCGGGTTTCAGATGGCAGAAAATTTTTGATGAAGATGCAAGGGATTTGCAGGATTACAGTGAAGTAGTTGACAGAATGATTCAATAGAGCAATCACTCTTTAAAAAGTATTGAAGAACTGATCGTTTCAGTAATTCAGAAATTTGATCAATAAAATTAAAGAAACAAAAATGAAAGAATTAAGCGTAAATCATTTATTAGGAATTAAATACATCAATGAGAATGATATTAACCTAATTTTTGAAACGGCAGATCATTTTAAAGAAGTCATTAACAGACCCATTAAAAAAGTTCCTTCATTACGAGATATTACCATTGCCAACATATTTTTCGAAAACAGTACCAGAACCAAACTTTCTTTCGAATTAGCCCAAAAAAGATTATCGGCAGATGTCATTAGTTTTTCGGCTGCCCAGTCTTCGGTTAAAAAAGGAGAAACATTGATTGATACTGTAAGCAATATCCTTTCCATGAAAGTTGATATGGTTGTCATGCGCCACTCTAATCCCGGAGCGGCTTATTTTTTATCCAAAAACGTCAAAGCCAGTATCGTAAACGCCGGAGACGGAGCGCATGAACATCCAACCCAGGCTTTGTTAGACAGTTATTCTATTAGAGAAAGACTGGGTGACGTTGCCGGAAAAAAAGTAGTTATCGTAGGTGATATTCTGCATTCAAGAGTTGCCTTATCCAACATATATGCTTTAAAAATGCAGGGCGCTGAAGTAAAAGTCTGTGGGCCAAAAACCCTGATTCCAAGATATATTGAATCGCTTGGAGTTACGGTCGAGCCGAATTTACGAAAAGCATTAGAATGGTGCGACGTAGCTAATATGCTTCGTGTACAAAACGAACGTATGGATGTGAATTTTTTCCCTTCAACACGAGAATACGCCCAGCAATACGGAGTGGATAAACCGCTTTTGGATTCTCTTGGAAAAGAAATCGTCATCATGCACCCGGGACCCATCAACAGGGGAGTAGAGATTACTTCTGAAGTTGCGGACTCGAATCATTCGGTGATTTTGAATCAGGTGGAGAATGGTGTAGCGATCAGAATGGCGGTTATTTATCTTTTGGCTTCCAAAATTCAATAGTTTTTAAAAACTTTGTACCTTAGCTCTGGAATTATTATTTTTATATTGAGCCCCCAATACATTATAAGATGAAAGTAGATCAAAAAGGACATACCGTTACGATTAAAGATACCCAGGGAGATGTCAATTCTTTTCTGGAGAAAGTAACGCAGCAGTTTAAAACCTTTGAAAAACAAAATATCATTATCGATTTAACTTCGGATTCCAATTTATCTGAAAGTGATGTGAAGCTTTTTTTACCGCTTTCCAAACAGCATAAAAAAGCAAAAAAATCATTTATAATTGTTGTTGATGACTTTGACTTTAATGCTGTTTCTGATAAACTGACTATTGTTCCTTCACTTTTGGAAGCACACGATATCATCGAAATGGAAGAAATCGAAAGAGACCTGGGTTTTTAATAATTAACAATTGATAATTAATAATTGTCAATTATCAATTTAGAAATGAAATTAACCATACTTGGCTGCTATGCCGCAACTCCCAGAACGATTACCAACCCTACTTCTCAGGTTTTAGAAATCAAGAACAGAATGTTTTTAATTGATTGTGGTGAAGGAACTCAGGTACAATTGCGCAAGAACAAGATTAAATTCTCAAAAATCAATCACATTTTTATTTCACATTTACATGGTGATCACTTTTTTGGATTAATCGGCACCATCTCAACTTTTGCACTTTTAGGACGAACCACCGATTTACATATTTACGGTCCAAAGGGAGTGAAGGAAATCATTACACTACAACTAAGATTATCCAATTCCTGGACCACTTACGGTTTGTTTTTCCATGAATTGGAATCCAATCAAAGTGAAGTGATTTTTGAAGATAACAGAGTGGTGGTAAAAACCATTCCGCTTAAACATCGTGTTTATACTAACGGATTTTTATTTCAGGAAAAGCCGGGAGAAAGAAAACTGAATGTTGAGGCTGTGCGGGAATATAATATTCATAAAGCGTATTTTCAAAAGATAAAAAACGGTGGCGATATCACACTCGATGATGGAACAATAATAGAAAACGATAAATTATCTTTTGATCCGATTATGCCCATGAGTTACGCTTTTTGCTCGGATACCGTTTATAATGAAGATATTATTCCGATAATAAAAAATGTGGATGTTTTGTATCACGAATGCACTTTTTTGCAATCCGAAGAAGCTTTGGCAAAGAAAACACTCCATTCAACAGCAAAAGAAGCAGCAACCATAGCTTTAAAAGCAAATGTTGGACAATTGGTTTTAGGCCATTATTCAACACGGTATGAAGGAATAAAATTTTTTAAAGAAGAAGCTGAAACGGTATTTAAAAATGTACTTTCGGGAGATGACGGCAGGAGTTTTGAGTTTTGAAATAAGTCGTAAAGTTGTAAAGTCGAAATTCTTAAAGTCAGACTTAGTAATTAAAATCTAAGAATCTAAGAAGTCCAAAAATCTAATAAACTTAATTATGAACGATTTAAGCAGTTATAGAAAATCTTACGAAAAAAGCGAATTATTGGAATCCACAATTCCGGAAGATCCGATCAATCTTTTTAACCGATGGTTTCATGAGGTGGAAGATTTTGGCGGAAGCGGAGAAGTAAACGCTATGACGGTTTCAACCATTGGATTAGATGGTTTTCCAAAATCGAGAGTGGTTTTGTTAAAGAAATTCTCTGAAGAAGGTTTTATATTTTATACCAATTACAATTCTGAAAAAGGAAAAGCAATTGCGGCAAATCCGCATGTTTGTCTGTCTTTTTTCTGGCCTGAAATGGAACGTCAGGTCATCATAAAAGGAATTGCCCAAAAAACTTCAGAAAATATTTCGGACGGTTATTTTGATTCACGCCCGGACGGCAGTAAATTAGGAGCCATCGTATCGAACCAAAGTGATGTGATTCCATCAAGAACCTTTTTAGAAGAAAACCTAAAAAAACTGGAAACAGAGTTTGAAGGCAAATCAATTCCCAGACCTGAAAATTGGGGAGGATATTTAGTTGCACCTTTAGAAGTAGAATTCTGGCAGGGAAGACCCAACAGACTGCACGACAGAATTCGTTACAAAAGCCAATCCGACTTCAGTTGGTTAATTGATAGATTATCTTCTTAAATAAGAAAATTCTTTCTTTAAGTAAATTTTAATGTATTTCATCGATTTTATTTGGTATTTAAACGATAATTTTATTATTTTTATTTCTGTAAAAAATATCTAATAGCATTTACATCTGATATTTGCCTTTTGATAAAATTGCTGATGTTATGAAAAGGATTTTTCGAATATCGCTATTCATTACCTTTTTTCTTTTGGCAGTTTCCTGTTCATCAGATTCAAGTGATAATAGCGAAGAAGAAAAACCTGATGAAGAACTTATAACAGATTACAATTATAACGAATCTGAAATAGAAGTGATGCAATTAATAAATAAGCATCGTGAGAATATTGGTTTAAAAACATTGATAAAAGTTAATTATATCTCTGTTAAATGTGAAGAACATACTAATTATATGATTGCCAGCAGAATAGTAAATCATGATAATTTTACAGCACGTTCTGAGAATATAATGAAAGTTTTAGGCGCATATAAAGTTGGTGAAAATGTAGCTTATAACTATAAAACTGCAGAAGGTGTTTTAATTGCCTGGCTTGCCAGTGGTGAACATAAAAAAAATATAGAAGGCGATTATACCCATTTTGGTATTGCCATTAAAATTGATGCGGAAAATGGTAGAAAATATTATACCAATATTTTTGCAAAAATTTGAAAGATAGTTAGTATGCAGGTTAGTTTAGTTGCCGTTGTAATTAATTTTGCGACGGCTTTTTTTTGTCTTTAAATTACGCAGAATTTATTTAGATTTTCTAATGGAAGTCCAAAATGCCATAAAAATTAATTAATGCAGTTTTAATGTTAACAACATTGTAAAAGACAAGTGTATTAAAATTTCTTTCGTAAATTAGGAATGAATTAATTTTAAAACATTCCTTGTTTTAAAGAATATCTTTTTATGAAAAACTTAATCTTAATACGACACGCAAAATCCAGTTGGGAAGCTCCATTAAAAGATTTTGACAGGCCTTTGATGAAAAGAGGAATTTCAGATGCCCATGCTGTATCAGGAACAATTTCTAATTTCCTTCCTAAAACCTATATTATGTGGAGTAGTCCTGCAGCCAGGGCTTCAGAAACTGCACTTATTTTTGCTCAGAATATTTCCTACCCAATAGAGAGTATTATTTACAGGGATGATCTTTATACTTTTGATGGAAAACAGCTTGAAAAAGTTATTAAATCATGTGATAATAGTTTTGAAAGCGTTATTCTTTTTGGACATAATGAGGCTATTACAAATTTTGTTAATAAATTTGGGGATGTTTTTATAGAAAATGTTCCAACTTCCGGTTTTGTTTCATTACAATTTGATACAGAAAGTTGGACAAACATCCATAAAGGTAAAACACATAAAACGATTTTCCCCAAAGATTTAAAATAAAAAGCGTGTACGACCATAAATATATTGACAGAGAAAAAAGCTGGCTGGCCTTTAATGCCCGTGTGCTTCAGGAAGCGGCCGATGATACAGTTCCTTTATTAGACAGATTACGTTTTGTAGGAATTTTTTCAAATAACTTAGATGAATTTTTCAGGGTTCGTTATGCTGCAATCCGTAGGTTAAGCCTTTCCGGAATTTCCGGAGAAAAATATTTAGGAGGGGTTTCTTCCAAGCAACTAATCAAGGATATTACTGAAATTGTGATTCAGCAGCAATCTGAGAGTCTGCGTATTTTAGGCAATATTGAGACTGAACTTGAAAAAGAAAATATTTTCATCATCAATGAAAATGAAATTACAATAGAACAGGACAATTTTCTAAGAGATTTCTTTGTTCAAAAGTTAAGTCCTGAGCTGGTTACTATCATATTGAATGATTTGGCAGAATTTCCTGTGCTTAAAGACACTTTGGGTTATTTGGCTGTTCGTTTAGAAATGAACCAAAATGATGAAGTCCGGTACGCAGTAATCGAAATACCCAAAACAATGAACAGGTTTGTCGTATTGCCTTCAAATGATGAAAAACATTATGTTATTTTGATAGATGATGTTATTCGGCATAACCTGAAAAACATTTTTAATATATTCGATTATAAAAGTGTCTCGGCACACATGATCAAGATTACACGTGATGCGCAATTGGATATTGACAGTGATTTGAGTAAAAGTATGCTCGAAAAAATAGCTACATCCGTAAAAGACAGAAGAATAGGAGAACCTGTACGGTTTATTTATGACAACCTGATTGAAGAAGATACACTGCAGTTTTTCCTTGATAAGATGAAAATTGTAGCCACAGACAGCATTATTCCAGGTGGCAGATATCATAACAGGCGTGATTATATGAATTTTCCAAGTTTAGGAAGATTTGATCTACTATATAAAACTAATGATCCTTTACCAATTCCGGGTTTAAGCATGGGAGGAAGTATATTAGAAAAAATAAGCAAAAAGGACTATTTATTGCATGCTCCCTATCAGTCATTTTCTTACCTGACCAAATTTTTAAGAGAAGCTGCCCTGGATCCAAAAGTAACCACAATAAAAATCACTTTATATCGGCTCGCGAAGAATTCGCAAATTATTAGCTCTCTGATCAACGCGGCCAAAAATGGTAAAAAAGTGACGGTTCAAATCGAACTTCAGGCGCGATTTGATGAGGCAAGCAACATTTCATATGCGGAACAAATGCAAACAGAAGGAATTGAACTTATTTTTGGAATAAAAGGCCTTAAAGTGCACAGTAAAATTTGTGTAATCGAAAGAATAGAAGAAGACAAAACACGTCGTTACGGGTTTATTTCAACAGGTAATTTTAACGAATCAACTGCTAAAATTTATACGGATGTTACCCTTTTTACCTGTCACCAGCAAATTTTAAAGGATGTGTCCAAAATATTCGAATTTTTTGATATTAATTACAGGGTACATCGTTATAAACACCTAATAGTTTCGCCACATTATACAAGGACAAAATTTGTAAAACTAATTGATCGTGAAATTCTACATGCATTAGCAGGAAGGAAAACACATATTAAGTTAAAAATGAATAGTTTATCTGATTTTAAAATGATAGATAAATTATATGAGGCTAGCAATGCGGGAGTAAAAATCCAGCTTCAGGTAAGGGGAATCTGTTCACTGATTCCCGGAATTCCCGGAATGAGCGAAAATATTGAAGCCATTAGTATCGTCGATAATTATCTGGAACACTCGAGGGTTTATATTTTTGGAAATGCCGGTTTGACTGAAGTGTATATTTCATCAGCAGATTTTATGGCAAGAAATTTGGATGGAAGGGTTGAAGTGACCTGTCCGATTTATGATCTTTCGATTAAAAAGGAATTGATTGATAATTTTAATATTGCCTGGAAAGGGAATGTAAAAGTGAGATATCATTCGTATAACTTAGAAAATAAATATAAAGTAAGAAACCATCATCCAATATTCAGGGCTCAACTTGAAACTTATAAATATTATCAGAATAAAACAGATGAACCAATTGAAAAAGTAGTTCAGGATATAAATTAAAAAGCAACACAATTAAATTTTCAAATCATAAGTGAGCATGATTAAAATAAAAAAATATGCAGCAATAGATATTGGGTCGAATGCTATGAGACTTTTAATATCGAATGTTGTAGAACAAGATGGTAAAGAACCGCAGTTTAATAAAAGTTCACTTGTTCGTGTACCAATTCGTTTAGGGCAGGATGCCTTTACGGTTGGAGAAATTTCTGAAGAAAATATTGACCGAATGGTAGATGCGATGAAAGCATTTAAACTTTTGATGAAAGTACATAAAGTAGAACGTTATATGGCTTTTGCAACTTCAGCCATGCGTGAAGCCTACAATGCCAAAGAAGTAGTAGAGCTCATTAAGAAAAAAGCAGATATAAAAATTGAAATTATTGATGGCAAAAAAGAAGCTGCTATCATCGCTTCAACAGACTTACACCATCTGCTTAGAACAGATCAAACCTATCTTTTTGTAGACGTTGGAGGCGGAAGCACCGAGTTTACTTTATTTTCTGATGGAAAAATGATCAATTCAAGATCTTTCAAAGCGGGAACGGTCCGACTGCTAAATGACATGGTTCATGATGTCGTTTGGGATGAAATCGAAAAATGGATCAAAACGAATACCAAGGATTACGATGAAGTAACGCTTATAGGTTCTGGAGGGAATATTAATAAATTGTTTAAAATGTCAGGAAAGCAGCAGGAAAAACCGCTTTCATATATTTACATCAATTCACAATATGCCTTTTTGAATTCATTGACTTATGAACAGCGAATTGCCGAATTAGGACTGAATTCAGATCGAGCTGATGTAATTATCCATGCTACCAGAATTTATCTTAATGCTATGAAATGGAGTGGTGCACGCCAGATCTATGTGCCAAAAATTGGACTTTCTGACGGAATTGTGAAAGCTATGTATTACGGTAAAATTTAAATTATATTTAAAATGAACAAAACAAGACTTGAAGCCTTTAGTGATGGCGTCTTAGCGATTATTATTACCATCATGGTCTTAGAAATAAAAGTACCGCATGGTGTAGAATTTGTCGATTTAAAACCCTTGTTTCCTAAATTTTTAAGTTATGTATTGAGTTTTATTTATATTGGAATTTACTGGAATAATCATCATTACCTGATCCATGGAATGAGCAAAGTCAACGGAAAAATTCTTTGGGCCAATTTGCATTTACTTTTTTGGCTCTCACTGGTTCCGGTAGCTACAGGCTGGATGGGGGAACATAATTTTGCTAAAGCTTCCCTTACTTTGTATGGTATAGTACTACTTTTTTCTTCAATAGCTTATTTTATTCTGCAGAGAATAATAATAAGGAGTGAAGGGGGAAATTCAATATTAGCTAAAGCTATTGGAGGAGATTTTAAGGGTAAAATTTCAACAGTTTTATATGTTGTTGGAATTGCTTCTTCATTTTATAATGAATGGATAGCAGGTCTGGCCTATTTAATAGTTTCCTTTATATGGCTTATTCCGGATAAAAGAATTGAAAAAGTATTAGTTTCAAAAGATTAAGTTATCACCAAATTTATTAGCCAGGTAAATCCAATCCAAATGTAGAGCGCAAAAGTTCGATATTTGGATTGATCTCCAGTAAACGATTATAACGATCCTGATCATTAAAGCTGCGTTTGCTTTCTATGGATTCATTTACAATAACTTCAATTGTAATATCGTGGTTGTGCAAATGCCCTTTAAGATGTCCTAAAAGACCGTGCATTTCTTTTTCAAAATCTAGTTTTGAGCCTTCATTTGGTAACTCAAGTATAATGTTGGTTCCATTTAAGACAGGATCATTTATCAATAATAAAGATTCCATGATCTTAAAACCCTTATCACCTAAGCGCTGGGCATATTTATTCCAATGCAGTAACATTTCTGTTTCGGTAAATTCTTCTGTAGGTAATGCTGTAGTTGGTTTTACATAAGATTTGCTGTTTGCTTCCAGTTCTTTTTTCTTGCGTATACTCGCCAAAGAAAAGGCAGAAACCTTAGGTTCACCGCTAGTTTCAGGTTTTATAACGACAGGAGTTTGTTCTTGTGAAATTGATGCTGTTTGTTCTTTTTCTGCAGTTGCAGGTTCAGTCGGATTATTTGCGCTTTCGATTTTTAAACCCGGATTTTCGTTATCAGTTTGACTTTCAACTTTTCCCTCTTGACTCTTGACTTCTGTTATTGAATAACCGGAATTTTTAAAGTAAACTGGTGGAATTATGAATTGCTCAACTTTTTTTTTTCTCCATCAAAAGTGATAGAGGCCAATTGCATCAGACATAATTCGACCAAAAGACGCTGGTTCTGGCTTAATTTGTATTTTAAATCGCAGTCATTCGCAATTTCAATTCCTTTCAATAAAAAATCCTGAGAGCATTTTTGCGCTTGCACTCCGTACATTTGCTGAGCTTGTTCTCCCACTTCAAGTAAACTCAATGTGGCAGGAGTTTTACTAACCAATAAATCCCTGAAATGCGAAGCCAATCCGGCAATAAAATGATGACCGTCAAATCCTTTTGAGAGAATTTCGTTATAAGCCAATAATAGTTCCGGAATTTTATTTTCTAAAAGTAAATCGGTAATACTGATGTAGGTTTCGTAATCTAAAACGTTTAGGTTTTCGGTTACGGCCTGACGTGTAAGATTGGTTCCACAGTAGGAAACCACACGGTCAAAAATCGATAAAGCGTCACGCATGGCGCCATCCGCCTTTTGGGCAATAATGTGTAACGCATCGTCTTCAAAATTGATTCCCTGACTTGCTGCCACTTCGGCTAAATGTTCCTTGGCATCTTTTACGGTAATTCTTTTGAAATCAAATATCTGGCAACGCGATAAAATCGTTGGAATAATTTTGTGTTTCTCGGTAGTCGCTAAAATGAAAATAGCATGTTTTGGCGGTTCTTCCAACGTTTTCAAAAAAGCATTGAAAGCTGCCGAAGACAACATATGTACCTCGTCAATAATATAGACTTTGTATTGCCCGGTTTGTGGAGGGATTCTGACCTGGTCGATCAGACTTCTGATGTCATCAACCGAGTTGTTGGAAGCTGCATCTAACTCAAAAACGTTAAAAGCAAAATCTTCATTAGGGTCATCGTATCCGGGTTGATTTATTTTACGGGCCAGAATACGCGCGCAGGTAGTTTTACCAACACCACGAGGTCCTGTGAATAAAAGGGCAGAGGCAAGGTGATTGCTTTCTATGGCGTTCAGCAAAGTGTTGGTAATGGCTTTTTGTCCCACAACATCCTTAAAAGTTTGCGGGCGATATTTACGTGCCGATACTACAAATTGTTCCATATTCTGTTTTATTCCGATAGCAAATATAGAGTATAATTTAATGAATTAAAAATTTAAAAATTGAAAGATTTTTAAGTGTTTTTAATATCATAAATAAGTTCTTACTATTTGAATTTAACATCACGAAATGATAAATAGTAATCTTGTAAAATGAATTTTAAATTACTTAGGGACATCCTTTTTATCATTAAAATTATTTTTTCTAAGATTCATTCCGTACGTATAATTTGTAGAAAGGATTATATCGTTGCAGTCAAAATGTTTTATTACACCATTTTCCTGTAAGGCTACAACCCAACACGTATTCTGGTGCATTCCGTAATCAATAAGAAAAATTGCCTGACCCGTTCCAAGCGGTGTTTCAACTAATATTGAAGGTTTTAATTGATGTATCATGATTTGTAAATTTTTTATAAAAATACATTTGCTTAGAAATAAGTGACTTACATTATTATTGGAATGCTTTACAGAATTAAAAGAAGAAACGTTCCTTGATCTTTATTTGTTTACAATTGACAAAATCTGAAAAATAATTGCATTTATTTTTTCAAATGATTTGTAAAAAGAAAGGAAAATTAACATGAAAATATATTAACTATTCTAAAAGCAATTTTAATTCATAAATAATTACTGGTAAAAATATAAATCTTCAAATACCATTATATAAATAGTTACTAATTTATTGCCTTAATTTCCTATTGTAATTATTAAACAAAAACATTATGAAAATTAAATCGATTTTATTGGGAATGGGACTTGCAGTTTCGTTAGTAGCTTGTGCTCCCAAGGATGCGGATATTCAAAAAGAAATTAATGAAAAATTAGGAGACACGCCAGAAGTTCAGGTAACGGTTCACGAAGGCGTTGCTACTATTGTTGGCACTTGCGATGATGATGCTTTTAAAAAAAATATTGAGCGTTCTGTTAAAGCAGTTAAGGGAGTAAAATCGGTAGTGAATAACTGTCAGTTTCCAGAACCTAACGTAGAACCTGCGGCGGCGGCTGTAATAATTAATTCTGATAGCGATTTGGATAAATCGGTTGGTAATGTGATAAAAGGCTATGATGGAGTGAGTGCTACTGTTGTGGGAGGAGTAGTAACGCTTTCCGGAGAAATTAAAAGAAGCGAATTGCAGCCTTTAATTCAGAGTATTCAGGAGTTGAATCCTCAAAAAGTAGATAATAAACTAACTATTAAATAAAATCATTATGGGTTTACAGGAAAAATATCATGACCTGATAAGTCTTGCTGCCGATTTAGTAATAGCAGATTTACTGGTGAGAGAGCAAAATAATGTATTGTACATTGACGGAACAGCAAAATCAGCAGAAGACAAAGAAAAACTTTGGGGTGTCTACGGAAAAATAGATCCTGATTTCAGGGCAGCGGATGCGGTTGTCAATATTGAGGTTGCTGATACAATAACAACTGATTATACTGTTCAGAAGGGAGATTCCTTGTCTAAAATAGGAAAAGAACATGGAGTTTCCTGGCAAGTTATTTACGAAGCCAATAAAGACATTATTACAAATCCGGACCTGATTCAGCCAGGCTGGAAATTGAAAATACCAATAGTATAATTTTTATGTACTGTTTATTAAAGTCCGTCATTATGATGGATTTTTTTATGCTTTCTGGAAAATGAATTGGATTTCGATACTACCTGTGATTACTTTGTACCCGCAATGACTAATGAAACCTAAACCCCTAGCCCTGATTGGAGCGGCATCCTTTTTCTGGCTTTTGCCAGCCAGGAAAAGATACAGTGTAAAGCAGGAAACAGCTTCTGAAAATTATCTTCCTTTGATGCTCAGATCGAGTAATATTTTTGCTGTTTCGGAATCGGAATCGGCTGAAAAACCTGCAACAAAAACTCCTTTTTTGCCTGTTGTGGATTTGATTCCGTAAACCACTGCCTCATCGCCTGGGTCTGATTCGCCTTCGTATCGATACACATGTACAATTTCAAATTTTTCAGGATTCTTTTTTATTGCTGCCGAGTTAATATTAAAGTCGCAGGTAAATCCTTTTTCATTCAGCTGATCTAAAGCTTTTGAGACCGTTGCGTAGTGATACATTTTAGCCATAATAAAGGAATTAAAAATTAGGATTTTAAAGATAACCATTTTAAAATTAAGGGATTGCAAAAGCAGTGTTAAAGTAAACTTTATAATGGCTTTAAAATAACCATAAAAAAACTAAATTTGCACCGCAGACCGCCTTATCGTCGTCCTGATTTATTGGGAGGGAGGAAAGTCCGGACACCAGAGAGAGGCATAGCGGGTAACACCCGTCGGCGTTAGCGATAACGTCAGGACAAGTGCAACAGAAAGTATGTACAGGTAATGCTGTAGTGAAACCAGGTAAACTCTATGCGGTGAAATACCAAGTATATCAGCATTTAAGGGCTTCTCGTCCGTTGTTGAAGGGTAGGTAGCTTGAGTCCCGCAGTAATGTGGGATCTAGATAAATGATAAGGTATTGTTAGCAATAACAAGAACAGAATCCGGCTTACAGGTCTGCATTTTTTATATATTTGTGAAGACCCTAACTTGTCTTCATGAATATATCTTCTCCAAATCCTGCTGCAAAAATCAAAAAAAGTCTTTTTCATTCGATTATCACCAATCTTACTTTTTGGGTATTGATTGCAATTATTGCCGGGATTTTACTTGGACATTTTTCGCCTCAGCAAGCTATTAAAATGGAAATTTTTGGAGCAAAATTTATTGCACTAATCAAAATTTTTATTGGACCCATTATTTTTCTAACGATTGTTTTGGGAATTTCCGGAATGGGAAATTTGAAGAAAGTGGGCAGAATTGGTATAAAGGCGTTAGGGTATTTTGAAGTGGTTTCAACAGCTGCACTGGCGATTGGAGTAGCGGTTGCTTATTTTTTTCAGCCTGGAAAAATAGACAAATCAGGATTGACTTTGGGGGATGCCAGCCAATATACAAAAGGAAATCCGGAGCATTTTTCGTGGCTGCAGTTTTTCTTTTCAAATTTTACGCTGCAGGTTTTACTGGCGGCAATTGTTTGTGGTATTCTGCTCAATTTTTATAAGAAACGGGAGCAGACTATTTTGGTTTTAGAGCGATTCTCGAAAGTCGTCTTCCTTGGATTAAAATATATGATGTATCTGGCACCGCTGGGCGCTTTTGGCGGAATGGCTTACACAATCGGTAAATTCGGATTAGCAACTTTGATTCCGCTAGGGAAACTGATGCTGTGCGTTTATCTGACAATGGCGTTGTTTGTGTTTTTAATTTTGGGAAGTATACTGCGGTATTATAAAATCAATATTCTTTCGATTCTTAAATATATAAAGGAAGAACTTTTGCTGGTTCTGGGAACATCATCTTCTGAAGCGGCATTGCCGAGTATTATGGTCAAATTAGAAAAGATGGGCTGCAGTAAGTCGGTTGTAGGTTTGGTGATTCCGACTGGTTATTCTTTTAATCTGGATGGAACTTCGATTTACCTGTCGATGTCAGTACTATTTCTGGCCCAATTGTATGATGTGCATTTGAGTTTTTTCGAAATTCTGACTGTAATCGGCATTTTGATGATTACCTCAAAAGGTGCTGCGGGCGTTACCGGAAGCGGGTTTATTGTTTTGGCTTCAACTTTAACGGCATTGCATAAAATTCCGGTTGAAGGTTTGGCTTTTCTGTTGGGAGTGGATAAATTTATGAGTGAAGCAAGGGCAATAACCAATTTGATAGGCAATACAGTAGCAACGATTGTTATTTCTAAAACCGAACATGATTTTACGGAATTGAACTTGGAGCCTTTTGTAGAGGATTGGAAAACGTAAATGGACTCTTTATATAAATAATAAACTCCTCTATTATGAGGAGTTTATAAGTTTTTTATTGTATATAAAATTTTATGATTCGTCTTTTGTTGTACGAACGAGGCTAATTCCGGACATGAAAAATACAATTCCTAATATACCGTAAATAATTAACGATTTTACATCTCTTGTTTCTCCTGAAGTACCTGCAAATATAACAGCAGTGTAGATTAGGCCTACTATTCCTAGGACTGTTAGTAATCCTCCGAAAAATCTTTTTAGGTTCATGATTTTTGATTTTAATTGTTCGTGCCAAATGTAGATAACTCATTTAACTGATGCGTTATAGAATTTACTTCTGATAGTTATATGATTCAAAGGATTGAATTTCAATAAAAAATTTTGCATGTAAGAAAATATTTTAAAATTACTTCCTTATGAAGATTATAATATTATTTTTGCAGAAAATAGTATATCCAAAAAATGAAAAATAATTACTTTATTTTGCTTCTTTCACTTATTAGTTGTTTTACGATTCAGGCACAAGAAGAAGCTGTTACAACAGTTGAGAAAAATCAGTTTAAGATCAATTTCCTGTTTCCCGGTTTTGTTTATGAACATGGATTTTCTGCCAGGAATACACTGTATTCAGAAGCAGGTTTAGGTGTTGGTTATCGTTATAACAGTTTTTATGGTGAATCGAATACCTACTTTTCTCCTTTTATCCATGAACAGTTCCGCCATTATTACAATCTTGAAAAGAGAGCCAATAAGGGAAAAAGAACAGCTCATAACTCGGGGAATTTTATTGCTATGAGTGCTGTTTATACTTTTCAATCTATCTCTACTAATACACATTATGCAGAATATAGTCCGTCACTTACGCTTGCTCCGGTTTGGGGATTTCAACGGACCTATAAACGTAAATTTAATCTGGAACTGAATTTAGGGGCGGGTGTTAATATCGATCAATTTGATACTGAATTTGCTCCTATTGCTAATTTTACTTTGGGGTGGGTGATTGGGAATTAGAATTTTTTTGCATTTATACAAGAAACTGCGCAAATGTTTTGACTTTGCGCAGTTTTTTTATTGTTAATAGTTTTTTGAGAGGATATTTCCAGATTACTGAATGTATTTTTATTTTCTTGATAACTCATTTACAGAATTATTTTCCTGGATTTCTTACTATAAAATAGTAATGTAGATTATATCAATCTTATATAATTTTAGTTTAATTTTTAATAAAAAATTGTAATTCAATTAATTAACTTTTATTAAAGAAAGGTTTAACATGGTCTGTTTTTTCTGGCTGTATGAAATAACTAATTTTAATCAAATCAAATTAATAACATTTTAAATATTTAAAATTATGAAAAAGAATATAGCCATATTAGCCACAAACGGTTTTGAAGAATCAGAGTTATCATCGCCAAAAGCTTATTTAGAAGAGCAAGGCTGGAATGCCGATATCATCAGTTTGAAATCAGGAACTATCAAATCCTGGAAAGACGGTAACTGGAGCAAGGAATATAATGTTGATGTAGTATTAGATCAGGCAAATGAAGCAGATTACGATGCTTTGGTTCTTCCGGGAGGTGTTATAAACCCTGATTTATTAAGAAGAGAAGAGGCTGCCGTAAATTTTGTACGTGCCTTTTTTAAAAGTAAAAAACCAGTAGCGGCTATTTGTCATGGCCCTCAAATTCTGGTAGATGCGGATGTTTTAGAAGGCCGCAAAGTAACTTCGTTCTTCTCTGTTAAAAACGATTTGATAAATGCCGGAGCACAATGGGAAGACTCAGAAGTAGTCGTAGACAATGGTTTGGTGACCAGCCGAAACCCTAATGATTTACCCGCTTTTAATAAAAAAATGGTGGAAGAAATCAAAGAAGGAAAACATGATCGTCAGACAGTGTAAAAAAAAATAAATTAGATTATCAAAATTTAATGAAATAAAAAAAAGCCATATTTAAATGGCTTTTTTAAATTGATACTATTTGTAGTAGTATTATTTTACTTCAACATCAATATTTTTACTATCCACTTTAACACCGTCGCTGTTTATTTTTACTGAAGTAGCTTTTTCTTCTTTTGGAACAACTTTAACCGTATCTTTTACTATTACAGTTTCCTTTTCTACAGTATTGGTTTTAATAACTTCAACTGGTTTCTCTTCTTTTTTACAAGCTACAAACAATGTAATAGAAAAAAGTAACACACATAATTTAGTAATTTTCATAATTAAATAATTTAGGTTTAAATGTAAATGTAAGTAAAAGAATGTCTAATTAATTAAACTACTAAAATTTGTTAAAAGTCTCTGGCTTTTATACCCAAAGCTGATAGTAAATTATATTAATATATGCTTATTTCATTTTTGAGTTTTTATAGATATAACACTTTTATTTTTATACGATTTAAAAATGTTTGCTAAAAGTCGAAGACTTTTAAGAGACTTAGGATTTGTAAGAGCATTAAAAAGCGCAAAGTCAGAGACATTTGCGCAGCTTTTTGTAAGGAACACTTTGCAGAGCGGGACGTTTGCAAAGTTTTTTGTGAGGAACACTTCGCGGAGCGGGGGTCATAGTAACTTTGAATATACATTTATTCTTTTTCAAAAATATGTAATTGATTGCCTGTATCTAATGCATAAATTTTGTTATCTGTAACTTGGAAATCTTTAAAAGTACCCCGGAGATCAGATATTTCTGTTTGCCAAAGTATCTCTAAGGTATTATAATCTAAAATACCTATATGCCTTCCGTGAAGCGTATCTTTGTTTGCTGTAAAATATATTTTATTGTCTAAGACTTTCCAAAAACCTATTTTTAAATTTTCGAGATACAAACTTTCTATGCGTTGGTTGCGAATAACGGCTCCTGTTGTGGCATTTATTTCTACTAATGGACTATTGGCTTGGTGTGTACTTATTTTTCCGTAAATACTCAAAATTGCATTTTGCTCAGGGATTAGTTCTACAAACCAATTTGAAAGATCATATTCGGAGGGGGATTGGTAAACTACCTCACCAGTAACAATATCTAAAGCGAGCAAAATATTTTTGTCTTTATTTATGCCTCCACGATATATGGATACCCAAAGTTTTTCTTCTGTGACTCCTAATATTTTTCTTATTTCGCCATATTCTTGTAATAGAATTTTCCAGGTATTTTTACATGTTGGATATGAGATTGCTTTAAGAATAATTTTATCATACAAAAAAAATGTATTGTGATCACAAAAAATAAATTCCCAATTGTAATTAGAAATTAATTCTATTTCCTTTTCTAATTTATTATTATTTAGAAATAAATAGGTATTAGATTCAATATCAGTTTGAAATGTTAAATTATTACAATTTGTGGTAACATTTAAAAAAAAGCGAAAAGATTTTTGAGTAAATGTTAAATCTTTTTTTAAAGAAATACAGCCATCTATAATATTAAATAATATGAATTGATTATCTGCTGAAATGAAAAAATCATCAACATTGTCATAAATGATTTTTTCATTTATAAAGAGCTGTTTTTCCTTATTTTTTAGGATAAGGTCTCTATCTGATAATATTAAAGAAGTTATATTTTGTTTTTTATCAATTCGAGTATAGATCATTATTTTACTTTTATAAAACTGTAAAAAGAATTGGAAGTATCATTTAAAATTGTATTTTGAAAATATAATCGTGCTGCAGATTCCAATCTATTTTCAAATAAATTTAATTTCAATGCATTATTTCCCCAAATAGCATTAAAAACAGCTTCTCCCTTGATTGTAAGTGTTGTTCCATTATACATCATTTCTTGAAATTTTTCTTTTATTAGTTTTGGGTCAGTACTATTATTGAGTTTCTTTTTATCAAACCAATATTCTATTTTGTCCATAGAATTTACCTTGGTTGCATCCATCAAATAGGTTGTAAACTGTTTTACAGAGCCTGTTACTTCACCTTCTTTTACAAAATTTTGAAAGGCTTTACCGTTTATTTCCCAAGATTTGCATTCTATAATTTTGTTGTTATTTTCTACAATATCGGCAAAGGCTTTGTTTTCATTGCCATCATCATCAATCGCTTCAATTTTTTCTTCAAAATCAGTAATTGTAGATATATAACTTGGGTTTTCTTTTAAAACACGCAACACAAATGCTGTTGCTATTACTTGGTTGATACCTCCACTTTTTATTCCCTGATTTCCTAATACTTTTTCGTAACCTTTTTTCTCTGTACTTGTATAATTTGCTGCAAAATAATCAACATAATCCAAATAATCATTCAGCATTATTAATTTTAAATTGTTTTTTTCACAGACAAGGCAGGGAGCTGTATAATTTCTTTCAATAATAATTTTAAGACCTTCAGTTTGACCTAATTTGGTAAGGACATTTGAATGACTTAATACTTTTTTTGTTTGTTCTAGTACTGCCCAATCTTTTTTATAGTTAAGATTTGGTCGGGCATCCTGAATTAATTTCCATGCTTTTAGAATTTCAACATCAATTTTTGAAATATTAGAACAAATATAAGAGTTACCATTGCTTTCATTTATATCAGTTAAGAAAGCTTTTTGATTCGCAATATCAAACTCTAATAATTTAATTACAATATCATCCAAATTTGAAAGACCACAAAGTTTTGAAATTGCAGGAAGATTATTTGTGTTTTTTTGTAAACGCTCCAGATTCAAACATAATTGAGAACTAACTTTATTATCAATTCTCTCAGGACAAATGGTACATTTTGTTGAAGGATCAGAATTATTTGAATCTGGACTTGATTGATAAAAATGAGCAGTATTACCAGACATTTTAATAATGTTATAAACAATTTTATTGTTTATTTGAGTGGCTATAATGACGTTACTGTCATCTATTTTTGCAAAAGCAATTTTTCCTTCCTGTGCTATTCCATTTGTGGTTGTTTTAATAGCTACTGTAGCTCCACTATTTAAATCTTCGGTCAGTTTTGGGATTTTACCCGCAAATTGACTCATTATCTCAGCCGTAGCAACCTCAGCTTTTGATGAACTAATTAGAAACTCTACCACATTTCCAACTTTATTAGTTGTGCTAAAAGCTTCAAATCCATCAATTGATACATTTAAAACCAAAGAAATCATTGCTCCCTGTATAGCTTTTTTGCTTACAAAGTTTTTAATTGGAGTAATGAAACTATCAAACTTATTAAATTCTTTAATAGAATTAAGAGCTTTTGTATCTACAATACTGCCGGTAACAGCATTTTTAATTTCGTTAAAACCATTAAATACTGTCCCTGGTTTAAAGCTGTTGGATGCATTTAAAAGACTTTCAAATTTTTTAAAATTATTTAAAAAATTAACTGTTGATAAGGCTCTATATGAATTAAAAGCAAGATTAGTAAAGCCAGCTCCCCCATCTAATATACTATATGATATATAGACATCATCCCAAACTTTTGATAAAAGACTGTTAGAATCTAATCTGCCTGCTTTTATTTCATCTTGCATGTAATTATCAATTAATCCTACAGCAACACCACCAGTAGAAATACTGGCTGCTACTGCGACAAGTGATCCTCCTCCTGACAGTGGAGCAGCTAATGTTCCACTAATGATCATTACAGAATTACTAGCTTTTCTTAGATTTTCAGAAGCAAAATCTTCTTTTAACATTCCTTGGAATGCTAATGCTACAACAGCAGGGACGATATATTCTTTACCTACTTCTAATCCAAATTTATTTTCTGTTCCGGCTATAATTGTAATAGGTTCAAAAGGGTCATAATCTTCTTTATATTCAATTGTACCATCCCTTTTTGGACTTGGTGATCCCGTAGCGCTTACATAAGTTCTTAAATCAATTAAATTATATTTGTTATAAAAACCAATTCTTCCGCTATTTACTTCTAAAGCTGTTGATATAATCCTAGATTCAGTTTCTTTGCCGCTATTTAGAATCACATTGTAATCACCTGCACCTAAAAGAAATGGTAGTTGTCCTGGATAATACTCATTTAAAGAAGAAAAATCAATTTGCTTTTTTGTAGGTTTTATTTTTAGAACATCATAATTTTTTATTGCCCATTGTCCTAAAGTTAAAAATATCTCTGATACCTGATTATAGTTTACATCATTACCAAATCCCTTGATTGTTTTACCTTGATCGAATAATTTAGTTATCCATTTATAATTATCAGCTTTAATACTTTGAATTAATTCTTGCTGTTGACTTTCGGGAGTAGTAAGAAAAACATCTTTTATAAAAAAGTGGTCTTCGGTAGAGGCAAATCCATAGCTTATTTCCCATTCTGCATCGTCACTTACATCATAGTACTTATCCAGAATTTTGCTTCTAATTTCAAACGGAAGTTTTTCAAGGACACAAATTGATACGGCCTTTTTTAATATAGATTCTAAATCAGAAAAGTTTTTTGTTTTATCACTGATAGCTTTTGAAATGATATCTATATTTTGTGTTATCTCATCATTACTAATTTTAGCACAGTTGTTTACATTTTCTTCACTGAAATTATTACACCCCAAATAACCGGAATAAAATAAGCTGTTTTCTTTTTCTGACACTTTATTTATTTTGTCTATATATGCTTCAACTGCTTTTTGAGCTATAACTTTATCTGTATTTAGAAAGTCTTTTTCCTTTGATAATTCTCCATAAGTTGTGTGAACATATTTTATTATATTACAATCAGTAGAATAATCATATATTAGCCAAAGAACATCATCTTTCTCTAAAGTTTTTTTAGGTTTCAATGTATATTCTATTCCATTTTCATAGCCACCAACCGTATATGTCTTTTTTTCTTTATTCCACATATATCTAACTCCTTTTTCATCAAGAAAGCCTGATAAAATTCCTTTATTAACTAAATTGGCTCTTGTAGAAACTATATTGCTTTTTCCAGCACTTATGAATTCAAAATTTGGAGTTATACCATACCCTCCAGCCAAAGCCCCCGAAGAACTCTTCTGAAACCCATAAAATTTCCATCCGCCGCTGTGAATAATATCCCAGTCGTTATGAGAAAGTTTTGTTCCATTTTCATCGTAATCCATCAAAAGGTCGGTTTTTCCTTCTTCTGCCTTGTTTGTAAAAGGATGTTTAAGCCCAAAAATACCGTGACCTAATTCGTGTGCAGCAGTTTTTAAATTGTTATTAAATACAAAAGCATATTGTCCGCCCAGTGGCATAAAACCCTGATAGCCATTCTGACCTGATTTTCCTGTATATAAAACATAATACGTCTTGTCGTTATACACAAAGTCCGTACTTGATTCTATTTGGCTAATTATATTATTTTGATCATTAGTATAAACATCAAATACGCCACTTTCACCACATTGTATTTCGTTTGGTAATGTTCCTATAGTTACCTTTTGAGTGGTAACATCGAACTGAACCCCAACTTTGTTATATACCTCATTGAGGAATTCTTTTGCATCACCTTCATTTGGTGTACTTGCTCCATTTACACTTAACAGCGTAATGTTTATAGCAGGTTTTTGGGTCAATTGCCAAATATTTATTTTTCCTGCAACTTCCGATTTTCCATCAACAGTTTTAGCAGCATCTTTTGGGTCTTTTTCTTTTATGCCTTTTACGGTAGCAATTATACTTTCTTTTGAGAAATTAAGTATTCGGTTAATTTTTATTTCCGCTTTGGTGTCACTTGTCCATTTTATGTCAACAGCAGCTCCTGTATTTGTTTTAAAAACAATGTCGTCTTTTGTTTTTCCGTTTTTAAAATCGGCGTTGGCTACTATATTATCCGGACCGTTTAAATCTGTAACAGCCTTATAGTTTACTTTATAAATACCTCCGTTTTTTACCGGAATTGTCTCATAGGTATCTTTAAGCTTTTGTGAACCTTTTTCAGGTTGTACATCAAATGCGTATTTACTGTCATCTCCATCTTCAAAGGTGATAGTTACATCTGGAGAAGAAATCTGCGTTACCTCACCACTTGCAGACATTCCATTGGTATTGGCTGCAAGTGCTTTGCCACCTTCAGCACCAGTTGTAATAGTTGGTTCACCTTTACCGTTTGCAGGAACGTTTACAGTATTGCCTTTGTTGTCTGTATAAACGCGGTCATACGACGATTTTTCAACAACCATTTTTTGGCCGTTTGGACCTGTAATAGTCGTACTTCCATTTGGATTTAATACAGCCGATTTTACTTCAAAATCTATTGTTCCCAGAACAGGTTTGCCATCACTGCCAAGAATATCAGTGAGGATTTTATCTCCATCCGCCATTCCCTTCCATTCTGCATCATAACTCGCCACAATCTCCCCAGAAATCAATTTAAAATCGGTATTAACTCCAATGTTATCAAAAGTGATCCTAATACGGGAGAATTGCCCTATATTAATCTTATCACCTCCTAAAGCATCTGCAGCATCGATCAGTTTTCTGAATTTTTCCAGAAAAGGCAGGGTTACATAACCGTCTCCTGAAAATTTTCCATTACTGCCGGTACTGTGCAGTACAACAATAGGAAAATCGCCTGCGGTAACCACATCATTCGGGAAAAGTTCCGGAAGCGGGGTTTTGTTTGCCAAATCTTTTGGATCTGGTTGAATTCCGCAACCTGCAAAGGCAATTTCGTCTCTGGCAATTGTGGTGAATTCCTTAATGGTACTGTGGGTATATTTGCCAACTTCGCAGGAAGCTCCCACGGTGTATTCGTAAGTAGCATTTGGTTTTAGATTGCTTAGAGCTATACTTTCTCTTGGGGTAACCAATTTGTACCATTCTGAATTGGCATTTTTTTCCCGATAGTTAACCTGATAATCATAATTATCAATGTTGCCGCTCCATTCTATTTTAGCCTGATTCTCACTAACGCCTGAGGTTTTTATACCAAGCGGTGCAGTACAAAACATTTCATAATCAAATGAAAAAATTTCAGTGTAGCCGTTATTTTTAAAAACACCTATTTCTTCGGCACCAAAAATTGCTTTTGCCTTGATGCGCCAGGCATATTTTTTACCCGGAATTAGTTGAGGCTCGCTGATGCCATATTGTAAAGTAGTGGTTCTGGTTGTGGTTGTATATAAGGGTGGAGAATAGGCAAATGCATTTTGAACAGGAGTATATTTATCCCAGATTTCTACTAATGAAAATTCATATTCTACATTGCTGACATTGATGCTTCGCGGTGTCCAGCTAAAAATAATATTTTGAATATTTTGCTGCATGATTGAAGCATTATTCAAAGGAAGATTTAAAAATGGAGGTTCATTTTGGAAAATAATAGTGGTTGTCCCCGTTTTATTAGACAGTTTTTTTCCTGTAGCAAAATCAAATACTTCTACGTAAATATTGTAAACCCCTTCCGGTAAAGGCTGTGCATATTGATTAGGATTAAGACCCAATAAATTTTGATATTCAAAATAAGGAGCCAGATCAACATTGGTTAACTGAAGCGGAAATCCTCCTTCAAGATACAAAGGACGGGCACCGACCACATAATCATTGGTACTGAAAGAAATCCCGTTGCCCTGAAAATAAATTTTTAGTTTTACCTGACGATTCGATATGGTCAAATCGTTTAGCACCAACTGTATTTTTATCGGACTGTTTATGGTGGTAGCATCAGCATAACTGCTTAGATAAATGGGCGATGGCTGCGAAACCTGAGTCGATATCGAAATAGGATAGGTTTGTGCAAAACCTCCAAAACCAATCAGAGAGCTTAACAGCAACAGGTAAAAGTGTAGTTTTTTTAGCATTTTGGGTAATTGAGATTTATCCATTATTTTTTAGTTTAAGTATCTTTTCGTCCACTTTATTTTTGAATATATTTTAAATCTAGTTCATCGTTGTCCGTATTTTTAACAGCCAGATCATGATAAAACGGAATTATTTTTTCTTCTATGGCATTGACTATTTCGGCTGCATTTTTTTTGTCCCTTATCAGTTTGAAAATTTCTTCAACGTTTTGTTTACTGAATTCGGCAGCGTTTTCATTTTGCTGAATTTCTTTTGCAGGAGTTTTAGCAACTATAGAGAGTTCACTAAGCATCCATCTGTGATTTTTTAATTGATTGCGGCTGCTGTTGCTTCTTTCAACCAATTTTAAATACGAATTATAAAGTGTTTTATTGGTAATGTCTGCTTCATTTACACCATGTAATTTGTGAGTGTTTACTCTTCCCATAGCAATTGCATAGCCATTTTCAAGATTCTCATCTTTTTGATTCATTTCTTTTTCCAGTTTTTGTGCAGCTTCAAGGAAATAGTCGTTGTATTTTTCTAAAGTTTCCGCTGCTGCTGAATGAGCATCCAGATAATCCAAAACTTTTTCTTTCAGTTCCTTGTCATCAGGAGTGAGTGTGGCAAGCGTAATTAAATGTTCTAAATTGTTATTTTCTTCTGTTGGCAATGGGTGTAATGAAAGCTGCAATTCCTTGAGTTGTGCTATAATTTGATCTCTTGTTCCTTCGAATATTTTGTCTTTGAAATTTATTTTTAAAATAGGGTCAGACGTGACTTTTTCTTCTGTTACAGGCTCTCTTTTCGGACGCATTTTAATCTTATCAAACGAATAAGAATAGGTTAGGGTAGCAGTGAGGTCATTATTTTTTCTTCCCGATGCATTACTGAACAAGGAAATTATACCCATGTTAAAATTGTGTTTTTGCACGTAGATGTAAGATGCGTTAAGTCTGATATTAAAAATATCGTTCTGTTTTTCGCCGTCATTATAACTTGTGTTATAGCTTGTAGAGGCATTGGTAGTCAGTTTTTTATCAAAAAAGAGTTTAGAAGCCCCAATTGTTGGACCGAAAATCAGATTTTTTCCGGAATCGGTTTTTCCATATGTATTGTTTAGAGATCCATTAAAGTTCAAATCTTTTTCAGGATAACCAATACTGTACGAAACCGCAGAATTATAATAAGTAGAAGCACCTCCTGCAATAGTTTGTCCCTGTTGCTGGTTTACGGCGTCCTGCATAGAAAAGTTGGCACTTATAGCTTTCTTTAAGCGCTTGTCATTCCTTAATAAATAATTTATGTTTAAAGCTGCATTCTGATTTACTTGTCTAAAATTCAGTGTATCCAGATAATCATAATTTGAGACCTGATTGATGTAGTCAAACTGGTTTCGGCTATTGGTATACGATTGGAAATTGGAATAGTTTAGACTCAGGTTTAATTTGTCATTAGGCCTTAAATCAGCATTTAACGAGGTGATCAGACGTTTCATCTGGCTTTGTTTTTGTTTGTCAAGATTGTCTTTCTGGAGTCCTAAATTTAAGGCTAAGGAAATTTTGTCTTTCAATATATTTTGTGTCGCATTGACGGTTATATTTTCCAAGTCATTGTTAAAATAATAGCCTCCTAAAGTTCTGTAATTCGGATCAATTCTTTCGTAACCAATACCCAAAGTTCCTTTCCCGGCAGGGTAGGTAAGCTGGCCTTTAAAAGCATCATAACTTGCTGAAGTACTATTTCGATTTAATAGAAAAGAGGCAATTCCTTTTGCTTTTCCATCGTCTTTAGTTCGGGTATCTTCTGTAATGCTGCTATTGGCATATTCCGTAAAAACCTGTAATTTGCCCAACAAGGCAAAACTTGTCTCAAAGCTTACCGCCACATTTTCTTTAGGCGAAATTCCCAACTCGAAAGGGATCGGATTTGATAAGGAGCCTGCTTCATCCTTTGCTTTGAATAAGGTAACTCCTAAATTTACTTTTTCAAAAGCATACGAAGTTTTGAAACCGTAACCATATCTCTTATAAGCAGGTACTATGTCAGGGTAAGCTAAATCGTATTCGCTGCTTTTCAATAATCGGCCAAACATGGCACTTATCTTAAAATTTCCTTGTGGAGTCAAGTCAACCCCAACTCCTGAAAATTGATGACCGCTAAGTGTATAAGGAGAAAAACTCATGCTAACATCTCCAATATGGGCCGTAATCCATTTGTAAGATGGATGAATGCTCAGACGATTCATTAATACTGGCTTGCCATAACCAAACTTTTGATTGGTATAGGAAAATGAAAATGGCAAATTGTATAATCCTGCTATATTTATGTTGATGTTTCCGTTCAGAAAATAACTAAACGGATCTCTTTCAGCATTACCGGAATAGAAAATACTATTGGCTGATGCACCACCACTTACGTTTATTAATTTGGCTTTGCCTAATTCCTGTACATTAAAGTTTTGCGAAAAACTAAATGCACTAATCAAAAGCAATGCTGTATTAAAAATTATCTTTTTTAAAATCATTCTTTATATTCTATGGAATCTGTTTTGGAGTTTATCCTTGTATGACTCTCATTATTAATTGAAATTATTGAACCTGATTATCTTCGTTACTGAATGATTATTTTTCTCAATTTACTTCCCTGCTGTGATTCGAATAAAACAAAATAAAGTCCTGCCGGAAGTCCGCTTAAGCTAAAATTAAAAAGGTAATTATCTTTCCCTTCCTGTGATTTTGAATCGATAAGCAGGTTGTTGTTTAAATTATAAACCTTCACATGTGCCGGCATAACTTTATCCAGCATTACATCTACCGTAAAAATTCCTTTTGATGGATTTGGATAAATTTTCAAATCGAATTTTTTCTCCGTCTCAGCTTCATCAGGATTATTTTCTTCAAATTCTCCTTCCGTTACTATTATTTGTTTGGTTTGAAAAGCGGTACAATTTCCTTTTTTGGTGTTCAGTGTAATTTCATACTGACCAATTTCACTGAAACTTATTTCAGCATAGTCTTTATTTTTATTAACAATTGTAGCATTAGATGGCAAAATCCATTCAATTTCATCCGCAATAGGATTACTGATATCTACAATTACTATTTTTTCATTTTTAAATACCTGGCTAGAAATAGCAAATTCGGCACTGATAGCAGTATTCTGACTTGATATTTGGATGGTATCAGTAGCTTCACAACCTAATTTGTTGGTTACGATAACCGTATAATTAGCAGGTTCAGAAATTGTAATCATTGCTTTATTGCTGGAGAAGCCTTTATCAGATTTCCATAAGTAAGTAGCTTTGTCATCATCAATAGTGGCATTTATTGTCAACGTCTGATCAAAACATAAGGTAATATCTTCTCCCAAATTGATCACATCTTTTGGAGGATTTACAATGCTGTAATCGTGGTTGATGATACAGCCCTTACTATCGGTTATGCTTACAGAATAGTTTCCTGCTGCTGCATTACTAAGTGTGTTTGATTTTTCTCCTGTACTCCATAGATACGTATAAGGTGCTTTTCCTCCCGAAGAAGTAATGTCGATGGTAGCATCTGAGCCGCCATAGCATGTTGGAATTGTAATTTTCTCTGAAGCAGCCAAATGAATTGGAGCTGTTATTGTAATGTTTTTTACGATACTACAACCTTGGCTATCTATTACAGTAATCGTATAATTGGCAGGCGGAACATTTTTTAAAGTGGCTGTCTGGTCTCCTGTATTCCATATATAAATGTAAGGAGAAGTTCCTCCGGATGGAGTTGCATTTATTGTCCAGTCATTCGCATCTCCACACAGTGTGTAGTCTGATGTTATTGTATTGGTTAGAATTGCTGGCTCCGTTACAATCAAAGTTGTACTTGTTGCTTCATTACCATTTGAATCCCTGACAATTACATAATAGGATCCTTTATCAATCTTATCTAAAATTGTTGTTGATACTAATTGCGTATTAGTACCAGCTTCATACCATTTGTAAGTATAGTTATCTCCGGGATTTAAAAATCCGCCAATAGATGTTGGTTTAAGGCTTCCGTTTGTATCTCCATTACATGAAATAACGTTTTGAACCGCAATACTTGTTTCTAAAAGAAGCGGCTCTGTTACTTCCAATAAAGGTGAAGTCAGATTACAGCCTTTAGTATCTGTAATAATTACATAATATTTCCCGGCTAATAAATTTCCAGCTTTATTTGTAGTTTGATTGATGCTGGTATTATCGCTTTTAAACCATTGATAGGTATAGTTTCCATTAGCTCCTTGTACAGTTATGGCAATTGAACCATTGCTTAGGCCTTTTCCTGTAGCCGGAAGAGTTATGGTATTACTAATTGTTAATGCCGTTGGAGATGTAACTTTACTAATGGCACTGTTACTCTCACATTGCTGAGTGTCTTTTACCTCAATTCGATATTCTCCTTCGGCTAAATCTACAATAGTTGTAGTTGCTCCATTAGAGAAAGTTTGCCAGTCCTTAATTAATAAGCCATTGCTGGAGTAGCGATAAATGAAATTTCCATTTCCTCCTGAAGCGGTTAAGGTAATTTTTCCATTACTGTCGCCAATACATTTTACAGGTTCCTGTGTCATTGAAAATAGTACGGGATCAGGCTGTGTCACCTTGATTGTATTGCTTGTAACTTCAACTTTATTAAGATCTTTTATAATAGCGTAGTAGCTACCTGGTTTTACATTTAAAAGATTTACATTTATTTCATTATCCAACAAAACATTATTATGATACCATGAAATTGTTTTACTTCCAAAACCACCATCAGTTGTTATTGTCAGAATACCATTATTGGCATTATTACAACTAATCTGTTGAGTTTGGCTCACGCTAATTGTTAATGGATTATTTCTAAAATCAAAATCTGCATATTTTATACACCCTGTATCGTCTTTGGCAGAGATGAAATAATGATCTTTAATTAATCCATTAAAATCTACTGTTTTTAGTGAACTATTTAGAACTGTAGTTTTTACTATTTCATTTCCAAGTGCATCTTTTGTGTAAAATTTATAATCGTAATTTGATTTTCCTCCAGTAATTTCAAAATGTAACTTGCCATCATTTCCATTTATGGCAGAAGGATCACTATAGACGATCTTCAAGATATCAAACTTGAAATCGTCAGGTTGCGTAATTTCTATATCCTCTAAAATCCCAACACAATAAGCAACATTCCCAGCATCATAATTACCATCACGAACTTCAACTGCATAAATACCCTGAGAAAATGCATTTAGTGCTGGTGGTGTAAAGTTTTCATAGTTATTAGTTGCTGTGTTTTTCTTCTTCCATTGGTATTTATATTCCGGAGTTCCATTTACTAAAAGTGGAGTTCCACCAGAAACAGAAAGAGCAATTGCACCATCCTGTCCTCCAAAACAATTAACATTAACTTTTGAGACTAAAGAAACCACAATAGGCGTAGGCTGTTTAAATTCGACATCAATACTGTTCGAATCAACTCCACTTACATCAGTAGCGATTATACTATAACTGCCATCTGCGATATTGGTAAAGACGGCAGTATTTCCAGTTAGGGTTGTTGTAATCCCGGTTGTTTTATTTTTTAATTTATAACTGTATATTTTGTCTGATTGAATTTGACTAAAAGAAGCTCCTCCAGTTGTAATTGCATTCATAGAACCCAGTAAACCATTACATTTTGATTGCAAATGGGTTTCGGTAAGTACAGGTTTTGAAGGTTGCTGAATAGTGAAAGTGTCAGAAAAAGGACATCCTTTTGCATCGGTTACAACTACAGTGTAGACTCCTGCTACAACATTAGCTAAAGTTGGACTGTCTGTACCAATATTTGAATTTGAACTACTTTTCCATTGATAGGAGTAGGGTGCAGTTCCTCCGGCAGCCGTTGCTGTTATTTTACCTGTTGCCAGTCCAAAACCACTTGCAGGAGTAATCGTTGGATTTAAAATGTATGGTAGATTTGTAGGCTGGTTAATAAAAATTGTTTGTTGATCTGTTTGACAACCATTCACATCGGTTATTTTAATAGTATAGTTTCCGAATGATAATCCTGAAACAATACCATTTTGATAAGGTATTGTTTTTCCATTGACATATATATTATAAGGTTCCGTAATTACAGCATTTTTTGTTCCACCTGTAATGTTTAAAATAATTGCACCATTATTTCCGCCAAAGCAGGAAACATTTTGTGAGGTATAGGAAAAAGCTAATTTGTCAGGTTGTGCAATAGTAAAAGTATTTTGACCATAAAGAATATTGTTGCTTGCATCTTTTACAGAAACAATATAATTACCCGCTCCCAGATTTGAGGCTTTTGATGTTGTATTACCTGTAGTAATTATTTCTGTTGAAGTATATTTTATTCCTGTAGTAGTATTAAGCCATTCAAAAGTATATTCTTTTACTCCACCTTTGACAGTGGCTGTAAATTCTGCTATAGAATCGCCGTAACATTTAATATTAGTAAAAGGAGTTTGAACCAAACTTGTAATTTCGAGTTTATCAGGTTGTGTAATTATATAATCAAGCTGAGGAATAGCGCAATCATTGGCATCTTTTACTATCAAATGATAAGTACCTATACTAAGTCCACTAATTGAAGAATTTGTACCAATCAGAGATGGGGCAGCATCCTTACGCCATTCATATTTATAATTTGGTGTTCCTCCGGAAACTGTAACAGCAATACTACCGTTATTTGTTTCAAAACCTGTTAAGTTAACAGGAGTGACACTTGAAACTTGTAATGGGGCATTGGGTTGTATAATTTTAATTGCCTGTGCAAAAGTGGCAGTACAACTATGATCAACTGCATCTTTAACGACAACATTATATTCCCCTTTTTCAAGCTGATTTAAATTACCAGTGTAAATTACACCATCCTTAGTCCATGTTTGAGTGTAAGGTGCGGTTCCTCCTTCAATAGAAATTTCGATGGATCCGGTTGCAGCAGCATAACATAAGACATTGTTTTGTTTAGTTAGTGAAACCTTTAATTTATCAGGTTGTATTAATTTGTAATCTAATTGTTCTGCCTGTGCAAAAGGACCATTAGGCTCAGGATTTGCAGTATCTGTAACATACACATTGTAATCACCAAAACCAAGATTTGAAATTGTTGCTTGATTTTGACCTGATAATACCACTCCATTTTTTTCCCAGATATATTTATAAGGTGCTAAACCTCCCGTAACTTCTGCAATAAGCTCACCATTAGAATCTCCATTACATTTAATAAATTCAGATTCTTTTATAATAACTTTTAATTCAGGTTTTTCATCAATAGAAAATGTATACTGTATCGATTCACAAGATTGATTATCTGATACTTTTAATTTGTATATACCTGCTTCTCTTCCGGATAAATCTCTTGTATTTGCTGTGAAACTATTAACTGTTTCTGATGTCCATGTATATGTATAACCACCACTACCGCCTGTTGGATCTGCAGAAAAAATTATAGATCCTGTACTTTGACCGTGGATTGCAACATTATTTATTGATGGAACTGTAAGGCTTATTTTTGATGGCTCCGAAATTACAATACCGTTTAATTGTTGTGTACATGCATTTGCATCAGTAACAGTAACAGAATAAGTACCTGCAGCTAATCCTGTTCTGTCTTTCTCCGTTGAACCGTCATTCCATAGATATGTATATCCTGAAGTCCCACCACTTACAGTAATAGCAATAGCTCCATCATTACCTGAATTACACGATACATTTTTTTGTTGTGTTGAATTGCTGGTAATCGATAAAACCGCCGTGGGTGCTGTTATGGTATATACAGGAGATGTAACTGTGAGCATTTTATCATCTGTAACTTTTACAAAATAATTCCCTGGATCAAGATTTTTTATTTCCGAACTGATTTCTCCATTAATTATATTTGAATCTTTATACCATTGGTATTTATAAAAAGAATTATTGGCAAGTGTTCCTCCGGAAGCCATAACAGTTATACTTCCTGTTTTT
Source organism: Flavobacterium sp. (assembly GCF_039930565.1). Classification (GTDB taxonomy): domain Bacteria; phylum Bacteroidota; class Bacteroidia; order Flavobacteriales; family Flavobacteriaceae; genus Flavobacterium. Next base: position 43,777 of record NZ_JBDTTP010000012.1, on the reverse strand, counting down.
TTATTAAAACATTTAATGTTTTCCTGATTTATTAAAGCTATTGTCAATGCTTCTAACTTTACAATAGAAGATGAAGAAATGCAATTGTTTGCATCTTTGACAAAGACTTCATAAGTGCCATTTTCTAAATTAGTGATTGTGTTGTTGCTATAATTTGTGGTTACATTATCTTTAGTGACAGAATAAGTATAAGTTCCCGTACCTCCGGTTGCACTAATGGATATTTCTCCATCGTTAGCAGTTGCATCAGATGGCTGTTTCTGAGTTATAGAATTAATGAATACTTTATTAGGCTCAGTTATTTCTATATTTTGAAGGCTGTTGTATTGACATCCATTAGCATCAGTAATTGTATAAAAATAACTTCCGGCGGGTAATCCGGTTCTGCTGGGCTGTCCCGCAACATGTGTTGTTGTGATACTATTATTCCAAAGTATGGAATAACCGGAAGTCCCCCCACTAATAGTAAGTGAAATAGTGCCATTAGTACCTCCGTTACAGCTTACATTCATTTTAGATTCTGTTACTGTTATAGGAGCTGTAGGTTGTGTTATTATAAATTCATTTGACTCCGCTGTATTAACAGGAACTGCATTGTCAGTTACTATTACTTTATATGTTCCTGCAGAGAGTCCGTTAGAAATTGATGTTCCGGTTTGACCTGTAGTTACAAAGCTACTTCCATCGTATTTAAACCATTCATATGTATAACCTGTTGCTACTGTTCCTCCTTGTGTTTGTACAACTGAAAGAGCACCGGTATTTTTGCCATTACAAAGGATTGTATTACCATTTATGACAACTTTAAGCTTCTCTGGTTGTGTGATTGTAAAAGGATAAGGTTGACTTGAACAACCGGTTGGTATTGAGGTGTCTATTGCAGTTATTGTATAATTTCCTGCTTCAAGAGCAGTCCAGGATGTGGGGGTAAATGATTGTGAATCTTTAGTCCAGATGTAAGTGTAGGAACCTGTTCCTCCTTTAAATACAATGTTTATTGTGCCATTATTTTTATCAAATCCGGTTTCTGGAGTAATTACAGGAGTTCCATCAACTTCAATAGGTGATGGATTAACAAAAGTAACAGTTCTTGCTCCATTTATTGGCTTTTCAGTAACAGTTGCTTGTGTTTGCGAGTAACCCCAAAAGCATGTAAAAAGTAATAATAATTGTAAATATTTTTTCATAATGTGTATTTTAAAATGGGATTAGTACTCAATGCATTGGTTAGCATCAGTTACTTTAATATTGTATTCTTTTAAATCTACTTGTTGTATTATTACAGTCGTTTTGTTTATGTCTGCTGTATCAAATTGTATCCTTTTTATTTGTGATACCTGATTAACAATTTCAGTTTCTCCATTTAAATCATCATAAAAATAGGGAGGTGTACCACCGCTGGCTACAATGGTTATATCAACTTTGTCATTGTTACACCTTGGATTATCTGCTTTGACACTAAAAGTGAGAGGTGTAACAGGGTCAATTGTAAACTGGTCACTATTGTTATCACTAAAAGGTGTTGGGTTTCCTTCCTGAAATGTTTGGTAACGCAAATAAAAAGTTCCTGAATCTAAACCTGTAAACGCAATTTTTCGATCTAAATAACTGTCTTTGTAGACATATTTAACCTGTGGGGGTATAGGTATACCATTCGTTGTTACTGTCATTAAATTTAATAAGAAGTATTCTTTGTCTTGTAAATCCCTGTCAAATGAAAAAGTTACTTTCGCATCATGATTTTCAAAGCAAGTAGATTTTGATATAACTGGAACACCAGCTAAATGAGGGGAACAAGGAATAATATAGTAATACTGAGTTGGTGTAGTAAGACGTCTGAAATCACAAGGTATTGGTTTATTGGGAGGAGTCAACATTATTTGTTTCTCACAATCATCAACTAATAATTGAGGATTGGGATGTGAGCCTACATTTCTTAATATTTCTCCTTTTATATAAAGTGGTCCCACATACGCAGATACATTATCATCATCCGGAGATAGAAATCCACCAATATCGTCTTTCACAGTAAAAATTAAACCTTGTCTGTATTGTTCCTGTGTACGGTTAAATAAGTTCCAATTCGATCCGTCATAACTATAGTAGTAGAATACCATATCGTTCGAATTTGGAAAAGATCTTATTTGATCAACCTTTATAACCTCACAATTACCCATGGTTGTGTTAATTTGTCCGCTGCAAAGCGTACAAATGATTAAAAACATTAAAACAATATATTTTTTCATTATGCCTTCTTGTGTTTTGATCAATTTTCAATACATTTATTAATATCAGTTACTTTTATTTTGTATTCTTTTAATTCTAAATCGTTTAATTCAACTATTGTTTTATTTTTATCAGAAGCATCAAACTGAATTCTTTTTATTTCTGGTAGTCCGTTTACCATTTCAGTTTCGCCATTTAAATCATCATAAAAATAAGGAGGTATACCACCATTAGCTTCAATGGTTATATTAACCTTGTCGTTATTGCACGTTGGATTATCAGCTTTTATTATTTTAAATTTTAACGGCTCAGTGTTAGTAATTTTAATATCACCAGCAGACTTTATACATCCTTTTGGATTACCATTTAAAAAAGCCTGATAGGTAATATCGTATTTTGCATCTTCAACATTAAATCCTTTTACAGAGATATAAGAACCGTCAATAAAAGTTGCTATGCTATTTGTTGCCTGATACAATATCATTGAAGAGTTTGTACTATTTATTATTGAAAAATCTTTTAAAACCTCACCCGCGACTAAGTTTCTTTTGAAATATATTTTCAATTCTCTTTCGTCTCCAGCACATGTTGGGGGAATATATTGTATATGATCGATTACTGGTGCCATTGGAACATAATTAACGTTCAGTGTATTAGTTGAATATATTTCCTGACCATATCCAAGCGCAAAAGTAACCGACCCAAAATAATTCAAATAATCGTCTCCCAATAAATCTTGCATAGTGAACGTGGAGATCCGATCATTATTTATCTTTTTACCGTTTGTAGTTTGTAATGGGATATCCCTCCATTGTGTGTCTCCTTGCACTTTGAACAACCAGTGATAAGCTTCATCCGGAAAATCAATTCCTGTGTGTGGAGGTGGTATGGCATTAAGTTCAATATTTTCACAAGCATTAATATCGTTGGTTGAAGTTCTTTTGATAGTAAGACCGTTGGGAATAAATCTAGATACATATGCACTACCGTGTCCCAAAGTATAAGCTCTGGTAAGTAATTGAGCTACTGTTCCGTAAAATACATGCTGACCAGCGCATGGATTACCCTGATTAGCTACGGTACAGCCAAAAGCGTACGTTAAGGTGAAATCTGTATTTTTGACATCCACTATACTCTTATAATTGGTAGTTACCACAGCATGATTATTATATACTAAATTTGAATAATTTCCACTCAATATAAATTTGTAAAAATCTCCATTGGTATTATTGTTAGGTACATATATTGTCGATTCAACAGTATATGTTAAACTTTGACCAATAAGGGTTGTACAACTAAAAATTAAGAATAGAAGTATAATTTTTTTCATAAACTAAAGTGTTTTTTCTATACAGTTATTTTCATCCATCACTTTAATACTATTTATATCAGTAGGGACTAATCCTCTGATATGATAATATTCGTCTACTTCTTTTATAGGTTTAGGATTTGTTTTCTCATTACCATCTACATAAAATTTATAATCGCCAGTGCCACCTTCTACGGATATCGCAACTTCTACAAAATCATCAGGACATTTTGGGTTATCTGCTTTTTTTATTTCAAATTTTAACGGATCAGGCTCACGATATCTAAAAGGATTTGAACCTACTAAAAAACCTTTTAATATTTTAATTGCAGGATTAGTATTTGTAGGATGTTTAACCTGTGCCTGATATATAATCTCATATTCACGTCCATTTTCTAAGCTAGAGAAGCTTGAAAAGTTGGTATATGAATATACTTTGCTGATACTTGAATAACTAACATCACTAACCAGCATAAATGGTGTTGTTTTAATTATCCCCGTGTTATTTGTTGTTTCCCTGACATAAAGTTGATATAAGGATTCATTCTTAGAAGCGTCTAATGGGTCTTTGAAATAGATATCCAATTTTTGAATACCATCACCATTACATTTTGGACCAACAAAATCAACATTAGTTACAAGCGGGGCACAAGGCGAATAGTTTATTTTTATTGAACTTGCCGAAAAAGGTCTTCCAGTATATCCTATTCTAAAATAAATACTTCCAAAATGATTGATATGATCTGCACCAAATATATCATAAATGGTAAAGTTAGAAGTTGTAGTGTTATTTGTAGAAATACCATTAATCATTTTTTTAGGAACGGTTACCCATGTTACCTGATTATCTATGCTATATTGCCAGTTGTAAGCTTCCGGCGGATACCCAGCAGGTAATGCCACCATATTTAATTGTTCACCTGCACACACTGTACTTGTACTGCCTAAATTTTGTACACTCACATTATTAGGTTTAAAGCCGCTAAAAAAAGCATTCCCGAAACATCCCGAAAGCAAAAGATTAGCATTATTGTTCTGTATTAAATTCCCGATAGATTGTGTGCCAGAACTAGGAACAGGAAGAACTTGTACAGTACCATTATTATACAAACAATAGCACCCTGACGAAGAAAATGTATAGCTACCGGCCAAAGGAATATTACTGTAAACTTTTGTAATAGTAGGATTACTTGAATTAAGGATTTGGTCTTGCCCACTGGCACCGCTAAAGCTATAATTAATATAACTAGTGGAACAATTAAGACCTGAACCTGTGCAAGTAACATAATTATATGACGCAGTTGCTGTATAACTTAAGGTTTGACCTAATGTTGTTGTCAAATTGAATATAAAAAAGATGCCTATAAATTTTTTCATACTAAAGTGTTTTTTCAATACAGTTGTTTTCATCCATCACTTTAATACTATTTATATCAGTAGGCACTAATCCTATTATATGATAATAACCATCAATTTCCTTTACAGGTTTTGGACTCGTCTTTTCAATTCCGTCAACATAAAATTTATAATCTCCTGTACCACCAGTTACTTCTATGTCAACTCCTACCAGGTCATCAGAACATTTCGGATTATCAGCTTTTACAATTTCAAATTGTAAGGAACTTGGACTATCAATAATAAATACTTCGGAACTAATATTCTCGCCAATTGGAACTAATTGATATTTAATATAATATTCTCCCTTTTCTAAGGGATCAGGCCAGATATACAATTTGTCATTTCCATAAATCTGGTTGAATTTATCGCTTAAAAACTGATATTGCTTTACATTATCGACGATTCCAGTAAATTTGAATAAATTAAAATTAATTTTTTCATCAATGGTTAAAGTCCTTTCAAACTCAACTAAAAAACCTCCGTCCTTACTATAAAAACAAGTTGCATTTCTAGGTTCTATCAAATGTATTTTTGGCGAACATTCTGTAAATACATAGGTTAAGGTATTGGGTAATCCTCCGCAATTGCGTAACCTAAAATGTATTTGAGTATGCGTTGGTGCATTTAATAAATCATTAATTCCTACCTCAAGTACATTATTACCTTTAAATGCAGTGAGATTAATCCAGTTCCCACTACCAATTGCATACTGCCAATCATAAAATTCAGGATTATAATCCTCTGGTGCCATGATTTTTATTTTATCACAAACACTAACTAAATTTTCGCTGGGGGTGTAGGGTGTTAAATAGAAATTTGAGGCAAAATCAAAACTGATATTTACATCCTGACCAGCTTGTAATACAATACCTGCACCAGTGCAATTAGAATTGTTTCTAAATGTAATTAAGTATTCGGAATAGATGTAATTTTGCATTCTGAAACGTATACAATCTGGTTTACTGCTCATATTAATGCTTTTACTTGATGCAACAGCTGTTCCGCAAATTGCCGACTCGAGTGTAATAAAAGATGAAGCCTCATTTTTTGTTCCTATTTCTAAATACATAGTAGAACTTTCACAATTATCATTAAAAAAGCCACTTTGTGTATAGTTTAATTTATATTGTGAAAAGACAATAGTGTGGAAAAAAATAAAAAACAATAACAAGTAATTTTTTCTCATAGACTAAAGTGTTTTTTCTATACAGTTGTTTTCATCCACCACTTTAATACTATTTATATCAGTAGGTACTAATCCTCTTATATGATAATATTCGTCTACTTCTTTTACAGGCTTAGGATTTATTTTCTCAATACCATCTACATAAAATTTATAATCTCCTGTACCACCTGATACAGCTATTGCAACTTCTACAAGATCATCAGGACATTTTGGATTATCTGCTTTTACTATTTCGAAAATAACAGGTTCAGGTTCTGTGTATTTAATGTTTAGTTCTTCATCCGAAATGGCCAGCCCCTTGTTTTTATTGTTTTCAAATGCCTGATAACGTATTTGGTAGGTTGCATTTGGGTTTAGACCACTGAAATTTGACATGGAATAACTAAAAACACCCGGACTTTTTTCATCTAGCTTTGTAACCAGACCATTTTTAGGATCACCCTCAATAAATAAAGGATAAACAATAGGTGGTGTGCTATCAGGCAGATTTGTATTTATGTTTACTGCTTTTAGTTGAAAATCATGTAATTCTTCATCAGGATATAAATCCCTGTCAAATGTTACAGTAACATCACGAACATTATCACCATGACAAAGAGGAGGAAGATATTCTACATTATACACGAGCGGTGCACAAGATGAATAGTATAATGGAAATTCTATTCCACCGGCAAAAACCGTATTATCATATCCCATGCGAAAATATATAGTTTTGCCAATGTAATTCAAATGATTATTGCCTAAAAGATCAAACATTGTAAAATTAGGATTGGCTTTATGAAATTCTTCGGGTACATCACGCCATGTAGTTTTGTTATCCAGACTATATTGCCAGTTATAAATCTCTACAGGAAATTCTTCAGGATACGCAAATACACCAAATTGCTCATTGGCACAAATAGTTTTGGTTCCTGTAGCCGGATTTCTGTTTGCAGGGAATCCTATGGAAACATTTGGTTTAAAAGATTGTATATAAAAATTTCCCATGTAAGTTTCAAGTAAAAGTTGGCCTTCACCTGGATTTATCATGTCATCAAATTCTATATTATTATCACTCTGATCAACATGGAGTATTTCAATTCCTGGGGCATAATTAGAAATTGCCACATCTACTGAGAAATCTACAAAATATTTATAAGCAGGTACATTTTTATAATTAATAAAGGTTAATTTCGGTCCAAATGTGTTTTTTAAATAATATCCTCTTGAATTATCAATATGTGAGTCATTATTGTTGTCACTACTTTTAAGCTTAACAAGGCCTTGCGATCCAGTTAAATCAAACCCCATTAAACCAAACATTAACTGCTCTTGGGATGTTGAAGGATAATAGTTTCGAAATGCTTCATTTTTATCATCTGTTGGTTGGCGTTCATAGGCAATTACAATATCATAGGTAGCTTGTGAGTAACTATTCAGTATAAAGCCTAAAAATAATAAGAAGTAAATTTTTCTCATAAACTAAAGTGTTTTTTCTATACAGTTGTTTTCATCCACCACTTTAATACTATTTATATCAGTAGGTACTAATCCTCTTATATGATAACATTCGTCTACTTCTTTTACAGGCTTAGGATTTATTTTCTCAATACCATCTAAATAAAATTTATAATCGCCTGTACCACCTGATACAGCTATTGCAACTTCTGCCAGGTCATTAGGGCACAAAGGATTATCTGCTTTTACAATTTCAAATTTTAAGGGCTCAGGTTCCCTATATTGAAAATTGAATTCTTCAGGAGAATATAGAACACCTCTTCCAATAGGATTGGAAGGATCAATAGGATTTGGTATTTGTGCCTGATATTTTATTCTATAAATATGACCATTTTCTAATTGCTGAAAACTGCTGTATGTGTATTTTTTTGTATCGTCCGAGTATAATATAGATCCTGTAGTCTGTATAAATATTTTTGAATCATCTTGAGTGTCTACTACAGAAATTGAGGCTAATTGCTCACCTATAGCAAAATTTAATTTTTCATTAAATGTTACAGATAGAGACTTAACAATATCACCATTACATGTAGGGCCTTTAAAATTCACATCTGAAATAGTAGGTCCACAAGCATAATATTTTAAAGCTAACGAATTTGTAAATGGTCTGTTCTGATTGTAACCAAGCCTAAAATAAATAGTACTCAAATACTTGATAGCGCTATTTTTAAGATCCTCAATTTTAAACCCAGTTATAGGTGTGTTATTTTTGTTTTCCGGTAAATCTATCCAATTTGAAATTCCGTTCAAAGAATATTGCCAGTGATACGCTTCATCAGGGAATTTATTTGGAGCGATGCTCGGTGATGCCTGAAGAATAACTTCTTCGCCTCCACATATTTCAGAAGTTGTTTTTGAATTTTCGATTGTAACATTTGGTTTAAAACTTATACTTTGGATATTTACATAACATCCAATTATACTTAATGACGATCCTTTAATCAATTGAATAGCTGTTTTTTCATCTTTATATATGCTAACATTCTCACAGGCAGGTCTCGGAGTTTGTACTGGACACATAAAATTTGTTGATAATTCAAATATTTTATAATTTGGTACATCTGTGTAAATTTTAGTTCCTATGGTAATATAATCATCCCAAACATAATCGTTTAAATACCAAGAGACTTCATTACAGGCTATACCTGGCTTTTTAAACTGGAATTCCATTGTGTAGGTTTGTGTATATGCAGGTAAACCCAATCCTATAAACAATAAGATGTACAGTTTTTTCATACTCTTAAAACTTTAAACTAAAAAAATCCATTTTAGAAGCCCTTCCATCCTTAAATAATGCCCTGATACCATATTTATACGTTGTATTAATCGTAATTGTAGGATCAGATAACCGTTTTGTTTTTCCGGTAAGTACCTGAATCAATTGCAAAGGATCGGTATCCGAAGCTTTATAAATTTCAAAACTATCAACATCTGTAGTACTATATTCCCATGATAAATCTATGGTATTGGTAGTTTTATTCGCTTGGGCAAAAAAACCTTTTATAGCTGGCATTACTGTGTATTTTGGTACAAACAAAGCAATTTCCGGAGACGGATTTGAGGTCAGATTACTACTATCCTTAGCAAAAATTGCATATCTGTAAGTATTGCCTTCAATAGCTGTTTTGTCCTGATATTTTTCCTCCTTATTTTTAGTTTCCAGAATTAGTGTCCAGTCCTTTTGGTCATTTTCTTTTCTATATAGCTGATGTTTTGCTACATCTTCACTTTGACTGTTTACCCATTCTAAAAAAACAGCGCCTTCTTTTATTTCAAAATTGGTAAACACAGGCGAGGTAGGAGGGATAACATCTGGTTTTTTGAGAATTAAAACCTCTGAAAACGCCGACATATTATAATGGTAATCAACAGCAATGATTTTATAATATACGTTAGGGTTTAAACTTTTAATAATTGTTGTATCTTCATAAGAGTTTAACTCATTTGGACTTACAGTTAACTGACTAAATTCTTCATTGGCGTTATTTCCTTTGTAAATACGATATCCCAGTAAATCTTTTTCCTTGTTAGGATTCCATGTTATTTTAATAACTCCTAAACTGTCAATTGTGCCTTTTAAACCAAGAGGTTTGGATGGAGGAATAGAATCGACAGGCTGAACGAGCATGGGAAAAGATGTTCTGTTGCTTCCTTGTTTTCCTATGGCAGTAAGGGTGAAATAATTGGTTGAAGAAAGTTTATTATACGTTACAGAACGATTTTTTGCCGGTATGTTTTTTACAACTGTGGTGTATTTTTCATCATCGCTGTCAGAACGGTTCAATTCAAATCCTGTAATTTCGTTATTGCCTTCTTCCGGAAATTCCCATGACAATGTAACTGTTGTATCATCTTTAAAATCTTTAACCGTAAGATGAGGTACAAACTTTAATATGGAAGCACCTTTTCCAGTCACAACTTCAGAATATGGACTTAATTCTCCAAATGAAGAAATTCCTTGTATCCTGTAACTATAAGGTTTGTTATTCGCTATAGAATCGATATAAAAAATACGATTATTATTTGAGTTTTCCTGATTTAAACTAGTATAAGGCTTATCAGTAATTCTTTCAAAAGTTTTTTTATCAGTCGAGCGTTCTATATAATAACTGTCATAAACCTGAGCTAATGTTTTAAAATTCCAGCTTAACATACTACTGTTTTCTGTAAAGTGTACGGTAAAATCCATTGGTTTCGGCAAAGGTTCGTATTCTTTCAATCCAACGAAAATTCCACCATAATCAATACTCATTTCATTTTCAGGTACGTTTGATAGTACTCGGTATGCATATTTTTCATTTATTTTAGCAGTTTTATCTTCAAAACCTAAACCAGCCTTCTTTGCAATCTCGAAATCTTTATCGGCACTGAACAAAGCAAAAGTAAATCGTTGTTCTGTTTCTTCAGAAAGATTTACAATTGTTTCTAAGTTATCGCCTCCTTCTACGGCAAAATTTTCTCCATAGATCGCTTGGGCAATAATAGCAGCATTATCATTAGTTTCAATAAGTTTTTCCCATGTTTCAAGAGGGTCCGGTTTTAAAATTTTAGCTAAAACTAATTTTTCAGGATTGGCAAGGGTCTTATTGTCACGGGTTACAGTATACCGTTCTAATGTATACCCATATCTATTTAACTTTTTCCAGGAAATTGGTGTATTAACAGCCCAACGTAATAAAATCTTATCTTTTTGTACTCTCGCTATTACTTGAATTTCAGGCTTTTTTTCAGCAATAGTTTCTTCCTTTTTCTCTTGGGAAAAACTATTGACAGCCATTAGAAAAAATAATAGAATTGAAAATTTAAATTTCATGCTTAATTTGATTTGTTGAATGTAAAAACTGCACCGGAACCTGCTTGTCCACCCGGAAGCGTATAATTCAATTTGACATTATAAGTTCCATTTTTAATATAAGGAAACTCCCCATTGATGATGTAATTGTATTTTGCAATCATCGCCTGATTTGAAGAATTCAGATATTTATTTACAATTTTATATCTTAAATCGATAAAATCAGTTTTATAGTAAAATGGCAGATTGTATCGATACGGAAGGTATTCTTTCAGCATAAAGCTGGTCGGATTGTTAAAAATATAATCCTGATACCAAGCCATAGTTTCTACTCCCTTAGCGGGAGGAATACCTAATGGAGTTGTATTTCTCCTAAGTGTTAAATCAGCTTCTAAAGGGTATCCTTTATAAATTAAAGGGTAAATTTCGTTTTTATAATAATTATCATCCAGTACAGCTTCGGTTTTAATTAAAGGCTCGAATAGGGTTTTGGCATCACCAATTAATTCTATTTCATCGAAAGGTTCTGTTGAATTATTTAGCGATTGCAAAGCATGTACATCAGAATAGATAATTTCTACCAATGTCTGTTTGGGTCTTTTGGCGGCCATTTTTTCCTGAAATGTATTGTATTGACTGGTTTTGAAACTATATTTAATTAGTTCAATGCCTTGCCCTCCTGTAATTATTTCAGTTAACTCATTATTTTTTACCTCAATATTATTATCATTTTCTAAATTTTGAGTTTGATAATTTTCGGTTAAGTTGCTGTTTGCATCTTTTTGGGTCTCCAATGTCATAAGAGATAAATTATAAGGTTTTGTTGGTTCTAAAACTGGTAAATCAACAATTACTTTTTTTAACTCGATGTTGTATCTCATAGAACTGGTAACTGTTTTATTGCCTGTTTTATAAAAAGCTTTCTGATTTTGTTCTGGTTTTAAATCAAATAAATACGCCTGACCTTGTTTTAATACTATGTATGCTTCCTTACTTTCGTTTTGATAAACATATTTTTGGTCAAAAACCGGATAACAATAAGCAATATTGCTCACAGGAATATTGTTAGGAGCAGCTCCTGATGTAAAGTTTCTGACTTCATTTTCCATAGCAATTTGACCGGCGTCATAAATTGTTTTCCATGTACCATTTGTATTTTCCTGAAAACTTACTTTTACGGTTAATGCCAAATTCGAGTTTTGTGGTAAAACTTCAGTAGCATTAAAGCTTAATAAATCTTTGGTTACATTCCAGCTTGATGTACCTACAACAGGAACACCGTCTTTTTTAATCGTAAATTCTTCCAGCTTAAGTCGGTATGTTTTTATGCCATTATCATCTTCAAGTGTAAAGTTTTTGTCTACCGGCATATTAAAAGCTACTTGAGGAATTGCAAAAACGTCAACATCTTTTGTTCCCTCAGCCGGTGTTATATCTGCAATAGATTTTAATCCTGCCAAAGGATCAGCATTTATAAATTCACATTCTTTTCCAAACTGTAATTTAAATCGGAAACTACCTTTTATTGCGCCTCCCAGAATACTAAAATTACCAGCCATATAACCCCGAATCCATACAGGATTAGGTAGTTTGGCCTGCAATAAAACAGCTCCTCCTCCTTTAATAATTGATATTTTTTTTCTGATGAAGAACAATTTTATATTTATCCCCAATTCACCCTGAAGATAGGCGTAAGACTGGCCATTTGCATACCATCCATTAAGACCAATCTGTCCAGAACCTTTACATGCCGCTTCTCCATAATCTTTTACCATTATATCAAATCCGAAACCAGCTTGAAAATTAGCATAAAACATTAAAAAACTTAAATTTCCTGTTTTGATGCTAAAATCGGCTCCAAACGCAAATCCTTTTCCTCCCGCCACCAGGTTTTCATTACGCATATAATCCAGTTTTGCAGCATCGACTCCCAGAAGTTGTGCTACAATTGCCGGTGGAGGAGGACTGGCAGGAATATCATCCCCAAGCATAAAGTAACCTCCGGCCTCCACTTCAATAGATCCTATCGCCAGTTTAATACCTAATCTATCCGTAGGAGTCCCCATACGGATGTACCATTTATCGGGGCCAAAATGTAAAACGGCCCATCCGGCTCTGTTACCTGATGCGCGACCTTTAATAAAACCTCCCGGAGTATCTATGTATAAATCGAAAGAACCATGCAACGTTTTGGCTCTAAAATCATATTCAATAGCAGCGAATGCATTAATCCCCATAGAATTTTTTACATCATTTGGGTACAATTGCTCAGCTGCCTGTGACAAATTAGATGTTTTTAATGCTTCTAAAGCGACTTGTGAAAGTAACGATTCATTTTCGGCGACAGCTTGTAGAGCTCCGGTTAATTCTTCTGCACCAGGAATTTCAAAAGGCTGCATAACGTGACCTTCGCCGTAGATGCTAATCCTGTTAAGACCTCCATGATTGTTAAAAGCAATCTCGAAACCGGCACCACCCCAAAAGGCATCAGCAGTAGCGGTTCCGGCAAATTTTATCATGGCTTTTACTCCTAGGCTTGAATCGGCATCCGGTACATAATTAGATCCTGAAGCGACAAACCTATTACTAAACCCATCTTTTTTCATTTTATAATAAGCGCCACCACCAAAGCCTTTAAAAGTAATCGCACCGGCAGGAATATTCAAATTATCAACCATGGCATCAACATACCAGTACCTGAATGTTGTTGATCCGAAAATAGCATTAGCTTCCACTTTTATACCCCCAGTAAAATCAGCTCCAAGCATACCTTTAAAACCGTTTCCATAAACAGGATCATTATCCATTATGGTAATACTGCCTTTAAATTTTACTCCTCCCAGATCCGCAGCAATATCTATTTGTTCAAATTTTAAATGATCAAATTTCCACTTTTGGATTCCTTCCTCTTTTCCAAATTTTCCAACAATATTAAATTTTGTCCTTCCATTAAATTGATCTTTCATCAAATTAACGGATATATCTATTTTTAAAGAAGCCGATACATCATCTGCTATAATTGCAATTTCATGTATCGTTATAGGGAAATTGGAAACTTTTGAAGACTCAGGGTCAGTTTCAGCATTATTTTTATAACCAAAATAATCAGCTTTAAAATAAGGCGTTACCGTTTGTAGTTGCAGGTTTTGAAAAGTTATTCCCTTAAATGCAACTGCCTCCTTTTTTTCCTCCTCTTTAGGTGGGGTTGAAGGAGTTGCTGTAGCATATCCTGCAGGGAGAAATCTATTTTCTTCTAAAGGCGCATCAGGAGTTGGTTTATTACTTCCATTTATAGCAATACTCCCATAAAGTACAGCTTTAGGCAGAAAAACACCTTCTTTTACTTTTAATTCAATATAGGAGTTTTTCTCAATTTTGGCATCAGCTTTGAATACCTGAAAACAGATATCACTTTTAACTTCTGCTTTTAAAAGATATTCATTATCAACAGGATTAATGATTGCTTTGTACCCAAGTTCACTTCTTGTACCCGGCTTGCACTGTTTGGATGGATCGGATAATGGTAAAACAATATCGCCATCAAATCTGGCGTAGGTTAGTGAATTAGCCCTGAAGCCCATTTCTATATGATTTACAGAAAATTGCCAGCCTGATGCACTTCCTTTACCTAAATCCAGAATATTATCTCCTGAGAAATTACCTGAAACTCCCATTCGGTCAATCAATAAATGAGTAGCTTTAAATGTAATTCGGTTGTTGGTTCCTTTTTCCTTAAATTGAGAAGGAAGAACTACTTTTAATGAATTTACATACAATCCTCTCCATAAATTTTCATTTCCGGGAACTAAATAATCTTTTTGATAATCCTTCGGCCAAACTACATCTTTTGAATTGTGAAGATCACTAAAATCAATAACGGCTTTATTTAGTTCAAAACAGGTTCCTTTATAATTGGTCAATTGAAAAGCAGGGAGTGATATTTCTACCAGAATATCATTCCAATTGGATATAATCGTTTTAAATTCAGCTTGTACTCTTTTAGGAGATGCAATTACATTGTATTTGGCATCAACAGGCTCTAAAAAGTTTCTTGAAAAAATAACATCTGCCTGAATTCCTAGTTCTTTAAACCCATTACAATCGATGGTAACATACGTTTTATTCTCTATTATTCCGGTGGCCATGTTCATGCCTCCTTTTAAAACTAATAATAAATTTTCACCATTAATTTTTAGCGGAACATCTCCAAGCAGCACTAAATTGGTATCACCAACTAATCCTCCTTTATGTGATAGTTTGATGTTGTTGGCACCAAAAAATAATTCTTTCGGCTTACCAATTGAATCATGCTGTGGAATTATAATCCTTACAAAAGCGGTTAATTCGGTATATTCGGGTGTAAATTTAGCATTACTGATACCTAGCATATATTGTATGCCGCCTATAGTCTTTTTTATACCCAATGGCAGCATTGAAAGTTTTTTGGGCTCTAAAAAATCAGTAAGATTACTATTCTTATCAATTTCGGCGCAAGTTGCCATCGCTTTGCTTAAATCATCGCTAGTATCAGCAGCAATAAGGAAATTCTTTTTAATGAAAGAATTTGTAAATTCACTTTCTCCAATTTTATATGGTGAAAAATTAGATCTGTAATCTGATCCTTTTTGTGGAATGGAATTCAGAACCTGAATGTTTTTCTTCGGACCAATAATTGTATCATTGATATTATTAGCAAAATTGACATTACTGATAATAAAAAAAAGAAAAAACGATATAAAAGAAGAAAATTTAAGAGTAGTTTTTTTCAAATTTTTAACTTGTTAAATTTATTATTATAGTTCTTATAAGCTTTTAATGCAAAATATTAAAAGCGGTCAAATATAAGATAAATTTAATAGGAAAAAATTTTTCTTTTTCAGTTTTTAATAACAGATTGTAAGTATTTTTTTGTTTTATTATTATTAAAAAATTAGTTAAAAAAATTGCATATTTAATAATATTTTGATTTTATTTCTTACAATTTATAATTTATCCCTCGTCCTCTTCGGTCATCTTGTCTGAAGATTCGATAATTTCTTCATCATTATCAGTAGAATTCAATTCGAAGAAACTAAAAAAGGAACCGCCATAATTTTTTTGGAATGAAAAATTACTCAAATGTTCCATTTTGGTATATTTAGAATGTTCGATAATCATCATTCCTTCTTCATTCAGCAACTCTCTTTCAAATACTGTTAATACTATTTTTTCAAAAGCATTCTGATCTAATCCGTATGGCGGATCAGCAAAAATGATGTCATAAGATGTTTTGCAGTTATCCAGAAATTTGAAAACATCACTTTTCGTTGCGGCAATTTCAAAATCATATTCTGAGGCAACTTGTTTGATGAATTTTACACAGCCAAAATCTTCATCAACAGAAGTAATAGGAGCACTTCCGCGTGAAGCGAACTCAAAACTGATATTGCCTGTTCCTGAAAAAAGATCTAAAATCTTTAATTCGTCAAAACTAAAATGATTGTTCAAAACATTAAATAATGCTTCTTTACTCATGTCAGTTGTAGGTCTTACAGGAAGATTTTTTGGCGGAAAGATGCGGCGTCCTTTATATTTCCCTGAAATGATTCTCATGATTGAAATAGAATATAATGTTTTAGATTTTCAGCAGTTGAAAAACTATTTTTTTGTTGTAAGGAACTGACATCCATAAAAGAAATATTGCGAATGTATTTATAAACAATAGCATAAAATGCATCACTTTTATCAATTGTACCCAGTAATTCTAATTGAAAACTCTCCGGATTTAAACTCAATTGTTCTGCCGTAAAAAGCAAATAATAAATAAAGTCCTCGGGAGTCTTATATTCAAAAGAATTGAATAATAACAGTTTTTGGTTTTGCACTACAATAATTTCAAAATGGCCGTAATTAAAGTTTACGATCATTTTCTTTTCATCATTGTTTTTTGAGGCATCCAGAATTTTCTCAATCAATATACTGTTGGCATGTTTATAATCAAAAGAGCCAATAGTATCAATAAGAAAATTATTAATATTTACATAGGGAATATAAACAGCATTCATTTGATAATTTGAAACCTGATCATAGGTAAAAAAATCTGTTTCAAAAACCTTGGTGTTATATTGTAAATAACTGCCTAAGAAATTTTCATCAAATAGTGCCGCAGGTACAAAAGTAGACAGGTTATTATTGTGAATTACCATTATCTCATCGTAAGAATCTTTTAATTCAGGATAACTTTTAAAAGTATCTGAGAACAATTCCTCTATACTTGCTGATTTTTCAAACGTCCCAAAATTAATTTCTTTTAACGAAGTTATACTATTATTTAAAGTATCAAAACAGCAAAAAGACAAACCAGTCAGTGAAACCTGAATAGAAAGTTTTTTGTATTTTTTTGATGTGATATTTGTATGCTGCAATGACATAATTAATTTACGATTCGCACTTTTTAAGATTAAGCAGAAAATCTAATTCGACACAAACTTACAAATTAAAAAGCAAGAATAATAATCAATACCAAAATTCAATAGGCATTTATGATATTATAATTTTGAAATTGTAATTGTCATTGGCATTTAAAAAACCGTACTTTGTTTCTCAATTTTATTTTATGAATTCATCATTGTTTTATAGCGTTTTACAGAAAAAATTCCCTTTTGCACCAACGTACAAACAGGACATATTTTTTCAAAAAATAGCTATTTTTTTAACCGATTCAGATAATGATACCATCTTTGTATTAAAAGGATATGCCGGAACCGGAAAAACAACCGTTATTTCTACCATCGTAAACAATCTTGTCGAAATTAATAAAAAGTTTGTTTTGCTCGCACCAACTGGCCGTGCTGCAAAAGTGATTGCGAACTATTCAAATACTCCGGCATTTACCATTCATAAAAAAATATATTTTCCTAAAAAATCGGCAGGTGGAGGCGTTG
Organism: Flavobacterium sp.; assembly: GCF_039930565.1. GTDB lineage: Bacteria > Bacteroidota > Bacteroidia > Flavobacteriales > Flavobacteriaceae > Flavobacterium. Next base: position 25,946 of record NZ_JBDTTP010000012.1, on the reverse strand, counting down.
CTTTTACCAAACAGATTAACAAACATAAAAATACCATTTTTATCGTTGATGAGGCTTCGATGATTTCAGACAGCAATTCCGACTCGAAATTGTATGATAATGGTTCCCTTCTGGATGATTTGATTCAGTATGTCTATTCCGGAACCAATTGCAAAATGATTCTTTTGGGCGATAGTGCTCAGCTGCCTCCGGTGAATTTGGATATTAGTCCGGCGCTTGACACACATACTTTAGGCGCACATTACGATAAAGAAATTGAACATATCGAACTAGACGAAGTAATGCGTCAGGAAGAAAATTCAGGAATTTTATACAATGCAACAGAATTACGGGAATTGCTGAAAGAAAGTTTTATAACCGAGTTTAAATTCAATGTTAAGAAGTTTAAAGACATAGTTCGTCTAACAGATGGTTACGATATTCAGGATGCGATAAATACGGCATACAGTAATTACAGTATAGAAGATACGGCATTTATTGTTCGTTCGAATAAAAGAGCGAATCAATATAATGAACAAATAAGAACCCGAATTTTGTTTAAGGAAAGTGAACTTTCTGTGGGTGATTTCCTGATGGTAGTAAAGAATAATTATTTCTGGCTCAAAGAAACAGACGAGGCCGGATTTATTGCCAATGGTGATATTATTGAAGTGTTGGAAATGTTTGGAATCAAGGAATTATACGGTTTTAATTTTGCAAAGGTTAAGATCAGGATGGTCGATTATCCGGACCAGAAACCTTTTGAAACAGTTTTGCTTTTAGATACAATAAAAAGTGAATCTCCATCATTAACGTATGAAGAATCCAATAGGTTGTATGAAGAAGTAATGAAGGATTATGAAGACGAATCAACGAAATTCAAGAAGTTTCAGAAAGTGAAAAACAACGAATATTTTAATGGCCTGCAGGTAAAATTCTCTTACGCAATTACCTGTCATAAATCGCAGGGAGGGCAGTGGAATACAGTTTTTATTGAACAGCCTTATTTGCCAAACGGAATTGACCGCGATTATATCCGATGGCTTTATACTGCTATGACGCGTGCCAAAAATAAATTATATTTGATAGGATTTAAGGACGAGAATTTTGAAGAATAAATAATCATGACAACACTAAACGATTTACATTCGATTTCGTCAACGTTTTCGAATACTGATAAAATGCCAGTTTTGTTTTTAGGACATGGAAGTCCGATGAATGCGATTGAAGAAAATCAGTTTGTGGCGGGTTTTCGCAATCTGGCAAAAACATTGCCACAACCCAATGCTATTTTATGTATTTCAGCACATTGGTTTACAAACGGAACCAAAGTTACTTCGATGCAAATGCCGAGGACCATTCATGACTTTGGAGGTTTTCCGCAGGCACTTTTTGATGTGCAGTATCCTGCAAAAGGAAGCCCTGAACTGGCTTTAGCAACCAAAAAAATATTAGAACCTGTTCATGTGGATTTAGACGAACAGTGGGGCCTGGATCACGGTGCGTGGAGCGTCATTAAACATTTATATCCGGAAGCCAATGTTCCGGTAATCCAGTTGAGTATTGATTATACTAAATCAGGGCAATATCACTTTGAACTGGCTCAGAAGCTGCAATCTTTGCGAAATAAAGGTGTTTTGATTATTGGAAGCGGAAATATCGTTCATAATTTGCGTTTGGTCGATTTTAGGAATTTTGACAAAGATAATTATGGTTTCGATTGGGCAATTGAAGCGAGGGAAACCATTAATAATTATTTGTTGGATGAAAATTTTCAGCCTTTGATGGATTTTGAGAAAATGAATAAGGCAGTTCAATTAGCCATACCAACTCCCGAACATTATTTGCCTTTACTGTACACTTTGGGTCTAAAAGAAAAATCAGAAGAATTGAGTTTGTTTAATGATAAATTATTGGCGGGTTCTTTGAGTATGACTTCTGTAAAAATACTATAAAAATAAAAAATAACTAAATAGGAGTGAGATTGCTTCGTTCCTCGCAATGACATAAAAATGAAAATAATAGCTGTAATTCCGGCGCGATATGCATCAACACGTTTCCCTGCTAAATTAATGCAGGATTTGGGTGGCAAAACGGTAATTTTAAGAACATATGAAGCATCAGTAGCTACAAAATTGTTTGATGATGTGTTTGTCGTAACCGATTCTGATTTAATATTTAATGAAATAGTTTCTCATGGCGGAAAAGCCATTATGAGCATCAAAGAACATGAATCAGGAAGTGACCGAATTGCCGAAGCAATTTATAGTTTAGATGTTGATATAGTGGTGAATGTACAGGGCGATGAACCTTTTACAGAAGCCGGTCCACTGGAACAGGTTTTATCTGTCTTTAAAAATGATCCTGATAAAAAAGTAGATTTAGCTTCCTTAATGAGAGAAATCAAAAATGAAGAGGAAATCAACAACCCAAATCATGTGAAAGTGGTGGTGGATCAATCACATTTTGCTTTGTATTTTTCACGTTCTGTTATCCCGTATCCAAGAGATAAAGATGTGGGTGTTCGTTATTTTCAGCATATTGGGATTTATGCGTTTAGAAAACAGGCTTTGCTGGATTTTTACATTTTACCTATGAAATCTTTGGAAGCTTCAGAAAAACTGGAACAGCTTCGTTATTTGGAGTTTGGAAAACGTATTAAAATGGTAGAAACTAGTCATGTCGGAATCGGAATTGATACGATTGAGGATTTGGAAAAGGCTAGAGCGATTTTGGATTCGAATATGACTTAATTATTTAAAATTAATAAAAAATGACAGTAGCAATTTCAATCATTATTCCTTTCGTATCTGCTATTTTTGGAGGTTATATTACATTTTATTTTGCCTCCAAATCAAAAAAGGAAGAAGCGATAATTAAATTTAGAGAAGAAAAGTATTCTAATCTCTTAATTCTTCTAAAAGGATTTGTTGGTGAAACAGCTAATTCTGAAACAAAGTTAAAATTTTTTGATGAGCAATATAAATCTTGGATTTATTCGTCAGATGAAGTAATAGTTGCTATTAATAATTTAGTTCAACTAATTATTGATCAGGATGGTAAAGTGCCAAATGTAGAAAAAGGAAGAGAAGCTATTGGAAATATTGTTTTGGCTATGAGAAAAGATTTGCTTAAAAATACGTCACTGACAGATAAGGATTTTCGTTACACAGATGTTAGAATAAGAAATTAATATGTTTTATGAAATCGAGTGCCCTAGCCCAGATGGGAAGGAAAATCCTTTTATGCCGGGGTTCGGCATAAAAGATTGGAAGGACAGCTGGAAATAGCTCCTGATCTTCATACTTCTAAAAAATGAAAAAGCTCCAAGTCTTAATTGATTTGGAGCTTTTTTATATAAAATAGAACTTATTCTTAGTACAACACAGGAAATTTTGAAGGATTGACTTCATGCATCATATCGTAAACTTTTTCGAAAATATCTTCGGCAGAAGGTTTTGAGAAATAGTCACCATCTGTTCCATAAGCGGGTCTGTGTGCTTTAGCAGCCAAAGTTTGCGGTTTGCTGTCCAGAAATTTATAAGCATCCTGCTGATCGATAATTTGCTGTAAAATGTAGGCAGAAGCTCCACCCGGAACATCTTCATCAATAATTAATAAACGGTTTGTTTTAGCAATACTTTTTACAATATCCTGATTGATGTCAAAAGGAAGCAGGGACTGAATATCAATCACCTCGCAGTCAATTTCTAATTCCTGTAATTCAATGGCAGCCTGTTCAACCAATCTTAAAGTTGAGCCATAAGAAACCAAAGTGATATCTGAACCTTCTTTAAGTGTTTCAACGACACCGATTGGTGTTTTAAATTCACCAAAATTTAAAGGTGTTTTTTCTTTTAATCGGTAACCATTTAAACACTCAATTACTAAAGCGGGTTCATCGCATTCTAATAAGGCATTATAAAATCCTGCCGCTTGTGTCATGTTTCTTGGTACCAAAACGTGAATACCACGAATAGCATTTATGATCATTCCCATTGGAGAACCGGAATGCCAGATACCTTCTAAACGATGTCCGCGGGTCCTGATGATTAATGGTGCTTTTTGTTTTCCAACTGTTCTGTATTGAAGCGTAGCCAAATCATCGCTCATGATTTGAATTGCGTATAATAAATAATCTAAATATTGGATTTCCGCAATTGGGCGTAATCCTCTCAAAGCCATCCCGATTCCCTGACCAATAATTGTAGCTTCACGAATACCAACATCGGCAACACGAAGGTCTCCGTATTTTTCCTGCATCCCTTCCAGACCTTGGTTTACATCGCCAATGTTTCCCACATCTTCACCAAAAATTAAGGCTTCAGGATATTTGGTAAACAAAGCATCGAAGTTATCACGAAGAATCATTCTTCCATCTAAGTCCGGTCTGGCATTCTCAGCATATTCAGGTAATACTTTTTTTACTGAAAAAACATTTGATTCCGATTCGGAGTATAAATTACTGCTGAATCTTGGCTGCGTTAAGGCAATATAATCTTTTATCCAATTTGATACTAAAACTTTACTGCTTGGTACTTCAACAAAACGTAATATGCGTCTTGTAATCATGAGCATTTCCTTTTTTAAGGGAGCTTTGATTACTTTTAATTCAGATATGTATTTCTGGATTTTATCTTTATGATTAATGCTTGCACTTGAAATTTCTTCCAATAAAACCAAAAGATTTTTTTGATCTTCTATAATCGGATTGATAAAGGAGTTCCAGGCTTCTTTTTTAGCTTCCAGTACTTCTTTTTTAATTTCAGATTCAATCTCTTCTAATTCTTCCGGAGAAGCAATATTGATGGCAATCATCCATAAACGCATCTGACGAATGCAGTCATAATTTTTTTCCCAATCGAGTCTTTCGCTATTTTTGTAGCGTTCGTGTGATCCTGAAGTAGAATGTCCCTGTGGTTGTGTCAATTCATTTACGTGAATTAAAACAGGAATATGCTGCTCGCGGGCAATCAAAGCAGCTCTCTCATATGTAGAAACAAGTTCAGCATAATCCCAGCCTTTTACCCTGAAAATTTCATATCCGTTTGACTCTTCGTCTCGTTGATATCCTTTTAGGATTTCTGATATATTTTCTTTTGTAGTCTGATGTTTAGCGTGTACGGAAATTCCGTATTCATCATCCCAGACGCTCATTACCATGGGAACTTGTAAAACTCCGGCAGCATTTATGGTTTCAAAAAACAAACCTTCAGAAGTACTGGCATTTCCAATAGTTCCCCAGGCAATTTCATTTCCGTTTACAGAGAATTTATCTTTTGTTATTCCATCAACATTTCTGTAAATTTTAGAAGCCTGGGCCAATCCCAATAATCTTGGCATTTGTCCGGCTGTAGGGGAGATATCGGCGCTTGAATTTTTTTGTTTTGTTAAATCTTTCCACGAACCGTCTTCGTTTAAGCTATGTGTTACAAAGTGTCCGCCCATTTGTCTTCCGGCAGACATTGGTTCTGATTTTATATCAGTATGGCCATATAAACCTGCAAAAAACTGTTTTGGTGTAAATTCGCCAATCGCCATCATAAAAGTCTGATCACGGTAGTATCCGGATCTAAAATCTCCATTTTTGAAGGCTTTGGCCATAGCAATCTGAGGTACTTCTTTACCATCTCCAAAAATTCCAAATTTGGCTTTTCCTGTCAATACTTCCTTACGCCCTAAAAGACTGCATTCCCGACTGGTAGCTGCAATTTTATAATCGTTTAATACTTCAGTTTTAAAGTCTTCGAAGGTTAATGTCGTATTGCTTTTTTCTGTAATCATAATCTGGAATGGTCATGTTTATATTGCAAAATTACTCAAAAACTATTAATAATCATAATTCCTTAAAATAAATATAATTTAATTATTTGTAGTTAAATTCAAAAAACTACGTATTTTTTTTGATTAATTTATAGTTAAAAAGGTGTTTTAATGATAATAATTTATGTTATTGTTTAAAATTTAATAAATTAAAACCATTTTCGGGTAAAAAGATTGATTAATGTTTTGGGTGATAATGTGATCACAAATCGTATTTTTTCATTGTAATTATTTTGAGAAATTTCCCATCCATTATTAGAATAGACTGGAAAAAATACTTCAAAATAGTCAGGAACCAGGTTTAATCGGATACCACTATCGTAAACAAAATTTTCACTTTGATGTTTGTTTTTTAGAAAACCAATGTCTCCGTAAACTTCAATCCAGTTCCAAAGTGAATAACTGGTATTCAGAGTTGTCATCCATTGGTTGGCAAAAGAGGGGGCTAATTTAGATTTAAAACCTCCTTCTGCCATAATAAACTGCTGGCTGAAAAAACCGGTGCTTTCTGATCTTCCATAAAAGTTATAGTCGAATAGATAATCCGTAGGCCTGTCTAAGCCAAAACTAAAATAATCTGAGTTTGTTTTGTTGTATAAGAAGCTTCCGGCATATAATCTTAAATTAAGTTTACGATTATCATCAAATAGTCTCCTGTATTCAATTTCTCCGGACATTTTTCCAAAACCACCTGAAAATTGTACATCTGTCATGAAACTGAAATGATTAATCAATTCTGTTTTTGTGTTGATATAACGCGCATTAAAAACAGAATAATTAGGCTCTGAATTGTCTGTTACAAATTTACTTTCTTCGCGATTTACAATTACTTGGCGTACCATGATCAGTTGTTTTCTGTTGTCCCTGAAATTTTCTTCCCGAATTCTTAACTGCACCATCGGATTCAATCTGAAATAGTTGGCATCCTCAGCATAATGAAAATAATTCTGACTTATAGAATATCTTACATTATATAGTGTACTGTTTCGATAGTTGTGATTATATGAAAATGCAGAAGAACCTGATAGGGATGCTGTTTTGAGCGAATACGCAGGATTAATGTCGAATATAAAAGGTTTGTCTAATATTGTTTTGTTATGAAATCGTATTCCGGGTGTAAAACCGTCATATAAATTATAGGTAAGGGTAGGCACATATAAAATCTGATTATAGTAAGGATCTTCCAGGTCTTTCATAAAATTAAATTTTATGGGACGATTGGTTATAGTAAGACTTTTTAGCGATTTCCAGTTATTTCTTAAATTATATTCCGGAACTTCATTATCATAATTAAGCACTATTTTATCTGCATTTTTTCTTTCGAAAATGTATACCGAATCGATATTTTTAGGCTCAATCCACTGTTTAAAAACTACTTTGTTTTTTTTAAGTCCGTAAACAGGAATTGGAGCAAATGCATTCGTTTTATTCTTTACAGAAAACCGAATTAAATCTTTTGTTCTCGAAACAGCCAAAAACTTATAATCGATGATATCTCGAGAATCAATAATAGTTTTAAAAAACCAGTCTATATTTTTTGGAGAATTGTGAATTAAAATTTTTTCAAAATCAGACCTGTTTACTTGCTGTGTTGTATTCATGCTGTAAAATTCCTGAACGCTTTGAGGTACAATATCATTATTCAGGTAATCATCAAGATAACTCAGACTTAAACCTGCACGGTATTTACCGGCAATTTGTTCATTGAATTTTATGAATGTGTTTTTTGGAGCGCCAATTGGCTGGTCCAGATTTTTTCGGGCCATCAGCATGTAATAATAGCTGTATTGCTCATTAAAAGTCAGATTGGTAACGTTATAACTTTTCAGAAGTCTCATTTTTGAAAGGCTTCCCAGCATTTTTTGATCCAAATGGTTTTCTTCCATGTATTTCATCATGGTGTAAATCTGAATTCCGTCATAAATCCAGCTGTCTTTTCGCGGATCTAAACGCAAACTATTTTTTAAATAATTATTCAGATAGGTTTTTAAGAATTTGATTTCAAATACAAATTCATCAGTAAACGGACTGATAAATGAAGGAAGCTGATTTAATCCATAAAAGGGATTTCTATCATAATCAGTCTCCGAAACCGTGATTTTTTCATGTGAATATTTTCCAATAAACGCACTGGTAAAAGTCACAATCCGATTGATGATGATTGCTTTTTGAATTTCGTCAAGTTTCTTGTTCTTTAAATTGGAAAGGATTTCTATTGAACCGTTTTCGTAGGTTTTGAAACTGTTTTGCTTTTCAATGAACAAATTAAAATCAGTTCTTTGATTTCCTGAAAATGAGTAGGTAATAGATTGAGTATTTGTTACATCTTTTGTAACCGAATTCAAATCTGTTGTAATAGAATAACTATTGGGGATTTTTACTGAAATTTCATAATCGCAGGAAGCATTTGCAATATCATCCAGGTTATAATTATTGTATTTAATAAATTCATGATTTTCGAAACGTGCCGGACACAGGAACCAGTTTTTTAAATTCATTACGCCATTTTGATTATGACCGTACCGCGTAAATTTATCACTCGGGATTTTTGAAATATAGGTGATATGTAACTCTGTTTTTTCACCGGGATACAGTTTTTGTTTCAGCTTTACAATAATATAATCAGGGTTTTTTTCAGTTCGTTCCCATTCAAAAGCTGAATCGTCAACAGCTGAAAGATTCAAAATTGTTGTACTTCCGCGTTCTTCGGCATTAGCCAAATGAAAACCGCGATAAAATTCATCCGAAAACCGTCTTCCCAGAGGTGTATTCTTGTCAGAAAAAGCATTGTTCCAATCATTTAGAACAATTGTAGTAAGGGTATCGGATGAAGTGTTAAAATAGGTAATATCCTGTTGTACATGAAGTGTTTTTAGTTCAATACTGACCGCCACATCCATCTTAGAATGATGTTGTGCATATTGTTTTACCGAATTCAATAAAACAAAAATGTAGAATATAATTTTATAATATGATTTCAAGGATGGCTCAAAATTAATGGGTGTACTATTACTTAAGTTACGAGTAGCAGCAGCTTTTGGTTTTTGTAAAAATAATATAAAAAAAGCTGTTTAAAAAACAGCTTCAATTTTTTGATAAAAATAGTTTTAGACCCTTTGGTAATGTATTCAATTAAGTAAAGGCTTCTCTTAAATGAGTTTGAATAAAGTAGAGGGTTTAAACTTTGTATTTAGAAGTTTGGACTCAAATCGTATTTCTTGTAGAATTTATCTAAAGCTTCAACCACTTCATCTTCAGTGTCAACTATTTTGAATAAGTTTAAATCATCAGGACTTACAGTCTGCATTTTTTCAACCAAAACAGTTTTTATCCATTCGATCAATCCCGACCAGAACTCATGTCCAACCAGTATAATTGGAAATTTTCCAATTTTTTTCGTCTGAATGAGGGTAATTGCTTCAAACATCTCATCCAAAGTTCCAAAACCTCCCGGCATTACTACAAAACCCTGAGAATATTTTACAAACATTACTTTTCTAACAAAAAAGTAATCGAAATTTAAGTTTTTATCGTGATCAATGTAAGGATTAAAATGCTGTTCAAAAGGCAGTTCGATATTAAGTCCTACAGAAATTCCGCCTCCTAAATGAGCACCTTTATTTCCGGCTTCCATTATTCCGGGACCACCTCCTGTGATCACACCATAACCTGCTTTACTAATTTTAAAGGCAATTTTTTCAGCCAGTAAATAATATTTATCCTCCGGTTTTGTTCTTGCCGATCCAAAAATTGATACACACGGACCAATTCGTCCCATACTTTCATACCCATTCACAAATTCAGCCATGATTTTAAAAATCGCCCAGCTGTCATTTGACCTGATTTCATTCCATGTTTTTTGTTTCAAACGATCCTGGATAATTCTATCCTCATCGTTATCAAAATCTTCTAATCTCATTTTCTGTGTATTATTAATTTATTTTTCAGGAGCTCGTTCCTGCTGTACACTCTATCTTTTATGCCGAACGCCGGCACAAAAGGATGCCGTTTCCATCAGGGCTAAGGCAACTGTTTTCAATTGAACTTTTAGTTAATAAAAGAAAATCTTTTAATACATCTGCTCTTCAATTGATTTGGTAATGTTGCTCTTAACTTTTCCTGTATGTTCTGTAGTTTTAGATTCAATTAGCATTATCAAACATTCCTCAACTGATGAAACCCTGTGATTTATGCCTTTTTTGACAACGAATAAATCACCTTTACTCATTGTGAATGAGGCTTGACTTTCAATTTCCATCAAAAGCTCACCGGCCACAATGTAAAATAATTCATCTTCGTTTTCGTGATTGTGCCAAGGAATTTCCTGACCTTTTATTTTAGCCACTTTAATATATTGATCATTTACTTCATCAATAATTTTAGGTAAAAAATACTGATTAACGCTGCTGAATTCTTCTTTTAGTTTCATAGTTTTTATCTAGTATGTAAAAAGTAAAAAGGTTGACAAAAATGGCGTACTAAATTAGTTCTTTTTTTAAAATAATATAACAAAACCCATGTTTATTAATTAAAATGTAACATCTTAAGGTGTGATACTTATTCCAATTCCTTTTTCAAAAACTTAGCCGTATAGCTTTTTTTATTTTTCGCAACTTCTTCCGGAGTTCCTTTTGCGATTAATTGTCCGCCGCCTTTCCCGCCTTCAGGGCCAATATCTATAATGTAATCAGCCAGTTTAATCACGTCCATATTATGTTCGATTACGAGAATCGTATTTCCTTTATCAACTAGTTTATTTATAACGTCCATTAAAACACGAATGTCTTCGAAATGTAGGCCCGTAGTTGGTTCATCCAGAATGTAGAATGTGTTTCCTGTATCTTTTTTAGACAATTCTCCGGCTAATTTTATACGCTGCGCTTCCCCACCGGAAAGCGTTGTGCTTTGCTGACCAAGCGTAATGTAGCCTAAACCAACATCCTGAATCGTTTTTACTTTTCGGTAAATTTTCGGAATCATTTCAAAAAACGGAACCGCTTCATCCACCGTCATATTCAAAACATCCGAAATTGATTTTCCTTTGTATCGAATTTCCAGTGTTTCCCTGTTAAAACGTTTACCCTGACAGGTTTCGCATTCTACATAAACATCCGGCAGAAAGTTCATTTCGATAGTTCGAACACCTGAGCCTTCGCAGGTTTCGCAGCGTCCGCCTTTTACATTAAAACTAAAACGGCCCGCTTTATAACCGCGAATCATACTTTCAGAAGTCATCGTAAACAGGTTTCTGATTTCTGTAAAAACTTCCGTATAAGTCGCTGGATTAGAACGTGGTGTTCTTCCAATCGGACTTTGGTCAATATCAATTACTTTGTCAATATGTTCTAAACCTTCAATTTTTTTATAAGGCTGCGGTTTTTTTACACCATTAAAATAATAGGCATTCAGAATAGGGTAGAGGGTTTCGTTTATCAAAGTCGATTTTCCACTTCCTGACACTCCGGTTACGCAAATTAATTGCCCTAAAGGCAATTCGATTGATACATTTTTAAGGTTGTTTCCTGTTGCTCCGGTTAGTTTTAAAAACTTACCATTTCCTTTACGGCGCACTTTCGGAATCTCCAGTTTCATTGTACCGTTCAGATACTGAGCGGTAATCGTGTTCGATTTTAAAGTTTCTGCAGGAGTTCCGATACTAATAATTTCTCCACCATATTTTCCGGCTTTAGGGCCAATATCAATTACATAATCAGCACGTTCGATCATATCTTTGTCGTGTTCAACCACAATAACCGAATTTCCGATATCACGTAGTTGCTCTAACGAATGAATCAGTTTTTCATTATCTCTTTGATGCAAGCCAATACTCGGTTCATCCAGAATATACAAAACACCAACCAATTGCGAACCAATTTGTGTGGCAAGACGAATACGCTGTGCTTCACCTCCGGAAAGTGATTTTGAACTTCGGCTTAAAGCCAGATAATTCAAACCAACATTCATCAGGAAGTTTAAACGGTCTTTGATTTCTTTAACCACTTCAGAAGCAATTAAAAGCTGTTTGTCCGATAAATGACTATTTAGATCTTTAAACCACGCTGTTAAATCGGAAATATCCATCTCACATAATTCTGTGATATTTTTTCCGTTGACCCTAAAAAACTGAGATTCTTTTTTCAAGCGGGAACCATCACAAACCGGACAGTTGATTTCGTCCATAAAATCTTTTGCCCAACGTTTTATTGTCGTCGAAGAAGTTTCGTCAAATTGATTTTTGATGAAATTGGATATTCCTTCAAAATCTATTTTATAGTCACGTGTAACCCCTAAATCTTTTGAATTAACGACAAATTTATCTTTTCCGCCATAGAGAATCATGGTCATGGCTTCTTCCGGAATTTTCTCAATCGCATCTGTGATTTTGAAACCGAATTTCTCTCCAATAACTTCTAATTGCTTGAAAATCCAGGACGATTTATATTCGCCAAGCGGAGCAAAACCACCCGCTTTAATTGATAATTTAGGATTTGGAATAATTTTTTTGGCATTGATTTCATGAACTGTTCCCAATCCGTTACAATGCGGACAGGCTCCTTTTGGGGAGTTGAACGAAAATAAATTGGGTTCCGGATTTTGATAGGATATTCCGGTTGTAGGACACATCAAATTCCTGCTGAAATAGCGCACTTCATTGGTATCCTGATCTAAAATCATCAGTACATTTTCGCCGTGATGCATTGCGGTATTGATACTTTCGGCCAATCTTTTTTGATTGTCTGCCGTATCTTCGATCAACATTCTGTCCACGACAATTTCAATATCATGGGTTTTGTAACGATCTAATTTCATTCCGGAAACTAAATCCTGAACTTCGCCATTAACGCGAACTTTCAAAAATCCCTGTTTGGTAATTTGCTGGAATAATTCGGCGTAATGCCCCTTTCTGGCTCGAATAATCGGAGCCAGAATGTTGATACGTTTTCCAGTAAAATCCTGCATGATCAAATCTTTAATCTGTTCATCAGAATAAGAAACCATTTTCTCTCCCGTGTTGTAACTGTAAGCATCTGCGCCACGAGCATAAAGAAGTCTTAGGAAATCATATATTTCAGTAATAGTTCCAACAGTAGAACGAGGGCTTTTACTGGTTGTTTTTTGTTCAATTGCAATTACTGGAGAAAGACCGTCAATTTTATCAACATCAGGACGTTCTAAACCACCAAGAAACTGTCTGGCATAAGCCGAAAAAGTTTCTACATAACGACGCTGGCCTTCGGCATAAATTGTGTCAAATGCCAAAGAGGATTTACCCGAACCTGATAAACCGGTAATTACAACCAGTTTTTCACGCGGAATAGAGATGTCTATATTTTTTAAATTATGAACTCTTGCACCAAGAACTTCAATAGTATTGTCTTTTTCTAACATAAATTTGAGCAAAAAGCAAAGTTACCATTTTGATTTATTCTTTTTGTGCTACAGTATAGAAGTTTATGTTAAAAATTGTAACAAAATGACTAATCTAAAAAATGGTACTATTATTTTTTTAATGTTCCTCAAAATTAAAATTATTCTATTGTCATAGAGCGTAATTTTGTTCTGTAAGCATCTAGCGCTATAGACTTAGAGATAAAACCATAATATTTGCCGTCTTGTAAAACAGGAAGAAATGCTGTTTTTGAAATTTCAAATTTTCGCATTACAATTTCCATACTATCAAAAGAGTCAATTATGGAGGCAGGAGTTTTCATGATATCTTTTACCATCGTATATTTTACTCTGTAAGGATTAAAAATAATTTCCCTGATATCATTAAAATGAACAATACCAACGAGTTCATTTTCCTTACTTACCACGGCAAAAACCACCTGATTAGAATGGGAAATCAAATCAACCAGTTTACTTAAGTTTTCATCTGGGGAAACAGTAAGATAATCTGTTTGTATAATATGATTGATATCTAAGGTCGATAGAATATTTGAATCTTTATTACTCGTAAAAGCATGTCCTTTTTTAGCCAGATTTTTTACATCAAGCGAATATTTTTCAAAACGTTTAGAAATAGCAAAACTTATTGAAGAAACAATCATAAGCGGTATCATTAAACCATATCCGCCCGTTATTTCGGCTATCAAAAAAATTGCGGTAAGAGGGGCATGGAATAATCCACTCAAAATACCTGCCATTCCCACCATAGTAAAATTACTGATTGGTAACTGTGATAAGCCAGTCAGGCTAATGAATTTTGAAAAAAAATATCCCAAATAAGATCCCATAAATAAAGAAGGCGCAAAATTCCCTCCATTTCCTCCGCTTCCAAGGGTTAGTCCCGAGGCAAAAACTTTAACCATCATCGTACAACCTACAAAAACAAGCAAAACCCATTGGTTATTTCTGAAATCCCCAAATAAAGTATTGTCCAACAATTGTCCCGGATCATTTTCAGATAGTGTTTTAATACTTTCATAACCTTCTCCAAAAAGAGTAGGAAAAATAAAAATTAAAGCAGCTAAAAGAGAAGATCCAAATAAAGCTTTTTTGTAAGGTCCCATTTTTAAAGTGGAAAAATAGTGTTCCACCCGCTGAAAATTTCTGGAATAATAGATGGCTACCAGACCTGTCAGTATTCCTAAAATTAAGTAAAAGGGAATGTTATTATAATCAAATGTTTCTTGTTTTTTGAAAGATAATAAAATAGTTTCATCCAGAAGTATGGCAGAAACCAAAGCGCCTGTAGCAGCAGAAATCATAATAGGGGTGAAAGCTGAAATGCTCACATCTACTAATAAAACTTCAATTGCAAATAAAACCCCGGCAATAGGAGCATTAAAGGCAGCAGATATACCAGCTGCTACTCCACAGCCAATAAGTAATGTTCTGTCTTTATAAGCTAATTTATAATTTTGGGCATAATTTGACCCAAATGCAGCACCGGTTATTACAATTGGGCTTTCTAAACCAGCTGAACCGCCTAAACCCACCGTTAACGAGCTTGTGACAATTTGAGCATACATTTGCTTTTTCGGAATTATACTTGCTTTTTTGGCTACAGCGTATAAAATTTGTGAAGTACCTTTTTGAATGTTGCCGTTTAAAATCTTTTTAACAACAAATACGGTTAACAAAATACCAATTATCGGTAAAATACTATTGATAAAACTCAATTTTAAAATTCCGTTTATGTAGGTTGCAAAGGAAAAAACGCTATGAGCAAATGTTTTTAATATAATTACTGCCAGGGAACAGGATATGCCAACTAAAACACTTGATAAAAATATAAATTGTTTTGGAGTCAATATGGATTGTCCAAAAGCAATAATTCCTTCTAATTTCCGAAAAAAATTTTTAAACATTATCTTTTAAAAGTTAGTGTACTGCAAATTTAGCCTTAACATTTGAAGTTTTATAATAAATTATTAAAATTATAAGCTGTTACGCTTTTTAAATTACTGATCCTTTAAAGTAAGCAGCTTTTCTTTTGAGTGTCTTTTTATATCTTCAAAAAACAAGGTGAATTCCTGTTCAAATTCCGAATAAAATTCTTTTAAATCTTCACTGGCAAATTGCATTTTTGAAGCATTTTTTGATCTTCGGTCCATTTGTGTCAAAATCTGATGGATTCCTTCAATAGTCTGATAGCTTAACAGCCAGTTTTGTTTTATCATGTATGGCATTAAATCCTGGGTTTTCTCAGTCAGAATTTCATAATTTTCATGTAATGACCGGTAAAATTTATTAATGAAATTGTCTAATTTTTCATCAGAATAAACCTTCCAGTTTTTAGCTAAAAAATGATCGTAAATAATATCTACAATTACTCCCGCATAATGGTGGTATTTTTCATGTAATCTTTTAGTACTTTGTCTGAATACATCATGAGAATCAGTATAAGTATCAATAGAACGGTGTAGAATAATCCCTTTTTTTACGTCTTCAGGAAAATGTTCATAGTGTTTACCACGAATTCCGTCTGCCATAAAATTACCAATTTTTATAAAATCATTGTCACCAGAAAGATAGATGTGGGCAAGAAAATTCATTTTGTGTAATATTAATATTCGGGAATATAAGAATTCAAGTTATCTTGTAAATGTATAAAAACTTTTTTAAATCATTTTGTTACAAAATTACGTTTAGGTAAACTTATATATATATTATAATCTTATCATCCAGTAACCCTAGTAACTCAGTAACTTTTTTATATTTGTAATAAATAACCATAATTCATAAAAATGACTTTAATAAAATCGATTTCAGGAATACGAGGAACAATCGGTGGAAAAGTAGGTGATAACCTTACTCCTGTTGATGCAGTAAAATTTGCATCAGCATATGGAACCTTTCTAAAAAATAATACTTCAAAAGAAAAATTGACTGTTGTTATTGGGCGTGATGCCAGAATTTCCGGCCCAATGATTCATAATCTTGTTGTAAACACATTGATAGGTTTAGGAATTAATGTAATAGATCTGGGACTTTCGACAACACCAACAGTAGAAATTGCCGTGCCTTTAGAAAAAGCGGATGGCGGAATTATTTTAACAGCTTCCCACAATCCAAAACAATGGAATGCCTTGAAATTATTAAATGAAAAAGGGGAGTTTCTGAGTGGAGATGAAGGTTTAAAAATTCTTGAAATTGCTGATGCTGAAGCTTTCGATTTTTCAGATGTAGATAATTTAGGCGAAATAACAGTGAATGATGCCTATATGGATATTCATATTGATGAAGTTTTGAATCTGCCTTTGGTAGATATTGAAGCTGTAAAAGCTGCTAAATTTAAGGTCGTTGTTGATGGAGTTAATTCTTCAGGGGGAATTATAATTCCAAGATTATTAGAGTTAATGGGAGTTGAAGTGGTGAAATTATATTGTGAACCAAACGGTCATTTTCCCCATAATCCGGAACCTTTAAAAGAACATTTAACAGATATTTCAGAATTAGTTGTAAAAGAGAAAGCCCATTTAGGAGTAGTGGTAGATCCGGATGTAGATCGTTTGGCATTTATAAGCGAAGACGGAGAAATGTTTGGAGAAGAATATACTTTAGTGGCTTGCGCCGATTATGTGTTAAGTAAAACTCCTGGAAATACAGTTTCGAATATGTCTTCTTCACGCGCATTACGAGATGTAACAGTTGGGCATAACGGAAAATATGAAGCCAGTGCAGTAGGAGAGGTGAATGTAGTTGAACTGATGAAAAAAAATAATGCGGTTATAGGAGGGGAGGGTAATGGAGGAATTATATACCCTGAGTCGCATTATGGGAGGGATAGCTTGGTAGGAGTAGCATTATTTTTAACGCATTTAGCAAACAAAAAGACATCAGTTTCGGCTTTAAGGGCTTCCTATCCTGAATATTATATGAGCAAGAATAAAATTGAATTGACACCTCAAATTGATGTTGATGCCATTTTACTTGCCATGACCCAAAAATATAAAAACGAAGATATTACTACAATTGATGGTGTAAAAATTGATTTTGAAAATGAATGGGTTCATTTAAGAAAATCAAATACAGAACCAATTATAAGAATTTATACTGAAGCGCCATCACAGGAAAAAGCAGATGTTCTGGCATTAAGAATTATTGATGAAATAAAGGTGATTGCAGGTATATAAAGCTGAATGTCAAAAAAATAAAAAGGGCTGATGGATTCTATTCAAATTCATCAGCCCTTTTTATTTAAGCTTTTAATAATTTAATATTTTTTCACTTTTGTTAGCGCAGTTTTATAATTTTCATTTACTTTTTCCCAATTGATTAATTTATAAAAAGCATCAATATAACTTCCTTTTCTGTTTTGATAATCAAGATAATATGCATGTTCCCATAAATCTATTCCTAAAATTGGTGTTCCGGGAATTAAGGCATTTCTCATTAAAGGATTGTCCTGATTTTCAGTAGTTGTAATTTGTAATTTTCCAGCTTTATCAACAACTAGCCAAACCCATCCTGAACCAAATTGTTTTGTGGCCTCATTTTTAAATTGACTGGTAAGATTTGCAAAAGACCCAAATTCCTTACTTATAGAACCAGCTAAGGTGTCTTTAGGGGGTTGTTCCTTTGGGGTTAAATTATTAAAATATAAAGTATGATTGTAATAACCTCCTGCGCTTTGGCGAAGTTTCGCGTTGTTCATATCTAATTTTTTTAATATATCTTCAATAGGAGCATTTTCAAACTCAGTTGTAGCAATTTCCTTATTTAAGTTATTCGTGTAAGTTAAATAATGTTTTGAGTAATGCGTTTCCATTGTTAATGATCTTATCGCCGGTGCCAATGCATCATATGCAAAAGGTAATTTTGTAAGTTCAAAGGATCCTGGTTCAGCTTTTACATCTTCCGGAACTCCTATCGTTATTTTCTCTTCCTTTGTAGGTAATGGTACTTCAACAACTTCCGTTAATTTTTTATCATTACATGAAAATAATGTAATTAATGAAGCTAAAATCCAAAGCTGATTAAATTGATTCTTCATGCGTAATTATTTTAATGTTAAGGAATTAATGATTTCAATATAGTTTTCTTTTGCTTCTTCAACTGATATATGGCTGATTTGCATCCATGCATTAGTTTTAAATGCATTACGCAGATCAAAATGTTCAGATTGATTGTAATTGGCACTACCAAATGTGGCCTGTTTGTAATACGCATATAATCGTAACTGCACGTCCTGAGGTAATGAGGCTTGTGTCATTTTTAAAGCTATTTCAACAGCCTCTGAAAAACGTGTATCTAAATCTTTTTCTGTCATTAAGCTTTTGTAGCAATAATAGTTTTTCCTCCAATTGCTTTTTGGTTGAGTACTACATTAATTGGAGTGCCTAAAGGTAAAAATAAATCAACTCTTGAGCCAAATTTAATAAATCCGGCATCAGTGCCTTGAACAACCTGCATTCCTTCCTGAGCATAATTTACAATTCTACGGGCTAATGCACCTGCTATTTGTCTGTATAAAACCTGTCCAAAGCTTTCATTTTCAATAACCACAGTGGTTCTTTCGTTTTCTTCGCTTGCTTTTGGATGCCAGGCAACGAGAAATTTTCCGGGATGATATTTGCTGAATTTTATGATACCATCCATAGGATAGCGCGTTACATGCACATTTATTGGTGACATAAAAATTGAAACTTGCAAACGTTTATCTTTAAAAAATTCACCTTCGTATACTTCTTCAATAACGACAATTTTACCATCAACCGGAGAAAGAATCTGGTTTGTGTTTTTATCTGAAATCCTTTGGGGATTTCTAAAAAATTGCAAGATAATAATCAAAACTAATAATGCAGCAATTTGAACTGCCATTCTCAGCCAATAGATATCAATAAATTTGTCAGCAATTAAAAGTACAGCAACAGTAAAAACTGTACCGAATAAAATTGATTGGGCTCCTTCTTTATGAAACATAATATAAAATTTGATAAAATAAAAATATAACTGGTGCTACAAATATAACACTATCTAATCGATCTAATACACCTCCATGTCCAGGCATTATGGCGCCACTGTCTTTTACTCCGGCAATACGTTTGAATTTTGATTCAATAAGGTCACCAATAGTTCCAAAAATGCTTACAATTAAAGCAATTATTGTCCATATTAAAATTGATTTTTGACTGAAATCAGGATTCGGTCTAATGTATAATTTGGAAATCAAAAAACCGGCAAGAATGGCAAAAATAGTTCCGCCTATAAAACCTTCAATTGTTTTTTTAGGAGAAATACGCTCAAATAATTTGTGTTTTCCCACTGACTTTCCTACTACATAAGCAAATGTATCATTTGTCCAAATAAGAATAAATAATCCAATGATAATTTTAGGATTATAATCTTTGATACCAAAAGAAATTTTAACGATGAAAATAAATGGTAATATGATATAACCTAAAAGATATAAATATTTTGAGATAGTGCTTATTTCTTGTGTGCTGTCAAATAAAAACACAATGCATTTTATTGATATTATTAAAGTGATTACAAGTAGTACTGTATACAAGGAATCAATATTTATGATAAATTCAATATTGTCTTTCAAAAAGGTATTAACATAATTTTCAGTTTCTGTTTTGTAAAAACTTATTAAAATGACAGTAGAATAAAGGAGAAAAGAAAAAATTAGAGAGATGACTTTGTTAACATTTACTAAATTACAAAATTCATAAGCAGCAATAATTAGAAAAACTCCAAAAAGCGCAATAAAGCTTTCAGTAGAAAACAGAATAGAAGTTAATAATAATCCAATATAAACAGCACCGGAAATGGCTCTCTTTAGTGTTTCATTCATCTTAAAGATCTTCTAAAAGCAACAAATAAAGATTTTTGGCAACACTTCCGTATTGGGTAAAATCTTCTTCTTTTGCTTTTTCGAAATATTTTATTGTGGTAATATTGGTAGGGTAATCTCTTTCGTATTTACGCTTTATGGCACTTAAGCCATCACTTTTTATAGAGACAATTTGACTGGTAGTTGCAATAATTACAATATTTACGGGTAATTCGTTTGGCTTGGTTTGTTTAATTTGTTTTGACGAAAATAAAATTGAACCTTCCTCACCAATCAGGTTTTCACATCCTGCTAATAAAAATTTTGGATTTGGTGCAGCTTTATAAATTAATTTGTTTTCATCCAACAGGCTAAAAAGACCGGGTTCAAAACATAAAACTTCACTTTCAAACCAATCGTTTTCTTCTAATATGTTTTCAAATTGATCAGCTACTTCCTGTTTGTTTTCACAATACAAAAATTTGCCTCCATTTTTTTTAAAATTAAAAATGAATTTTTCATCTATGGATAAATGACTTTCAGAAGTTGAACCGCCTGCATATTCACTTTCATGTTCTTCATCAGAAGAGGCACTGCCAGAACCGAATATTTTTTTGAAAAAACTCATTATATATGAAATACTTTACATGTTAATTGAAAACGTTCAAAGATAAAAAAATCTTAATTCAAAAGGGTGTTTTGAATTAAGATTTTAAAAAATATTAAATTATTACGTTAAAGTTTAGGAAACCACTTCGCCTAAATTTTTGTCGAAAGTACGTTTTCCGAAAATGTTTTCAAGATCATCTTTAAAGATTACCTCTTTTTCAATTAAAATATCGGCAAGCTGATTTAGTTTGTCTTTATTATCTTCTAAAATTTGAATAGCTCTTTGGTATTGACCTTCAATTAATTCTGAAATTTCTTTGTCAATTATTTTTGCTGTTTCATCAGAATATGGTTTAGAGAAATTGTATTCGCTTTGACCTGTTGAATCATAATAGGTAACATTTCCTATTTTATCATTCAATCCATAAATGGTTACCATCGCACGAGCCTGACGTGTTACTTTTTCCAAATCACTTAAGGCACCGGTAGAAATCCTGTCAAAAGTTACTTTCTCGGCTGCTCTTCCTCCCATAGTAGCACACATTTCGTCTAGCATCTGGTCAGTTCTTACGATTTGTCTTTCTTCCGGAAGATACCATGCAGCTCCTAAACTTTGTCCACGTGGTACAATAGTCACCTTAATAAGTGGCGCAGCATGCTCTAACATCCAGCTTACGGTTGCGTGACCCGCTTCATGAATAGCAATAGCTCTTTTTTCTTCAGGAGTAATAATTTTATTTTTCTTTTCAAGACCACCAATGATCCTGTCAACAGCATCAAGAAAATCTTGCCTGTCTACAGCAGTTTTGTTGTTACGTGCAGCAATTAAGGCCGCTTCATTACAAACATTGGCAATGTCTGCACCAGAAAATCCTGGAGTTTGTTTTGCAAGGAAATCTAGATCAAGACCTTCTACTTTTTTTATAGGAGCCAGATGGACTTGAAAAATTTCAGCTCTTTCACGGATATCCGGTAAGTCAACAAAAATTTGTCTGTCAAAACGACCGGCACGCATCAAAGCCTTGTCAAGAACATCAGCTCTATTAGTTGCTGCTAAAACAATTACGTTAGAGTTAGTTCCAAAACCATCCATTTCAGTCAATAACTGGTTTAAAGTGTTTTCTCTCTCGTCGTTTCCGCCTGACATATTGCTTTTTCCTCTTGCTCTGCCAACAGCATCAATCTCATCAATGAAAATGATAGCTGGAGATTTTTCTTTTGCTTGCTTAAATAAATCACGAACACGTGATGCTCCAACACCCACAAACATTTCAACAAAATCAGATCCTGACAATGAAAAGAAAGGTACCTGAGCTTCTCCGGCAACGGCTTTTGCAAGCAATGTTTTACCAGTTCCGGGAGGGCCTACAAGTAATGCTCCCTTAGGTATTTTACCTCCAAGATTAGTATATTTTTCAGGGTTTTTAAGAAATTCTACAATTTCCTGTATTTCCTCTTTTGCGCCTTCTAAACCAGCAACATCCTTAAATGTAGTTTTGATATCCGTTTTTTCATCAAATAATTTAGCTTTCGATTTTCCAATATTAAAAATTTGTCCACCACCACCAGCGGCACCGCCAGACATTTTACGCATAATGAAAATCCAAACGCCAATGATAATAATGATTGGAAGTAAGCTAATCAGAATATCGCTCCAGTTATTTTTTTCCTGAAAAGAATAATCTTTTAATTTTTTCTGATCTACGGCTGCTTTTAATGTTTTTTCAAAGTTTTG
Organism: Flavobacterium sp.; assembly: GCF_039930565.1. Classification (GTDB taxonomy): domain Bacteria; phylum Bacteroidota; class Bacteroidia; order Flavobacteriales; family Flavobacteriaceae; genus Flavobacterium. The sequence goes on along the minus strand of NZ_JBDTTP010000012.1, from coordinate 3,573 downwards.
GACATCTCCCACTTTAACGATGTAATGTGGGCCTTTATTTAGTCCGTTAAACATATCCTTGGCTACTTTTTTATTAGCCGGATTTTTAAGTGCAGCTTCCGTCAAAAACACTTCGGTTTCTGATTTGTTATATATAATTACTTTTTCAACTTCACCTTTCTGCAAAAGATTATTGAAGTTGGGAGGAGATAATTGTATAGGCTCGCTCAAACTAGATCCTCCGGTAGCAAAACTTATAAATAAAAATACGAGAAGTATTGCAGTATATATTAACCAGGGACTTATTTTAAATTTATTCTGATTTGGATTATTATCTTTAGCCATTAGAGAAAGTTCTTTTTAGTATTTATTTTCTATTGTAGTTATTTTGGCATCACCCCACAGGCTCTCGATATTATAGTATTCACGAATATGTTTTTGAAAAACATGCACTACGATGTGCACATAATCCATTAATACCCATTCTGCATTATCGCTTCCTTCTACATGCCAGGGTTTATCTTTTAAATCTTTGGATACTGTTTTTTGAATTGAATTTACAATTGCGTTAACCTGAGTGTTAGAGCTTCCGTTGCAAATTACAAAATAGTCACAAACAGCAGTGTCTATTTCCCTTAGATCAAGAATATCAATATCGTTTCCTTTTACTTCTTCAATTCCTTTGATTATGTTCGCCAACAGAACATCGTTATTAATAGTCTTTTTCGCCATGAATTATTTTATATGATTTTGTAAAGTTACCAAATTTTGTTATTAATTTTGAACCTTAACAAAATATTAAATTAAGTTATTTAAATTGCTTTAATGAAACTAATCAAACTCGATGCCATAGATTCTACTAATGACTTTCTAAAGGCATTGTCAAGTCAGGAAGAACTGGAGAATTTTGTGGTGGTAACGGCTGAAAATCAAACAAAAGGAAAAGGACAAATGGGGTCGAAGTGGCTTTCGGAGGCTGGTAAGAACTTAACAATGAGTGTTTTGGTTAAAGATTTTCTTTATGATAGTTTACAAGTATTTAATCTGAGTATTATTGTTTCGTTATCAGTTATTGATGCTTTAAAATCATTGAATATTCCTGATTTAACTATAAAGTGGCCTAACGACATTATGTCATATAATAAAAAAATTGGAGGCATCTTAATAGAAAATACGATAAAAAGTAATGGCAGAATTGTGTCAGTGGTTGGAATTGGACTCAATGTCAACCAAACCAAATTTGAAAATTTACCTAACGCTTCTTCATTAAAATTAATTTGCAGCACCGAATTTAATAAAGATCTCCTTCCTGAATTAATTGTAAATAAAATGAAACAGAGAATTGAATCATGGCAAACAAAATCTGATGATTTCTGGAAGGAATATTTTAATTCACTTTTCAGAAAAGGTGTTCCAATGCCTTTTAAAAATTTGGATAATTCAAATTTTATGGGAATAATTCAGGGTGTTTCGCCTGTTGGAAAAATACAAATTTTACTCGAAGACGATTCGGTTTCAGAATTTGATATTAAAGAAATTATGATGCTCTATTAGAGGAATTTTAAAGTTCAAAAATTTAAAAAAAATCTAAAGGTAATTCTGAAACATTTATATAAAATTTAAATCTTTTGTACTATTACTTTTTTAGGCTCTATCTTTTTATTCCAATAAATGATATAAAAAGTTCCTAATATTGAAGGCGTTATCCATGCAATTAAATTCCCAATTCCTAATCCTGCTACTATATAAGCAGTAATTGATGCAATTAAAGCGCCAATCATTTTTCCTATGTGTTTTGAAAGCCAGTTTCTGTTAGTTTCTGAAAAATTCCTGAAAAAGATAAAATCTTTAACGGTCATATAAAAACCAAATCCACCAAAGAAAGTAAACAAAATTCCGTTTGCAATAATGTTTAATTGACAATACAATCCTAACGAAATCATTATTACAGAAAAGAAAAGCATGCTGCCTGAAATTATCCTGTCAATTAAATCTGCTTTTAATTTATGTTTGAAAGTTAACGCTCTGTTGCCGGAGATAACCAGATAAATCGTAAACAATCCGATAAGGAATAAAAATACATTTTGATGATTTGGCATCCAGCAAATAGGTATTGAAATAAGAGAACTGGTTATCATTCCCAAAGAAAATAGTTTTCCCATTCTCTTATGCAGGATACTGCCTTTTTTTACAATGACACTTCCAATCCCTGTAATCAACCCAAGTCCTCCAAAAAAGGCATGAATGTAAATTAAAATCTTAATAGCTGGTTCCATTTGATGTATTTTAGTTTGATAGTCCAAACTTCGATTATTAATTGGCGGGAAAATAATTTATATTTCTGAACTGTATTTTTTTGAGGACGAATTGTTTTTATGAAGTTTTTAAAGTAGTTGGAAAAGTAATAGACAAAAAAAGTCCGATTGTAAAATCGGACTTTTTTGTTTATGTGAGTAAATTAATAATTGATTAAAGCTTAGTCATATTGTTGGCCAAAGTCTCAATAAATTTACTAATCGGTCCTTTGATCATCATGGCCATCATGGCGTTAAACTCTCCTTCAAATTTTAATTGAACAGCACTTTCCGAATTTGAAATACTTTCAATGTCAGAAACCAGAGTAAAAGGAAGCTTATCACTTGCTGCTCCTAAAACAATTTGGCTTGGTGCTGATTTCTCTTTCATTTTCAGTTTTATTTCCGGCATACCTTTCAGTCCAAAAATAAAAGCATCTTCGCCGGTCACTTCAAACTTAGCGATATTATCAGGCATTAATTTTTCAAAATTCTTTACATCAGATAATAAATCAAATAATTCCTGGGCTGATTTCTGAACAGTAACTTTTGGACTTTCTAAGTTCATATTTTTTATTTTTTGTTTCTACAATTATTCCTGACCCCAAGTTGATGGTGTAACACTCCATTCCTGCAAAGCGCTCAGGTTATCTTCAGAAATGTATTGTTTTTCTACAGCCAATTCTAATAAATTAGCGTAATTGCTCAATGAATACAAATCTACATTGGCCTTTTTGAAGTTTTCCTCGGCAACATTAAAACCATAAGTAAAAATGGCAGCCATTCCTTTAATATTCGCTCCTTCATTACGTAATGCTTCTACAGCCATCAGGCTACTATTTCCGGTACTAATTAAATCTTCAACTACAACCACATTTTGGCCTTTTTGCAAAAAGCCTTCAACCTGATTTTGTCTTCCGTGTTTTTTTGGTTCCGGACGAACATATACAAATGGCAATCCAAGGCTTTCTGCTACTAAAATACCGATTCCAATTGCCCCTGTGGCAACCCCTGCAATAACATCGGGTTTTCCAAATTGTTTCTCAATGTTTTTTGCAAATTCATCTCTGACATAATTTCTTATCATTGGAAAAGAGAGTATTAGCCTGTTATCACAATAAATAGGTGATTTCCATCCAGAAGCCCATGTAAAAGGATTTTCTGGATTCAATTTAATTGCATTTATTTGCAAAAGCAATTCGGCTGTTTTTTCGGCAGTATCTTTATTAAAAATCATAGTACAAATGTATAAAGTTTTTGTGAACGACAAACCACTTTTTTTGACAAATGAAATCTCAAG